>CAZUQR010000005.1:75150-88653 GCA_964622605.1 uncultured Planctomycetia bacterium
GGGGGGCTGTCCGTGGAGAGGCGCGGCGCGTTTGCCGCCGGCAGGTGCAGCGCGGGTCGATCCTTTTCGTTGCCATCGGCGCGGTGGCCGTGCTCTCCATTCTCGCCCTCGGCACCACGTCGAGCGTGCTGCAGGAATTGAGGCTGGCGCGTCACGTGACCGGAGCGAACGAATCTTTTTATGCGGGCATGGCCTCGGCGGAGATAACGAAGATCATCTTCTCGCACGACGAGACGCCGACGACCGTGACCCTTTATGATCTGCGCGACCGCGAGGTGGCCTTCGGGCAAAAGACGTTGAGGCTGCGGTTTTCCGACGAAGAAGGGCTGATCTCCCTCGACAAGTCACCCGCCGACGTCCTGACGCGGCTGCCCGGCATCGACGGGGACGGGGCGGTGGGCGGAAACCTGGCGAGCGCGGATATCCACTATAAAGAAGAGGCCCTGCTCGTCAGCGGCGTGGAGCCACAGATGTACGCGCAGTTCGCGCCGCACGTGACGACGTTCTCCGGGGGCGCGGTCAACATCAATACCGCCGGTTCCGTGATCCTGCAGGCCCTGGGGATGAGCGAAGATCTCACTGAGAAGATCCGGGACTTCCGCGCCGGTGTCGACGGCGAAGAGGGGACCTCCGACGACGGCATTGTGATGACGGCTGGAGCGATCGTCTCGGACCTTCAGGATTACGCGGGGATCAGCCAACCGGAGGCGGTGCTCATCGGGAACCTGGTGGCGCAGGGGAGGCTGGGTGCGTCCTCGAACTTTGTCCGCGTCGAGAGCGCCCTTGTGACCGGCAGCCGCGAAGAGGAGAGTGTCAAGGTCCTTGTGCACCTGCCCACCGGCCGCGTGGTGGGGTGGTATGAAGAATAGCGCCGTAGCCGGCATTGTGAGATAATAGGGGGCAGGCCGCGAGTCCGGCCTGGAAACTCTTTTCTCGCCAGGCAAGGTTCCCGGTCCTCAAAGCCGTTTTTAAGCGCCCACGCATGCGATGAGCTATTATCAGATACTCGGACTGGAAAAGGAGCCGTTCTCGACGAGCCCGGACCCGGAGTTTTTCTATCAGTCGCAGGAGCACCAGGCGGCGTTGACGCGGCTCTTGATCGAGATCCGGCTGCGCCGCGGCCTGAGCGTCATCCTCGGCGACGTGGGCACGGGCAAGACGACCCTGTCGCGCAAGCTCTTCCAGATGCTCAGGGAGCGCGAGGACATCGAATTTTTCATGGTCCTCGACCCGACGTACGACACACAGCAGGTCTTCGTCGAGTCGCTCGCGCGCACGTTCCGCATCCAGACGGCGAAGGCCTCGCCGTCGCTGTTGGACATGAAGGAGGCGATCAAGCAGTACCTCTTTCAAAAGGGCGTCAGTGAGAACAAGACCATCGTCCTGCTCATCGACGAAGCGCAGAAGCTCAACACCGAGTCGCTCGAGGTCCTGCGCGTCATGCTCAACTACGAGACGAACGAGTTTAAATTGCTGCAGCTCGTGTTACTGTCGCAGCTGGAACTGCTGCCCAAGATCCGCGAGATGAAGAACCTCTTGGACCGCGTCAGCATGCGCTACATCATCAACCCGTTCGACGACATCGAGACCAAGGAGATGATCGCCTTCCGCATCAACCGGGCCGGCTACAACTCGCCGATGCCGCTCTTTCACGACGACGCGATCACGGAGATCTATCAGCAGACGCAGGGCTACCCGCGGCGCATCGCGATGATCTGTCACAACGCGCTCAAGCGCCTGGTGATGGAGAACAAGATGGTCGTCGACCGCGACATCGTGCGCAAGGTCGTCGCCGAGAGGGAGATTTGATGCCCGGAGAGAACCTGACGCCGGAAGAGAACCTGTTGCGTATCATCGAGTCGCCGGGGCAGGCGCCGCGCGGGGGGCACGGGATGGGGCGCTCGCGCCGGGGCATCGATCCCCGGACGCAGCTGCGGCTCATCAGGAAGGCGGTCCTCGAGCGGGCGCAGAAGATCTTTACCTTGCGCACGGCGAATATTTCGTTGATGGCGGCCGGCGGCGCGGCGACGCTCTTTCTCGTCCTGGACTTTTGGGTGGGGTTGCCCAAGTCCGACTTCCTCGACAATCTCGAGGCAAAGGCGCGGGCCGCGGACCTGGGAGACCTTTCGATCGGACAGATCGGCCCGCTGCCCCTGTATGTCCAGGAGATCAAGGGGCGCAATATCTTCGCGTTGACGGCGCCGGTGCCGAAGGTTCCGGGCGAAGAGACCCTTACGCCGGAACAGGTCAGGACCCAGGCGATCCAGGAGGCGATCCAGGGCATCATCACGAACTATAAGGTGGTGGGGATCATCTGGGCCGAGACGCCGCAGGCCATCATCGAGGACGTCGGCGGCGGGCACACGTTCATGGTGAGCCGCGGCAGCTTGGTCAAGGTCGCGCGCGTAAAAGATATCTTGAAGGACCGCGTCATTTTGAGTTATGATGACAAGGAAATTGAGCTACGCTGACGGCTTGTGCGCTAACGGCTTTCTAAAGGGCTCTCTCGAGGCGTCGCCATGTTAACAAAGCGGATCATTTTTAATCGTGCCGCCCGTGCCTTCCTGCCGGTCTTTTTGGCGACGCTCGTCCTTGGTCCGTCGTCGGCCCTGGCGCAGGACGCCGCACGGACGCCAGAGAGCATGACCGCCTCGGCAGACGCCTCGGCGCCTGCGAGCGACGCGAATGCGATGATCACCGATGCGGAGCCGGGCCGCATCTCCCTTGACCTCAAAGGCATTGACATCATTGAGCTTCTGAAGATCATGTCACTCAAGATGGGCATCAATATCGTGCCCACAAAAGAGGTCGCCGGCCGTGTCAACATCTTCCTCAACAACGTCACGCTCCAAGACGCCTTCGAGATCATCCTTATCAACAACGCACTCGCCGCGGTCAAGGAGGGCGACATCGTCACGGTCATGACGACCGAACGCTACAACCAGCTTTATGGCAAGCGCTACACGGATGAACGCCAGGTCCGCATGTACCATTTAGAGAACGCCTCGCCAAAAGATGTCTTTAACACGCTGAGCCAGCTGAAGTCCGATGTCGGCAAGATCATCATCGACGAGAAGTCCGGGACGGTCATCCTGATGGATGAGCCTGAGAGCCTGGATCTGCTCGAGAAGACCCTGCGCAGCCTCGAACAGACCCGGCGGACCGAGATATTCACGCTCAGCTATGCCAAGGCTGACGAGATGCAGAGCAAGATCGCCTCGCTCTTGACCCCCGGCGCAAGCGAGGTCCAGATCGACACGCGCACCAACAAGATCGCCGTCACGGACCTGCCCGAGAAGTTGAAGAAGATCAAAGAGATGATCAAGGCCTTCGACGAAGGAGACAAGCAGGTCCAGATCGAAGCGCAGATCGTGCAGATCTCGCTCAACGACCGCACCGCCACCGGCGTGAACTGGGAGAAGATCTTCGCGTACAGGCGCCTCAACCCAATCACGCTCAAAGGGACCTTCCCGCTGACGGGCGTGCAGGAGGCCGGCGAGTTTTCCGTCGGGACGCTCGACAGGAACGACTTCAATCTCGTCATCGACTTTTTGGACACCATCGTCAAGACGAACGTCCTGTCGCGGCCGCGCATCATGGTGCTGAACAACCAGGAGGCGAGCATCCTCATCGGCGCCAAGGAGGTCTACTTTTCGCAGACGCAGAGCCAGTCGAGCGTCACCACGACGACGGCCGAGGCCGTCAACTTCGTCGACGTGGGCGTGAAGATCAACGTCACCCCGACGATCACCGACGACGGTTTCATCATCATGAAGATCCGGCCCGAGGTCAGCTCCGTGCGCGAGACCGCGACGTCGCCTCTGGGCAGTTCCGTTCCTGTCGTCGAGACCGCGCAGGCCGAGACGACCGTCAAGGTGCGCGACAACGTGATGGTGATGATCGCGGGGCTGATGAAAGAAGAGGTCCGCGATAACCGTTCGAGCTATCCGTGGCTGTCCGACGTGCCCCTCCTTGGCTGGCTCTTCGGCACCAAGTCCGAGCAGAAGGTCAAAACGGAGCTCGCGATCTTTCTGACGCCGCACATCACCACCGGCGAGGAGGAACGCGTCGATGCCGAAGCGGAGGAGGTCCGGACGTACGGCATCCTGACCAAACAGCCCAAGGGGCGCATCGAATAGGGCCCCCAGGGGCGCATCGAATAGGGCCCCCAGGGGCGCATCGAATAGCGCCGGGCAGGGCGTGGGGCCGGCGCGCCCCCCGGGATCGAATAGCGCTGGGCAATGCCTAGGGCCGGCGCGCCCCGGAGAAAACATTACGTCATGAATCTCACAAAGGTCCTTTTGGTTTTTGTCGGCGGCCTCCTGGTCCTCGCGGCCGTCATCGGCTTCATGCTTTACTTCGGCGAGGCGGAGAACAACCGCCGCTACCGCGCCGAGACGCGGCGCCTCTCCGAGGAGGCGCAGGAGCAGATGCGCGGACTCAAGGAAAAGTCGCGGCAGGAGAAAGAGGGGG
Organism: uncultured Planctomycetia bacterium; assembly: GCA_964622605.1. Lineage (GTDB taxonomy): Bacteria > Omnitrophota > Gorgyraeia > Velamenicoccales > Velamenicoccaceae > CAZCSY01. Next base: position 79,624 of record CAZUQR010000005.1, read on the forward strand.
CCGATGAGGCGAGGCAAAAGGTCCTCGATCAGTTGACGGTCTTTGCGCAGGAGCGCGACGCCGCGATCAAAAAGGTCGAAGAGGTCACCGAGCAGTTCAGGAATAAGCTGGACCTTTCCGAAGGCGCGACCGAAGACATCAACAAGTTGCGCGAGATGGTGACCAACTTGCGCAAGGAAAACGAAGTTGGGATAAAGAGCTTAGAAGAGTTTTTCAAAAAGAAACAGTTGGCCTATGAGACCCGCATCCTCTCCCTGGAGGCCCAGACCGCCAAGGCCAAGGGGCGTTACGAAGCAGAGGCCGAGAGGTATCATTATAATCTGGGCGTTATGTATACGCAGGCCAAAGAATTCGAATCCGCTGTCGGGGAGTTCAAAAAAGCGCTCGCCTTCAATCAGCGTAACGCCAAGGCCCACTATAACTTAGGCATCATATTCGACGATTACTTCCGCGACGTTGAGAACGCCCGTTACCACTACCTCAACTTCCTCGAACTCGACCCCCTCTCGGACGACGCCGAGTCCGTGCGCGAGTGGCTCAACAATCTTGCCGCAAAACAATGAAACGCCGCTTTCCCATTGACTGGAAGATGGTTTTGGGATTCGGAGGTCTGTTGTCGCTGGTGGCCGCCATCGGTCTCATCGGCGTCCGGCAGATCGAGATGTTGAACCGCACCGTCACGCACCTGGCGCGCGTGGACATCCCTTTGCAGAACGCCGCCCAGGAGATGAAGTCGAGCAACAACAAGTACGCCATCGGCATCCGCAGCTACATCTTCTGGAAGAGCGCGCGGTACCTCGACGCGGCGGCCGTCGCGAAGACCGATCTGGCGAAAGAGGCGACGGAGAACTTTGAGAAGAACATCGCGTTTTACGCCTCGATGGCGACGACCGCCGAAGAGCGCGGCTGGATCGCGACGGCACGCGACAGCCAGGGGCAGCTGCGCGCGATCGGCGACCGGATCATGAAGCTCGCCGACGCCTCGGCCGTCGCCGAGGGCGAGGCGAAGACGGACATCATCAACGATATCCGCCGGACCCTGATGGAGTTCGAGAGCAAGCTCTTTCAGATCGAGGCGTATCTCGACGAGACCTTGCAGAAGCACAACCTGCGGATGATCGACGAACAGCTGATGCGCGCCCAGGCCAGCCGCGACCGTTCGGTGCGGCTCCTCTTTGGGTCGCTGGCCGTTGCGCTGGCGCTCGGCGTCCAGATGGCGTACCTCACGTACCGTCGGAGCAAGCGCGACTCCGAGCACCGCGAGCTCTTGTGCCGGACCGTGATCCGGGTCGAGGAGGAGCAGAAGAACAATCTCTCGCTCCAGGTGCACGACCAGATGGGCCAGGACCTGAGCGCGATAAAGATCTATCTCGGGCTCATCGACGGCGACCTGCCAGAGGGCGCGGCCGAGCAGAAGGACCGCATCGCCAAGAGCAAGCGCATCGTGGACGCGCTGATGCAAAAGACCCACAATATCTCCGAGTTGCTGCGGCCGCCGGAACTCGACGACCTGGGGCTGATCGAAAGCCTGGAAGCGTTGATCGGGCAGTACCGCGAGTTGACAAGTTGCAAGATCACTTTTAACGGGCCCGACCAGGAGATGAAGCTGTCGCCGGAGTACAGCCTTGTTTTGTATCGTGTCGTCCAGGAAGCGCTTACCAACGTCGCCAAGCACTCCCAGGCTCGCGGCGTGGACATCAATTTACTGTACCGCGGCAACAGTGCCCGGCTGTCGGTCTTGGATGACGGGACCGGCTTTGATTGCGGCTCTTACGTAAAGCGGCCGCACCGCAGAAGAGACGATATCGTGAAGCTTGGCCTTCAGGGGTTGCGTGAACGCATCGAGCTCTTCGGCGGACGCATGCACATCCGCAGCCGGCCGGGCGTGGGCACGTTGATCCAGGTGGACCTGCCGATCTTTTAGAGGAATGTATGGTTTACAAGATTATCGTTGCAGACGACCACGACATCATCCGTGAAGGGATCAAGACGATCCTGCACAAGTACGACGAGTACGAGGTCGTCGGCGAGGCCGCGGACGGCGAAGAGGTGCTGGATAAAGTGGCCCGCCTCAAGCCTGACATCCTGCTCCTTGACATCACGATGCCCAAAAAATCGGGCCTCGAGATCATCGAGCAGATCCAGCGGATCTCTCGCAAGACCAAGATCATCATCATCAGCGTGCACAAGGCCGATGCGTATGTCATGCGCGCCCTCAAGGGCGGCGTGCGCGGCTACCTGAACAAGGAGAATGCCGCCGACGACCTCTTGCCGGCCCTGCGCAAGGTGACGGCGGGCCAGGTCTTTTTGAGCGGGGAGGCCTCTTCCTATATCATGGAGAAGGTCAGCCGCGCCCCCGACGACATGGGCAAGGCCGCCACCCTGAGCGAGCGCGAGATGGATGTCCTGCGCCTCGTGGCAGAGGGGAAAACCGCCAAAGAGATCGCCGGCGCCCTGTTCATCAGCGCCCGCACCGTGGAAAATTATAAGAACAACATGCTTCACAAATTAGGCTTCCACAAGACCAGCGACCTCATAAAATACGCCATCAAGAACAAGCTGGTCGATTTGGACAATTTCTAACCGCAATTTCTTTGATGTAATAAGGTTGCACTAAGTCGAAACAGGCTTTTCGGACACCCTCTCCGCTCTTAACTAACCCGTTCCACCTCTCCCTCACAGTTAAGCCTCCCCCGAAAAGCGAAACCAACCAGCCAGGCTCTTTTAGTCCCGGAGAGTGGGACTAAAAGAGCCAGACTAAAAAGTCCCACCCTAACAAAGGAGGAAGGATGGCTATCATACTCAAAGCTGGCGATCAGCGGGATGTAATCCGGTATGAGCGCGCCAAGCACCGGCTGATATTTCAGGGAGGAATCTACCATGTGACCCAAAGAGCACCCGGAGAAGAATTGTTGTTTCGCGAACGCGGGGATTATACGCGCCTTGTACAACTTCTCAGGAAGGCATGCCACGTTTTTCAAATATCCCTTTTCTGTTTTTCGCTGTTGCCAAATCACCTGCACCTGCTTTTGCAAATCAAGGAACCCAATCTTTCACGGGCCATGAAATTTCTTTTTGAAAGCTACGCAAAATTTTTTAACAAAAAATACAAAAGAAAAGGCCATGTGTTTTGTGGGCCCTTCCGTGCCATGGTGTGTGATTCAGATTCCTATTTGTTGGCCGCCTCTACTTACATCCATTTGAATGCATTCAGAGCGGGACTCTGTGAAGTGTTTGATAATTACAGATGGCACACTCTGAATCACTACCTGTTAACGGTTGCGGAAGACAGGTTAGTAGAAAGCAACTTTATCTTGTCAGGGCTCCATAAAGACCGGAGCCGGGCCTGTCAGGAGTATCATGACATCCTGCAACAGTACTCTCAAAGGCCCAAAGCGATCGCAAAGACACCTAGGCAGATCCACAGGGCTGTGTCTTCTTGGTCTAGGCAGCTTCGCTTGTCCCTCCAAGGCAAAGAGCAGCCTGGGGAAGCAAAAAATGCCCCCCACTTGACCAATAGCTCCCCAGGGGGCCACTTTGAAAGAGGGTTGGCATGCCTAAGAAGGGTGGAGCAGCTTCGGGAAAACGGCTGCGATGAGACCCAAATCCGCGAGGAACTCGGATTGAGCAAGTCGTCTTATTATCGTTGGTTAAAGAGGGCCGACGTGCCGAAGCTAAAGGAAGCTGGCCTTAAAGCAGGAACAAAACTGCCTCATTACAAATAAGTTATGAAGGCAGAGGAGGAGTGGAACTAACTAGCCAGACTAGTTAGTTCCACTTTTTGTTTTCGCCCAACTATGAGAAATTTGCCAAACATGCCCTCTCACCAAGAAGTGGGACTAAGTAGCCTGGCTCTTTTAGTCCCGGAGAGTGGGACTAAAAGACTCTGGCTGGTTAGTTCCACTTTGAGTTTTGAGATAGAGTAGTTTGTGCAGCGCGAAAGTGGGTTTTTACGGATACCTAAATGTATATATAAGTGTTACATTTTTAACGGAGTTAGGAAGATGCTACCAGCAGAGCGGCACATAACCCGAAAAACAACGCCACGGAAAAGAAATCCCCGCCCTTTTTCGCATCGGACGAATATTTTTTCAAAAAATATCTTTCGGCAATCTTGGCCGCTTGCTATAATAAATCATCTGCGCTGTTTTTGGGTCGGGCGTAACCTTGTTTTAATGGGGAGGGAACGGATAGGCAGCCCGTCCGGTAGTTGCGTGCGGCAAGCCGTTGCCGCACCGTGCGTCACCCGCATCAGCCGCAAGTCGTTAAGGTTTGCGCGCGTCCCTTTTGGCCTCACTTTCTGCGCGCTCCTCGCTTTCTGCACGTTATTGGTATTAGGTTATTCAGTAACTGTCTCTGCTGAGACCGTTTCCTACGAATCCGCCCTGGTCTGGCGCGCGGACGGGACCGGCGACTTCGTCCTGCCGCCGGTCAAGGCCGACGGCGTCACCATCGAGGCCGAGGGCGCGATGACGCGTGGCATCGTCACGCAAGTAACGGCCGTGTGGGCGTTTGAAGGACAGGTCACGCTGGAGGTGAGCGCGGACGGCGGGCTCCACTACGTGCCCGTGGTGTGCGGCACCCCGGTGTCCGAAGGGCTCATGCAGGGGCGCAAGCTCAGTTGGCGGGCGAAGCTTGGCGAGGACGGCGTCCTGCACGAGGTGCACATCACGTACCGCGACTCCTCGGGCGTCGTCGGCACGTTCGGCAACCCGATATTGACGGGCGCGCGCTACCGCCGGCCGCTGCGCGTCTCCACGATGGGCGGGGAGCCGCTCTTCAACGCGCAGGTGCGCGTGAAGATCGGCGAGGGCGTGGCGGCGCAGGGCGCGGTCGTGCACTGCGCGGGGCACGCGAAGCCGGACTTCAGCGACGTGCGCTTCACGCTCGCGGACGGCCAGACGCGCATCCCGCACTTTTTGGAACGTGTGGCAGGCAACGCGTCGGCGCGCGTGGCGGAGTTTTACGTGAAGGTCCCCCAGGTCCCCGAAGAGGGGACCTTGATCTATATCTACTACGGCAATCCCGCCGCCCAAGACCTGTCCGACCCTGAAGCGACATTCGATTTTTACGAAGATTTCTCCGGCGCCACGCTTGATGAGACGAAGTGGCTGACGCTCTTTGCGCCGAACGGCACGGCGGCGCTCGTCCAGGGCGGCCTGGCGCTCGACGCCGCGGCCATCTACTCGAAGGAGTTCGCGCTCAAGGACGGCATCATCGAGTACGCCGCGACCGCGCACACGGGCTTTGAGGCGCGCTGTATCTTCCGTGACGCGCAGCCCATGGTCGAGACGGACACGAACTACACCGCGTACGCCTCGGCCATCCCGGACGCGCAGCACTGCATCGCGGTGGGCAATATCGTGGTGGCCAATGATGCCATCCCGATCGTAGCGGGGGCGCGCTACGAATACAAGGTCAAGGTTAAAGACACAGACATCACCTTTGAGCGCTACAACAGCGACCTGACCGAGCGGCAGGCCGAGATCACCTACAAGGACAGGAGTCAGGACAGCAAGGCGCCGCGGCAGGGGTATGTGGGCCTGAAGACCTCGGGCGGGGGCGCGGGCCAGAGCATCACGCACTACCACTCCATCAGGGTCCGGCGCTACGCCGACCCCGAGCCGCAGATGATCGACGCGGGCATCGCGGGCGAAGAGGCCGTGAGCCTGCCGTATTTCCACGGTGTGGGCATCGGCGCGAACGGCGACCTTGAGAAGTCCCAGGGCGTGCTCGAGGGCCTGTTCGTGACCCGCGAGATAACGGCGCCTTATGACGTGCGCATCCTGATGCCGAGCTGGCGGGGCCGCGGCGCGACCGTGGACATCTCGGCCGACGGCGGCAAGACGTATAAGCTCACGTGCGACAACGGCGCTTACTATTACGCCTCCAAGCGCGACTTCGCCCCGGGCCGCAAGCTCAGCACCCGCGTCCACCTGACGACCGAAGAGGTCTCCTCCATTTCAAGACTGGAGTTGCTGGCGCTGCAATATGCCGTCGGCAACATCATCCTGCTTGCCCCGAACGGCGGGGAGCAGTGGAGCATCGGCTCCAAGCAGGAGGTGCGCTGGTCTGCGTGGGATTACGAGGCCACCTATCCCATTCTCATCGAGTACTCCATAGACGGGGGTGAGACCTTCAGGCGGGTCGAGGAGACCCAGAACACGGGAAGGTATATCTGGTCCATCCCCAAGGAGACCAAGCTCGTCACCGAGAAGGCGATGCTCAAGCTCTCGGATAGCCTGGAGCTCAGCATCTATGATGTTTCTGACCAACACTTCTCCATTACCGCGGCGCCGCTCGGGATGGAGGAGGCGGCAGGGGAAGAAGGGGAGCCGGCCGCCGAAGAAGAGGAGGCCGCGGCAGAGGAAGCCGGGGAAGAAGAGGCGGAGGAAGCAGCCGAAGAGGCGCCGGCAGAAGAAATCGCCCCCACAGAAGAGGAAGAGATCGTTGAGGCCGGAATCGAGAAAGAGACCCGCGGCATCGTCTCCCTGGGCGCCTTCACGGTCCAGGTCATCAACTCCCAGACACGTCCGGACCTTTTTTACCTGCCGCTCTCGGACGCCCGGGAAGGGGACATCACGCACCCCATCGAGATCGCGGACAAGATGTGGACCCCCTTCATCCTGCGCGTCATCAATGAAAATCGTTACGAGGTCATCCTACGCTCGGCAGCGGGCAAGCAGAAATACATCTTCACTCCGCAAGGCGTCGCGCTGGAGGAGGACGAAAAGGACGGCATAGGATACAGGGAGAAGGTCAAGAATTCCAGGTTTTACGTGCAGGGCCGCCGGTTCCCGTTCTTCGGCGCGTGGGAGGAGGCGGACCTGCCTGCCGGCGCGCTCTCCTACGCCGACAATGGGGACGGCACGGTCACGCTCCGGAACAACCTGGCGGGCCTGGGCGCCTTCACCATGCGCCTGGGCTTCAACGGCGCCGAATACTTCCACAAGCTCTCCTTCACGACCAACACCGACACGCTCGGCTACAACAACGTGCGCCTGTATTGGGATACGGTGTTGAGCGACCCGGAGGCGATCGCCGAGGACGCCGAGGACGTGACGGTCTACAAGCTCAAGCGGGTGTGGCGCCTGTTCGTCGGTCCGACCCAGGAGCTCGTCGAAGAGCGCGTCGAAAAGGAGGAGCTGGGCGGCGTGGTGCTTGCCTGGAAGGACTTCAAGGATTTCGTGCAACGCAAGACCGGCGGCCGCGACCGCGGCCAGACGCACGCCCAGCGCTTTGCGCGCCTGTCCCCCTATAACCCCCACACCGGCCCGACGAGCCGCGTCTGGTTCTACGAGTCCGGTGCGAGCGGGGCGATCGAGGTCGACCCGGAGCTGACGACGACGACGGCGACAGGCGCCATCACGGTCAATACCGGCGGCCTGACGACCTCGGATTTCAAGCTCGTCTTCTCCGAGGACGACGCCGGCGTCTCGGAGTTTTACAAGGGCACGGGCAGCGGCTGGAGCTCGAATTACGGATTGGATACCGAGCTTTTGACCGAGCTCGACCAGGATACCGCCTATCAGATCGATACGATCTCGACCCTGAATCTTCTGGAGGCCAACGCCGCCCGCGTCCGGATCGAAAACAGGTTCACCCTGACGGGCGAGGCGGACGTCACCGAGCATTGGACCATTTATCCGACCGGCAAAATCGTCAAGCATATCCAATACGATAAGACGGGCTCGGGCACGGAGGACCGGCGGGTGGACGACGACGCCACGGATTACGTGGCCAGCGGCATGAGCGGTTCCCACGGCGGGACGCCTTCGACCTCGCGCGACATCGGCATCTTCCACGACAATCAAATCATCGATCTTATCGGCACCTCGACAAGCGCCGTGACGGATTACCAGGACCCGGCCACGCCGACGGTCAGCCAAGGTGCCTTAGAGACGCGCTGCCTGACCGATGAGGACGCTGACGGCTTTGACGAGGGCGAAGGCGCCTATGCCGTGCGCGCCGAGGACCACGCGGCCGTCTTCATGCTCGACGGCTCTTCCCAGCCGCGCCACGCGCCTGTCTTCAAGACCACGGAACAATATCCCCGCATCATCTCTTCTTCGGGGGCGCCCGAGGAGCTCCTCCTGGCCCATTACCGCCTCGACGAGCCGAGCGGCACGGGCGTGGACAACAACGAGGGGACCTCGAACCGCGACGCCACGGCGAGCGAGGACGTCTCCATCGGCATCACGGCCACGGGCTGTATCCGCGACCGCGGCTTCACCATCGATGACGACGGGGAGTGTTTCTACGCGCCTTCGGCCGACCTTCAGCCCGACTGGTCCCAGGGGACGATCGAGTTCTGGTACAGGCCCAACTACGCCTTTGCCGCGGCCCAGAGCGAGGCCAAGTACCTCTTCGGCACGGCGGCCTCGGGCACGAACAACGCTATCTGGGCGCGGGTGTATGACGACAGCACGACCGCCACCCTCGAGTTCGGCATCCGGGACGGCTCGGGTAACCAGTCCACGGCCACCATTGACGAAGGAGCTTACGCCCTCTGGGCCGCCGATGAGTGGGTGCACCTGCGTTTCACCTGGGACGACACCGCGGCCGAGGTCTGTCGCATCTACTTCAACGGCAACAAGTACAGCACCGGCGTGAGCACGAAGCACAGTTCCGGCACGACCACGGCTTCGGACATGGGGCCGGTGGACGCGGCCCTCGTCTTCGGCGACTACCAGTCTTCAGGGACGGACAACGCCGAGGGCGCCATCGACGACGTCTATATCTACAACAAGCCTATCTATCCTTACGGCGCCTATAACGCGGGTCTCCCGAGCAGCTATGGTTTGGCTCATCCGGGCGTTCTTTTCCATGATGCCTTGGATTCGATCTCGGAAGCCGCCAGCTATGCCAGCGGCCAAGGCACACGCACCCAGAGCGGCACCACGGCCGGCGCCGGCGTCTCGGGCGACGGCCTGGTCTTCGACGCCAGCACGGACTATCGGGCATTCCCGACACCCTCCCATTTCAGCGCGCAGGCCGGTTCCTTTGCCATGTGGTTCAGGTCGGCCTCCG
>CAZUQR010000006.1:0-18631 GCA_964622605.1 uncultured Planctomycetia bacterium
GCGCCCCAGGAGTTGCGGACGAGGAACCGCTTCTTGCTCCGGTCGTAGCCCGCCGCCATGACCGCGTGGCCGCCCAGGGCGCGCTCGTCCTTTTTGGGCATGGGGACGATGCCGGTGCGGTTGACCTTCGCCGATTCAAAGCTCTCGTAGACCGTGAAACCGAAGACAAAGGGAAAACCGTCCGCCAGGCACGCCAGCATCTGTGAAAGGGTCTCGATGCGGTAGTAGGACGCGATGCAGCGCTTTTTCGCCTTCTCGTAACAGCGCGCGGGCGGCTTTTGCGCGAAGCGCCGGATGTCGTACGGCCAGGCGGACTCGTCGCAGACCCCGTAGTTCTTCAAAGACTTGATGCCGTCGCGCAGGGAAGCGCCTGCGTCGACCTCTGTCGTGCCTTCGATGAGCCGCTCGTTGTAATAGATGAAGAGGCGGCTGACGTCCGTATAGACGTTGTCCGGCCGGTTGTCCAGGAACTCCAGGTTTCCCGCCAGCGCCTGGGCGGTGCAGCTACCCAAGGCGCCCTGGTCCTCAATTGTCGAACAGTACGGCCTCAGGTCCGCCTCCGCAGGGACCCTGATGACCGGCTTGATCGCCCGGTAAGAGTAATCCCGCTGGTCCGGCCTATCGGGTATCCATCCATAAAACTTGCGCGACTTCACGATTCCGCCTTTCTGTAGCTAAAAAGCCCCCTGGCTGATTCTCCCGTGATCATCCTCAAGCCGTTCGATGTCGTCTTCCTCGAGGTAGGCGCCGCACTGGACCTCGACGATCTTGAGCGGCTTGGGCGTTGCGTTCTCGAGGCGGTGGACGCCGCGCGGGGGGACGTAGATGCTCTGGTTGGGGCGGCGGTAGAAGACGTCGCGGCCGATGGTTATCTTGGCCTCGCCCTCGACGACGACCCAGTGCTCGGAGCGCTTGAGGTGGCGCTGGAGGCTCAGGCGCTTGTTGGGTGCGATGTGGACGAGCTTGACCTTGAAGCCGTTGCCGTGGTTGATGACGGTGTAGCTGCCCCAGGGGCGCTTGACGGTCTTGTGGGTGAAGTGCTCGGGGCGCTTGTGCGCGCGGATGCGCGCGACGATCTCTTTGACGTCCTCGGTGCGCTGCTTGTCGCAGACGAGGAGCGCGTCCTCGGTGTCGACGACCACGACGTCCTTCAAGCCGATGGTGGCGACGAGGTGGTTGTGGCTCAAGACCGTCGTGCGGCACGAGTCCAGGTCGAGGCAGTCGCCCTTGAAGACGTTGCCGCTCTTGTCCTTCTCCTGGATCTCGCTTAAGGCGTTCCAGGAGCCCAGGTCGCTCCAGCCCAGGTCCCTGGCCGGGATCACCATTACGCGCCGGGACTTCTCGAGGATGCCGTAGTCGATGGAGATGGGGTCGATAGCACGCCAAAGCTTGGGGTTGATGGCGGTTGTGCCTGGCAGAAACTCGGTTTCTTTAACGGTTCCGGCGCCCGGCCGAAACCGAGTTTCTTCAATCGGCTTAGAGAACATCAACGATAGCTTGTTATAAAGCTTGGGGAGATGAGACTTAATCTCTGCCTGTATCACCGCCGCCTTCCAGACGAACATTCCGGAGTTCCAAAGGTAGCCTCCGTGTTTTAGATAACGCTCCGCAGTCTTGACATCAGGTTTTTCGACGAATTTCTCCACCTTGAAACACTTACCGCGCGGACGGGCAGGCGTGCGGCCGCGGGACATCATCTTGATGTAGCCGTAGCCGGTGTGCGGCCGGGTCGGGACGATGCCGATGGTCACCAGGTTGTCCTCCTGGGCGACCCTGACCGCCTCCTTCAGGATATTGCGCAGCTTGGACGGCTTTGCGATGTGGTGGTCGGCCGGCAGGACGAACATCACCGCCTCCGGGTCCCGGCTCGCGATGCGCCAGGCCGCAAAGCCGACGGCCGGGGCCGTGTTCTTGGCCTGGGGCTCGAGGATGATGTTGGCCTCGGGCACGCCGAATTCGCGTAACTGCTCTTGTATCTGGAACTTATACTGCTGGTTACTGACGACGAGGACCCGCTGGGACTTGACCAGCGGCAGGACCCTCGCGACCGTCTCCTGCAGGAGCGACTTATCGCCGTTGAACTGCAGGAACTGCTTGGGCTCCAGCTCCCGGCTCATGGGCCAGAAGCGGCTCCCCACCCCACCAGCTAATATGACGGCATACGTGTTCATGGATGCAATAGACTTAAGACGTTCTTCTGGGAAAAAACGTCCATGTCCCGGGGATTTTCGAGAAAATTTTCGACGTCCCGGCGGACCGCTTTCCAGTCGGCGCTTTCGACCACGCGAGCCAGCAGGGCACGCCAGTTGACCTCATCCACCTGCCCCCCTTGCCAACCTGTCTGCGCAAGGGCGTTTCGAAGATGCGGGAGGTTCGGCGTGATGTCTTTCCACCGCGACAGATACCATCCCAGATCGAAATAATCTCTTCCCTTGGCGTACTTGCGCGTCAGAAGGGCGTGCACTTTTCCGGCGAACAGCGATGCTACGTCGTAGGAAAGGAACGTAAAGGGAAAATGCTTGTTGACGACATAGGTCTTCAACGCCGCGCCCTGCGGGGGGCGCGTGTCCACCTCGATCTTGACGGAAAACTTCCGACTCTTCATCGGAGAAAGCCCCGCCTCGCGGAGCAACCCCTCGAACTTGATCATGGCATTGTGCACGGTCTTGTCCGTCTTGTAGGCGATGGAGGCGCTGTAGCCGGCTGCGGCGAGCTCCCGGTCGACCTTTTTCATCAACCCGATGAAATCCAGCCCAGCGGCGTTTTCCGCCTGCGAAAAATCGAGGTCTTCGGAAAATCTGGGCAGATCATAGAGAAACCTCAGTGCCGTGCCTCCCACGAAAGCCGCCGACCGGAAAAATCCCTCGTCATGAAGTATCCTAAGCACATAGGCCTGAAGATATTCCCGCATGACGTTCAGCTTCGCATTCGTGCCGCTCCGGGACGCCACAAGCTCCAAGACATGATCTTTCATAGCGTCTTCATCCCCTTAAGGTATTGCCTGATGTAGTCTTTTACCGTCTCGGCCGCCGCGGTCATCTTGGGCTTGCGGAAACGCCGGGCATATCTGAAGAGTTCCTTTACGTTGATCGCCTCCACGTTCTGAAGCCTCATCTCGGAAAGGTAGTCCGCCGTGACTTTGATGGGGCGCAGATAGAAAAGATCGAGCAGTGCCTTTTCCGGCGCTGCGATAAAGGCGGTCTGTCCGGCGAAGCGTACCGAACGGTAACCCCAAAAAAGTGAAGCGCGCACATGACGGTAATCAAAAATGCCCAGGGGCGTCGTCAGCCGGCCGGGCCGCTTCGTCGTGACGCTCGTGTAAACGGGCACCCCTTCCGGGATGACCCCATGGTACTCCAGCGCTTTTTCCAGGCTCACATAGGACGGTTTGCACAAGACACCGGCCAGATACAGCTCCGAGACTTCGGTCTTCCGGTAAGCCTCCGGAAGGAGATAAAAGCCCCTTTTCAGCTGCACCAGGCGGCCGGCCTTCTGCCAACGACTGATCTGGACCGCTACCCTGGCCGGGATTGCTTCTCCCGCCAACAAGGACTCTGTTTCAATGACAGGGTAACTTTTTACTTTTTGAACGAAATCGTCATATTTCATAACAATAATTTAACATATTTGTTAAGTTATTTCAATGGAACGTCGCAAGCCATCCCTATATACATTCTGCATATAATTATATGCTTTTAACATATAAAAATTGCTCCGGCTCCAGTTTTCGGCCCATGGGCCAGAAGCAACTCCCCCCCGGCTAAGATAACGGCATAGGTATTATTCATGTTGTTTTCAATCGGTTGTCGCAAGTTGCTGCGCCAGGCGATGCAGCTCGGGATTGGCTAAGGCAAGGACCTTTTTACGCACAACGCGGGAATAATATTCGCGCTCGGTCTTTGTCATCTTCCCGCCTTTGAGGCGTTTTAGAAAAAGCTGCTTCTGTTTAGGAGGAAATACCTGATTCAGAGCGTACTCGAGATCGAGAAGCTCCTTCTTGGCCACGAAATCCGTCACGCTCTCCCATTCGGAAAAATACCTTTGGAAGGCTTTCTTAAAACGTTGCGCGTCGAGCTCCCGCCCCCCCAGCTTCAAAGCCGTATTCCGCTTAAGGGCCTGCAACGCCTTCTGAAAATCTTCGGCCGAGTAATGGCCCCATTCTTCTACCTTTTTCAGGCCGGGCACATCCGTCCCCACGAACGCGTAAAGGCCACAGGCCACAGCGACAAGGCGGGATAACGCCTCTTTGTCGTCGGCAGACTCAAGAAGCCGGCGCACCTCGTCCAGGTCCGAAAAACCTTTCTCGAGGGCCGTGGCCAACATGACGGGAAATCCTTCCCAGAGCCGCACATCCCGGCTTTTGACGACATCCGCCAGGGTCGCGGCGACGTCAAGCGCCTGCCCGGTTTCCAACAAAGGAAACCCCAGCGCCTTGACGCGTTGAGAGAGATTCTCAGATTCCATGGCCCACCTCTTTCTCCAATAATGACAAAAAATGATCCAGATGTTTCAGGACCTTCTCTTCGCCGATGTCATAGGCGGCGGTCTGGCGGAAACGCGTCTTCAAAACGTCCAGGTCGATCCGGCTTCTTTGCGCCCGCCACAATACGAGACAGTCATCTAAATCAACCGCCGAGCCGCGAAAGAGCTTGCTCGTGATAAGATCATAGGCATTCAACACGCTCAATGTGATCGACGCGAATTCCTTGACGACTTCGTGATTGTTCGGCTCAAGCGGCGACTCCAAGAGTTCTGTCGTATGGATGCGCTTGCCCCTGAAAATATCGAAGATAAAACCTCTCTCCCCGACCCAACCGTGTCCTGAGACTGATTTATAGCCGATCTCCTCAAGGGTCTTGATAAGATAATCGTGTTGCCGCTCATCCGGCACCATGAGATCGATGTCCTTTGTCGAGTCCTTGACTCCCATAAGGGTCAGTGCCGTTCCACCGCAAGCGACGAGATGAACCCTGCGCTTCAGGAAGCTATTCTAGACCGCCAAGGTTTCGAAAAGGCGCTTTTCGTCTACTCTGTATTCCATACAAATTATTGTATTATTTTATACAATTCCTTGTATTATATTATACAACACCCTAGACTAATTGTCAATAGGGCCGGTGTCTTTTCCCTCTGCGGCTGGCTCATAGGCCGGAAGCGGCTCCCCACCCCACCCGCTAAAATCACGGCATAAGTACCCATCGTATTTCCTTTAGTAATCAAAAATGATTATTTATGGAAACGAGGCGTTTCTGAACGGCTGCGCGGACCCTTTGATTCGGGATCTCCCGTGCCCAGCGCCGGACTCCGGCAAAGCTGAAGGAACGCGGAAAATGGAGCTCCGGAAAGTGCCCGAACTGTTTTTTCTTGCGCGAGGAAAGATAAAGGCAGTCGACCAAGGCCTTCTCCGGCTCCGCAATGAGAAAGCTCCCCTCGCCCCGATACCAGTCAAATCCCCTGAAAAACGCCGGAGAGATCCGGTGGATGAAATAGGTCCCTATGCGCGTGCGAACCGTCCGTGTATGCCCCGTTGAAGCCAGCGTTACTGATTGGGGGATCTGTTCGATCACCCCATGCAGATGCAGGGCGCTCGTGAAAGACACATAGACGCGGTGGCGGGGCGATAAGAACGCCGCAACGGCATAAGGGCTGATCTTGTCTTTATCCGCCTCGAGCGCCCACACGCCGCGCGCCACTTTGATAATCACGCCCTGACGCACCAAATGATTCAACGCCTGGATCGTATTGGACGCGGAGCCCGTTCCGCAAACGGTCAGCTCGTGCGTCGTGAAAAAGGACCGTCCCAGTTTCTTTACGGCGGCCAGCACCGAGATGTTAGGCATGGTCTTTCTCCGGCTCTTCGAGGCTGTGGACAACGCGCAGTTTTATGTCCTCCCAGGCATCCGTCTCCTGATAAACGGCCTGGTCGTCGGGCGACAAGAAGGAAACCACCGTGTCCCGGAACTGTTCAAGGGTGATGGACAAAACCTGTTCGGCCGCTTTGCCGCGGACCGCGGGTTCCAGCGCGGCCCATGCTCCGGCTTCGGGCCGTCCCGCCGCCTGGGAACTCAGCATGAACAGATCAAACACGTCCCGGGCCTGAGCGGTGGAGCGACCCGCCAACGCCCGGACCTTTTGCCGGACCGCCGCGCGCAGGCCGTAATGCGGCACCGGAAACGACGTTGTCTTATACGCGCGCAGGACCGCCTCTGAGACAAGACCTGTCTCCACCCCTTCTTCCATGCCCCGGCGGGAGAACTCGATCTTCGTGAAGAGGTCTTCTCCGGCCGCCGTCAAAAGATGGACCTTGAAGCGCTGGGTCGTCTCGGTCTGCTTCGCCTTTGCCATGTCGGGCGCCACGATCCTCCTGATGCCGAAAGACCTCAACGCATCCGCGAACGAGGAAGCATCAAGGATCCTCGTCGCTTCATCCTTAATCACGTCCACCCGGATACCCGAGATGTCGATATCCATATCTTCCGAATAACGGACACTATTGAAGAAGAAGCGGAGATTGGAGCCGCCCTTGAGAGCGTAGCAATTTGCCTTGACCCTTCTCCCGAACCAACGAAGGAACTCTAAATGAAATATCTCTATTAATTGTAGGTGGTTATAGATTATTTGTTCCATTGTATTATGTATTATAACTTAGTTTTAACTAAGTTTCAAGACATATATGTTACCGCTTTAAAGTACTCCACCGTGCGGCGCAGGCCTTCGTCGAAGTCGACCAGCGGCTTGAAGTTAAGGGTCTTTTTGAGCCTCGAGACGTCGGCCAGGGTCTTGAAGACGTCGCCGGCCCGGACGGGCAGGAACGTCGGCTTGATGTCCTTGCCGATTATCTTGTTGAGGGCTTCCACCAGGCCCAGGACCGTGTTGTCCTTGCCGTTGGCGACATTCAGAACCTCGAAGGTGATGCCCGGGGTCGTGGCGGCCAGGATGTTGGCCTCGACAACGTTGTCTATATAGGTAAAGTCGCGGGACTGCTTGCCGGTGCCGAAGATGGGCGGCGGCTCACCCTTGAGGATGCAGGTGATGAACTTGGGGATGACGACGGCGTACTCGTCGTCCAGGGCCTGCCTGGGGCCGAAGACGTTGAAGTAGCGCAGGGCGACGCTCTCGACGTTGAAGAAATCGGCGAAGATCTTACAGTAGTACTCGCCGGCCAGCTTGCTGAGGGCGTAGGGCGAGATGAGCTTGGACAAAAAGTCCTCCCTCTCCGGAAAGCTGTCCGTTTCTCCGTAGACGGAGCTGGATGAGGCGAAGACGAAGCGCTTGATGCGCTTGGCGGAGGCGGCCTGGAGCAGGTTGAGCGTGCCCTGGATGTTGACGGCGTTGTAGCTATCCGGGTCCTGCATGGACTTAGGGACAGAGCGCAGGGCGGCCTGGTGCAGGATGTAGTCCACGCCCTCGCAGGCCTTCAGGCACGTCTCCTTGTCGCGGATGTCGCCGCGGATGACCTTCAGGCGCTTGCCGGCGGCTTTCCCGGCCTTGGTCAGATTCTCCTCTTTCCCGCTGAAAAAGTTGTCGAGCACGCGGACGTTATGGCGCTCTGCCACCAGTCTATCGACGATGTTGCTGCCTATAAAACCCGCGCCCCCCGTTACCAGATAATTACTCATTCAGGTTACCCCCTTGTGGTGCCTCTCTCTAAAATCTCTGCGGCACTTCTCCCTAAAGTCTCTGCGGCACTTCTCCTTAAAGTCTCTGCGGCACTTCTCCTTAAAGTTTGACGACCTTACCGTTTTTCGATTTCGTGGCGTTCCTGGTGTCCACGATCAGTTTCGCGGATTTCACGATCGCAGCATAGTCAAAGGCGTCGTGGTCGGTCACGATGACCACGCAGTCCGCGCCCTTGAGCGTCTGGACTGTCAGGCGGACCCCCTTCATCCTGAGCCCGGCCTCGCTGAAGGAGGGGACGTGCGGATCGTGATACGAGACCTTGGCCCCGAGCTTTTGCAGCAGCTCGATGATCTCGAACGCCGGCGACTCGCGGTAATCGCTGACGTTGCGCTTGTAGGCGACGCCCAGGACCAGGATCCTGGCCCCCTTGACACTCTTGCCCTTGCTATTCAGGGCCTCGGAGACCTTGTGCGCCACGTATTCGGGCATGGAGCGGTTGATCTGGGCCGCCACCTCGATGAGACGCGCCTCAAAGCCGTAAAAGCGTGCCTTCCACGACAGGTAGAGCGGGTCAATAGGGATGCAGTGCCCGCCCAGGCCCGGCCCCGGGTAAAAGGCCATGTAGCCGAAGGGCTTGGTCTTGGCCGCGTCGATGACCTCCCAGACGTCGATCTTCATCTTGTCGCACATGAGGGCGAGCTCATTGACCATGCCGATATTGACGGCGCGGAAGGTGTTCTCGAGGAGCTTGACGGTCTCGGCCACGCGCGTGGAGGAAACGGGGTGCACGGTCTCGATACACAGCTCATAGAGGGCCTGGGCCGCCTTCGTGCAGGCCCGGGTCACCCCGCCCACGACCTTGGGGATGTTCTTGGTGGTGTATTTGGGATTTGCGGGATCGACGCGCTCAGGCGAAAAGGCCAGGTGAAAGTCCTTGCCGACCTTGAACCCCTTGGCCTCGAACATCGGCAGGAGGACCTCCTCGGTCGTGCCCGGATAGGTCGTGCTTTCTAAAATGATCAGCTGGCCGCGGCGCAGGTAGCGGGCGATCTGCTCGGCGGACTTGATGACAAAGGAGATGTCCGGTTCCTTGGTCTTGCGCAGCGGCGTGGGCACGCAGATGTTGACCGTGTCCACCGTCATCAGCGCGCTGTAGGCGGTCGTGGCGGACAGAAGCCCTTTTGAGACCAGCTCGCGCACGGCCGTGCCGGGGACGTCGCGGATATAGGACCTCTTGCGGTTGATGGCATCGACCTTGGACTTGTCAAGGTCTATGCCCACCACCTCCACCCCGGCCTCGGCCAGCTCGACGGCCAAGGGCAGGCCGACATAGCCCAGGCCGATCACGGCGCTGCGGATCTTTCTCTGCTGGATCTTTTTGAGTAGTTGCATGTGCCCTCCGTATTAGAAATAAGATGCCGCAAGGTCGATGAAGCGCGGTATGAAGATGATTATTCCGATGATGAAGGCGTTGGCCGCGGCGATGAAGACGCCGCCGGCGACGATGTCCTTCAGGAGCTTGACGTCGGGGTGGAACTCGTCGCCGTGCACGAAATCAAGCAAGAGCTCGAACGCGGTGTTCGCCGCCTCGGTGATCAGGACGAGCGCGATGGCGAAGACGACGAAGATGAATTCGATGGGCGTGATGCGAAAGAGCGCCGCGCAGGCGAGCGCCACCAGCGCAAAGAAAAGATGCACCTTCATGTTGCGCTCGTTGGCGACGATGAAGCGGATGCCCTGGATGGCGAACTTGAAGCTGTCAAAGAACGTCCTCTTATACATGTCACTCCCCCCACATATACGTCACCGGCAGCGCGGCCAGGTCCCCAACTGACTACCCGTTGCCTGCTGCCGGTGTCGGCATTACAAATAGCGATAGATGTATTCCGGAATATGATATTCGATGTTCGTCAGCACGTAACCGAGGACGCGCGCCTTGATGGTGTTGAGCCGGTCCTGGGCGTGGACGACGACGCCGCGCTGGGTGCGGCCGGCCTGGGCCACCATGATGACGCCGTCGCACTGGACCCCCAGGACGCCGGCATCCGTGACCGGGATGACGGGCGGGGCGTCGAAGATGACGTAATCGTAATTCTTGCGCAACTCCGAGATGAGGCTCTTGAGCCTGGCAGATCCGATGAGCTCCGCCGGATTATGGGGCCGGCTGCCGCTCGGCAGGATGTGGAGATTGTCGATGCCGCTGATGCGCAGGAGCGTCTCCTCGACGGGCATGCCGTCCATCAACAGGTCCGACAACCCCTTGGAGGCCTCTAGGCCCAGCGTCCGGCTCATCGTCCCCTTGCGCATGTCCGCGTCCACCAGGAGGATGGACTTCTTGCTCAGATCGTGGGCAAAGGTCACCCCCAGGTTGATGGAGGTGATGGTCTTGCCTTCGCCGTGGATGGCGCTGGTGATGGTCAGGACCTTGGGCTGGGCCTGCTTGTCGCCCAGGGCCTGCAGGTTGGTGCGCAGGATGCGGTACTGCTCGGCGATGGGCGAGGACGGGTCGAAGTAGGCCACGACGTGCGGGTCGACCTTGGACTCGGTCGCCGCGCGCACGACGTAGGGCTTGAACTCCTCGCGCTTCTCGATGCGCTCGATCTGCTTCTCGGCCGCTTTTTTCAGTGCGTCGGTGAACTTCCCCATGCGATCTCCTCCGGATTAATGACAGGCTCTATAGTGTTGGCACAATTCGCAGCAGATCTGTTCCTGGCCGTGCTCGGCGCGGATCCACTTGGTCGCGCACTCCTGCGCAAGCTGGCACCTCTCGCAGCAGAATGTCTTGACGACGTCCGTCGCCTCCTGGATCCTGGCGTGCGACTCGCCGATCACCTCGCGCATCAGGCCGGCGTCTATCTCACGGCGCTCATAGACGAAGCCACTCAGGAGGGCGTTGTCGCAGATATAGTTGATGAGGCGCGGGATGCCCCCGGAGAACATGAAGACCTGTTCCAGGGCCTGCGAGGAGAAGAGGGTGCCCGCCTTGCCGTTTTCCGCCACGACCCCCAGCCGGTGGTTCACGTACTTGACCGTCTCATCGGGGCTCAGCGGATACAGGTGATAGTGGATGGCGACGCGCTGGCGGAACTGTTCTAAGTCCTTGAGTCTGAGTTTCTCCCGGAGTTGGGGCTGGCCCATGAGGATGATCTGCAGGAGTTTGTCGGTGTCGGTCTCCAGGTTCGAAAGCATACGCACCTCTTCGAGAACCGAGGGGGTCAGGTTCTGCGCTTCATCGATGATCAGGATGACGTTCTTGTCTTCCTGCATGCGCTCGATCAGGTAATCATTAAGCTGCACCAGGAGCTTGACCTTGGTGCCGGGGCGGTACGGCACGTTCAGGTCTTCGAGAACAGCGACGATGAGCTCCTTGGCCGAGAGGTGCGTGTTGGTGATCATGCAGACTTCGTTGTGCCGGTCGTCCAGGCGCTTCAAGAGCGCGCGGCAGACCGTGGTCTTGCCGGCGCCGATCTCGCCCGTGATGACGACAAAGCCCTTGCGTTCGACGATGGCGTAATAGAGGCGGTCCAGCGCCTCGGCGTGCTTGGGGCTCGGATAAAAGAAGCGCGGGTCGGGGCTGTTGTTGAAGGGCTTGCTCTTGAGGTTATAGAATTGTTCGTACATGGTCCCTTGGGCTTTAGGGCTTTTGTAACAGCGAATACAATCCGGTGATCAGGACCAGCAGGGCGCTGACCGCGATGAAGACGAACATCCTGAAGCGGCTGCGGCTGCGGCTGACGGCGATGTCCTCCTCGGTGAGGATCTTCGAGATGCCGCCCAGGATCGGATACTCCAGGAACTCCTTGGCCTCGTCGATGCTCAGGATCGAGTGGTCCGTGAACTCCATCAACAGGACGAGCCCAATGCCTGCGGCGGTGCCCAAAAAGACGCCGATGAAGACGATGAGCGGCTTGTTCGGGCTGACGGGCTTCAAGGGCAGGCGTGGCGGGTCCAAAACGGTATAGCGCGTCCCCTGCTTGGAGGCCTCGAGGCGCTGGGTGATCTTGGCCGTCTCCAGGCGCTGCAGGAGCATGTTGTAGATGCTTTCGTTGACCTGGGCGTCGCGCGCCATGGTCGTGTCCATCTTGTCCAAGAGGAGCAGCTGATAGAGCGCTTCGTTGGAGCCCGTGGCCGACGGGTTGAGCTTGTCGAGCGGCACGAGGTCTTTGGCGGTCGAGGCCTCGGCCTGCACCTGCTGGAGCGCGTTGTCGATCTGCTCCTTGATGACATTGGCATAGGGGGAGGACGCCGTGGGGATGGGCTGGGCCTTTTCGACGTCGAACTCCTCTTCCTGGAGTTGCCTCTCCATCTCGACGATGCGGCGGCGGTAGTCCTGGACCAGGGGGTGGGCCTCTGTCGAATCGACGAGGAGCCCATCGAGCTTGTCGCTCATGTCCGCGATCTCGGCCTCCCTGATCTTGCGCCGGTAGACCTTGATCTGGTCCTTCAGGAACTCGATGGCGATCGACGACTCCTTGTTCTGGGCCTTCATGTTCTCTTCGACGAAGATGTCGTTGACCGTCTGGACGACCTTCTTGGCCTCGGTGGGGATGGGGCTGGTAAAACTGATCTTGATGAGGTTGGGCCCCTGCATGCGCACGCTGATCTTGCGCCGGAGGTCCAGGACCAGCTTTTCGAAGTCGTATTGCGACTTGACGTCTTTGGCGAGCTGCAGGCGCTCGACGAGCTGGACGAGGCTATTCCAACCCAGGATCTGCTCGCGGATATTGCGCATGCGGCTGACGACGTCCGCGGAGACGGCGATGCCGCTGATGAGCGGGTTAAGGGTCTTTTCCTCCTCTATCATGACGACGCTGTAGGACTCGTAGACCTTGGGCAGCAGGGCGCCCACGACGATCCCGGCCACGATCCCGACGACCGCCGGGATCAGGAGAAGCCACTTGCGCCTGAAGAAGATCTTGACGTAACGGATCGGTAATTGTGTCGCGCTGAGCAATCCTTCGGTTTTCATGCCTTCTCCTCTTCTTATCTTATCAATAAGGGGTGGACAGGTCCTTGGCCGTGCTGACGGTGCTCTGCACCGGGCTGATCACGCGGAAGATCTTGGCAAAGAGCGTCGCCGGCACGACGACCACGTCGCCCGGGAGCATCTCGCGGTCAAGGTCGAGCTTTCCTTCATAGAGAAGGGCGTAGAGATCGACCGTCATCTGCTCGGGTTTGCCGCTCTTGTCCGGATGGATGAGGGCCGTGCGGCGCATGGCCGCCGACAGGGTCGGCAGGCCCGCCTGGACCACCGCTTCACGCATGGAGATCGTGTCCGCCTTCATGTAATACTTGCCCGGCCGGCCGACCTCGCCGATGACGTAGATCACCTTGCTGCGGTATTCGAGGATGGTCACGTCGACCTCGGGCGTGATGATGTACTTGGAGAGGATCTTGGTGATGAGGTCCTGGACCTCGGTCTTGGTCAGGCCGCTAATCCCGATGTCGCCGACGAACTTGTACTGGATCTTGCCTTCGGCGTTGATCAGGTACCTGTCGCTGAACTCGGGGTGGCGGCGCACGGCTATTTCGATGATGTCATCCGGACCCAGGGTGTAGCGGGTCGGTTCTTTTGTCGCCTCCTTGGGCGTGACCGTCGACGGGGGGGGCGTCTTTTCGGCGCCGGCGTCCGCCTTCGCGGAACCGTTCTCCTCGCCCTGGACGAGCGTCTCCCGGCCGAGCGCCTCTTTAAGGAGCTCCAGGTCCGAAGGACGCAGGCCCGTCTCCTTGTCGACCTGTTCACCGGCCGGCCGCGACGGCGCCTCGACGATTTCCAGCTCCGCGGCCGCCGCCAACGAGGCCGCGCAGCCCACGGCAAACACCGCGGCAAAAATCTTCAGCAAACCTTTCATCTGGAACCTCCCGATTATTTGTGATCCGGTAAGCATTATTGATCCGCTGAGTCTCATTAATAGAAGATGGTCTGGCGGAACGCCTTGAGCTTGCGCAGGTCCTTGTCGTCGAAGACGCGCCACCCGCGGAAGTCGCGCTTGGAACGGCGCACCTTGCCCGCCTTCTCCCAGCGGACGATGGTCTTGGCCGAGACGCCGATGAGGCGCGCGGCCTCCGTGATGGTCAGAAAGTCGCTTCCGTTTGCCATGCCGTTCTCCTTGTTCATGTCGGGGAGTCTCTTTTTGGGCCTGAGGGGACTCGTCCTACGGGTCCCGATGGGGCTTGTCCTAAATTGTCTGGGTTTGTCTAAGTATGTCCTGGTATGTCTGGGACTGACCAACACTATCCTATTTATGCAGGGGCTGTGCCAGAACCGGCCTTGGGGCCTGATTTTCTCACCGCAGGCCGTAATCCTTTAGGGCGCAAGGGGTAGCAGGGGTTCTTTTTTCGGTCGGCGGGCGGTATCGACGGGAAATCCGGCGGCGGGCGGACCGGATGTGTTGCCTTTAGGCCTCATTTTGGGAGGTCGCCTAAGGCCCGATCCAAAGGGAAGTTGTGGAAAACCTTGTTTTTGGACAGTTGTAACTTATTGGTATTAAAAAGGTTGGCTGACTGTTGCGGATTATCAACACGTTTCTAACAAGGGAAACCCCGTTTCCAAACGGGGTTTCTAAACGGGGTTTGGAAACGGGGTTTCGAGAAAAGAAATGAAGGTGGCGCGCTTGAATTGATCGAGATTTTTATAGTACAACAAGATAGGCTCTCGCCTTAAATAGATGGAGAGTTCATTGCCTGGATTTAAATAGTGTTTCAGGCTTGACCATTTATAGTTACACAAAAACTCTTTGAGGAATTGGTTATCTTTTCCTTTCTGGGGTAGTTTCAGCGGGTTGGTGTGGACGTATCGGACTACTTGAATCATATAGCTATCATCTGAAATTAAATTCGCCCTGAAGGGGCCCTGGAATAGAGTCCCTTCCCTCCTGTATTTTGCATTGAAATATTTTGCGTAAGATACTGTCAATTTATGCATCAAACGACTTATGCCGCCCTCTGCTTTTTGATACAAAATCAAATGGAAATGGTTGGGCATGAGACAATAAGCTGTGGCCTCGACCAATTTCCCCTTTCGTTCTCCGGTGTAGCGCGCGAGCGTATTAATATCATTTAGAAGCCGAAAATTGCCTAAGAAACGCTCGTAATCATCCTGGTCAAAGAAAATCTGCCGTTTTTCTACAGCTCGGTTGTAGACGTGGTAATAGTGATCCTGATAGAGTGGAACTTTTCTCATGGCAACCCCCCTTTGTTCTATGATGTGTTTTTAGGGAATCGCCCGAAGGGGAAGATTTGTTACGGGAGGAAAATCGGGCTTGCGGCAATTAAGCAATAAAATACTCCGATTGCCGCACCCTGTCAAGTAGAAACCCCGTTTGGAAACGGGGTTTCTAAACGGGGTTTGGAAACGGGGTTTCGGAAGCACGGATTATCAACAAGTTTTAACAGGGGTCAGACCATCTCAAGCATCTTGTTGATGGCGGCGCGGGCGCGGCGGCGGATGTCGTCGGAGACGCGAACCTCGAACTTCTCCTCCTCTAAAGACCAGAGGACCTTTTCGAGGTTCGTGCGCTTCATGTCGGGGCAGATGCCATGCTCGGAGGCGGGGTAGAACTTCTTGCCGGGGTTGTCCTTGGCGAGACGGTAGATGATACCGATCTCGGTCCCGACGATGAACTCCTTGTCCTCGCTGTCGCGGGCGTAGGCGCACATCTTGCTCGTGGACAGGGCCCTATCCGCCATCTCCACCACTTCGGGCCGGCACTCGGGATGCACCATGATCTTGGCCTTGGGATGCAGGCGCAGCTGCCTGATGATGTCCTCGGGTATGATCTTGACGTGGGTGGGACAATGCCCATCCCACAAGATGAGACGTCTGCCCGTCTTGCGGGAGGCGTAATCGGCGAGGTACTTGTCGGGGATGAAGACGATCTCTTTGTGGGGGTCGATCCTGGAGACGATGCCGACCGCGTTCGTCGAGGTGCAACAGATGTCGATCTCGGCCTTGACGGCGGCGGGGGTATTGACGTAACCGACGATGACGGCCCGGGGGTGGCGTTCGCGCAATTCGCGCACGTCCGCGGCGGTGATCATGTTGGCCATGGGACAGCCCGCCTTGAGGTCGGGGATCAATACCTTCTTGTCCGGGCACAGGATCGACGCGGTCTCGGCCATGAAGTACACCCCGCAGAAGAGGATGATCTTCTTGTCGGACTTTGCCGCGATGCGGCTCAGCTCCAGGGAGTCGCCGCAGTGATCGGCGATGTCCTGGACCTCGCCGATCTGATAATTGTGGGCGAGGATGACGACGTCCTTCTCCCTGCGGATCTTATTGATCTTATCGATGAGTTCCTGTGCCATGACGCTTAAAAACTCCCCTCAAAAGCTCCCTGTTATGCGACTGCCTGCCACCACCGTGTCACCCCTGTAGATGACCGCGAACTGGCCCGGGGTAATGGCCGGCTGGGCCTGGCGGAATTCGGCTTTCAGCCCGGCTTTGGTGACAGAGGCGACACGGAGGGCCGCTTCCGGATGATTATACCTGATTTTGGCCTTAAGGGAACGCCTTTTGTTAAGGGCGTCCCATTCCAATATGTTGACCTCGTCCGCCACGATGCCCTTGCCGAAGACCTGCTTTTTGGGGCCGACCGTGAGCCGGTGACGCGCGGGGTCTATAGCAAGGACATAAAGGGGCTGCGGAGCGGACAGGCCCAGGCCCCCGCGCTGACCCAGGGTAAAGTTGAAGATGCCCTGGTGGCGGCCGAGGACCCTGCCTTGCGTATCGATGATGTCTCCCGCCTTGAAGTAGGAGGCATCGAGCCGTGTCTTCAGGAAGGCGCGGTAATCATCGTCCGGGATGAAACATACTTCCTGACTGCCCGGCTTGTCGGCGACGACGAGGCCCTTTTTGTGGGCGAGCCGGCGGACATCTTCTTTTGTTAACTTGCCTAATGGCAATAGGATATGACTAAGCTCCTTCTTGGGGACCTGACAGAGAAAGTAGGACTGCTCTTTGCGGTTATCCGTGCCCTTTTTCAGGGAGTAGACACGGCCATGCTTTTCAATATGGGCATAGTGGCCGGTGGCCAGATAGGGGATGCCCATAGCGCGGGCCCTGGCGAGGAGGGCGCCGAACTTCAGATACTGGTTGCAGCGCACGCAGGGGTTGGGGGTCCGGCCTGACATGTACTCGCGGACAAAGTCGTGGATAACGGCCTTCTCGAGGTCCTTGCCGAGGTTCAAGACGTAGTGGCGGATGTCGAGCTGACGCGCCACCCTGCGGGCATCCTCGATGCCCTCCCTCCCGCAGCAGGCGGGCCTGCGGGGGCGACAGGTTGGCCTGCGGCGGGGGCGACAGGTTGTCCTGTGGTGGGCGCCAGTGGGGATGTCGAAGCACATCGTCGCGCCGATGACTGTGTAGCCCTGCTCCTTAAGCAGGAGCGCCGCCACGGAAGAATCTACGCCGCCGCTCATCGCTACCAAAACGTGTCTGCTCATATGCGGACCTCGCTTGTCTCGCATACACTTTCCCGAACAGCTCGGAAACTGTTTCCAGGCCAATCGGGATGTTTCCAGGCCAATCGGGAAACTGCTTAAATTACCAGCGGATGTCGAGGCCGAACTTGAAGAGGCGGCCTTGTTCGGGGATACCGTCGATCTCCTGGTACTCCTGGTTAAACAGGTTGTAGACCTCGAAGAAGAGGCGCCAGCCGTCAGATAGAGGTATCGCTAGGCGGTCGTTGACCACCACCCAGGCGCGGCGCGCGGGTTTCTTCTTCATGACCACGTCGCAGCGGTTATGGCCGAAGGGCAGATCCCAGTCAATGCCCAGCCGCACCATGTGCTTCAGATAGTTCAAGCCGTATTTGTAGAGCTTGCCGTCGTCACCCAGTTTCTTGTCGGAATAGACGTAACGCAGGTCCAATGCCGTCGTGTCGCCGGCCTGCCACGCGAGATAGCCGTTCAACCCCCAGGCGTAGGCCCTGCTGATGTTGCGCGCCACGAAGGTCGCGTCCGCGGCCGTGAGCTTGGTGAAATCGATCGTGTCCTCCTCGCGGCGGCCGAAGACGCTCAAAGAAACATCAATATCCGGGGTGACCTTTTTGTGCCAGCCCGCCTCGACGTTGACGGCGTGCTCCGGTTCGAGGTCCGGATCGCCCGTCGTCGTCGGGTCGCTGTAGTAGAGCTCGGTAAAGGTCGGCACGCGCATGGTGCGGCCGACGGTGACGTAGACCTCGGCGTGACCGGCGGTGGCGCGGGTGAGCGAGACGCCGCCGGTGAGCTCGGAGCCGGAAGTCGTGTACTCATCGAGACGCAGGGTCACGTTGAGCGCGGTCTCATCGGAAAGCTCGAAGCGCGGGTCAAGAATGACGTCCCAGTGGCCGCGGCTGTGGTCACCGAGGTTGCTCGATGCGATGCGCTCCTCGCCGTAGTCAAGGCCGAGCGGCAGGTCCCAGGCGTCAAAGTGGCGGGTGACGGTGGCGCCTATGCCGTAGCTATCGGTGCGGTGGTGGTTAAGGTAGAGCGCGAGGTTCTCGACGTTGAGCGCGAACTTGTCGTGGTGTTGACGAAAGGAGGCGCGGGGCTCTATGGTCCAAGTGCCGTCGCCCGTGGCGTTGCCCGTGCCGCCGCCTGTGGCTGTGCTACCTGTGCCTGAGCCGCCGCCTATGCCTGTGCCGTCGGCTAAGCGGGCCCGCAGGTTCACGAAGCGCGTGTCCGTCCACTCCTTGGAAGGATAGCCGCTGTGCGGCGTGTAAAAATCATAGGCGCCGAACTCTTTCTCGTTATAACCGGCGTCGAGGAAGAGACCCGCGGCGTCATCCCCCCAGGCGGCCGAATAGAAAAAGGTCTCGGTGCGCGCGTCCGTGTCGTAGCGCGAGCCGCCGCTCTGGGCGTGGCCGACGCTGACGACGTGGTGGCCGGCCAGACCCGCAAAGCTCAGGCGGCCACGGGCCTCAAAGGTCTCGTCATTGCCGCCGGCGAGGGAAAAAGAATTGTTGCCGGCGGCGGAGGCGCTGGGCTGGCCGGCGGCGCGGACGGCAGGCTGACCGGCGACGGGGGGCTG
>CAZUQR010000006.1:18731-23364 GCA_964622605.1 uncultured Planctomycetia bacterium
GGCTGACCGGCGACGGGGGGCTGGCCGGCGGCAAGCTGACCGGCGACGGGTTGGCCGGCGGCGGGCTTCCTGAGGACGAAGTTCACCGCGCCGCCGATGCCGTCGGGGCCGTACTTGACGGAGGCGGCGGCCGGGATCAGCTCGACGCGCTCGATGTCTTCGACGTTGAAGAAGAGGTCAAGGTCGTGGTGGGCGGTCTGGAAGTCCTTGATGCGCACGCCATTGACGAGGATGAGGACCTGCTGAAACGTGGAGGCGTTGAGGGCAAGGTCGGATTTGATGCCGAAGCGGCCGCGGGTCTGCAGGTCCACGCCCAGCGCGCTGAGCACGTCTTCTGCAGACGAGAAGGCCCTCCTCTCGATATCCTCGCGCGTCATGACGGCTGTCACCGGGCCAGGCCCGACCCGCCATACGCTCTGTCTCACCACAATGGGCTCAAGGTCCAAGCCCTCCCCCGCCTGCGCCGGCGCGATCGCTGCCAGACACGCGGCCGCCGCCGCAAACAGGCAAGCCGCGCTAAGACTTCTTCTCTTCATAGAGGGGGGACATGGCACGCAGCTTCGTCACGATGCCGGGGAAGACTTCCAGAAAGCGATCAATGTCGCCGTCCTTGTTGAAGCGACCCAGGGTCAGACGCAGGGAGCCGTGGCACAGCTCATGCGGACGGCCGATCGATAACAGGACGTGGGACGCCTCGAGGTCACCCGAAGTGCAGGCCGAGCCCGTCGAGGCCGCGATGCCCAGCATGTCCAGGCTCAGGAGCATGGACTCGCCTTCGACGAACTCTATAGAGAAATTGACATTATTGGGCAGGCGCTGGTTCGGATGTCCGTTCAGGTAGGCGCGGTCGATGCGCTTGGGGATCTCCGCGATGAGCCGGTCACGCCAGACGGTCTGCTGCCTGGCCTCGGTGTCCATCTTCTTGGCGCAGATCTCGATCGCCTTGCCCGTGCCCACGATGCCGGGCAGGTTTTCCGTCGAGGCCCGGCGCCGGTTCTCCTGGCCGCCGCCGCGCAAAAACGGCAGGAGACGCGTGCCCTTGCGCACGTAAAGACACCCTACCCCTTTGGGCCCGTAAAACTTGTGCGCCGACAGCGACAAGAGGTCGACGTTCAGGTCGTTGACGTCAACGGGGATGTGGCCGACCGTCTGGACCGCGTCGGTGTGGAAATAGACCCCTTTCCCCTTCACGATCCGGCCGATCTCCCTGATGGGCTGGATGGTCCCGATCTCGTTATTGGCGTGCATCACGGAGACAAGGACCGTCTTGTCCGTGAGGACGGCCGCGACGTCATCGGGGGCTATCATCCCCTGGGCGTCGGGCTTGACATACGTCACCTTGTAGCCCTGCTTCTCCAGAAACTGCGCCGGCTCGATGACGGCGTGGTGTTCCACGGCCGTCGTGACGACGTGGTTACCCTTCTTGGCGTTCGCCCACAGGACGCCGAAGAGCGCGGTATTATCCGACTCCGTCCCTCCCGAGGTGAAGACGATCTCTTCGCTCTTGGCGCCCAGAAAAGAGGCGATCCGGCTGCGCGCGGCCTCAACGGCCTTGCGGCTCTCCTGGCCAAACCCGTGGATGCTCGAAGGGTTGCCGTAACGCTCCGTGAAATAAGGCATCATCGCCTCCAGGACCTCGGGGTCCGTGGGCGTTGTCGCCGCGTAATCCAGATAGATCCTCTCCATAGCGACCTCTCTTCTTTAAGCGAGGCCTCGCCTCGAACAGCGGTCCTGTTTGAGTCCTCGTCTCGAACAAGCGATCAAATCTTGCCTGTCAGCCAGATGGCATAAAGCAGGCCCAACAGCAGGGACATTATACTCACCATCGCAAGGTAGATAAAGAGGATTTTGCCGCCGAACTTCTTGCGCAGGACGAGGATCGTGCCGTAGCTCGTGACCGGCCCGGCCAGGAGCAGGACCATCGCCGCGCCGATGCTCAGGCCCTGGTTGATGAAGGCGTCGGCCAGCGGCACGGTGGCGGTAGAACAGATATACATCAAGAGACCGAAGACAAGGCTGAACGCATACCCCCACGCGCCGGCGAGATAGTTTTCTATAAGGGCCTTAAGGGGCACGTACGTCGCGACCCCGGCCGCCAGCACGATGCCGATGACGGTCTCAAGGCCGATGTCCCTGGGCATGTCGACATAAGCGAACTTCAGGACCGAGACCAGGCGCTGACCCAACCCCTTCCTGTGAACGTGACAGGCCTCTTCTTTTTTATGGCACTCCGGGCATTCTTCGTCTTTTTCGTCCTCCTCGCGCGCAGGCACCCTTAAACGGTTACCGACAAGGCCGATCGCCAACCCCATCAGGATAACTGCGAAGAAGATATAGACGGCAAAAGACGGGCCTAGGAGGCTATAAGTAACCGCCAGGGCGCTGATCGAGGTCGCGGGCGTGGCCACGAGAAACGCCAGGACCGGCCCAAGACGCGCGCCCTTCTTGTAAAATCCGACGGCGACGGGCAGAGACCCCCAACAACAGATCGGCAGCATCGTCCCGACGAGCGTCGACAAGAGGATGGGCCGCACGCCGGGCCGGCCGAGGTTGCGGTCCACCCAGCGCTGGGGGATGAACTCGTGGGCCAGGCCGCTCAAAAAGAAACCTATCATCAAAGCCGGCACGACTTCGATGAGGTAATGCCCTAAGTGAAAAAGGAAATCGGTAAGCATCTGTTCCGCCTCTATCGAAACGCCGTTTGGAAACCCCGTTTCGAAACGCCGTTTGGAAACCCCGTTTCGAAACGCCGTTTGGAAACGGGGTTTCGATGGCTTGAGAGGACCTGGTTGAGGCTCCCGGTCCGGTAGCCCCGGGGGTCGATCGTAACGTCTTTATACCCCAAGGGCCTCAACAGCGCCTTGAGGGCGCGCCGCTGCAGGCGCCTCGTCTCTTTTTTATCCACCTCGACGCGGGCCGCCGTATCAAAATCGCGCACCCTGAGGTTGCCGATAATGCCGAACCTTTCCCTGACCCGCTCCTCGGCCCGCCCGATGCGGCGCAGGCGCGTGGCCGTGATCCCGGAGTCATACGGGACGCGCGAGGCCAGGCACGCCAGCGCCGGCGCGTTCCAGGTCGACAGGCCCCACTCTCTTGAAAAGAAGCGGATCTCCCTTTTTGTCAAGCCCGCCTCTTGAAGCGGCGAGACGACGCCATGAGCGGCCTTGGCCCGCGCCCCGGGACGGTAGTCTTTCAGGTCATCGGCATTGGAGCCGTCGGCGACAACCGCAAGCCGGTGTCTTTTGGCCATCTGCGCCAGCCGGCCGAACAGCTCGGATTTACAGTAATAACAGCGATCGGGCGGGTTGCGCCGGAAGCGCCGGTCGCGCAATTCGTGCGTGCGGATCAAGCGCCAGGGCACCCCCATTGCAGAGGCATGGCGGCCCGCCCGGTCGGCTTCTGACTTCGTATAAGTTTCGGACGAGGCCGTCACAGCCAGGACGCGGTCGCCAAGCGCCTCTTTTGCCGCCTTCAGGAGAAACGTGCTGTCCACCCCGCCCGAATAGGCCACCACCACCGACCCCAGCCGCCGCAGACGGCGCATCAATTTGTCCAACTTCTGCCGGCGTGCCATCAGGTTGCGGAGACGACTTCCTTGACCTCGGGCGCGTACTTCTTGATGATGCGCTCGACACCCATCTTCAAGGTCATCTGCGCCATGGGACAGGAGCCGCAGGCGCCGGTAAGCTTTACCGTCACCTTGCCATCGTCTGTCACGCCGACCAGATCCACGCTGCCACCGTCGGCCTCGAGCATCGGCCGCACCTCGTTGAGGGCCGTTTCCACCTTCTCTTTCAACGCCATATTGTTCTCCTTTCGTATCGTTACACCTCGTAGGTCAGGACGCGGATGATGCCCATCGTCATGCCCTTGTCGTTCGTGGTCGTGGTGTCGCTCGCGCTGATGACACGCTTGACCTTCTCGCTCTCGATAAAAAGGTTCACCTCCAGGTCCAGGGCCTTCAACTCCGTGATGGTCTTCATGATCTCGAGCTTCTGCGTAAAGGTCTTTACCTTTATCATGGCGGCCTCCCTTGGGGCTTAGTGCAATTGTTTAAGGACCTCGCGCATGAACGCGGGCAGGTCCTCAGGCTTGCGCGACGTGATGAGGTTGCGGTCGACGACCACCTCCTCGTCGACAAACGTGGCGCCGGCGTTGACCAGGTCGTCCTTGATGGCAAAAAAGGACGTCGCGGTCTTACCTTTTAAGATCCCCGCCGAGACAAGCACCCATCCGCCGTGGCAGATGGAGGCGACGACCTTTCCCTTTTCAAAGAGGGTGCGCACGAACGCGTTCACCCCGTCATAGCGGCGCAGGATGTCCGGCGCGTAGCCGCCGGGGATGACCACGGCGTCGAAGTCCCTCTTGGCGGCCTCGGCGATGCTCAGGTCCTCCCGGATCTCATAGCCGTGCTTGCTCTTATAGGTCTTGGAACGGCCGGTGCCGACGGCGTAGACCTCCAAGCCCGCCTCTTTCAGGCGCAGGTAAGGATACCAGACCTCCAGATCCTGATACATGTCCTCAACGAGAACCGCTGCCTTTTTCATGTCATGCCTCCCTTGTTCTCGACACCCGAGGTTTGGCGTGGACGCTTCCGTGACACTCGATAGACCTGGTCTTTTCGGTGTCACTT
>CAZUQR010000006.1:23464-82007 GCA_964622605.1 uncultured Planctomycetia bacterium
AGACCTGGTCTTTTCGGTGTCACTTATTCGTCGCGTCCGCCTCCCTATTGATCAGGTCCTGGAGCGAGACGCCGTCCAGATACTCCTCGATGCGACCCTTCAGGCTCTTCCACACGTCACGCAAGACGCACCTTTTATTGCTATGGAAGCAGCTCTTGCCGGCCTTTTTTTTCCGGGCGCAGATCACCTCAAAGGTGGGCCCCTCGACCGTATCCAGGATGTCCTTCACCGAGATCTGCCGCGCCGGACGGCTCAAGAGATATCCCCCCTTGACCCCCCGCATGCTCTTGATGAGCCTGTCCCGCCGCAGCTTCAGGAGAAGCTGCTCGATATAGTCCTGCGACAGCGCCTCCTTATCGACGATGTGGCGGATCGACACCGGCCCCTTCTCCCCGGACCGGCCGATCACCATAAGACACCGGACCGCATAATCGCCCTGGGTCGTTATCCTCATACCATCCTATTGTATAATACCCGATGCTTTTTGTCAAGTATTACCGAAAAAATAGGGCAGCCCCATTTTCGCAGAAAAAGAGGACAGACACCGTTTTCGTCGGGACCCACCGGGGTGTCTGTCCTAATTTTCGAAAGTGGTGCCTGTCCTGATTATTGCTACAGAGGTATTACTCTATGTCTGCCTCTTCGGCCTCCATCTCCATCAGGGCCGTCTCTTCGGCCGCCTCGGAAGCCTGCAGGGCCGCGACCTCGGCGTCGGCCAGCGCCGCATACGTAGCCGGGTCCTCCAGGAAGGTCTCTTTGCAACCATCGCAGCAAAGGTTATAGACCTTGCCCTCGTACTCGGCCGTGACCTTGTCGTTTTCATCGATCATCGCGTTACAGACCGGACAGACGGTATTGCCGGCGTCTTCGGCCATCTGTGTTACCTGCGTCACGGCTTCCTGGGCCAGCGCCGCGCCCGTCATGCCGGCAGAGATCAACAAGGCGACTATCGCCACCACTCCTACCGCTCTTTTCACCATGCTACTCCTCCTCTATATATATGCTGCTCTTCTTCTATTATAATCAGCGGACCTTCCGCTGTGTCTTTTTTGTTGGCCTGGAACTCATTGCCGTTGTTGCCGTTGTCTACATCCGGCCAGCCTCCTTTCTGTGTGTCCGTCTATCGTGACCAGACCAGCCAACCAAACAGATATGCCGCCGACACCGCGACAAGCGTAAAGGGGACCCCGATCCTCATGAACTCCCTGAAAGAAACGTTGATCCCCTGCTTTTTCAGGATGCCGCAGGCCACGATATTGGCCGAGGCGCCGATAGGGGTAATATTACCACCAAGGCTCGCTCCAATCAAGAGCCCGAACAAAAAGAGGTGCGGGGGCATCGCGAGCCGCTCACCCATGATAAGGCCCACCGGCAGCATGGCCGCCAGGAAGGGCACGTTGTCCACGAAGGCCGAAGCCACCATGGCCAGGAGCACCAACAGCGTGTAGCCGTAAAAGGCGTTGCCGTGGACGACATCGGCAAGCCCGTCGGCGATCACCTCAATCCAGCCCGTGGCGGTGAGGCCGCCCACCAGGACGAAGACGGCGACGAGGAAGAGCGCCGTCTCCCAGTCGAGCGCCCTGATGCCCGGGACCAACGGCTTCTTGAGCCGCGCCTTTGCCCAGATGAGACTCACGATGCCGGCGGCCACACACACAAGCCCCGCCAGATACGAAAAATCCTTGTCGATGAGCGACGACGCCGCCAAGAGGACGATCAGGACCGCCAGGATAACGGTCGGCACCCAGGAGACCACCCTCTCCGACGGGACCAGGGTCACCTTGTCGCGGTGGCGGCGGAAGATGACATAGAGCACGACCAGGGACGCGATGGCCCCGATCTCGACCGCAAAGAAGATGCCGGGCTGCCCTTTATAGAAGAAGAAGTCCATGAAATTCATCCTGGCGAACCCCGCCAGGAGCATGCTCGGCGGGTCGCCGATCAGGGTCGCGGCGCCCTGGAGGTTGCTCGAGACGGCGATACTGATCATCATGGCGGACGGATGGATATCGAGCTTGTAGGCGAGCGTCAAGGCGATCGGCGCGACGATCAGGACGGTGGCGACGTTCTCGACAAAGGCCGAGATGAGGCCGGTGATGAGACAGATGAAGAGGATCGCCCAGGCGGAGTTGCGGGCGCGGTTGACGAGGACCTCGGCGAGATAGGCCGGCACGCGGGACTCCATGAAGATGTCCGCCACAGCGAGCGTGCCGACAAAGATGCCCATCACGTTCCAGTTCACGGCCCAGAAGGCCTGCCGGAGCGGCAGGGCGCCGCTGGCGACCAGCATCAACGCCCCGGCTGCCGCCACCCATGGCCTGTGCCTGGGCCAAACGACGAACAGCGCGTAGCACACCACGAAGACCAGCAGGACCACGTATCGATATTCCATCAACCCGCCCTTTGTGTCGGCGCGCGCTCCTGGAGCCAGGGGGTAGATCGCCGGGACCAGGATCAGATTTGACAGCGTGGCGGTCACGAGACCGCCGACGTTTCATTGGCCTGCTCGACCTGAGGACTCCGCGGCGTCAGGGACGGCCTAAAACCGCATCAGGCAGTCTTTGGCGACCTTACACCAGTAGATGCAAGAGTCCTTCTGTGTGTAGGTGACGTCTTTCTTGCACTGGGGACAGCGCCGCTTGGGCTCATCGGAGAAAAACTCCACCTCGGTCCCACAGTGGGAACACTTGATATAACGGACCTTGAGGCCCCTATCTCTTCCGGGACACTGGCTGAACATGGACGATCCAGGTGGAACTAATGAGCCAGGCTCTTTAAGTCCCGGAGAGTGGGACTAAAAGAGTCTGGCTGGTAAGTCCCAGGCTGGTAAGTCCCACTTATGTTCGTGGCAAAAAAGACCTGGCCTCTTTTGCCATTTTTTATATAAGATAGCACTTGGTTTCATCGGGAGTCAAGGGGGTGACGAAAAGCTCGCGGGTCCGCCCCTTGTGCGTGACGAGGACGCTCACCGCACCGGTCTTCTGGTCGAAGTAGCGGGCGACCAGGCACGCGGCGAGCAGCCGCGTTTCTCCCTTGTCGAAATCCGCGCCGCGGCCCAGGGCCGAGGGCCCGAGTGCCTCCGCAAGCGGCCTAAAGAGATGATCGCCCTCCAGGGCGCAGCCTTCGATCATATTATTATCGTGCTCATCGCGGCCGACGACGAGCTTGGCAGCGGGTGTCAAACGGAAGTGGCGGCCGTGGTTGAGGAGCCTGACGTCCTCGAGGTTCAAGAGGTCGTGGTCAATCAGGTCCCGGATACGGCGCGAGAAATTCGGGTCGGTCAGGAGACAGCCGCCGGCGGGACACGGGTAATCTTTGACGTGGTAGGTCTGGGCTAATGCCATCTGCGGCCTGCGGCTGCGGCCGGAGATATCGAGGAGCTTCTCGCGGTCCACCCAGCCGTTCTTCTCCGGAAGGGTCGGCTCCAGCCGCTTTGCCGAGAGCGGCCGCAGGAGGATACCCTCCACCCCCGCCTCCCTCTCGATGGTCCGCATGGCGTGGCCGTGCTGGGACATGGGCCGCTGGCCGAGGACCTCGCCGGTGATGAGGAAGGCGGCGCCCAGCTCCTCCATAAGCTGCC
Source organism: uncultured Planctomycetia bacterium (assembly GCA_964622605.1). Taxonomy (GTDB): domain Bacteria; phylum Omnitrophota; class Gorgyraeia; order Velamenicoccales; family Velamenicoccaceae; genus CAZCSY01. Next base: position 27,045 of record CAZUQR010000006.1, read on the forward strand.
GCGCCTCTCTAAGCATCAGGATGCGGCAGTCGATGCAGGGGTTCATGTTGCTGCCGTAGCCGTGCTTCGGGGACCTGAGCACCTCGAGGAAGTCTTCGGTGACGTTGACGACCTTGAGGGGGATGCCCAGCTGTTCGCTGACGAACCTGGCCTCGTGACGGCAGCCGTCTGTGCCCTTGGCGCCGTGGTCGCACCGGCAGAAGGACGAGACGAAGTTGACGGCCACGACCTCCACCCCCTGGTCCATGATGACCTTGGTCGCCAGGGTGCTGTCCAGGCCGCCGGAGATGAGTGAAAGGGCTTTTATCGCCATCGGACGCGCTCTTTCATCGCCATCGGACGCGCTCCTACAATATCAGGTTCAGCATCCCGCCGACGGCGAGGGTCGCGGCCAGCATGATAGCGGTCCCCACGGCCAGATACTTCCAGCCGAGCTCCTTCAAAAAGACGACGAACGTCGCGATGCACGGAAACGACATCGCCAGCGCCACGCACGCGATGATAAGCTGCTTGAGCGTCAGATGGAGCGGCACGAGGAGCCCCGCGGCGATGTCCTTGCGCAGGAAGCCGATGATCAGGGGAAAGACCGCCTCCTTGGGCAACCCCAGGACCTTGACCATCACCGGGCCGAAGAAGTCGCTCACCAGGCGAAAGACGTGCACGTACTGCAAGAGGTTGACGACGAGGACGCCGAGGATGACGAACGGCAGCGCGTCGACGATGAACTCCTTGACGCGGATCCAAAGCTTGGTGAAGATCACGGAAAACGGCGGCCAGCGGTACGGCGGGATCTCGAGCAACAACTCCTGGCTGTAGCCCTTGAGCGTCTTGTTGAGGATAAAGCCGATGACGATCCACGCCGAAAAGAGCGCGGCGGCCACGACGAGGAGGGGCGCGGCGCCGTGGTCCCCCAGCAGCTTGATGATCATCGCCTGCAGGGCCACGCAGGGCACGCCGACTGAGATCAGCGTCGAGGCGATAAAGCGCTCGCGCTTGCTCTCCAGGACCCGCGTGGCCATGATGCCGGGAACGTTGCAGCCGAAGCCCAGGAGGACCGGGATGATGGCAAAGCCGTGCAGGCCGATCTTGTGCAGGCCCGTATCCAGGAGCAGGGCGAAACGCGGCAGGTATCCCACGTCTTCAAGGATGCCCAGCACCAGATAAAAGGAGATGATGTAGGGCAGCACCATGTTGAACTCGACGTAGGGCGCCGTCGTCAGAAGGCCGATGGAGTTCTTGAAGTCGACCCTGCCGTTGGTCAGTTCGCCGATCAGGACGTGGTGCCAAAACGTCCCCTCCTTCAGCGCGTCGCTCAGCCGCAATAGGAGCGGGGCGTAGAGGTTGTTGAAGACCGGGTCCATGACATGCGTGATGAGCCCCTCGCCGATAAAACGCACCACCTTGAACATCGCGGCGATGACGCCGATCCCCATCAGGAGGCCCGTGAACGGCTTGACCGACCAATCCTCGAGGACCTCCTTCCACGTGTGGCGGCGGTGGGTCAGCTTCTGGATCTGGCTGACGAGGGTCCCCACCTCCTTCCAGAGTTCGTCGTGGGTGCGGCGTCGCGCGGCGCGCGGTTCGGCCTCGATGAAGCGCTCTTTCAGGGCCTTGATGCCCAGCCCCGTCACCGCGCACGTCGCGATGACCGGGACACCCAGGAGGTCCTGCATCTTCGCGACGTCGATCTCGATGCCGCGGTGCGTCAGGTCGTCGCACATGTTCAAAACGACGATAAGGGGATAGCCCTTGTCGATGAGGTCGAGGGTCAAATGGAGGTTGCGCTCGAGGTTCGTCGCGTCGACGATGTTCAGGACGACGGCGTCTTTTTGGTGCTCGACGGTGTCCCGGATATACTGGTAGGCCACCTCTTCGGCCTTGGAGCCAGGCTCCAGGCTATAGGTCCCGGGCAGGTCGACGACCTCCCACTTCGCGCCGGCGACGATGGTGAAGCCCTTGCGGAACTCCACGGTCGTGCCCGCGTAGTTGGACGTGATGACGCGCACGCCCGTCAGGCGCGCAAAGACGACGCTCTTTCCGACATTGGGATTGCCGACAAGAAGGATCTTGCTCATGGGGAACAATCTGGGTCTACGGGGAGGCCGGCTGGCTGTCGACGATGATCTTTTCCGCCATCCCGTGGCCGATGGCGATCGTGGAACGGTTCACCTTCAGCGTCACCGGGCCGCGAAGGGCAAATGAGCTGATTTTCGTGACCCAGGTCCCGGGCCGCAGGCCGAGGGCCGACAGGCGGACGTTCGCCATCCTGCCCGCCGCGATCTCCAGGATCTTCACCTTTTCGTTCTTCTTGACCCTGTTCAGGGACATCTTATTCATACCTTATACGATTATAGACGAAGCGCGGCCGGAGTCAAGGGAATACCCCCTGCGGGCCCCAAGACCCCTGCCCGAGTTGCCCCCACAAAAAAGGGACTCCCAGACCAGATCTGGGAGTCCCACAAAAATGGCAGGAAAAGACCTGGTCTTTCGCTGCCACCCTGAAACTTCGCAGCCTGGCTGCGGAGTAAGACTAAAGGCCAGGCCTATTAGTCTCACCTGGACAGGCTGTAGGAGATGATGAACGAGGCAAAGACGATGGAGACCATGGACATGAGCTTGATCAGGATGTTCAGGGACGGTCCCGAGGTGTCCTTGAACGGGTCGCCGACCGTGTCGCCCACGACCGCGGCCTTGTGGGCGGCGGAACCCTTGCCGCCGTAGTGGCCTTCCTCGATGTACTTTTTGGCGTTGTCCCAGGAGCCGCCGGAATTGGCCATCATGATGGCCAAGACAAAGCCGCAGACCGTGGCGCCGACCAGGAGACCCGCCTGCGCCTCGAGGCCTGCCAAGAGGCCCAGGGCGATAGGCGAACCGATCGCCACCATCGCCGGCAGGACCATCTCTTTCTGCGCGGCCTTGGTCGCGATGTTGACGCAGCCCGCGTAATCGGGCTTGGCCTTTCCTTCCATCAGGCCGAAGATCTCCTTGAACTGGCGGCGCACCTCGACGACGATCAGGGAGGCGGCCCGGCCGACGGCCTGCATCGTGAAGGCGCAGAAGGCGAAGGGCAGCATGCCGCCGATGAAGAGCCCGATGATGACCCGCGGGTTCAGGAGGGACAGGTCCAGGGTCTTGCCGGCGAGGACCACCTGCTCGTTGAAGGCGGCGATCAAGGCCAGGGCCGTGAGGGCCGCCGAGCCGATGGCAAAGCCCTTACCGGTCGCGGCCGTGGTATTGCCTAAAGAATCCAGGGCGTCGGTGCGCTGACGCACGGCCGCATCCAGGCCCGCCATCTGGGCATTGCCTCCCGCATTGTCCGCGATGGGACCGTAGGCGTCGGTCGCCAGCGTGATCCCCAGCGTCGAGAGCATCCCCACCGCCGAGATAGCCACGCCATACAGGCCCATGTGAAAGTTGCTTGCGCCGCCCGCCAAAAAGAAGCTCGCCAAGACCGCGCCGCAGACGACGATGATCGGGATAGCCGTCGACAGCATCCCGACGGCCATGCCGCCGATGATGACGGTCGCCGGACCCGTCAGGGACGCCTCGGCCACGCGCCTCGTCGGGCCGTAACCGCTCGAGGTGTAAAACTCCGTGGAGATACCCAAGAGGACGCCCGCGATAAGTCCCGAGAGGACCGCCCAATAGACGCCCATGTGCTCAACGCCCAGGGTGTGACGGACCAAAAAGTATGCGGCGATAAGGATCAGGGCGGCGCTCGAAAAGATCCCTTTGCGCAGCGCCCATAACAACGTGGCCTGCGAGGCGTCTTCCCGGCTCTTGACGAAAAACGTTCCCACGACGGAGGCCAACACGCCCACCGCGGCCATCGCCATGGGGACGGTCACCCCGGCCACGCCCAAGCCCGCCGCCACGCCGAGCGCGCTCGTCGCCACGATCGAGCCGACGTAGGACTCGTACAGGTCCGCGCCCATGCCTGCGACGTCGCCGACGTTATCGCCGACGTTATCGGCGATGACGGCGGGGTTGCGCGGGTCGTCTTCGGGGATCCCGGCCTCGACCTTGCCGACGAGGTCGGCGCCGACGTCCGCGGCCTTCGTGAAGATGCCGCCGCCCACCCTGGCGAAGAGCGCCTGCGAACTGGCGCCCATGCCGAAGCAGAGCATCGTCGAGGTGATGACCGTGATCTTGTCCATGTGGGCCGGTAACGGGTGCGTTGCGTACCACCAGTCCAGGCCGAAGTACCAGATGCTCAGGTCCAGGAGGCCGAAGCCGACGACCATCAGCCCCATCACCGCGCCGCCGGAGAAGGCCACGCGCAGGCCGCTGTTGAGGTTCTTCTGCGCGGCAAAGGCCGTGCGCGCGCCCGACTGGGTCGCCATCTTCATGCCCAGGAAGCCGCAGAGCCCCGAGAAAAATCCCCCTGTCAAAAAGGCAAACGGCACCGCCGGCGCGAGGTTGCCGCTCTTCACCAGGACCAGGAGGACGACGAAGACGACGGCAAAAAAGATGGATACCGTCGTGTACTGACGCCGAAGATACGCCGCCGCGCCCTCCTTGACCGCCCTGGCGATCTCGCGCATCTTCTCGGTCCCCTCATCCTGGCGCAGGACGAACCACGCCAGATACCCGGCGAACGCCAGTGCCATCAACGAACCTATCGGCGCCAGATATAACAGGTTAAACACTAGAACCCCCTCAATGGTTGTTGTGATAAATCAAGCAGTTACTATATTATAACCGGCCGGCAACCGCAACATCTTTTTAAAAGACCAGCCCGTGTAAAAGCACGTATCCGAGCACGAAGAAGACGAGCGCCATCGCGAGCTTGACCGTGCCGAGGTGCCGTCGGACCGTGCGCTCGAAGTCCTGCGACGTCGTGCCCAGGGCGGCGAGGACCAGGACGAGAAAGAGCGGCGTGATGAACATCAGGTTGTAACCGATGAGGTAATGCAGGGCACGCGTCCGTAAAGAGGGTTCCTTGAGGACGAAGACGATCGTCGGCAGATAGAACTGACCCGTGCACACCGCCTCCAGGAGCGAGATCAGGAACCCGACGACGAAGGCGCTCACCAAAAGCCCCCAGAGCGCCCTGTCCTGCGCCTTCTTGTCCTTGCGGTAATAAGTACCGATCAAGGCGTGGATCCTGTTCTTGAGGGACCGCGGCAGTTGAAGGGACATGCCGTCGGTCCGGCCGGTCTTCTTATAGACCACGTAGTCCTTGACGGCAAAGGCGCCCAGACACACGCTAAGCGCGCCGATGACGCCGTAGACCGCCTGCGAGACGATGAAAAACCCCTTGAGCGTGTATAAAAACCTGAAGAGGCCCAGGCCGATCGCGACATACGTCAGAAAGACCGCCGCGATATAGACGAGGCCGATCAGGAAGCGTTCGCGGCGGCGATACCCCATGACGGCCAGAAACGACACGAAAAAGACGATCACCGTGAAGGCGCACGGGTTGAAGCCGTCCATGAATCCGGCGGCGAGCACCGCCCAGACGCCGAAGGAACGGAAGTGCTCCAGGAGGTTCACGCCGCCGCCCTCCAGGGAGATGAATTCCGGCGAACTGAGGAGCGCCTGGGCCAGGAGGCCGTCGAGCCGGCCCGCGGTCTCCTCCAGACCCACCAGGGTGACGTTGCCCACCAACACCGCCGGCACGCCGAAGTTGCGGTTGCTCAGGAGCTGGAGCTCGAGGTATTTCTTGTAATTCTCTTCCTCGCTGATATCGAGCCTCTCCCAGCTGACGCGCTTTCCGTATTTGCTCTTCAGCGGCGGCACCACGCTCTCCATCACGACGTGGCACGCCGAGCAGTGCGGCGAGTAAAAGATCCGCACGTGGACCTGCGCCCGGGAGGCCGCCTCCGGCCCCTCGGCAAAGGCCGCCCCGGCCGTCCCCACCATCAACAACCACGCCAAAACCAATATTTTTTTCATAACGCTTTATGCTCTATGCCATTACGTAAATTCTGGCACTTTGTAGCCAGAGTCTTTAAGTCCCGGAGACTGGGACTTAAAGACTCTGGCTACTTAGTCTCATTTTTTGTCCTTGGCGGCGGTGAGACGGGAGGTGATCTCCTCCATCAGGTCTTCCATCGTCAGGATGCCGACGATGGTCTCGCCCTTGTAGACCGCGGCCATGCGCTCTTTCTGCGGCTGGAGCTTCGAGAAGACGTGGTCCAGGCTCTCTTCCTGGTCGACGCGCAGGAGCGGCCGGACGAGGCCCTGCCACTCCACGCCCGGCGCGTAAAAGATATCGAAAATATGGATCATCCCCTTGAGGGCCTTGGCCTCGGTCACGGGAAAACGGCTGAAGGGATGGACGCGGATCTTCTCCTTGATGCTCTCGAAGGGTTCCTGCACGTCAAACGAGACGATCTCCTTGAGCGGGACCATGATGTCCACGGACTTGGTCAGGGTCATCTCGAAGATCTTGTCGATCGCCTCTTTCTCCTGGGGCTCAAGGATGCCCTCGCGCGAGATGTCCTTGATGAGCGCCTTGATCTCGTCTTTCGTCAGGAAGGGGTTTTTCTTCAGGCCCCGCGGGCTGATGATGTGCGACATGGAGTTCGCGAAAAAGGTAAAAAGGTTCACCAGCGGTAGGAAGAGCCGCTCGCTCCATGCCAGCGGCCCGGCCAGGCCGAGGACGACGCGGTTCGCCCGGTAACGGCAGACGGTCTTGGGCAGGAGCTGACAGAAGATAAACGATATGGGCGTCATCACGAGGGTCGTCACCAGCGGGCCATAGACCGGCCCCAGGCGAAAGAGCAGGGCCGCGGCGCTCGACGAGGAGAGGACGACGGCGAGGTTCGTGCCGATCAAGGTCGTCGTCAGGAGACGGTCCGGCTTCTTGATCAGGTCGTGCACGCGCAGGGCCCGCTTGTTGCGCCGCTCTATCAGGTGCATCAGTTTCAGGAAGTTCACCGACACGAAGGCCGTCTCGGCACCCGAGAAGAAGGCCTCCAGCGCCCAGGCCAATACAATGATCAACAACAATATGGGTATCCAGAAAGAGATCATAGCTTGTTAAAGATAACGCTCTTGATGCGGCGGCGCGACACCTTTTCGATGACGAAGAGGCCGATGGGCGTCTTGACCTTCTCGCCTTCGGCCGGGATACGCCCCAGGATATTCAACAGGTAGCCGGCGATCGTGTCGTACTCGCCCGGCGCGAGGGTGACCCCGCAGCCCTCCTGCACCTCGTCGACCGGCGTCTTGCCGCTGATGTGGAAGGTCTGCGCGTCGACCTGCCGGATCAGGCTCTCGCGCGGCGCGAACTCGTCGCGGATCTCGCCGAAGATCTCCTCCAGGATGTCGTGCAGGGTGACCAGACCGCTCGTGCCGCCGTATTCGTCGACGACCATCGCGACCTCGGCCCTGCTCTTGTAAAAGTCCTTGATGAGGTCGTCGATGCGCTTGGTCTCGGGGACGAACATCACAGGCTTGACGAGGTCGCGCCACGGCTTCTCGTGGGAATAGAGGAAGAGGTCCTTGGCGTACAGGATGCCGAGAATACCGTCGAGCGACTCCTTGAAAACGGGCAGCTTCGAGTGGCGGATGCGGCGGACGAACTCCCAGACCTGTTCCTGCGTCCAATCGTTGTCCAGGGCCTGGACGTCGGTGCGGGGCACCATGATCTCATCGACGGTCGTCGTGGTGAGCTCGAGGATCGACATCACCATTTCCTTTTCGCTCTTGCCCACGACCCCGTGGCGCTGGCCCACCTCGATGACCGTCTTGAACTCCTCTTCCGTCAAGGTCGGCTCGCGCTTGAGGTTCAGGCCGAAAAGGGCCATGATCTTGTCGCAGATGGTCGTCGCCAGGAAGAGGAACGGCTTGATGAGACGACTGAAGACGTACAGGGGCCCCACGAAGGCGTCGGCCAGGCGCTCGTTGTTGTGGATGGCGATCGTCTTGGGCGTCACCTCCCCGAAGGCCAGCAAGAGGAACGTCGTCGCGCCCATGGAGACCGCCAGCCCCTTATCGCCGAGAAAGTCGATCAAGAGCGTCGTCACCAGCGAGGAGACCGCGATGTTGGCGAGGGTGTTGCCCGCCAGGATCGTCGTCAGGCAGCGCAGCGGGTTCTCGAGGAGCCGCGCGGTGACTTCCGCGTGGCGGCCGCGCTGGATGATGCGCTTGAGCTTGATCGAATCAAGGGAAAAGAGGGCCGTCTCGGAGGCCGAAAAAAACGCCGACAGGCCCAGAAAGAGGCACAGGAAGGCTATCTTTGCGATGACGATACCGGTGATCATATTCTTTACTGCAGGCGCAGGCTCAGATCGTAAAGCGTGCGCACGAGGAACGCGCGCAGAAAGTAGATCGCGAGGATCGCGAGGAGCGGAGACAGGTCCAGCCCCAGACGCCACGTGAACGGCAGGAGCTTACGGATGGGGTACAGGATCGGCTCGGTCGTGCGCTGGAGGAGTTGGACGATGGGGTTCAAGGGGTCCGGACTCACCCAACTGACCAGGGCCCGGATGATGATAAGCCACGAAAGGATGTTCAGGACGACGTCCAGTATCTGGGCGACGGCCGAGACAAGATTGCCTGCTACGAACATGGGACCCCCTTGATGGAAACGTCTTGACGGTAGTACGCTAGTATTGTATATAAACTCCGGGGCGCGGTCAAACATTTGCGGTCAACAGGTCCGGCAGGCCCTTGATGATGACCGTCGGCCGGACGGCCTTGAGCTCTTTAAGGGTGCTCGACCCGGTCGCCACCCCTATCGTCGCCAGACCCGCCCGGCGGCCCGCCTCGATATCGATGGGCATGTCCCCGACGTAGACGGCGTCGGCCCTGGCGACCTTGAGACGGCGCAGGATATCGCAAAGCATCTGAGGGTGCGGCTTGCCCTGGGGCACTTTATCGGCGCAGCGCACCGCGTCAAAATAATGCACGGCATCCAGGACCTTCAGGATCTTCCTGGTGAAAGACGTAGGCCGGTTGCTCGCGATGGCCAGGAGCGTCCCGCGCCTCCTTAAGGCGTTAAGCACACGGCGCGCGTGCGGCAGCCAGCGCACGCCGCGCAACAACGCCCGCTGATGGTGCGGCCGGAAGATCCGAAGGGCCCGATCGAAATCCTTACGCCTCATGAACGATTCCAGCAGAAACCGCTGTCCACGACCAACGGCGCGACGGACCTGACCGGGCGACGGTGCCGGATACCCCAGCCGCGTCACCGTGTAGACGACGCTCTCGGTGAGCGCGGGGTACGCGTCCACCAAAGTACCGTCGAGATCAAAGATGACCAGTCTCTTCACGCCGAACCTCGCCAAGGTTAAGTCTCACCAAGGCCAATCCTCACCAAGACTAAGTCTCACCGAGGCTAAGTCTCGCCAAGGCTAAGCCTTCTCAGGGACGTCACGGCGCCGTCCCCGTTTCCACCTCGATGACATCCGCGACACAACGGCCGTCTTTCTCCTTATAGTCGATCGTCACGTGCATGCCGACCTCAAGGTCCGCCAGGCCCATGACCCCCTGAAAGACCGTTTTGTCGTCGACCTGCAGCGTCTTGGCGACCTCCTCGGCCGTCTCGTAATCAAGGTGCTTGAGCACCAGGCTGTTGCCGACAAAATCGACGCTCGCCACCTCGCCCCAAATCCACTGCGACGCCGTCGCCTCCTGTGCCCCCTCTTCGATGTCTCCGACAACCGAGGCCATCTGGACCTCGCTCAGCGCCTTCTCCGCAATCGCCTCCTCGGCGATCAGGTCCTCCCCCTGCGCCCTCGCCATGCCCGATACCGCCATCACCATCACCGCGGCCAACAAACCAACGCATCTCATACATCCTCCAGTTTCTCCCGTTTCCATCCGCTCCCCTTCCCGCGCGCCAAGGAATCTGCTTCTTGAGCCCGCCTGGACGACGACGTCTGAGCCCCTGGACCGCACGGCTGGCCCGTGAAACTGAGACTCATGAGTGGGACTAATGAGCCTGGCTCTTTTAGTCCCACTCTCCGGGACTTAAAGAGTCTGGCTGGTAAGTCCCACTTTTACAGAATGCTTTGGAGGCGGCGTGAAAGGCGGACCGAAAGATCCAGGGCCTTGGCCGCCCTCTCCTCGGTGAGGCCCGCGCAACCGCAGGAGGCCGTGATGAGGCCGCCGTTCACAAACAGGTCCTTGTGCCGCTCGAGGACGCCGCCGAGGCGGTCTTCGAGGTCCTCCTCGTCGAGCGCCTCGGTATTGGGGACGATCCCCACCGCGGGCACGCCGCCGCGGCGCAAGAAAGCGGTCCTGGCCTTTTCATACAGGAGAAATTTATCGAAGTAGCCGTAGGCGTCGAAGCTCACGATGTCGACCTTTGTCGCCATCACGAGGTCCCAGTCGGTGTTGCCGCAGCAGTGGATGCCGGCCAGGGCGCCACTCTCGTGGATCGCCGCCACGACCGTATCAATCATCCCGATGATCGCCTCGCGCGGCAGGGAACACGCGCTCGTGCCCAGGGCCACCAGGTACGGCTCGTCGACAAAAACGATGATCTTCGTGTCGGCGTGCGAGCGCACCTGACGGATGATCCACGCGGCCTTCAGGGCCAGGTACGCCGGCAGGAGATCGGCGAGCTCGGCGTTGTGAAGGATCGGGGTCTTCTTTGAGTCCAGCAGCGTCAGGCCCAGGCTCACCGGGCCGATGACCTGCGCCTTCACCCAGCCCTGCCAGCTGTGCTCCTGGAGACGCCCGGCCAAAAGGTGCAAGCCCAGGCCGGCGTCCTCGCTGATGGCGAACGCATCGACCTGTTTTGCCTGGATCTTCGTGAAGCACGCCTCGAAATCCTCGAGGAACGACGGGGCCTCGGTGTCCACCCAGACGCTTCTTTGCCCGGCGTCGACACGCAGGCCGGGCAGCTGCTCGCCGTACTGGACGTACATGTTCTCCAGAAAACTGCGGCGCGGCAGTTGGGCCCAGAAGGGCACATGATCCGCAAGCTTCTCCCAGACGAGCGCCTCGGCGACGGCCGCATCGCCCTGCGGCATGCTGCCGACACCCGTGGCCAGGACCTTAGCAGTGAGGGATTGACGCAGGCGTTGACGACTCATGTATTCCTGGAAAGGGGGGCGACGGAGTCCCTGATGACGAGCTCGGGAGAAAGGACGATGCGGTTGATATCCCTTGCGGGCTCCTGGATCTTGAGGTACAGCTCCTTGACCGCCGTCTGCGCCATCTCCCGCAGGGGCTGGCGCATGGTCGTCAAAGAGACGGGGCCATAGAGGCAGACGGGGTCGTCGTCAAAACCGATGACGGAGATATCCTCGGGGACCTTGAGATTGTTTTCCTGAAAGACCGAAACGGCCTCCATGGCCATGTCGTCCGACGAGACGAAGACGGCCGTGGGCCTGTCGGTGAGCGCCAATATCCTCTCGGCGGCGACGCGGGCGGACTTGCGCGAATAATCGCCGCGCTGAAAGTATTCGTCTTTGAGCGGCAGACCGGCCTCGGTGAGGGACCGCTTGTAACCCTCCAGGCGGTCGGTCGCGGCCTGCGACATGAGATCCCCGGAGATGAAGGCGATCTTCTCGTGGCCCATCTGGATGAGGTACTGGGTCGCGGTGCGGGCGCCTTTGAGATTATCGACGCTGACGCTGGCCGCCGCGAGGTCCTCGTCCAGATAGTTCATCAGGACGATGGGGATGTTCATCTCCAGGAAGTCCTCGACGTGCTTGCGGTTGTTGATGACGTCGGCAAAGATCACGCCGCCGACGGCCGACGGGTTGACGGAGGTCTTTCCGTCCGTCAGGTGCAAGAGGAGGTCGACCTTGAAGCCGTCGCAGGCGATCCCGACGCTGCGGAAGATCTCCATCGCGTAGAACGAATAAAAGATCCCCTCGTAGCGGGGGATCTCAAGGCCTATGGTGTTGTTGGAGCCGCTCGCCAGACGTTGCGCCGCCAGGTTGGGCTTGAACTTCAGCCGCCGGACCGCCTCTTCGACGCGGCGGCGGTTGGCGTCCTTGACCGTCGGAAACTTGTTGATCACGCGCGAGACGGTCGTGATCGAGACCCCGGCGGCCCGGGCCACGTCTTCGATATCCACGTTTTTCTTTTTCGCGGGAGGCGTCAAAAGCGTCATCCTGTCATTGACACAAAAACCCGCGAGGAACTCACCCGCAGGTTCATGAAAAAAACTAAAAGTTTCCACTGCGGTCTCAACGGACCGAATCGCCGATCCTCAGCTTCGCGCCGGACCCAACGTTCTTGATATCCGCCGCCGAGATCTCCTGGCGCGTCTGGATGACCTCGAGGGTGCCTATCTTCATGCCCTCGCGCGTCACCGACAAGGTCTGGCCGACCGCCAGGCCGTCCTGTTCGCCGACGTCCACGATCACGAAGTTGTTCTCGTCGTTGATCGCCAAGATCTGCCCCGAGACGGGCGCGGCGCGGCGCGACGGCAGGTCGTCGTCCGTCGCCTTGACCACGATGGGCTGCAACTGCACGACGCGGCTGTCCCTGGTGCTCACCTTCCTGGCCTCGGTGCGCGCGGCCTTCAGGTCGTTCTTCACCTCGATGATCTGGTCGACGCGCTCCTGCAGGACCGAATCCAGCTCCGCCAGGCGCTTGGCCAGGATCTCGCGCTCCTGCTGCAGGTCGACGAGCTTTCCTTCCAGCGACGTCTTCTTGTCGCCGATCGCCATCAGGCGGCTCTTCAACTCAAAGTTCTCCTGCCGCAGGCTGTCGAGCTGCGTCTGCAGGGTCTTCTTGTCGCGCTTCTCGCGTACGAGGTCTTCGGAGAGCGTGCGCGCTAATTTTTCGTTATAGACGAGCTTGCGGTCCAGGTCGCGGTGGCCGTCGAGGGCGGTCTTAAGCTGCAGGTCGATCTTGCGCCCCTCGTCCATCGCGGTGGCCAGCTTCAACTTGGCGTCGTCCAGCTGGGCGCCCATGCTCTTGACCTCTATTTCCAGGGCCGCCTTTTCGCGCAGGAGGTTCGCCCAGTACGCGTCGTCCGTCGGGGTATCGCTCGGCAGGACGTACGTCGTCGCGGCGCCCCCCGAGGCCTTGAGCTTGGCGACCTCTTCTTCGAGGGACTTCCTTTCGCCGGCGAGCTCCTGGACACGCTCGACGAGCGTCGCCCGCTCCTTGGTCACCAGGTCAAACTTGCCCTTGAGGTTCTCGTGATCCTGGGTGAGGGCGTCGTACTTGGCCTTGAGGTCCGCCATCTCCACGTCCAGCTTCTTCTTGACCTGGGTCAAAGCCGCCAACTGCCTGTTGAGCGCGCTGCGCTCGTTTTCGAACTCGGTCTGCTTGGTTTCGTATTCGTAGGTGAGGGATTTGTAGAGGCCGTTCAGGTGGAAGGCGATGACAAGGGCCATGGCGCAGATGACTGCCAGCGCGATGAGCAGAATTTTTATCTTAGCGTTCATCACACCTCCTCATTGACTCTACATATAACATATTCCCAAAGGGCATGCAAGATATTTTTGGATCCCTTGGGAATATTACCCCTTCTCATTCAGGCAGTTGTGAGAATCGAGGGGGTCGGAGTCACTCATTGATCTCCGAGAAGACGTGACGGATGATGAGACTGGCCGCCCCCAAGGCCACCGCGTCCTCGCTGAGGCGCGAGGGCACGATCTTCACGGCGCCGGACGCTTCCTCAAAGCACCACTCGCTGACAGCGCCCTTGACTTCTTCGATCAAGGCGATCCCGGCCTGCTCGATGCCGCCGCCGATGATCACCATTTCAGGATTCAAGAGGTTCACGAGATACGCCACGCGCATGCCTAAGCGCCGCCCCGCCTCGCGGACCACCTCGAGCGCGAGCGCGTCGCCCTGACGAGACTTTTCAAAGATATCGGCAAGGGTGATGTGGTCGTACGACGCCTCGGAGGCGCCCTTCCTGACGCCGCCCTTCCAGTTGAGGAGCTTGAGATAATCCGCGCGGATGTTCAGGTCCGCCTCCCAACGCTCAAGAAAGTAGGGCGCCTCTTTCTTGTCGCTGTGGATGGCCACCTCGCCGGCGCAGCCCGTGGCGCCGCCGTAGACCTCGTTATTGATCATGATGCCGCAGCCCACCCCCGAAAACATGTACACGAGGTTGCGCACGTCCGCCTCCAGGGCCAGCCACTGCTCCCCGAAACACGCCAGCGTCGCGTCGTTGTCGATCTTCACCGGAAAATGGAATTCCCGCTCGAGGATATCCTTGAGCGGCACCGTCACGTCGGCGTAATGGTAGCCGTCGTCCATCTTCTCCGGCCAGCGAACCTTCTCGCGCTGTGCGTCGACGACCCCGCCGATCCCGATGCCCACCCCGCGGATGCGCTCGCGCATGGGCCCGGCCATCTCAAGAAGGCTCGAGAGCGTGTCGAGGAGCGCGTCCACGACGTCCTTGGCCGCGCCGCCTGGTTTGTTGCGGGTCACCTTATGCAGGATGCGGCCGCTCAGGTCCGTGACGACGCCGATGGTGTTCATCAGGTTGATGCCGATGCCCACGGCATAGCCCGCCGCGGAGTTAAGGTCCAGGAGCAGGGGGCGCCGGCCGCCCTTCGAGATGTCGTACTCTTTCTCGAAGACGATCTTCTGTCTCAAGAAATCTTCGATGTAGTTCGAGATGGTGACAACGTTAAGGCCGATAATGTTGGAGATATCGGTCTTGCTGATGGGGCCGCGGCGCCGGATGGCGTCAAGGATAAAGAGGTTCTTGCGCGCGCGTTCGGTAAGGTTTTCGCTGCGAAAGGTCATCTCTTTCATTTCAAGGACTCCAGCAGTGCGGCGCAATCTCTGTGTTTTCTCCCCAGTGCCCCTAACAGCGACCAGGCTACCATGTTGCGCATGTAATGGTCGCCGAAAAGATACGTGCCGTCCGTGGCGGAATACATGTCGGGCTGGTTCCAGGGATTCAGGGCGTGGACGCCCGCCGCGTTCCAGGTCTTCTCGGCAAGCGCGAGCCCCTCTTTTTCAAACCCTTCGTAAATGGCCAGGCCCGCCACCACGTAGGCCAGCCCGAACCAGCAGTGCTGAGAATGCCAGTTGGACTTATCTCTTTCGCCGGAAGGCATCATGGCATTCACGACGCCGAATGCCGATGCCTGTGCGTTGCGTTTCAGGATCGTCGCGACCGCCTTCTTAACCTTTTCAGGCGCAACGATATAACCCAGGTCCAGGACGTGGGCGGCCCACTGCCCAACGAGCTGAGCGGCGGTACAGGACGCACTCACCTTGCGCGTCTTGGTATGATGAGCCAGCTGTTTTTCCGTAAGGCTTTCTTGGGCATTATTATACGCCATGTAATAGCTTTTATTCCACAACTTTTTATCAAAACTTGCCCGGCCTTTGCGGAATCCTTGATGGGCCTCCTTGGCCAGGGCCGCGTCCTTCATCAATTCCGCCATCTTCTCCAAAGCAAGCAAGGATGCAAGAAAGATGCCAGAGACATACGCGCCGGCGCCATAAAAATCCCAGAGATCGAACGTCTGGTCCGCGCCCTCTTGATCCGGCAGACCGTCCTTGTTCTTATCGGTCCCCGCCAGCCAGTAAAAGGCCTTTTTGATAAAAGGATACATCTTCTTGAGCGACGCCTCGTCCTTTGTCCACAGATAATCGCGGTACGCCAGAAGAATGAACTTGGCGTTCAGGTCTTTCCACAACAGACCGTTCGTGCTGTTGGACGGCAGGTCCGTGCGCTTGTAGCCGAGGTCGTGGGGCAGATATCCCTGCGGCCGCTGGGCCTCGGCGAACTGCATCATGCCGCGCGTCTCCAGCGCCGGAAACAGATGCAGCAACGGCAACGACGCGTAAAAGCGCACGTCGAGCGTGTCGCACAAGGGACACACCTGCGGCGCCTCGAAGACGCCGAAGCGGTGACGCTTCGTCCAGATGCTCGACGACGAGAAGGGGTAAAGGTTGTTGAGGAGCGCGTCCTTGAGCCACCCGTCGCACTTCAGCGACTCGACGGACCTCACAAAGGCGCGCGTCTTCTCGTAGAGCTCCTTCTCCCGGGCCGTGACGTAGACCGCCACGTCTCGGGCGCTGCGGAAGTGGTTCTGATACATCCGGCCCTCACCGGCGGCCGTCGAGCACCAAGAGACGATAAAGGTGACGGTGGCCGATGAGCGCGCCTTCAAGATGACGCGCGCCGCCAGCGCCCCGCCGAGCTGGACGCTCTCGGAGACGACGACCTGTTCGGAGTTCGTGTTGGGGAGCCTCCCGTCGCGGCAGAAGGGCTCCCACGCCTCACGGCAATCCAGGGCCTTGCGGTCAAAGACAAAGGGCTTCTTCTGCATGTTCCATTCGCCGAGATACGTCGCCTCGACCGAGGACTTCTTCAAGAGGCTCAGGCACATCTCACCGGCGAGCGGATCATGCCCTGCGGTCTTCTTGTTATAAAAAATCACGTGGGAGGCGTCCTTCGTCTCCGTGACCTGATTGAACCGGCCCACCCCCCACTCGCCGACGATATTGCGGCCCGTCATCAAGAGCGCCGCCGTGACCGGACGCGCCCAGGGGTTCTTCAGCCTGAAGCGGAAGATCGCCGTGGGCAGCCCCGAGTTCTTCTCGTCTTTCGGGATGAACGGCGCGTACGCCTCCAGCTCGCAGCGCACCGGCAGGGTCGCGTCTTCGTAAGAGAGCTCCGCGAACGGAAACGCGCCCTTGTACGTGATGCGCGTGACGGTCGGGTCCTCCGCCATGGGCACGGTCTGCAGCCAGCGCGCGGACGATCGCTTCTTGTCGAGGACCATCAGGGCGAAGTGAAAACCAGGGATCCCCTGCGGCGGGCCGTCGGCGACCGACGTCACCGGGTTGTGGCACCCGCTCAAAAAGGTGAAGTTGTCCAGGAGCCCGTTGGGCAGGATCTCCAGCTTGCCCGCGCCCAGACCCCCGAGCGGCACACCCGACTTTACCTTCTGATCAGACGTATACGTTGGCATAGCTTCAATGTGAGACTAAGGGCCAGACCTTTTGTCTCACCTTTTGTCTCATTCTACTTGGACGATGTCGAAGCCGACGCCTTCCAGGCCCGCGGTGCCGACCACGGCGACGAAGACGACCTTGAGGCCGGGCTCTTTGTAGTCCATGGTCTGCTCGGCCGAATTGGGGACGTTCTCAAGGCCCCCCAGCTCGCTGGACCACTCATAGGCGTAATTCGGCATCGTGCACCCGGTCATCGGGTTGGACGTCGTCACCACGTAACGCACGTCGCCGTCAACCGTCGTCAGAGACGGACGCGCCGTCACGTCGACGTAGAGCGGCATCGGCGCCTCCTCGTCCCTGCCGAAGGCCCCCTCCATGAAAAGCCGCAGGCCGTAGGCCATCGGCCTTCCTTCTTTTAATTCTTCAAGGCGCGCGTTCGTCAGCGCGACGATCTCGCTGCCTTCGTTCAGGCCCGCCCGGGCCAGGGAAAGCGCCGCGGCGTAATGCTCTCTGGCGGCGTCAACCTCTTGGGCCCCCTGCGCCAACAGCCCGAGGTGATACTGGGCCGAGACGACGAGCGGATCGACGGAAAAATTATCGATG
Source organism: uncultured Planctomycetia bacterium (assembly GCA_964622605.1). Lineage (GTDB taxonomy): Bacteria > Omnitrophota > Gorgyraeia > Velamenicoccales > Velamenicoccaceae > CAZCSY01. The sequence goes on from CAZUQR010000006.1 coordinate 44,445, forward strand.
AGGTCCTGAAAAAACATCTTTGCTTTTTCGGTGTCCGCCAGGCCGTATGCCGCCAGCGCCCCTTCGCGAAAGAGGACCTGGGCGGCGCGCGCCTTATCGGAGGCGCGATACGACGCGATCCACTGCCCGTAGCTCTTCAATGCGCCCTCATAATCCTTCAGGCGCTCCAGGTTATAAGCCCGCCGGTAGACACCTTCCTGATCGAATGCCTGCGGCCCCTCCACGTCCATCGCCCTCTGATACAACTCCTCCGCGTAGACGGGATCGAGGGCCTCGGCGTCTCCGGGGTGCGCGAAGCGATTCGCTATCTCCACCATCGCGCGGGCCCGGACCTTATCGTCCTCGATGCCCTTCAAGAAGATAGCGTACATCGACTTGGCCAGATACAGGTTGCCCTCGTCAAGAAAGTCATCGGCGGTCTTGCGGAGCGTCTCGCGCGGCATGTCCGATCCCGCCAAGTAATCGACGTAGACGCTGTAAAGCCTGCGGCTCAGATTTTTGTCCTCAAGGTCCTTTATCCCGTCAGCCGTCTCCTTGATCCTCGCCAGGCCCTCTTTGGAGCCGGCGGCCTCCTGGGCCGCCGCGACGACGGCGTCAAACAGGCCATAGGCCTCCTCGTTCTCTTTTTCCTGCGCGGCGCGCCAGCGCAAAAAGGCGACGCCAAAAAGGATAGTGGCATCTTCCTGCGCGGCCTTCTCGGCCGCGTCGAGGTCTGCCGCGATGCCCTCCTGATACGCGGGCCCGACGTCGTAGACGCCCTCCCAGTTCTTGATCTTCTTCCAATGGGCGATCTGTTCGATGCGCGCCAGGGCCCGGTAGAAGTACGCCGCGGCGTTCGTTTTGTCTTTTTCGATGAGACCGCTCAGGGAGTTATAAAAGGCGTCGTAGTCGTGGGCGGAAAAATAGACCGCCGCCCGATCTTTTAAGGAGACCTCCTGGGGCTGGGGCTGGGCTTCCTGCATCTCGTCGCCGGCCTGCTGCGTCCTGCCGACGGCCTCCTGCGTCCCGCCGCCGGCCGCGAAAGCGTTTGCCGCAACGACAAAAAATAAAAGGGCCGTGACAGCCCCCAAAACATTTTGACGACGGATGGTCAACGCCCCACGACGGATGGTCAACGCCCCACGACGGATGGCTGACGCCTGAGGAGGATATGTCATATCTCCTTGCCCTTCCACAGCTCGCGGATCTCGTAATACGCCTTGCGGGGCGTGCGCTTGTCGATGCCGTCCTCTTTTTCCTCCGAGAGCCGCACGATGCCGAACCACTCCTCGTTCATGTTCATGTTGCGCTCGGCCTTGATGTCCAGGTAGTAGGCGCCGTTGGACCAGTTGGACTCCGTGTCGTGACGCGACGCGGCGGCGGCGTCCCACTCATTGTGCTTCCACCATTCGTCCGTCCACTCGAACATCGCCCCGCCCAGACAATTGCCCGCGCCCTGCGGATCGCCGGCAAGGTTGGCGAGGATCTGTGTCCACTGCCCTTTCAGGAAGAACGCCTGCATGTCCTCGTCTTGTCTGCCCTCATAGGCGTTGTAGGCGTCGGCGCCGAACTCGACGAAGACGAGCGGCTTGTCATAGGTGCGGCGCAGGGCATGGAAGATGTTGCCGAACGTCTTGCCGCGATACATGATGACGCCCAGGATATCCACGTCCGGCGCGAACGTCCGCGCGACGTCGAGGCACACGGTCTCGCCGTTGCCCATCACCACCGGATGATCGGGGTCCGCCTTATGGATCGCCCGGGCGACGTCGTTGACGAAGGTGTAGTAGACCTCGGCGCGGGTCAACAGGCACTGCCGCGGGTCCGTCATCCGGTCGATGCGTTCACTCGACCAGGCGTTGACCTTGCCGCCGAAAGAATAATTGTTCTCGTTGCCCAGGCACCAGAAGAGGATGCCCTCTTCGCCCTTGAGCGCCTCGACCATCGCCAGGACATCCTTTTTGATCTCACTGCGAAACGCCTCCTCGTCGTAACGGGGCGCGGGGTAATTCCAGAACCCCAGCCAGTGGCCCATGATCGTGCGGATGCCGAACTTCTCGTAGAGGGCGCCGACGACCTTGCGCGTCGCCTCGAGGTCGTCGCCGGACTGATAAAAACGCACGGTGTTGATGCCCATCTTCTGCATCAGCGCGCCGTCGATGAGCCAGGGCTCACCGGCGTCATTCCAGAAGTCGTAGTCGTGCGACTCACCGATCGGAACCGGGTTGTAACAGACGCCGCGGATGACATACGGCCGGCCCTCCACCATCAACCGGTAGTGGCGCCCCTTGAGCGTCTTGACAAAGACCTTGCCCTTGGGCACCTTGGCCATGCCGACGGTGGCGACAAAGACCCCCGCCAGGAACGCCACCGCCCAAGCCCTCTTCAGCATACATTCCTTCCTGAGACACATGAGCCAGGCTCATGTGTCTCAAGTTTGTGCGGGGAAAATGAGACTAATAGGTCAGGCCTATTGGTCTCACTTTCCAGCGAGCGCCTATTCGTACCGGATCTCGTCCAGGTAGAACGTCGCGCCGTCCGGATTCACGTCGAGGTTGGTCGTCACGGCCAAACCGCCGATAATATAGGACATGTCCTTGCCCGTCAGGTCGATGGTGTACTGCTTCCACTCCTTGTCCAGGACAATAGGACCGATGCCAGCCGTATCCGAATCGGAATACTCGCCCATGATCCCGCCGACCTTGACCTCCTCGATGCGCTCGCCGCCCTTCTCACCGCGGGCCCAGAAGGTAAGCTTGGTGGCCCTGGACAGGTCGAAGCCCGTGTCCATGCCTCCCCAGTTGTTGGCCGGGTGCTGCCAGTAGATCCCCGCCCAGCGCGCGCCGTTGGAGGCCGCGTTGGCGTAGGCGATGCGGATGCAGGTCTCGCCGAAATAAGGGCTCTCGGTCGAGCCCATATTTATCTTCAGGTCGCTATAATCCCCCATCCATCCCGAGGGGATGAAGTGGTTGACCATGGCACCCCTGTCGGCGTAGACGTAAAACGGCATGCTTTGCGTTTTCTTCGTCTCGGGCTTCAGCGTCAGATCCTCCTCAAAACGGATGTCGTCCAGATAGAACGTCAGCCCCTCGGGATTGGAGTCGGCGTTCGCGACCCAGCAGAACCCCCCGACGATGTAGGAGAGATCCTTGCCCGTCAGGTTGATGGTGTACTTCTGCCACGTGGACGTCAATTCGAGAGGACCCATCGACGCTTCCGTCGTGTCCGGATACGTCCCCTTGAGGCCGCCGACGCAGAACTTGTCGATGATCTCGCCGCCCTTCTCGCCGCGGGCCCAGAACGTGAGCTTGTTGAGGCCCGTCAGGTCAAAACCGCCCTTCTTGGAGCCCCAGTTATTGGCCGGGTTCTGCCAGTAGACGCCGGCCCAACCCTGACCCCCCGACTTCTTGGCGGTATAGACGAACTTGATACAGGTCGCCCCGCCGTGGACCTCGCCCATGTACTTGTCGTCCATCGAGAGGTCTCCGGAATCGCCCATCCAGCCCGACGCGGCGTAATGGTTGTCCGGAGACTTGCTGTCCGTGTAGAGCGGGAAGGACTTCGTCTCCGCGGCGCCGCACAGGCCCTGCAGGCCGAACGCGACGAGCGCCGCCAGCAGGAGCATGCTTGATACCTTCTTCATGGTGCACCTCCGTTTTGTAAATACCGAGGTCCGATGTCCGAAGGACGAAGTCCGAAAAAACAAAACCCGACTTCAGGTCCACCGATCCCGGATCTCTTTCATTAGCCTTCTTCTGTGTCCGCTGTGTCCCAAGGTCCGAAGACCGAAACCCGGCAAGGATCATTCGGACCTCGGATTTCGGCTCTCGGATCCCGGTCCTTAACGCTTCCATAACCGTTGATACGCGTAGTAACTCTTGCGCAACTGCCGCAGGAAGGGGCTGAGGGAACCGTCGCCTTGACCTGCGACGCCCAGCCACTCTTCGTGCATAAACCCGTCGGGGAACGACCCGACCCATAACCCTTTGGTATCGTGGACCGCGGGCTCGTAGCTCTTCCACCACTCGTCCAGGTATTCAAACAGGACGCCGCCGATCGCGTTGCCGGCGCCGTCCACAAAAGCCATGTTCGCCTCGATGTCCTCCCAGCACCCTTTTAGGTAATCCGCCTGGGCCTGCTCGGCCTCATCGCGGGTGAAACAATAGGTATAAGCGGGGCATCCGTACTCGCTGATGAAGGCGGGGCGATCCGTCTCCTGCTGCACCGACTCCCAGTAAGAACCAAAGCCGAAGTCGCCACGATACACATTGGCGCCGAACATGTCGACGTCGGGCGCGTGCTTGCCGAAAGACTCAAGATAGAGCGTGTCGCCGCTGGCCACCGCGACCGGGTGCTCCGGATCCAGGGACTTGATCAGGAGCGCCGCCTCGTTGACGAATTTAAAAAAGGCGTCCGGCTTCTTGTCGGCGTTGCAGGCGACCCCGTAGACGTTCTCGTTACCCAACAGCCACATCAGGATGTAGGGCTCGTCCTTGAACTCGAGGACCATCTTCTTGACGGATTCGAGCATCGTCTTCTTATGCTGCTCGTTCTCGTAGTCCGTGCCCTCGTGCCAGCTCGCGCCGGAGCCATGGGCGTACTTGCCCAAAAAATCGCCCAGGATCACGCGGATGCCCGTGCGCTTGTACATGTCGCGCAGGATCTCCTTGTCAGGCGTATGCGGCTGGTGGTACAGGCGGACGGTATTGACGCCCATGCGCTTGAGGATCTCGAAGTCACCGACGGGCCGCTCTCCCGCGTCCTGCCGGTTGTTCAGGTTCTTGTCGACGAAGGAGTCGTACGGGCCGTCGCAGCGGCCGTTGCCGTCGTAGTCGTACTTCATCCAGTTCTTCAGCGACCCGTCGTCCGGGCTCTGGCCGACCTTGACGACGGCGTAGGTGATGCCCTTGATGACATAGGGCCGGCCGTCGACCAAAAGCTCCCAGTCGCCGTTGGCGTATTGCACGAAACAGACCTTGCCCCTGCCCAGCGTGCGCTTGACCTGGCTCTTCTGTTGGCGGACGTGGAAGAACCTCTTCAGGCGGTCGGAGAGCGTCTCGGGCATGTGGTCCTTGACGATGCGGCCCGGGGTCACGATGAAGGCGTCGTTGGAGATGTCGTTGTCGTAGCCGTTCAGGACGCGGATCGAGGCGCCCTCCAGCTTCATGTTGACCTGCGGGTACTTCTTCATCAGGTATTTGATGCGGGCGATCGCGGCCTGACCGACGTACCACGGCGTGTGCCAGTACGTCCAGCCGACGGTGTGCGGATAATGGATGACGATGGCGTAATATGCCTTGATCGCATGCTTGATGAGCCCTGACTTCTCAAGAATGAGGCCCGTGTAGAAGAGCTTGATGCCCGGCGGCTCCGAGGCGACGGCCCACTTGATGAAGGCCGCCTGCAGATCGGGGGAGCGCACGAAGTCCCAGGGACTGCCGGCGATGCGCTTCTCCTTGCGCACCGCCTGGAACTGCGGGTCGAAACGCAAACTCGTCGTGTTCGGGTGGATCCCTTCGCCGACGGCATCGGCAAGGCCCGCCTGGTCGGTCACCGTATACTTGTAGTCCTTCGTGCCGATGCCCGTGAAGATGCCGTACTTCTCGTAGTCCACGATCTCTTCGGTGCCCGGGTCGTGAAGGTCGATCTTCGTCGACGGGATGGCGCCGCACTTCTCGGCCTCGGGGTCGCGGCCCTCGAGGCGGTCGATGCCTTCCTGAGCCACCTCCGCGCTCTTGTAATACCAGCCGCGCGGGTCCCAGGCCTGGGCATAACCATATTTTTCCACAACCGTCTTAAAATTCTCGATCGCCTCTTGAATTTTCCCTTGATCCCGATAAGATTCCGCTTGGATAAAGAAAGCGGTCGCCACATCATTAAGACGTTGCACCGTTTCAATTTCCTGCTTGCTCTTGGGAAACTCTTTTAAAGAAGCCTGTTCTTTTTCTGCCTGATCAATGTAGGTATCGATAACCTCTTGGGTGACCATAAAAACTTCTTCGTACTTCTTCTGCGCTTGTGCCGCCCGTGCTTTTGTGATGAGCTCTGTTGACGTGGGTTTGCCTTCTTGAGCATGCACAAGATCACCAAGACACAAGGTCGCCAGGACATAAGTCGCCATTATAAACAGAAAACCTGCGACCTTGTCCCCTCGGGGGAGGCTCCGCTTCGCTTCGCACGGACCTCGCGCCCGAAGGGGTCCCCACGCGAAGTCGAGGGATAGCCTTGTCCCCTCCGGGGAGGCTTCGCTTCGCTTCGCACGGACCTTGTATAATTTCATTCTGGGATCACTCCTATTCCTTTTCGCGTCTTTCCGCCCTGCGCCTTTCTTCTTCTACGCGTTTTTCTGCGCTTCGTCTTTCGCCTCTCCTTTGCTCGACCTGCCGACGAATCTCGAATGCCTTCGCTTCCGTGATGCTGAAGGTCTTGATGATGAAGAGAGCGGCCAGAGAGGTCACTATCGGAATACCGATATCGAAAAGCCGCATATACAACAAAGCTTGAGGCGTCTGGTCGGCGCCTAAGGCTATATCGAATCCGGTCAGGTTCAGAAGGATCCCGGAGAGGAGCGAGGAGACGGCCAACCCCAACTTCACCATCCACCAGTAAATGGCCCCAAACAGACCCTCCCGGCGCGTGCCGGTCAGAAGTTCATCGAAATCGGTGACATCGGCCACCATGGAGCTAACCAGGGTGAAGAGCGACCCCAGGCCGAAGGCGATAAACGGAGCCGCGATCAAAAGCATGTAGGGTTCCTGCGGGTTATACCCGACCCATTTCAACGCGTAACCGACTATGGAAATAGAGATCGTGATGAGAAAGGTCTTGCGCTTGCCGATCTTTGTGGAGAGCCATGAGGCCAGGAAGATAACGCCGAATGTGCAGACGGAGCTCAATGAACCAAACCAACCAAGCAATGTGCCGCCCTTGGCATAATCACCGCCAAACACATAGAAGAAAATCACATAGGCCGAGAAGGCGGAGGCCAGCATAAATCCGTTGAAGATCAAAAACGTTGCCGCGCAAAGCTTGACAAACGGCCGGCACTTGAAAGCCGTCGCAAAACCACCGAAGAAGTCTTTCGAAATATTCCAAAGACCTGCTCCTCTCTTGGGTCTCGGTATGTCGGCAAAACGCTCTTTGATAAAAAGGGCCGGGAGGATGCCGCCCACGACGATAAAGGCGCCGAGGACGATCGAAAGGACCCTTGCTCCCTGGACAATATCGGTAAACATGCTCTTATTGTCCATGATCTTAAAGAACCAGGGAGCGACGACCCAGGCGATTTGACCGATGAAATTGCTGGCCGCCTGCAGCCGCGTTCGTTCATGATAATCGGGCGTCATTTCATACCCGAGCGCGATCCAGGGGATGGAAAAACAGGTAAATCCGAGAAAATAGAGGGTCTGGAACGCCGCGAAATACCAGAAATAGAAGATTTCGCTATGTCCTTTATGAAGCTGGAACATCAATGCGTAGAAGATGCCCCCCAGGATCGCACCTATGAAGATGACGGGCTTGCGACGGCCCCAACGGGTCCGAATATTGTCGGAAATGTAACCGGTGACGGGGTCCGATATGGCATCGATAAGGCGGGGGATGGCTCCCAACAGGCCCACGAGAGCGGGATTCACGCCTAATCCGATGTTTAAAACAATGACCATCGCTCCGATCGCCGCGGCCTGAAGGCTGTTAACGAGCCCGCCTATGCTGTATATGGCCTTTTCAAAAAAAGAAACGCGGTCTTTAGGGGCTGTCACATGATGCTTTGACTGATCCGTTGACTGTTCCATTCATTGACCTCCGTCTTTTCCTGCGAAGCCCCCGGGGACTTCTTCCCCAAGGATCAAATCACAGACAATAAAAGTGATGCATTATATCAAATATATTTGTCAGGGGCAATATGGGTCGCCGGGCACCTTCCAAACCTCGGAAGATCATCCAAATACCGCTGTGACGCCCCTGACGATATGCTTTTGCATCAACAGATACACGATGATGATGGGCAGGGCCGTTATCGTCAACCCGGCCATCAAAAGCGGGTAATTCGTCAGGAACTCTCCCCGGAACACCATCAACGCCCGTTGAAGGGGCATCAGATTTTTGTCGTCGAATACGATCAGGGCCAGCAAATATTCGTTCCAGACGTTCAGGGCGTTAAAAACGACCACCACCGCCAGCACGGGCCGGGCCAGGGGCAAGGCCACATGCCGCCACATGCCTATCTTGGAACAGCCATCGATGCGCGCCGCATCTTCAAGCTCTCTTGGCATCGTATCAAAAAAGGTCTTGAGCAAAAATATGCTCATGGGAAGTCCGACGTTGATCATGCACAAGATATAGCCCAGCGGGGTATTGCGCAGATGTAATTTATTCAACAGGACGAACAAAGCCACAAAGCTCCCCGGGACAGGGATCATCATCGCCGCCATGAACATGATAAATAACACCGTCCTTCCCCGAAACCGGAAACGCGAAAAAGCATACGCGGCCAGGGACGCAACAACGAGGATGCCGACCACGACGGACGCTGTATAAAAAATGCTGTTTAAAAAATAGCGGCCAAACCCTCCTGTGTGCCAGGCATGGATGTAATTTTCAAAATGGGCCGGATGCGGAATGAGAGAAATATCCGTAAAGATCGTCTGCTGGGTCTTCAGGCTTGAAGAAGCCATCCATAATAACGGATACAGGCACGTGATGGCCACGCCGATAAGAAAAAGGTGGATCACGCCATTCAAGGTCACCCTTTTGGCCTTATAATAACCATTGCTTCTTATGGGGGGTGTCCCTAACATCTTTTAAGCCTTTGCCCTTCTGGATAATCTATATTGGAAGAAAGAAACAGCTATCAGGATCATGCCAAAAGTGATCCCTTGGGCACAGGCATAACCAAAACGCGATGAGCCTTGCATCGAGGCCAAGATCCGCAATACCGGCACGGACGTATGCCCGGCAAATTCTCCCCCCACAAGCCCGATGATCAAAGCAAAGATCTGCATGGTCCCTAATACGGTCAGGATCGCTACCAGCCCTATGACCGGCATCATCAAGGGAATGGTGATCTTGCGCAAAGTTTCCCAGGCACTGGCCCCGTCCACGCGCGCTGCTTCATAAAGCTCGCGCGGGATCGTCTGCAGGCCAGCCAAGAAAATAAGGAATCCCCAGCCAAAGCCTTTCCAGCAATGGACAAGGGCCACTGTCGTCAGCGCGGTACGGGGATCAGACAACCAGTGATGCGCCAGGTGCGACAGTCCCAGGGAACCCAGCATCCGGTTCACCACATCGGCGCCCTCAAGGCCGCTGATGAGAAAACGCGCCGTCATGCCGACGACGATCTCCGAGAGGACCACCGGAATAAAAAATATCAGGCAGTAAAAATTCTTCATGCGGATCTCGCGGTCGCATGCCAAGGCCAACAGGAACGCCAGGATATTCTGAAGGGTCAGGGCAACGACCGTGATAAAACCGGCATTACGCACGGCCTGCCACCAGCTGGAGTCCTGAAAAGATATTTCTTTGAAGTTGCTCCACCCCACAGGAATGGCATCCTTAAAGGGAACGATGCCGTCCCACTCAAAAAAACTTAAATGGAAGATCTGAATGAAAGGATAGATATAGAATATGGAAAAAATCAAAACGGCCGGGAAGATAAACCCGTAGTTTTCTAAGGTAGATTTGAGAGGTGATGCGAGTTTCATTTTGTCCTAGGCATCCTTACCCTGACCAAACCACGTGATCCCATGCCTATTTTCTCTTTTTCAACGATTCTCTTTCTTTGACTTTTTGCACTTCCGCAGCCGCTTGTTCGGGAGTCTTCTCACCGATAACGATGGACTGGATCCCTCTTCCTAATGTTTCCGTGACCAAGGGAAATTCGGAAACTCCCCAAAGATTCGGGTGAGTGGCCAGCTCCACATCATCGGCAAACTGCGCCAGAATAGGAGAAATATTTCCCAGGCATTCAATATTGACCGGTAAATTGGAGGTCCTTTGAGCCAAATAGGCCTGCTGATCACGACGGGTCAGCCATTGAAGGAATGTCACGGCCTCTTCTTTATTTTTTGAACGGGCATTGACCATAAAAGAACTCGCGTTACCCCAGATGCTCATCGGATTTTTATCGGAGGCTTCGGGAGGCAGCATCACCGCATAATCGAGGGTCGGGTTCATGCCTTGATAAACATTAACGCACCAGGACCCGTTAAAGGCAAAAACGGCTTTCCCGTTTGCGAAAAGCTGTTCGGCCGTCTTATTGACCATGGTCACGACGCCTTCGGCCAAAACGCCCGATTCCCGCATTTCACTAAAAAGGCTGAAAACCTTGATCCAGTCCGGGTCGGTATACGGCACATCCCCCCTCATGGTGGCCAAAACCTTATCTTCGCCCATGATGTTAAAGGCGTAATTAAGAGCAAGGCATTCGATCATCCAGTCCTCGGCCCATCCGGAAACCAGGCCCGGCATGTTCTTGGCCTTGAGCGCACCAGCCATTTCAATAAATTCCCGGAAGGTCGCCGGGGGGCGATCAGGATCCAACCCCAATTCTTTAAATAAATCTTTATTGTAAAGCATCTCGATCGTCATGAAATCGATGGGCACGCCGTAAATACCAGGCTCAACGCCGTAAGGATTACCGGCCTTGAATTCATTGATCGCGACCGCCTTTTTAAGCAAAAGATCTTCCCAGGCGTGATTGTCGGCCTCCATCGCACGGGTCAAATTCGCGACACAGCCGGCCTTGATAAATGCCGCGAAGTCCCGCTTCTCCCCCAAGATGCCGAAAATATCAGGCAACGCGCGCGCCTGCGCCGCTGCGCGGACTTTCTGTGAATAGGCGTCCGACGGAGCATAAAGCTCAAAAACGATCTTGACTCCTGTCTTGGCCTCATAGCGTTTGGCCAATTCCTGCAGGGCGTCCTGCCGGTCCGTCATCCAGTGCCAGACGATGATCCTCTGGCCGGCGGACGTTGCGGAGCCGCCCGTACCTGCAGGCATCTCGCCGCATCCGGCCGCCAGCGCCGCTATCATCAATCCCCCCAATATATGCCTGGCGTATCGCATCAAACCAATCCCCCTTCTCTCCTCAAAGTGGAACTTTCCAGCCAGGCTCTTTTAGTCCCACTCTCCGGGACTTAAAGAGCCTGGCTCATGAGTCTCAGTTTTAGCCGAGGACGGCGCGGACCTTGTGGGTCTTGCCGTCGCCCACGGGCTTGATCAGGTTGCCCTTGACGGGGTGGCCGTCGAGGGTCAGCTCCACGACGCCCTTCTCGACGCCGTTCGGATTCTCGATCTCGACCTCATAGATATCGCCGCGGAACGGCCGGCGCACCGAACACCTCTTCCAGTCAGGCGGCAGACAGGGGTCGATGCACAGGCCCTCGTAATCGCCGCGCACGCCGAGCAGCCACTCGGTGGCGGCCATGAAGGCCCACCCCGAGGTGCCGGTGACCCACGTGAACTGCCCTTCGCCGTAACGATAAGGGCTCTCCGGGCCGACGAGGTATTCGGCGTAGACGTAGGGCTCGGCCTTGTAGACGTCATAATCTTTTTGCTTGTTGGGCATGATCTTAGACAGCGATTCGTAGGCGCGCTGGCCCTTGCCGGCCATGCAGTAGGCCACGATCATGAAGTGGGCGGCGTGGCAGAAGACGGCCGCGTTCTCCTTGGTGCCCTCGGAAAACATGCTGATGCGGCCCAGCTCCGAACGGAATTTCGTAAAGGCCGGATAAAAGAGCGCCAGGCCGTGTTTGCCGTCAAGGAAACGGTCGACGGCCTTCAGGACCTTGTCCTCGCGGTCACCGGCCTGCGCCACGCCGCTCAGGAGCGCCCAGGCCTGGGCGTTGAGAAAGATCTTGCCCTCATCATACGCCTTGCTGCCGTAGGCCCGGCCGTCGTCCGTGAAGCCGCGGATATACCAATCGCCGTCCCACCCGACCTCGTTGACGCGCTCGGTCATGGTCTTGGCCTTGTTCAAAAACTCCTGCCGTTTTTCGCCGTCCTCCAGCAAGCCGGCGAGCTCCGCGAAGTATTTCAAAGAGCGCACCAGGGCCTGCGCCAGCCAAACGCTCTGGCCCCTGTGCTGCTTGCCGGCGGCGTCGATGGCGTCGTTCCAGTCGGCGTGGCCGATAAGCGGCAGCCCCTTGTCGCCGACGTCGTTGAAGCAGAAATTCAGATTTTTCTCCAGATGCTCGAAGAGCGTCCCTTCCCCGTCGGCCTGCGCGCCTTCTTTGAAATTCGGGTCGATCTCCCATCCGCCGACCCACTTGTCTTTGAGATAGGGCACGTACTCTTTCAAGATCGAGACATCGCCCGTCTCCTGGATATAAGAGCGCACCGTCGCCGTCAGCCATATCTGGTGGTCCTTGTTCGGACGGTGCCCTGCCGCGCCCGATGTGTCGGACCAGCCCGGCGCTGAGGTGCCGTCGCGCCGGATCAGGGAGGCGAGGTAGAGGATGCGCTTGCGCGTCGTGTCGGGATTGATGGAACAGATGGCTTCGGAGTCCTGGCAGGAGTCGCGGTAGCCGCGGCCGCCGGACCCTTCGTGATAGAAAGACGGCGAACGCGACCAGAGGTTGCAGATATAGACCTGGTACTTGACCCAGGCATTGACCATCGTGTCGAAATCTTTGTCGGGCGTCTTGACGACGATATTCTCACAGATGCGCTCTCTCCAGAGGGCCTTCGTCTCTTCAAACGCCTTTTTGACGTGCGTGAGGTCGCGGTACTTATTCACCAGCTTCAGCGCCTGCGCCTGGCCCTCGGTCTCGCCGAGGATGACGACGAATTCTTTGGACTGCCTGGCGTCAAGCTTGACGACATGCTTAAAACAGCCGATGCCGTCTTCGCCGGAACACAGCGCCGTGTTCGTGAACGTACCTTCCAGGACGCCCTCGGGCCTCTCTTCGGTGTTGTAGCGGCCGAGAAACGCCGCCTTCTGCGTGGCGTAACCCTTGACGTCGAGGTCCGTCGCGAAAAAGCCGTAATTCTTGAACTCCTTGATGTCCATCCCCTGCCAGAAAGCCGTCTTCCACCCCCAGATAAGCCGGTGCGTCTCGTCAAACCACATCCGGTTGTACAAATTCATGATGTTGCGGTAGCGCAACTCTTCGTGGTAATCGCCCATCAGCCACTCGACGTAGGGATAAAGCTCAAGCCTGCGCTCGCGGTTGGTCCCGTTGGTCAACCGGACGAGCCACAGCTCGCAGTCTTCATGGGGCGGGACGAAATAGGTGATCTCGGAGGTGATGCCGGAGTAAACGGTCGTGATGACGGTGTAGCCCAGGCCGTGGCGGCACTCGAAGGAGTCGGGCTTGACGCGCAGGGGCTGGTAGGTGAGCGACCAGGCGGCCGCCTTCTTGCCCCTCGCGCTCGGCTTGACCTCGCGGGCGTAGATATAGCGTCCCGGCCGGTCAAAGTTCTTGTAATCGGGCGCCCATCGCAGGATGCGGTCCGTGCGGCAGTCGCGGTAGAAGCTGTAGCCGCCGGCGGTCTGCGAGATAATGGCACAATACCTGTCGTTCGTCAGATAGTTGATCCAAGGGGTGGGGGTCTCAGGTTGCGTGACGATAAACTCCAGCCCATCGGATGAGAAATGACCATACTTCATGCGCAAGACTTTTCCTCTCTGAGTTGACATAACCCGTTGCAATTATAGTAAAATAGATTTTAAAAGTCTATCATAACAAGGCAAATTGTCAAGACTTTCTCTCCAGAATCTTTTACCTTACCATGGACTCCTCCGCAAGATTATTGGTTCCTCCGTAGACCCCCGCGACGTTTTTTCTGTTTACCTTGAGTTACCCCACCAGCGCTTCCTCACCTGCTCCGGCTTGGTGTCGATAACGTAGTCCAGGATTTTCTGTTTGAAGCTGTCCCGGATTTTCGTAAACTCTATGCCGGTCAAGAAGTTACACTCCTGAAATGAATCCAGGGCCGGCGCCTGCCAGACGACCTTGGCCTCGACGGAGACGTTGTTCTCCAGTCCCTCACCCGTCTGGAACATCATGTCGATCTTATCCCCTGACGTGTGCCTCTCTATACTCTCCAACAGGGCGCCCCGCGTGCTCAAATCCCGCGTGTGAGCATACCCCTCCTTGTGGCTGGGGTGGTTCAAGTAGCGGACCGGGAGAACGATCTCCCATCGGGTCGCCCCTCTTCTCTCGTCCATGATATGCCTCCTTTTGTTTTCCCGCTGATTTACTGTTCCAGCTTCAAGACGCGCGCCAGACTCACCAACCGCTGGCGGTCGAACGCTACACCGATGCGCCAGCCTGCCTGCTCCTGCCGTGTCCACGATACCTTGCCCAAAAGGTGCATGGGCTCGAACTTATCCGGCAGGTCGAACCACATCTCCAGCGGCGTCCGCGGTTGTAACCCGCGGGCACTCGAGAACCCGGCTCCGCTGCCGCTGATGTCGTGGCACCGTGCCTCCCCGTGCTCCCCGACCTTCAGGTCCTTGAACCGGACGGGGACATCGTTGAGGTTGAAGCGACAAAAGACCCTGCGCTCGTGTTCCGCTATCGGCGCCTCGGGCATCGGATTTGTCCGCTTCCTCTTTGCTTTGCCCATTTCATCCTCCTTTCCCACTGTACTCCCCACATCGAATTTAATCTATCGAAATCGGCGCCCTTTTCGCGGTGCCGACGAACAATGAAACGGCTACGGCACGACCGGCGCCGGGACACTCCCCCCGACCCCCATCGCGCCCGTGGCCGATAAAGCCAAATTGTTTTCCGCGTCCTCCTTTCTCCTGTCCTCTGCCGCCAGCACCGGCGGCTGAACAGGATGGACTCTTTCGCTCAATGGCGAGGAAATCTCTTTTGCGTCCGAGTCATCCCCCTTCGGCTTGTCTTTGTCGCTGCGCAAAACTTGCTTATCGGCATACCTATCAAAACGAACCAGATCCAACCCCGCATCGCGCAGACTTTGCTCCCATTTTGTTCGTCTTTCGTAAATCTTCCGTTCGATCTCCATGTTGGGCTGGCGGGACGGCAACTCATCATATGTCCTAACCACGTAAGCCACGTGGCCGACGATCACCTGCAAAACTTCCGTCGAGATTGAATCGCTTTCTGCGTATATGATTATTTTTCTTCCGTTCCTCAGGCGAGGAGCGTTCTGCGCCAAGCCCTTCACGGTGAATGGAAACCGCTTGCAACGTCGTCCGAACGAATAAGTGACCTCAAAGGACAAATCCTTATCGTTTTTTAATCCTATCGTCGACATCAAGAACGTGACTGCCGACATAACGTGAAAGACTTCAACCTTGACGACAGCGGACATGGAAGCCCTATACCGCCGCGATTCCCTCGCCAGCACCGGCGACGGAACAGGGTCTATCAACAAACTTGATGGCAAAGCATTGTCTTCGTTCGACCGTTCGGACGTCGCGACCGCCGGCGAGGAGGCGGTGCCGTCATCGGCTTTTTTGATACTACCGGCACGCGGGGTAAAACGCACGCCCAGTGCGCGCTGCCCCGCTTGTAAAACCTCTATCGTGCTATTCATCTTCACCGCGAGCCGTCCTTTCAGCACAACATAATCGATCCCCTCGTCTTTCAAAACATCCGCAACGGTCTTTTTCGTGACATCAAAGAACGCTTTCGTCTTCATGAAATACTGTGCCGGATTCGTGTAGCCGAGATGCCCGTAGATCTGCTTGGGCGACACGATCCACCGCCCCTCGTAAAAGACGGCCTCTTCCCCGCCGGCAGCCCTCACATCCCGCTCAAAATCCTTCCAGGTCTCGGATATCCTTTTTTCCCGCTCATCCACGACGACAACATCCTCAGCCTTGACCTCCGGGAAACAGCTCTGCATTTTGCCCGCCTGATTACCTCTCGCCAAAGTGTTGACGGCAAAGAGAAAATTCCTCTCCCCTCCCCTGTCCTCATAGACCTTGACGACCCCGGTTTGTTCTTCTCCCCGGATAAACAACGCCTGAAAGCCATTGACGTTCCTTGTCTTCGCCCCTTCCCATGTTTCAACTGGAGAAACCAACCCCTTGATCTCCACGAACGGTCTATCAAAGACCTCATTGCCGTTTTCATCCATATCGGGAACGACCGCATCCGTCAAGCGCCCGTCCCTAATGCCCACGTAAACGGTCCGGTCTTTGAATTCCTCGGATTCTAACCCCGTCATTGAATTGATCACGATCCTGTAGGAAAATTCCGGCCTCAAGGCTACCGACGCAATGCCGTAATCGCTAAGGGGCAATCCCACGACCCACGTCACTTTTTCGGACAATTCGGGCAGGATATACGATAATTTTTTGAAATACATGCTTGAAAACGCACATTGTCCCGGCCAACTGTCGGCGAGGCTGTAGATCAATGAACACTTATGCTCCCCTATCTTTTTCCCGCCGGCAAAGATCTCATAGCCCGTGACCTGCGCGGTCCGTCCATCCCGGTCGATCAGAAACAGGATATCTTCGCCGCCTTGTTCCCTCGACAAAAGCCTGACCGCCACGGTCACGCCATTCTTGACCACCCTTAACCCGGCAAACTCTCTGTATTCATGCAACAAACTTATCGGATCATAATTGCCCACATCAAACCGGCCCTTGTTATCCGTGTACACCGGCAAAACAATGGGACCCTCAAAACTTCCCTTGACGATGTTATCCCTATCCTCTCCTTGAAAAGTTCTATAATCCCATTGTTGATCCTCATGGAACAGGAACCTGGCCCTTGTCTTCCCCAAGGCCCCTTGCCTCGGTTTACGTTCCTCTTCGGTCATGATCTCCATCAGCGTGGCGGGATCAACGGACATCAAAGCCTGACTTCCTTCTTGCGATAATCTCAGATCCTTTTCACGTCCGACGGACACGCCAAAGTTCTCGAGCACATCCAGCAGGGCAAAGAGGTCTTTTGTCCTCCGGCTCCATTCCTTCTGCCGATATTTTATTTTGGCCAGGCGCCTCATATCGAAAATATCGAAATAACCGGGCCTTGTTTCAACGGCCGGGACCTGGGCCTGCAGCACGGCCATCTGCGCCATGATCTCTTCTGCAGGAACGCCCAAACCCCTGGCGATCTCATCGACCGTCGATGCCCTGGGATGCTCATGCTTCAGTAACGAATAAACAGCTGCATAATTAGTGTTCATCTGCGCAGCCAATTGAGAAAGCTTCCATCCTTTGTTCTGCACCATCTGCGCCACGACTTTGCCCAAGATCGTTCTTGCTTCAAAGAGTTTAACTTGACGTTGTTTCGGTCCACGCCGTTGCGGGCCGGCTTTGCCCTCAAGCGTTTCTTGCCCGGCCTCATCCTCATACGCCTGAGCCTCATTCAAAAACCCCTCATCAACCGGAATGTCCGAAAAATCCTCGATCTTATCCACGGCTCCTTCTTCCAATTCCACGACATCTTCTTCTATGACCGACCAGGGAGTCGCATCTTCTTCTCCTGATCTCTCCCCTTTCGGCTTCGCCCCTTCTCCAAAGATCACTTTCAGCTGTTTTACCGAAGGCATCGGCTGGACCTCTGTATCCGGACAATCCTTCTCGGACAATCCCAACAATTCGCTCAGCGAGGCCTCGCTTTCCCCTGCCCATTCGTCAATGAATTGCCCGTCTTCGTCCAGCACAAAGTAATGGTCCATAGGGTAGGTAATCGTTTGTCTGGACCCGACGCGCATGTGCGGGATGAATTCCACAGTATACCCCTCTTCATCAGGGTCATCCCTTCGGCCATAGGTGACCTTGACCTCGATGGTATCGACCAATCCTACGCCTAACCCGTCCAGGAAATTCACATAACGGTGAACCTTCGTGCACAACACATCCATGACCGGGATGCCGCCCGGTGAAATACGCGGATAATGCGCGGACTCAACGGCGGCCTCTTCGCTCTCGGAGACGGCGGGCACAGGCAACCCGGCTTGTATTCTCCCTGCGGCCGGCTCTTCGGTGGCCGCAGGTTCAAGCCCGGCCGATTTGATAGAAGCCGCATCCAGGACGTCGTCCAGGACCTCGTTGATCTTTCGACGCATTTCTTCTCCGATACTGTCTTCTTCATGCATTTTGATCACATTAGCGAGAACCGCCGTCAAGACGGCCCAACGCCTTGGGCCGAACTTCTTATCTTTCTTGATATCACTGAATAACGCGATGACCGAACCAAGGTCATATCCCCTTTCTTGACATATTTTTCTGACCCGTTTTCTGTCGGCCATGAGTTCCTCTTCATAAAATGACGCCGACTTCAACGCATCCAGTTCCTTCTCTTTCACCTGCCGCCATGTAAACCCCTCTGGTTCGCGGGTCCCGGCCATGGCCGCTATTCTTTGCCTTTCTTCCTCGGCCCTTTCAGCATCCCTGGCCGCTTCCTCCGGTGTCCTCTTTTTACGAACGTCCGGTTTTGGCTTTGCTTTTTCTGCCTGTTGCTCTTCATATTTTCGGACCTGCTTGTCCGTCCATCTTTTGACTTTATGCTTTTTCTCTTCGCCCACTATAAAATCATAGGCCGGATCGAACAATGCATTCAACGCGGCTTGATATTCAAAATGATCCGGCGGGTATGTATTGACCGTCCTTATGATCCATCCGAGGACTTCTTGTTTGTCAGCATCTGAGTACCGGAAAAGATGTTTCCAGATCTCATAGTCACTTAAAGGCACTTCATCAATGACCGGCCTCCCATGTCGATCAAGAAATTCTTTGAGTTTTGTGGACCTCACAGCAGGCATGGCGCCTGGTGTTTCCGCCCGTGAACTTTCATCTGATCTTATCCGGGCCGGTTCCGGCTGGGTCTTTCCATGAAATTCCCGCGCTTTTTTCAGAACTTTCCATTTTAACTTCCGGGCTTCCTTTATATATTCATCCGGGGCCCTTAACTCCTTTAACTCACCGATTATGGCCTGCGCATCCTCTAACGCCTCGCCATAGCCGAGGAAAGCCAGCTCAGCACTATCTTCCTTTTCCTGAATGAACCGGCTGACCGTGAAGGAATAATAGTCGAGGTCGATAAACGGATAATTGGGCCTCTGTGCCCAATTAAAGGCGGCCGAGAAAATGGGAAAGCGCACCTTGTCTATCGTTAAATAGGTGACATGCTCTTCCACCAGCAGGGCGGCATTTTTCTGCGCAAGCATGTCGTCCAATTCTTTTAACCGATCCCTTTCTTGCTTTGTCAGCTGAGCCCTTTCATCTTTTGTTAACCGTTTCTTTTTTCCCTTCGTTTTCCCGGCCTTGAGCCGCAGGACCCAACTTTCCTTCCTTAGCTCGTCGACGGTCTTTTGTTCTTCGTCGGTAAAGGTGCGGGCGGGCGGGCCTTCATCTTTCGGCTTTTCTGCATCCGTCCTTTGGGATGGTTTTCTTCTTTGCGCGGTGAGCAATCTTCTTCCCGCCAAACTTCCGGGCCTTGCAGAAGCCGGCTTGACGCGAGGGGCCGGACCCGACCCTCCGCGCGAATACTTGCTCTGCTCGTATCCGAGCTTCCTGCGCACCTCCGCCATGCCGCCATGATGGGCCTTTGCCGCGGTGGTAACATACGGAAGGCGCGGGATCCCGGGGACCTTACCGCGTTGGCTGTTAAACGTCTTGACCTGCGGGAACGGGTGGTCTTGCTTCTCCCTCTTCATGTACTCTCTCAACTCTTCCTTGTCACGGGGATCGCGTCCGTAGGCGGTCCTGAATATGACCAGCGCCATGAACCCGAATCCCTCCAACGCCTTGACCACATCCCTATATTCCTCGGGCATGAACGTTACGTCCGGCAGGTCATCATTTTCATCCGTGACGGGAAAACTGGCCCCTGTTCGCTCCACCGGCGAGGATCCGCCGAAGGCGGACCCGCCTGCCGCGGGCGCCGCCGGAGAGGAGACGGAAAAAGGCGACCCCGGGGGCAGGCGGGACCGCATGGCAGCCTCGATGCCCTTGATAAGCTCCGGTGCGCGATCGCGGCGCAGGGTCCACTCTATCTCCTCTTGCTCGTTCACCATGACGCTCTCCGGCTCCAACCCCCATTGCTCCAAGGTCGCGTAAAACGCCAGGGCGTCCTTGTCGGAGGCGAGATGCTCCAGGTGCAGGGCGCCCCGGCTCATCGCGTCCGCAAGGCTCAGGCGGGCGGCCGCCTGCATCAAACGCCAGCCGGCGCCTCTATAGAGGCGTTTGTCGCCGGCGACATACCGAAGCTCAGGTTCCGTCTCCAAGCGCTCAACATTCAGGGATCCGCCGTGGTCCGGGACAACGCTATAACGGACCTTGCCGACGACGAGCGGCCTGACGAACAGGAAAATATGGTCCGGACCCGACGGCACAACGACCGCCGGGACCCTCCCCCCGTACTTGACGCTGACAAGAAACGTCTCTTCCGAAGCCCCGGACGGCGAGCTGGCGCTTTCGTTTTCTTCCTCCAGAGAAAGAACGGTTAGGGAAAAGATATTGAAGAACGCATAAGCCCACCTGTCACGGACAAGGTCCACGGCCGGAATACCCTCGGCCAGCCGATTTTCGGGCGTGAAACCGGTCCGGCGCCTGTAGTAATCGCCGATGGTCAAATCCAGGATGCTTGCCAGGAGAGTGTTTATATCGACCGCGCTGCGCTTGCCTTCTCCCATGAACAGAAGTCCGATCCCGCGCCCAAAACTCTCCGCGTCGCTTAGGCTCCTCTGATAAGCCGCCTCCAACGCCTTTGTCCGGACGACCGGAATGATCCGATGGCGTACCTGGACCGCCATCCTCGTCAATTGGACGGCCAGCGCGAGATAGGCCGTCTTGACATCGCCGTGACCGACACCGAGCAGCCCCGGGCGATGGTAGGATCTGGCCATCTTCAGGGCCTGACGGTAGGCCCATCCGGCGCGGGAACATTCCACGCCCGTGATCCTTCGGCCCAATACCCCACCCTCCTTCCAGAGCCCCGTCGGGTGCAACAGCCGAAACTGCAGATAGGCCAGATAATCGTCCGCGGGCAACAGATAGACGATTGCCCGCTTGTCGACCGCCGCCGGCGAGCTCGTCCTGAGCCCGGTCGAAGGGGAGGCGGCCGGCGAGGAGGAGCGAAGCGACGACGAAGTCCCGAAATTCCCGGAGCCTTGTCTTTCTGCCGAATCGAGGGGCGAGGAGACGAGATCGTGTCCCCTTTTGGGGACTGTCCCCAAAAGGGGACTGTCCCCATCAACCCTGCGCATGCGACTCAAAATCTTTATTGCTTCCTGATCGCCTTTGCCCTGTTGTAATGTAAGATATTCTATTGTTTCTACCGCAAATTTATCCAGAACACTTTCTCTGTCCTCATTAAGAATTACTTGCGGCAATTTCTTCTTATTGACCAACGAGCAACATCCGATTCCAGCAAGCACCGGTAAATAAGTAACGTCGGTGTCATGCCCTCCATGATTCACCATCCAGAAAATGAATGGTTCTCCTATCCAGCAATACTTTCTCCTTTTCGCCAAGTCAGATCTATTCCACGGCGCTGACTCTAATACAGACACCTCAAATGTGGAATGGTCAAAAAACTTATGTGAACCGGCATAAGCAAATGCTTCCACCTCTTTTATGCGTCCGCGTTGCATGGACACGGCAAGAAAGTGTTCATCCTCGACCCGAGGACTTCTTTCCAAAGTTTCCGCTATGTCCAGAAGCTCATCAAAATGATGAATTCCTCCTCTCTTGATCCAACCAGATCCTTTAGGGGTGCCATGATTTTGTAATCTTCCATGCCAAGCTGACCACCCTCTTCTTATACTTCTTTGAATATCCTTTCTTTTTCGCACGCTCAATTCATCGTCGGCCGTAATAATCCTTGACCTTTCGACATCTCCCCTGTCTTTCCTTGATTGAGAATTCCTGATCGCCACAATGTCATTTCTCAAGACATTCCTCAAAGCCACATTTATTCCCGGAGCAGATCTCACCGGCGAGGAGGCGCCGTCGCTTGCCGGAGTGAGCCAGCCGATGCGATTGCAGATATCCGTGATGGACAAAATGATTTTTGGGGCCCGCGGGTCAAGATCGAACTTTATGTTCGGACCTGTTTTCAGCGTGATGCCTTCGACGGAGAGCTCGCCGTTCAACCACGCGCTGCGGCTCTCCAGCACCGGCGCAAAGGCCGCCCGCACCTCGTCTTTCTCCCTAAGGACTCTTCTGAGAAACTTCCTCTTCTTCGAATCCTTCACCCGCACGATCGAGGCGAGCCCCTCCTCGACCAAGGGGGGATGCGGGAGCAGGACGCTCATGGACATCCCGGGGACAAAGCGGCTTTCGACGATGACCCGGCCGTCCTCAGCATGAAATATCCGCCCGAGGGGTACGACGCGATAAGAGACGCCGTAGCGACGCCCGAAGAGGCGCATCTCATCCCGTTTGCCGCTCAGAAGGTCCTTCGCCTTGGCGGTGACGTGTTGATAGAACCGTATCTGCTCCTCATCGATCCTGGCGTAAAGCTTGAGGACACGGCGGCCGTCCCGGTAGACCCAACTGTCCTCTCCCCAACCGATCAGCTCCAGATCCTCAAGGGCCCCCGTGAACACGGCCGCCGGCGAGGAGGCGGACGGCGAGGAGATCCCCCCTTCTGGGGACAGCCCCCCTTCGGGGACATACCCCTTTCCGCTATCTTCATCCGGAGACCTACGCTTTCTCCGTTCGAAGTAGCCCCGAGAATACAGGACATAGACCCTCGTCACTTCGTCAATAAGCATGTCTATACCGCTTCTTCTCCACTGCCGATCGCGCGAGCTAACCAGGCGCCTGATGGGATTTGTTCGCTTGCTGATCAAGAACTGTTCCCTTTCGGCAAAGTCGTGCATCGATCTCAAGACCCTGGCTGAACTTTTCACTGAAGTCGGAATATCGGGAAAAACGGAATGCCGGAAGATGATCCTTGACGACGGGGCAAGGTGCGGCGCGACCTCGTCAAAGAACCTTTTCACATGTTTCCAATAAACATATCGATGGCCCCCTGTGGCGGAAATATCCCAGCCGTCCACCGGAGAAGGGGTAAAAACAATAATGTGATATTTTCGTCTCCCAAGGCTCTCGAACAGATCGCTGACTATAAAACTAAGCCGCGAACCCCCCGGGCCGTATCCCAGTTGCCGGGCATTGTTTCGGGCACAGTCAATGGCACATTCTTTGATGTCCGTAAACGTCACGTGGGCCATTCTTCGCGCAAGCATAACGAGCCCAATGACACCCGAGCCCGTTCCCTGATCAAGGCCTCTTAGCCCTGACAGATCACGGCCCAACCGGCGCACAACGGCTCCTGTGAGCTCTAGGCTTGGGGTATAAACATGCCTGACGGAGCCAATGACGCCTCCGGCTTCTTCAAAAAAGAGGGCGTTGAACACTGGGTTTGTCAACAGCGCGGTTTTTTTCTTTCCTTTGTTCGAGCCGCCGGCAGGCTTTGGCGCGTCCGGATCCCTTCTCCTTTTCCTGCGGATTTTCTGGTAACTTCCTTCGGCGTCCCATCGATCGATCTGTGAACGACCGTTCTTCACCGGCGAGGAGGCGGCTTTGGAGTCATCCTCCATTTTTTTCATAACAAGATCCTTACCTTTATGCCAGTGATACAGGCCGTAACCATAAACCGGCCCTCCATGAAGAAAGAAACCCCTTGTCTCCCATTTCGCGCGGTCACATGGCTCTCTATAATTCTTCCGTATTTCGTACTCGTCCTTCCATGAATAGATCGACAATATATCGCTCGTAGGCGCTGGGTCGTTCGCTAAAACCAAAATCTGTCGATACCCATCCCCCGGTTGCACTTCCCTGATATAAAAACATGGATGCCTGCCGGCGTTCCATTCACCGAAGCCGCGCTCCAAAAGCCATGCGCTGAAATTTTCCGCCAACCTAGGCTCAAAGTCGACGCGCGACGCGCATCCAAGAGAAACGGCTCTCTGGGCCGGGGAACTGGTGATATTCCCTGTTTTCTGCGCCACGACATAAAGCCACTCTCCCTGAAGCGACGAATGACCTTTCTGCCTTACTGTTTCTATCTCGTCAAGCAAGGGCCGAAGGATGGCTTGCTCCATCTCTCCCGGAGTCAAAGAGGCAGCGATATAATCCGTCACAGACGGATCACGATAAAACAATTCTGCGGAACGAAAATCAATATTCACGCTTATCCTCTGCGCGCAGATGGTTTCAAACCCGGTCCGGCAAAGTGCTTGCTTATAAGCTTCCGTGGACCTGATGTAAATCTTCTGACGGCTAAGCAACGCTTGCTCTTTTCCAAGTTTTTTTAACTGCCGCAGCATGCCGATCAAG
This sequence comes from uncultured Planctomycetia bacterium, assembly GCA_964622605.1. GTDB lineage: Bacteria > Omnitrophota > Gorgyraeia > Velamenicoccales > Velamenicoccaceae > CAZCSY01. The sequence continues at coordinate 68,647 of CAZUQR010000006.1, forward strand.
GCCCTTTTCTGGCTTGTGCGCATCACGCTGTTATTTTCCTGAAAATAGGCGGTGTTGAAGGCCACCTTACCACCCACTCCCATCAAAGAAGACAATTTGCCGAATAATTTGACGTGGTCTTCAATCAGATGCACGGCATTGAAAATGAAACAGATGTCCGGCGGTTTAGTGTTCATCTCCGGGACATCTTCAATCCTTGACTCAATAAATCTGACACGGGGATAGGCCTCAAATTTTCTTCTTGCGATAGCGAGATATGAACTATTTGGGTCTAAAGCAATGACTTCTCCCGTTTGGCCCATTTCTTTCAAAATCACGCTTGTCGAGCTCCCTGTTCCGGCCCCTACGTCCATGACGGTATGGCCCGGTTTCAATCCGGACATCCGTACCAGGCGCATATTGAGCCGTCGATACCAAAACGAATGCGTCATGTTCTCGTAAGGCACCTCCGACCCGCCGGCCGTTGGTGGATTTGTATTTTTTTCCGCCGGCGAAGAGACGGATGTGAGCTCCTGAGCTCCTGAGCTCGTGAGCTCGTGAGCAAAAGCGCAACCGGGCGAGTTGAGGTTCGCGATGGGCGACGTCGAAGCCGCCGGCGAGGAGGTGGGATCTGACCCGGGTTTATTTTTTTTCCCTTCAAACATAAACGGCATCTTACCCTTCATCATCCTGGCATCAATGCTCCCGAGTTCTCTCTCAGAACCGACACCATCCATGATCCTGTGAAAGACTATCCTCTGGGAATTTAGATTCTGATAAAGCACTTCATCATATGTCCCACATCCAAAATACTTTTTATATGCAGTTTCTATCTTATATTTCTCCGGATCCCCCATATCAGAAGTGATTTGACCCTCCGGAACAATCACCTTCTCTACCGTCTTATTATTTGTCACAACAGAGATCTGTTTCATCCTCTCTAAGAAATCTTCCGGATACATGGCCATCAATGAATAATACGTAATATCGGGCCTCGCCGGACGGGTCAAATCGATCCTGTGCGGACGGTCAGAGGCCTGATAGAAATCACGATACGTCTGGGCTATATCATCAAATATCACAAATTCTGCTGCAGAAAACGTTACCCCGACCGCACCCGAATCGTAGGAGACGATCAAAATGCGGTATTGCGGATAGTTCTGGAATAGAATCTTCTCGTGATCCAACGCCAGGACCGGCCGTCCGCCTTCTTTCTTATCCCTTTGCACCAGATCACCTTCCCCATCCAGCACATAATTGCCGTCTTCATCAACCGCATAATAAATTGTGTTGCCTTTCTTATCAATTTTGTAACCCAGACTGTTTTGCCTCAAACCTCCATAATACGTTCTCGGCGCATACCCGGCCTTGGTAAACATATCCTGGTATGTTCGAACTTCATCGCGATACCTTGCAAATATCAGGCCCTGCCGATCTTTCGCCTTGCCTAACTCAAAGTCTACGATCTCTTTCATTTTTGCGTGTTTGGGTGAAGGCACGTCTGCGTGCCCGATATAGGCAGGGTCATTCATGAGCTGTCTTACGGCCTCTCTTCTCGAAAAATAACCTTCGCGATATCGATGCATGCGGTCCTCGTCCGTAATGACCCCATGCTCTCTGTGCTCAAGGGCCCACTGTTCATATTCCGTATACAGTTGATACGTTGACTGGGCCTGTACATCTGTTACGGTGAAGCGGCTATCGATAAATTTCCCACCCGCTGTCTCGCCCGGTTCAACCTCAACCTTCCTCGGCAGTCTTCCTTTATTTTCTTCCGCTGATAGCTCTGGGTCGTATTCGTCAAAGACATCCTGTTTCCTTATACGTATAGTCTGGCGCATGAGCAGAAGACGCAGGGCCGTATGATCATCTTTAGGTGAATCGCAGAACGCCCTGGCAAAAGCCTTTCTGGCAAGTGGGAATTTCGGGTCCAGGAAATTCAATAAAGAATTGATCTGGGACGGATGTTTAAACGGTGTTGCCGTTAAAAGACCTTTGAACTTGGCCTTAATCGCCTTTGTCCCTGTGGTCTGCTGGGATTTATTGCCCAGATAGTCTGCTTCGTCAATAATTAAGACTCCCTTTCGTCTTGAAAGCAATCCTGCCCGTTTGGATGTCATGCCTCGGGTATATTCGACGTTAGTTACCACTTGAGGTTTCTTGAACATCGCAAGTAATTTATCTTTTACGGATTTCCCGCCAATGATTGAATCCAGATTGTGCCCGACAAAGAAGCCGGCGGACTGCTCCGTCCACGTGCTCACGACAGAATTAGGAGAGATCACAACGCCGTGTTCCTTAATATAATTCATCAGTGTCAGGGCAATGAGTGTCTTGCCAAGCCCCTGCTCAAGCGCAAGGATGATCCCGGGATCACCATTTCGCATAGCCTGAATGGTTTCGTAAACAACATATTTCTGGTAGAAGAAGAGATGTTGGTCTTCTCCCCGCTTGTCTTTTTTCAAAAGATCATCAAGATTCATACCCTTAATAGCTTTAAATTTCTTCAACACGGCCTTATAGACGGCCTTACGTGATATGGATCCTTCCTCTTTGATCTTGTTTTGTAAATAAGCAAAACCTTTCTCTTCATCCTTCGAAAAGATTTTCAAAAGAGATACCTCAACCGATCCCAAAAGATATCTATATCTCTCAGGATATCTTTGAATGTCCCGGAGGATTTCTTCTTTGTGTAAGAGAAATTCACGATAAGTTTCCTGCTCATCGACTTTGCTGCCCGTCTGCAAAATATTAAAACAGACAACTTCGCTCTTCGTTTGTTCTTTCGCGTTAAAAGCATAAATAGTGAACTGGTTGACTTCCCCGATCCTCGGAAGCGGAATTCTCGCCGCAAAGCTCCCGTCTTTCTTAACACGGATCCTCCGCGTGTAGTTCCCGGTTAACTGGACACGCGGGGTCTTCGACGCATCCGCAACCTTGCCGCTTATCGCAAAGCTGGGCTGATCCGTGCTCTGGACATCCGTTATAAAGGCCGGCGGGCTTAATTCAACGGCATATGAAGCATGCGGGTCTTCTTCCTTGACGATCGAGCCGGTTAACCCGGCGATAGAGGCGATAACGATCCCGTCGACCTGGACCGTGGAAAGCTCGGGGCAATAGATCTCAATATACTGCAGGAGTTTTGAAGGATCATGGCCGAAGAACGCAATGGCATCTTCCAAACCAAGACGTTCGATCTGGACATGGATATCCTCTCCCAATGGCGTGACACCGATCAGGTCACAGAAATCTTCAAAGTCTTCTCTTCTTATGGCCCAGATAACCCGGCCCATTTTTATCCTGCGTTTCGTAATTTCGATCCCGCCGACCTTAACCGAATCTGTCGCGTATGTCCTGGCTTCCAGCCCTCTCGGTATTCCGGCCTTATCGTACTGCCTTTGATAAAAACAAATCCCCTCCTCTATGTAATCTTCAAATACTGTTGGCTGCAGAGACACCATGTCTTCCGCTAAAAGCGGAATATCCGCTATGCTATCCTGCACCCTCTTTGTTTCCTCCGTGTGCGGCGTTAATCCGAGGACCTTGCAAAATCTTTCAAAATCCTCAGGATCGATACCCCAATAGATCCCGCCGCGGTGCCCAAAATGCCCTCCGAGCCTATACATTGTTATGCCTTCTAAATCAAATGTGAGTTCCTTGTAATCTTGGGCATTGGGAATATGATGGGCCTTGATCCTCTTTGCAATAATATGTTTAATTTCGACAACTCTCCCATCCAGAGCCCCGGACGTAACGATAAAATACTCATCCGTAATAGGCGGCACCATGAACGTCTGGGCATCAAGATGTTCGACCAGGGACCCTATTTCATCTTCATGGATCATCCATTTCTTTTCACCCTGATACCAGGCTATCTTTAACGTAAAAGGCTCTTCGGCGTCATCCGGCGTAAATGTATCACCGTCAAAATCGGCCGGGCTGGGGAATCTTTTGTAGACCGTTCTCATGAACCTTCTTATCGCGCCCGGAATGACATTGGGATAGGCCTTTGCAAGACCTTTATCCATTAATAAGATCATGCCCTCTGCGATCAGGACTTTTGCGTCTTTATCCGCCGTCGGCACGGCCGGCCTTTTCCGTCGTCGCTCCAGAAGGAATTGCGCGATCTCGCCTTTCAGGTTGAGCTTAAAGGCCTTGATCACTTTTTCCAGGTCCTTTGCATAGAACGCCCAGACGATTTTTTGATGCACGATGACCTTTATGAATACGACGGTGACTCCGTTTCGCGTAAGCTTGAACCTCTTTTCTTTCCCGTCCAACGGCGGCAATGCGGATTCCATCTTCCGGAGGTTCCCTTCACGGCTTCCGACAAAAAGCCGGAACAACCCCTCCAAAACGCAATAGACCTTTTTGCCGTTCACCTTTCCAAGGATGACAACAGGGTATTTCCCTTTTCTCAAAGTCAGGTTCAGGTCTTTATTGGCCGCCAGCTTCTTGGCATTCCTTTTATTAAACGTCCAAACCTTCCTTGGCTCTTTCCGGCCGGAAAGTTTGTAAAGCCTGACCGTGAGCGTCACGCCACCGATCTGACACGTATCGCCCGGATCCATATCCTCAACGGCCGTTTGCGGCAGATGCGGCTTGAGCTTCCGGTAATTCTTTTCATCGCTGTCCGTAAAATACCTGGTCAGACTGTTTGCCGGTTGGTTTGAAGACTTAAGCAGCATCACATCATCCGGGCCGACAGCCCATTGTTGAGCGTCATCATATTTTTTCCTTTGTGTCAATCCCGCTTTTTCGACGTCCGCGAGGTCATTGACCTTCCCTTGATCGAACGTCCACACCTTTTCCGGCCCCCTGGTCTTGCTTCCCTGATGGAGCTTTACCGTAAACTCGACATCGCCTATCATCGCGGTGCGGCCCAAGGGCAGGTCTTTTACCGGTGTCTTTGGAAGATGCGGCCTGAGCTTCCGGATAATGAATTGGTCACTGCTCGTATAATATGTACTTAAACTTTGCGGCGTGTTTCCTTTGGTTTGTTTAATAAGGACATCCCTGGGACCGACCATCCATTGCTCACTGTCCGCATATTCCTGTCTGCGGGTCAGGTTCAGGTCCTTGACCGCCGCGAGCCTTTCAACTTTCCCTTGATTAAACGTCCACATCTTCTTCTGACATACCCTACCCCACGTCTTATAGGTATATGTTTTAACCGTAAAGTCGACCCCGCCTATTTGGACCGTATGGCCGGGCTGCAATTTCTGTACCGGCGTTCTCGGCAGATGCTTCTGAATTCTTGCGATAATATCCCCATCCCCGCCTGTATAATGCGTACATAGACTAGCGGCTGTCTTCTTTCTCGTGCTCTGGAGAGTAATATCATCAGGCCCTATCTCCCATTTAGGATGATTCATTTTCACCGGCGAGGAGGCGGAATCCGCCTCTTCTTCAGTCGGCAGGTACATGAAGGCGTCCGTTATGTCGGCGAGCGTGTAGTGTGACGGGATGCTATAAAAGATGCTCTTGAGGGTGTCCTTTGGTCCGCTCAAGGACACTTTTCCGATAGAATCCACGTTCAGGTCCGCAAGAAGGAAGTGTCTCATCCGCAGCCCTGAAGACAAGACCGCCTCGACCACGTCATTTTCAACGAGGGTCCGGAACTTCCCCGTCTTCCTATCGAAATCCATGCGGAAGGGATCGACCGCATAAAAGGAATACGTCTGGCCTGGATACGACTGCCTCAAGAGGTACATCAGTGAAGGGCTCGGCGCGTCTTCGTCAATATTCTCGAAGTAGCCCGTATGCAGCCTCCCGCCGTAGATGAAGACGCGGACATCGGGCGTCTCCTCGATGTAAGGCCGCAGAAACGCCATCATTTCCCTATCGTGTTCTACCGCGGTAAGGGGATCAAAGGAACGGACATCGAAAGGAACAACGGAGACCTTGTGGCCCTCCATCGCCAGCCGACGCGCGGCAGCCACGACGGGCGCGTATATGAGGGCATTCGCGAGAACTTCCCGCTCGTTTCCGCCTGTCCTCACATAGGCATCGATGTCGTCCTTATAGCAGGCCAATATCTCGACGGCGAGAATGACCTGTGCGCCGGGATGTCCGTCCAAATACTTTTTGAGGGCCTTCAGATAATAATCCATGGCATTGCTGGACAGGTGACCCTCGCCGACAGCGACGATACGACGCTCCCCCAGTCTTACCGCGATAAAACGGGGGATATCCTCGATGCGCCGGTACGCAATCTCCTCAAGGAGACAGGCCGGCCGAAAACGGTCCTGGCCGCTCTGACAGCCGCGGGCGCAGACAAAACCAGCAACAACGGACAGCGTCTTGAAGACAAATCTTCGCCTCGTCATTTCGCTGCCGGAAGCCTCCGCCGCCGGGGAGGAGACACCGGCCTTGGCGCGCGCCAGACGCCTGTGCCTTTGGAGCGGCCCACGATGACGACAGACGAACTCCCTCACGAAAGACGTGCGGGCGTTGCGCCCCAAAAAGAGATCCAGGCGCTCGTCTGAGTCTTGTAAGACACCCAGGATCTCTATGTCCCCCGCGCGCTCGCAGCAAAACTCCGCAAAAGCCGCCTCGCCCAAGACCTCCGGCGCCTCGTCTTGAACCTCCCAACACGCTGTCCTGCCCGCGCCTGTCGCCCTCCTGATATCCGATGATGACGCTCCCTTTGAACGCATCAGAAAGGCCTCGACGGTCCTGCGCTCATGTCCCCGCTTCATAAACTCGCTGATCACAAATGTATCGACTTTCGAATCAAAACCTAATAAGGCAATCGCCTGCGCGACGCCCTCTATAGCAAAACAACCATCTGGACCGATCAATAGCTCCAGGAGATCCGCCAACCTGACGCGGAAGAACCCCCGACCCCCACGCGGCTTTTCATCCCGCCATTTAGTTACGGCTTCGGTTTCGTGGCGTCTTCGGATGTTCATCCGGCGGGCAACATCCCTATATGCGTTTTTAATGAAACGGAAGGCGTAGTAAAAAAACGGGAGGCTCCCGGGCAGATAGGATGCCGCCGCACGCAACAAGGCTTCGTCTCCCGCGCCCAAGAATTCTTCGCGTTCGTGGGAGTGCGCAAAAGAGGAATTCGCCAGCACCACGCCCGGCAGATTGGCAAACTTTTCAACGAGCGCCCACCATGCCCAGCCGTTGCCTCTCTGTTTTTCTCTCGCGATCGCCTGCTCTTCTCCTTTCGTCAACGGCCGTTGCGAATAATACTTCTTTCGAGGGACGATGGAAAAAATCGCCTCCTCGTCCCAATACGTGGCGGCAAAAGCGCCGGCCGCCGGCGAGGAGGCGCTGCTTGACCCGTAAGCTCGTGAACTCTTGGGACTGGACGAGGGACCATTTCGGCCGAGAACAGCCGGCGGAGGGGAAACGGCAATATCGTCTGGCTCCAAATGGTCCCATATGCCTTGCAATGCGGCCATGACCGGAATATAGGCCGCATCATCCTTCCCCTCTTCTTTATCGGGCGTCTTGAGCTCGGCGCACTGTGCGCTGCGTACGATACGACGGCAGCCTGCAAGGGGAAGTTTTCCCGGCCCCCCGAACATCCTCTCAAAGTTCAAATAACGGAACAGGAACCGGGCGATCCTGTCATTCTTCTTGGATATCATGCTGTGTTGATCCGTGTGCAGATACACGATCAGCGGCACCCAGACCAATCGGACCAGGTGCCGGATTCCTCCGGAGGCTCTTATGTCCATAAATATCGCGGGCGCGGTCATGGCGAGACGGCCATCGATCAAATAGGCGTTCACGATATCATCGTGCCCAACCCACCATTCACTACTCTTTACGTCAGGGGTCGCCGCCATCAGATAGCTCAAGGAGGTCTTGCCGCTATATGACTCACCGATGAGACACATGCCCAACTGGCTCTTTTTATGGATCAGCAAGGCCCCCCATAAATACGCGGCAGCGGACCTCTCCAATAGCCCGATCTTCTCTCGGTCAGCATCGCTTTCAGCCCTTGCTTTTAACCCCGCCCAATCAACGCCAAATCCGGGGATATTTTTAGAGAGGGATATCCCGTATTTCCGGACCACGCGGGATAGGGCCCGAAGGCGGACGCTGCCCGCCGCCGGCGAGGAGACAAGGGCGATCTTCCGGTCTTTTGTCTCGGCCGGCGAGGAGACGCCGGCGCCGAAGGCGACGGGGACGGCGACGGAGGCGGTGCCGTTGATCTTGCCGTTGCGTATCCCGGCCAAAGGAGAATTGTAGGAGAACGGGATCAGGGGGTGGCCGGGCGCGATAGCCATCAAGGCGAAACGCATACGCCGGATCACCTTGCCATCGCCCCAATTCAAAGCATTCCTGAGCCCTTGTTCCGCCGAGGAGATGAGGCTCAAGACATAGCGGCAGCGGTCCTTCTCGCGACGCAATGCCAGGCCTTCTCTCCACTCCCTCTCGGTTCTGACAAGGAAGTCGCGGTGGCGCGGGTCGATGGCAAGACCGCCGGGCTCCAGCCCCTGCTTGCTCCACCACGACGGCTGCGCCTTCATCATGTAACCGATCAGCGGCAAGGACGGCTCTATGCCGACGCTCCGCAGATAGCGCGCGGTATATTCCATGCGTTTTTGCGAATAATCCTCCGGGAGAAAGTATCCCTTCGCGGCAAGATCGTATCCATGCCGTCGGGCCGCTTCCGACAACTTGGAATAATCCATGACCCTCAACTTCTCGGCAAGGTCGGAAACAAGCAGGGGCATGGTCAGGCCTGCGCGGAGCCGCGCATCCGTCTCGTCCAAGAGGACGGCGAAAGCATCGTCCTCCTGCGGCAGAAGCCCCCCCCACATCCCCAGCCGGCGGGGTTCGATACCGTGCCTTCGATGAAAAACCACGATGTGCTGATACTCCACACCTGACTTCTTTGCCACGCGCGCCACCCTAGGTTTTTCCCCGCTCCTCTCGACAGCCACGATCGCCTTCAAGATAACGGGAAGCGTCAAGGCGAACATTTTGCTTGCCGAGACCTCTTCCCCGGAGTCCGGAAACAACTTCAGGATATCGGCCTCCGGGAAACGCTGCGGCGGCGTACGGCGGGACGCTCCGTTACGGGCCGCCTTGATATCGGCGATAAGCCACTCCCCGTTAAGGTGCTCTTCATACGCGGCGAGCGCCTCGGCAACGCAGGCCTCCTGGAGCGGATCGAACTGTTCCAGCCGGACCCACGCCGAGAGGTTGTTGGCAACCTGCTTCCCGCGGGTCCCTTCGGCCCCATGGGCCTGCCTGACCGCCAACCCGAAATCACAAAGCAAATAGGCCATTGCGCGGAAGGTCTGATACCGCAGGCCTCTCGTCAGGGAGTGCGCCGCGAGCAATTTCACGGGTTCAGCGCGAAAGACCTGTCGCAAAAATTCATAGGTGAGCCTGAGACGCCGGGCGGCCTTTTCGCGCGGACTCTTCACTTTTGCCTTCCCTCCGAAGGAGAAGGGCGGACGCGGCAGGTCAAAAAGCCTCTGGCCCTTCAGGATAGAACGGATCTGCTGAAGGACAAACGTCTCATCGCACCTTGAGACGTATTGGGAAACCACGAATTCCAATTGAGGCGACAACGCTTCATCAAAGGCCCTCAGTTGATAACCCTTCGCGGTGAGTTTTTTGTCCAAAACCTCCAACATCATCAGCGTATCCAGTTGATCGCGGATCGTATTGGCGACCTTGTTCGGGAAGGCCGACATGTAATCACTCGTCGTAAACGCAGAGAATCCGAACCGGGCCCGGATATTCCTGAACATGGGCAGAAGGGGTTTTCCGTCGCGCCGCGCCCGGGCCTGCGCCGGCGAAGAGGCGGCGTGTCTCCCCTTTGCGCACCTTCTGTTTGTCGTCTTGAGCAATATGAAAGATTCGACGACGCCTTCGGCATAGATGCCCGTTGTGAACTTCTCGAATCCTTGCTTCATCCAGAAGGCGCGCCAGCGGGGATCTTCCGTGCAGAGGCCCCGGAGCGAGACTATGCCAAAGCCGCTATGATACAAATACGGCTCCACGCACCCCAGGAACCATTCGGCCCCTATCCCCCGGCCCCACAACGACGGAATAAGACGATACCTATATATCTCCGCCCTCGGCGTGAGGCCGCTGTACCGTCCTGCGATATACTCGGGGTCCGTCCCCTGCCTGGAGAATTTGCTGCTCTTTGTAAAGAGACGCTCCGGCAAGATGCGTCCCACGACTTCGTCTTTCCAGGGACCGGGCAGTTCGATCCTGAGCTGCGTCTCAGCATTCACGCCCAATTCCGCAACAGTCCTATCACCCTGCATCAAGGCGAATTGTATTCCCCGCGGCCCCAGCTCGATCTTTCGTACCGTCAGACGACGCGGACGCACGCCCAATTCTCGAGCCAATCTTTGCCGGGGGAACAACGTATCGGCATCAACCGCTTCATCGAAGAAAACCTTGCCCGTCCCCGCGTCGGACAATGCGCGACCCGGAACCGCCGGAGAGGAGACGTCGCCTGTGCCTCGTGGCAGGTCGGCTATCTTTTGCCACTTCTCGAGCTTGCCTACCACAACGACGCTTAAATCACCGACTATGGGCTTCAGTCGAGCGATATCCGCGCGCTCAAAGAAAGGATTGGCCTCTTTCATCCAGGCCTTGATATCATCCTGGATCCTGTATAGGAGTTCCCTGGCGGTCTCGAAATCTTTCTTCGCGCCGCCCTGCCGGGCAGGCGCTGGGTCGGAAAGCCACTCGCACCAATTCCCGACCAACTCGTTGACCTTCTTCAGCTTCGCGCGGCTGTCTTCGCTAAGTCCCCAGTAAGACGCGATGACGGTAACCACGCCCAGAGGGACTTCGTATTGTTCGCTCAGGTCGATAATGCGCCCCATTAATCCTTGGGATCCGCCGGCCTTGCTCTTCAGAAAACCAACGAAAGGATGCCGGGCTTCTTCCAGGGCCTTGAGAGGACCCTCCAACTTACGTAGAAGATAACGGGCGCATCCCAACTGCAGAGAACCGTTCCCGCCAGCCGGCACCCCGGCCAAAACGCGTTCAAATTCTCTCCATAGGTCAAGGGCCTCGCCCGCCGCTGCCTGCAGCTGTTCGCTCCACCTCGAAGCCGGACATGTATCGAACAGTGCCCTCGCCAGATACCCGACCAGCTCCAGGTCCGGCAGGTAGCGATGGTCGAGGACCAGATACGGGCTACCATTCCGGAAAAAGACGCAGCCGTCGCCCACAAAAGACGCGTCCTCCACCGTGGCCACGGAAAGAACGGAGGACAGCTTTACTCCAAAAACCCTGCACTCATCGGCGAAGCGCCCTATGATTACCCCGAACGTCGGATCGTTCGGCCTCAGATAGGTCAGCCGGTCGCCGATCCGCTGGGCGTCAAACCAGGCAAGAATCTTTCGCTGCTCCATCCCCTTCCCCGAAACGGCCGTGATCCCCGCCGGCGAAGAAACAAAGCCTTCCCTCTTTTTGGCAGGCTCACTCATAAAGATGCCGGTGACCACGACCTGAAATACATCTAATCCGGCAAAGTTCCTGGAGACATCGGTTTGAGATACCGGCTTCCATAAAAATTCATGAGCACCGCTCGCATGCGTCTTGTGCACACCCAAAACAACAATAATGCCTTTAATATCTCCTTTCCCCTTTAAAAACGGATGTCTTCGTATTCTTCTGCCCGCTTTATCATACTTGCTTAAAGCGGCGGCAACTTCCGCGTTAAGGGCTTCTATTAAGAGGTCATCTTGTTTGACAATTTTGCATTCGCCCAGATAGATCCCATCATTCACTTCTGTTTTTCCCGAAACCCGATCGTGATATTTCTCTTTACTGACCTGCAGAACAAAATCGAACTCCGCGATACGGACATATAAATTCAAGCAGGTCACTTTCGCGTATTTGACATACGCCTCAACGGCATGGGCTCCCGCGATCTCGGTGACAAATCCCATATACCCTGCATGGAAGCTGCCATGTCGATCCACCATGCGGCGTAAAACTTTTTCGAGACCCGGTGTTGCATTTTCGGGTGATTGAAAATGTCTTACCGCCGATACCGCTATGGCCAGATCGGGTTCGCCCAAAATACGCTGGAAGGCCAAAGCCGCTCTTGCCGAAAGGAACCTGACCCCGCCGACTTCAAAACGTCCTCTCCGAACTTTCCCTTCCTCGATCGGAGAAGAGACGGACTGAGATTTTCCCGGGGATGATGTCCGATCCGTCCGCCCGTTGATATCACCCGCCTGCGCGTTCGGCCCGGGCGGATGGGTGTCAACAGCCGGCAATGAAATGTCCGCCGTTATCTTCTGTCTGTTGACCGCGACACTGTAAACAATGGCGAAGATGGTCCCAAAGAACACCGCAATGACAATGCGCAAGGCATCGACATGCATCGGAACGTTGAAGAAGGCAAACATCGCGATGAGGAAATGCGCCTCGCCCAATCTCGGATATTGCGCCACGATGTGCTTGAGGAGATCGCCTCCGGCGCGGACCTGGACCGCCTTGTCCTTCCATTTAGGCAAGAAGCGGACGGTGAACTCTTCGGCGCGACTGGACCGCTGCCCGTTATGCTTGATGCGGTGCGAAAGCACGACGCCTGCCGTATAGACAAAGGTGATGACCGGAACGGCATAGATCCAGGCGATAACGACCTTCCAGAACCAAGGGAAGCCGGCCATCCAGGCATACAACGGCGGCAAAGTGATGCCGTTGAACACGCCGACAAAGAGCATGACCATCGCAACCTGCGAATAATCGACCTTCAGGTTCTTCCAGTACTGCCCGCTGATATCAACGGCTGCTTGGCCGGCAAGCGTCATCAATGTCGTAAATAAGATCGTATGCCCGGGGAAGAAGTAGATCAGGACGCTGAACGCCGTCAGGGCCAGGACCATCAGCGCTACAACGCTCTTGCCGGCCCATCGGGAGCGGTGGCTGTAATCGACTTCTTTCGACCAGGGGCGGCCGGCCAGAAGATTCTTGCCCAACATCATGGAAGTCAGGCAGTATAGGATCACGATCGGGACGATCTCGCGGGCCTGGCCGATGAGTATCCCGAAAACGATGTAACCAACCCCGGTGGCGAGAGCCAAGGCCGCCACCCGCAGGGCCCCTCCGGCACGTTCCCTGGAGGACGACGGATCGATCCGGAAGCCCGTGTCCGGGGTTTCGCCTCGGACACCTGCCGCCGGCGAGCTTGCGACGGAAACATCAACGCTCGAGGTTTGAGGTTTAAAATTCGAAAACCCCTCGATAAATGAGAATACAACGTATCGCTTCAGGCCCCCGGCTTCAGGCCGAGGGCTTGCGGCGTCAACTTGTGACTTGCGACTTGTACCTTGGGATTTTTCTATGGCCGGCGAAGAGACGACATTCCTTATTTTCTGCGCCACGACATAAAGCCACTCTCCCTGAAGCGACGAATGACCTTTCTG
>CAZUQR010000007.1:0-37387 GCA_964622605.1 uncultured Planctomycetia bacterium
TTCGGACGTGAAAGTGGAACTAATTCAGCCAGGCTCATTTGGTCCCGGAGAGTGGGACTAATTCAGCCAGGCTCATTTGGTCCCGGAGAGTGGGACTAATTCAGCCAGGCTCATTTGGTCTCACTCACCGGCCGCAGCACTTCTTGTACTTCTTCCCGCTGCCGCAGGGACACGGGTCGTTGCGGCCGACCTTGGGGCCGTCGTGGCGCACGGGCGCGGGTCGCGGCGGGGCCTCCTGCGGCGCGGGGGCGGGTCGCGCGCCCGTCGGGGACTCCCTGCGGTCGCCGGCGGCGGCAGCCTGCTGCGCACGCCGCGCCGCCGCCTCGCGGGAGAGCCCCGAAAACTCTTTGTGCTCGACGTGCTGCGGCACCGAACCGAAGACGCTCCTCACGGGGCCCCTCTCGACGATCTGGACGCGGAAGAGGAGCTCCAACGCCTCTTCCTTGATGCGCGCCATCATGTCCGCGAAGGTGTCGTAGGCCTCGCGCTGGTACTCGATCAGGGGGTCGCGGCCGCCGTAGGCGCGCAGACGGATCCCCTCTTTCAGGCTGTCCATCGCGTAGAGGTGGTCCTTCCAGCGGCTATCGATGACGTGGAGCAGGACCATCCGCTCGAGGTGGCGGGCGTGCTCGACGCCCAGGGACGCCTCCTTGGCCTCATAAAAGCCGCGGGCGCCGTCCTCGATCGCCGCGCGCACCTCGTCGGGATTCATCGTGCCCAACGTCTCCTTATCAAAAGGAAAGTGCGGACCGAGCCGCTGTCGGACCCACCCTTCCAGCCCCAGCCAGTTCCACTCCTCGGCCGGCAGCGAGGACGGACAATACCGGGCGACGACCTCCCCCACGATCTCCGCCAACAGCTCAAAGAGGAATCCCTTGAGGTCCTCACCCTCCAGGATCATGCGACGCTGGGCGTAGATGATCTCACGCTGCTTGTTCATCACGTCATCGTATTCCAAAAGGTGCTTGCGGATCTCGAAGTTGTACTCCTCGACGCGGCGCTGGGCCCGCTCGATCTGGCCGCTGATCCAAGGGTGCTCGATGACCATGTCGTCCTCGAGGCCGAACCGGTCCATCATCGTCACCATGCGCTCCGACCCGAAGAGCCGCATGAGGTCGTCGGCAAGCGAGACGTAAAACCGCGAGCTGCCCGGATCGCCCTGGCGGCCGCTGCGGCCCCTGAGCTGATTGTCGATGCGCCGCGCCTCGTGGCGCTCGGTGCCGATGACGTGCAGGCCGCCGGCGGCCACGACCCTGTCATGCTCCTCCTGGGCCTGCTCCTTGAGACGCGCCAGCACCTTTTCGCATTCGGCCCTGTACTCGGGGGCGTGGGGGTCTATCTTCTGCGCGGCCAACAACTGCTTGGTCATGTATTCGGGATTGCCGCCCAGAACGATGTCCGTGCCGCGGCCCGCCATGTTGGTGGCGATGGTCACGGCCTTGTAACGGCCGGCCTGGGCCACGATGTGCGCCTCCATCTCGTGGTACTTGGCGTTCAACACGTTATGCGCCACGCCCTCGCGCTTGAGCATCTCGCTCAACATCTCGGACTTCTCGATGGAGATCGTCCCGACCAGGACCGGCCGGCCCTTCACGTGGTTCTCCCTGATGTCCTCGACCACGGCCTTGAACTTGCCGGCGACGTTCTTGAAGATGCAGTCGGCGTGGTTGGCGCGGCGCAGGGGGCGGTTCGTCGGGATGACGACGACGTCGAGCTTGTATATCTGCTTGAACTCGTTGGCCTCGGTGAAGGCCGTGCCCGTCATGCCGGCGAGCTTCTCGTAGATGCGGAAGTAGTTCTGCAGCGTGATGGTCGCCAGCGTCTGGTTCTCGCGTTCGATGCGCAGCCGCTCCTTGGCCTCGACCGCCTGGTGCATGCCGTCCGACCAGCGCCGCCCCGGCATGAGCCGGCCGGTGAACTCGTCGACGATGATGACCTTTGCGTCCTTGACGACGTAATCGACGTCGCGCTCGAAGAGGTCATGCGCCTTGATCGCCTGCGTGACGTGATGGGCCCACTCGCCGGAAAGGTCATCATAAAGGCTCTCGACGCCCAGGAGGTTCTCGCACTTGACGATCCCCGGCTCGGTCAGGTTGACCGTGTGGTTCTTCTCGTCGACCACCGCGTCGTACCCCTCGGCGAGGTCGACCCCCTTGTACTTGGCCTCGATCTCGTCTTTTTCCAGGATGATGCGGCGCTTGAGCTGCGGGATGATGCGGTTGATGGCGTAATACTTGTCCACCGAGTCGTCGGTGGCACCCGAGATGATGAGGGGCGTGCGCGCCTCGTCGATCAGGATGGAGTCCACCTCGTCGACGATGGCGTAGTGGAGCGCGCGCTGGACGCGCTGTGCCTCCTCGACGACCATGTTGTCGCGCAGGTAATCGAAGCCAAACTCGTTGTTCGTCCCGTAGGTGATGTCCGTGCGGTAGGCGACCTGCTTTTCCTCGTGCATCATGTCGTGCTGGATCACGCCGACCGAAAGGTCCAGGAACTCATAGATGGGCCCCATCCACTCACGGTCGCGCCGCGCGAGGTAATCGTTGACCGTGACGACGTGGACGCCCAGGCCCAGGAGCGCGTTGAGGTACACCGGCAGGGTCGCCACGAGCGTCTTACCCTCGCCCGTCGCCATCTCGGCGATGCCGCCCCGGTGCAGGACGATGCCGCCGATGAGCTGGACGTCGAAGGGGCGCAGGCCGATCGTGCGCCGGCTCGTCTCGCGCACAACGGCGAAGGCCTCGACCAGAAGACCCTCCAGTACCCTCCGGCGCAACTTCTTTTGTATCTCTTCCTCGGCCCCGTCATAGCCTTCGGCCTCGAAGGACTGCCTGATGCGCGCCTTGAACTCCGCGGTCTTGCCGGCGAGCCCTTCGTTTGAAAGCGCCTGCATCCGGGGCTCCAGCGCGTTGATCGCCGCAACCGCCGGCCTCAGGGAACGCAGGACCTGCTCGTTCTGGGTCCCCATCATCTTGTTGACGATAAACTTGAGCATGGGCCTTCGCTATCCCTTGAGGCGGCTCCGGCGCAGGTACGCCTCGATGAATTTATCGAGTTTTCCGTCGAGGACGCCGGCCGCGTCCCCGGTCTCGAGCGCCGTGCGGTGGTCCTTGACCATGGTGTAGGGGTGCAGGACGTAGGAGCGAATCTGCGAACCCCATTCGATCTTCTGCTTGTTGCCGTACATCTCGCTTTTCTTTTCTTCCTGTTCGCGGCGCTTCTTTTCGTACAGGCGCGACTTCAGGATGTTCATCGCCACGTGCTTATTCTGGTGCTGCGAGCGCTCGTTCTGGCACTGCGCGACGATGCCCGTCGGCAAGTGGGTGATGCGCACCGCGGAGTCCGTGGTGTTGACATGCTGGCCGCCGTGGCCGCCGGCGCGGTAGACGTCGACCTTGATCTCCTCGGGCTTGATCTCGACGACGATATCCCCCTCCACCTGGGGGATGACGTCCACCGAGGCAAAGGACGTGTGGCGCCGCTTGTTGGCATCAAAGGGAGAGATGCGCACGAGGCGGTGCACGCCGACCTCGGCGCGCAGGTAGCCGAACGCGTAGGCGCCCTTGACCAGCGCCGTGACGTTCTTGATCCCCGCCTCTTCGCCGGCGAGGATATCGGTGACCGTCACGTCGTATTCGTGGACCTGGGCCCAACGCGCGTACATCCTCAAGAGCATCGAAACCCAGTCGCAGGACTCCGTGCCGCCCGCGCCGGCGTTGATGCTCAGGATCGCATCGTTGCGGTCGAACTCACCCGAAAGGAGCGCGTAAAACTCCATGTGCTCCAGCTCCCGGAGCAACCCCTCGATGTCCTCGTTCAACTGCCCCAAAAAAGAAGGGTCTTCGCCCTCACAGAGCCCGAAGAGCTCTTCGATCTCGACGATGCGGCCGCGGTGCGCGTGCCACGGCTCCGAGACGGAGGTGAGCGCCTTCAAGGCGCGCACGACCTTGTTGGCCGACGCCGGGTCGGACCAGAAGTCCGCCGCGCTCATCTGCCCCTGGAGCGCCGCGATCTCCTTGTCCTTGGCGTCGACGTCAAAGATACCCCCTGAGCCGCGCCAGCGTCTCCTTGACGACCTTTATCTTTTGTGCGATCTCTTCCCGCATGGGTCTATCCGTATCTATGCTGCAGGGCCGCCGCCGGGGACCCCCTAGCCCCCCGCACCCCCATTGGGAACCCTCCCGTGGTTCCCCCCTGACTGGTTTTCAGCGGGGGTCCCCCCCTCCGCTACGGGGGTCGTCGGGGATCCCCGGCGACGGCCCGAGAGCGGTTCGGTCAGGCAACGCTCCTTAGATCACTATCTCTGGAGACGACGGATCCCTTTGATCTCCAGCTCCAGGTCTTCCTTGCTGTCGGCGAACTTGTAGGCCTCTTCTGCTGTCGCCTTCTTGTCCTTGACGAGCTGGGCCAGGCTCTGCTTGAAGCTGCACATCCCGAAGAGGTCGCCCTCCTCGAGAAAACGCGTCACGTCCGCCGCCGCGCCCTCGCGGACCAACCGGCTCATCGTCGGCGTCAGCGTCATGACCTCGATGGCCGGGATGCGGCCCGCGACGTCGCAGCGCGGCACCAGGCGTATCGAGATGACCCCCTTAAGGAGAAAAGACAGCTGCATGCGGATCTCGTTATGCTGGTGGGGCGGGAAGAAATTGATAAGGCGCTGCACCGTCTGGGCGGCGTTGACGGTGTGCACGGTGCTCAAGACCAGGATCCCCATCTCCGCCGCCATGAGCGCCGCGCTCATCGTCTCCAGGTCGCGGATCGTGCCGATAAAGACCACGTCGGGACTCTGGAGCGTCACCTGCTTGAGCGCGACCGGATAGGACGCCACGTCGATGTTGAGCTCCCGCTGGTTGATCACGGACTTCTTGTCGGTAAAGGTGAACTCGATCGGGTCCTCGACGGTCAGGATGTGGCGCGAGACGTTCTGGTTCATGTACTCGATCATGCTGGCGATGGTCGTGGACTTGCCGTGGCCCGCCTGGCCGGCCAGGAGCACGAGGCCGCGGCGCTCCTGCGAAAGGCCCTCCAGGACCTTTTCCGGCAGGTTGAGCGTCCGGAAGTCCGGGACGTTCTTCTTGATGCGGCGCAGGACCATGGACGGCAGCCCGCGCTGGCAAAAGGTGCTCACGCGGAAACGGTCCAGCCCCTCGATGTCCACGGCAAAGTCCGTGTCCATCTCCCTATGGAAGATCTCGTTGTGCTTCTCGTCGGTGATCTCTTTCGCGAATCCCCGCATGTCGCCGAGCGTCAGGACCGAAAAGTCCGACAACGGCACCAGTTCGCCGTAGAGCCGCAGGTACGGGACGTTGTCCACCTTCAGGAAAAGGTCCGAGGCGTCCTGTTCGCACATGACCCGCAGAATATCGTTGATCTTCATGCTCCCCTCTCTCTTGTCTCAAGGCCGGTGAGACAAAAAGGCTCACAGCGTTTTTGTCTCACAGCCTTTTTGTCTCACGCAGCCCTTTTGTCTCATTTTTCGCGGCGATGCGGCGCTCCTTTTCCAGCAGGGCCCTCTTCCTGGTCGGGCCGCCGCTATAGCCCCCCAGGGAGCCGTCCGCGGCGATGACGCGGTGGCAGGGTACGAACGGCGCGTAGGGGTTCTTGTGGAGCGCGTTGCCCACGGCGCGGGCCGCGCCGGGCCGGCCGATGCGGGCCGCCACCCAGGCATAGCTGCGGGTCGCGCCCAGCGGGATCTCCAGCACCGCCCCATACACCGCTTTCTCGAAGTCTGTCAAGGAGTTAGATTTCTTCGAACACATGCTTGCCGCGCAGGTAACGGTGGTACTTTAAAGCAAAACGGTGCGCCTCATCCCGCACCCGCTGCACCAGGCGCAGCAGGGGCGATCCGGAACAGAGGCGCAAAGGCACATTATTGCCTTTAGTATAAATCAATTCTTCCTTTTTGGCGATAGCAATTATCGGGATGCCCAGGCCCAACTCCTTCAAAACGCCGGCCGCCGCCTCGAGATGCCCCAGGCCGCCGTCGATCAGGATAAGATCAGGCAGGCGCGCCCCCTCCTCCTTCAGCCGGGCGTAACGCCTGCGGACGACCTCGCGCATCATGGCGTAATCATCGATGCCGCTCACCGACCGGATGCGGAAACGGCGGTAGTTGTCCTTGTCGGGCGCACCGTCCGTGAACGCCACCATGGACCCGACGGCCTGCCTGCCGTGCAGGTTCGAGATGTCGAACGCCTCGATGCGACGCGGCAGGCGCTTGAGCCCCAAGGCCCTGAAGTCCTTATCGAGGGCCGGTGCCGCATGCCCCGGCAAAGTATTGGGCATGGCCGGGGCGGGCCCCGGCCGCGGCTTCAGGGAGATCAACAGGCCCAGCGCCTCCAGCTGATCACGGACCCTGGCGGCCTCTTCGAACCGCTCGCGCCTGACCCTCTTGTGCATCTGGCGCGAAAGGTCGGCGATGAGCTCCTCGTCGCGCGAGGCAAGAAAGTCCTCCAGCCGGCGGATGCGTTCGCGGTAGGCCTTCTTTGAGATCTTGCCCACGCACGGCGCCGGGCACAGCCCGATGTGGTGGTGCAGGCAGACCTTCTTCGGGAAACGACGACAGGTGCAAAAAGGAAAGATCTTGCGCAGGACCTTCACGGCCTGACGCAACCCCGTCGCGTCCGTGTAGGGACCGAAATAATCGATGCCCGTCTCGTTGGGGCGCCGGCGGCCGATGCCGACGCGCGGGAAGTCCTCCTGCGTGATCTTGATGTAGGGAAAACTCTTGTCGTCCTTCTGGATGACGTTGAAGAGCGGCTGATAGAACTTGATGAGTTCCGCCTCGCGCAGGACCGCCTCGTCTTCACTCCTGGAGGACTCATAAATGATGCTGCGCACGCGGCCCATCATCACCTGCGTCTTCAAGGCGTCCGGCCTTTCGGTGAAGTAACTGAGCACGCGTCGTTTAAGGGAGACGGCCTTGCCGATGTAGATGACGCGGCCGGTCGCATCCTTCATGAAGTACACGCCCGGCCCGTCGGGAAAACGCCTTATTTTTTCTTTAAGACCCATTGCAGGACGTCCTTGATCTCGTGCACGCCGAGCGCGCGCAACAACCCGACATAGACCGCTGCGCCCAGAAAGGTCGTGGCGAGCATCTTGACGAGGGGGGCGCCGAGGACGGGCGTGTAATGCCAGAATCCATAGGCCAGCAAGCCCGTGAGGCCCGACGCGACGGATACCGGGACCAGGATCGTCGCGAAGGCCGCGCCGAACGAAAAACCGATACGCCGGCGCATCGACACGACGAGTCCGGCCGCGTTGGCCGTCGCGCCCAGAGAACTCGAGAGGGCCAGCCCCGCGACCCCCCAATGCCACCAAAAAACAAAGATGCCGATCAGCGTCACGTTGACCGCCAGGCCCGTGGCCGCGGCCTTGACCGGCGTGCGGGTATCATGGAGCGCATAGAAGGCATGCGACAAAAGGCGCACGGCCGCGTAAGAAAACAAGCCGACGGCGTAGAAGGCCACGGCGGTCGCGGTAACATCCGTCGAGGAGGCGCCGAAAGAACCCCGCTCGAAGACCGCGGCGACGAGCGGACGCGCCAGGACGAGGAAGGCGACAAAGACGGGCGCGACCCCCAGAAAGGCGATCCGCAGACAGAAGGCCACCGCGGCCCGGAAGGCCTCAAGATCTTTCTCGGCGGCGTACGCCGAGAGGCTCGGCAGGGCGGCGTTCGACAACGCCACGCCGAACAACGAAAGGGGCAACCGGACAAGGTTGTTGGCGTAATAGATCGCCGCCACGACGCCGTCGCCGACAACCGCCGACAACGACGCGACGACGGTGTCGACGAAGACGTTCATCTGATAGATGCTCGTCCCCAGGACCCGCGGCCCCATGAGACGGCCGATGCGCCGCACGCCGGGGTCTTTCAAGAGGGCGCGCGGCCGCTGCGGCGCGATCGTCACCCCCAGCCGGCTCAACGACGGCAGCTGGACCATGATCTGCGCGATGCCCGCCAGCAAGACCACGACCGCCAAAAAATAAATCTTTCCCTGGTCGACAAAACCCAGGGCGCCCAGGCCGGCGATCAAGACGAGATTGAAGACCACGGAGGTCGAGGCCGGCGCGGCAAAAGACCTCATGGCGTTGGCCACCGACATCAAGAAGGCGCTGATCGCCACCAGGAGCAGATACGGGAAGAGGATCCGGTTGAGCGTAACGCTCAGATGGAACTTGGCCGCGTCGCCCGCAAAGCCGGGCGCCACCACGCGGATGATGAAAGGCGAAAAGACGATGCCGGCGGCGACGATCACGAGGCACAGTCCCGTCAGGAGCAGGAAGACCTTGTGGACGAGATCGAGAAAGTCCTGCCGCGGCCGCTTCTGGAGGTACGCACAGAAGACCGGCACGAAGGCGGCGTTTCCCGCCCCCTCCCCCATGATGTCGCGGAACATATTGGGGATCTTGAAGGCGACAAAGAAGGCCTGCGCCTCCAGTCCCGTCCCGAAGATGCCGGCCAGGATCATGTCCCGGATGAACCCGGTCATCCGGGACAACATCGTGAAGCCGCCGATCACCGACGCCGACTTGAGGATGGACTTGTGCTCGGACATATCAGGGAATCCTATTGACAACGGCCCGGCTTGTGTGCTAAACTCCGACCTCTGAGAAAGGAGCTTTCATGCCGCAGAGAAAAGCAGCCCTCAAAGGACTACGCATCGACAAGAAGCGCGCCCGCGCCAACGCGGTCGTCAAGGCCGATCTCAAGAAGGTGCTCAAGGGGTTCAAGGCCCTCATCGCCGGCGACAAGACGGACGAGGCGAAGGCACAGCTCAAGACGGTCTACGCCAAGCTGGACCGGGCCGTGACCAAAGGCATCTTGCACAAAAACACGGCGGCGCGGCGCAAATCGAGCCTGGCCCTCATGCTAGGTAAGAAAGCTTGACCACGAGAAGCTCAAGCAACAACGGGCCTTGACGGCGGGCCGAGGAGGTCTTGAACCTCCTGTCGGTCTCGACCATCAAGGCCAGTCCTTTTCGGTACACCTCTCTTGAGATCCGGCCGTCCCGCCGCCCCTTCTCCCACTGCCAGAGCAACGCGCCCATCAACTTTTCGGGTCTCTGCCGGTCCGCCAGCACCTCGGCGAGCACCCTCAGGGCCTCCTGCGGCCGCCGGCTCAGGATGGCCCGGCCCAGATCAAAGACGTTCGGCGGCACGTCGCTCTTGAACCGCACGACCTGGGCGCCGGCCCCATCCAGGGCGAGGACCGCCTTCTCGCCGGCCTCCAGGTCCGGCACGTCGATGACGAGGACGCAAGAAGACTCGGGAGTCCGGGCGGCTTCGCAGAGAACGTCCAAAACGGACTTTTTGAGACGGTGGGCTGATTTGACGACGACGAGGCGCCGGGAGGCCCCGGCGGTCGGTAGACAGGCCAGGACCTCCTGCAGCAAGGCCGGGGTCAGGTCCTTGTCGTCCGCATAAAAGACCGTCGTATTGAGCTCTCGGAGGCCGGCGGGAAAAAGCTTTTTCTGCAGGAGATCGAGCCTCTTGCGCTTGGCGGGCTCCTCACCCCCCAGGAAGACGATAACGTGGGGCTCTACCATATCTCGACGGTCGTCTCGACGATCCGGCGGGCAAGATCGGCGACCGCGTCCTCCAGCGCCTGCGCCTCGCTCTTGACGAAGCTGCCCGTCGTGTAATAGGAGGTATCGCCGGCGAAACTCGTCTTCTCCCAGAGGACCTTTCCGGTCTTATTGTCCGTGAGCTTGATATTGACGAACAGGGTGATCCGGTACTCCTGTGGCGTGTCGTCGCCGGCGTCGCGCAGGCTGTCGCGGCTGTAATGGACCAGGTCTCCGGACAAGACGATATCGGCCTCCTCCTCGGGCACGACCCGCAGCTCCCCGTCATAGATAAAACGGTCCACCACCGCGTTGGTGACCTTGTTCTCAAGTAAAGGGAAGTACGTCTGGAAGCGGCTGCCGACGCTCTCCTCGGATGTGGTATCGACCCTGTTCGCGAAGGCCTTGACGTGGATACTCCGATAGCCGGTCTGCGATACGAAGGCCCGCGTCGTGTAGCCGCAACCGGCCGTCAGGGACAGACCCACCACCAGCAACACCCCGATAAGACGTCTCATGGTCTACAACCTCTCCCTCTCCAGAAGCTGGAGGCGCTCCAGCGACTTGATGGCCCAAGGGCTCTTCGGATAGCTCTTGACCACATAGTTATAATAGATCTTGGCGCTCTTGTAGGCCTTCTTCTTCTCATAAAACTGGCCGACGAGATACTGGGACTCGGCCTCCTTGTCCCGCAAGGCGCCGATGCGCTCGGTGGCCTGACCCGAGAGCTCCGCATCCGGATGCTTGCTGGCAAACTCCCTGAACTTCTCTTTGGCCTCTTCGGTCAGCGTCTGGTCGTAGGAGGCATCCAGCGACGACCGGTCGGCGCACAGGGCGATCTGGAACTTGGCCGGTTCCGCCCATTCGCTCTCCGGATAATTGTCCACGACCTTCTGGAACTCCTTGTTCGCGTCCTGGAAAAATCCCTTCGCCTTGTTCACCAGCCCGATCTTATACTGGCTGGCCGCCGCGAACTTGCCATACGGGGCGTTCTCGATGATCTGCCGGAAGATCTCGACCGCCGCGTTCTCGCCCGACATGTTGATGCCGACGAAGCTCGTGCGGTAATCCACCAGCTTCTGCGCCACGATGTACTCGCGCTCCAGGACGTCCTGGGTGCGCGCGCTGAAGGGGTACCTGGCGATCACCTTCTGATAGGCCTGGTAGGCCTCATAGTACTTGCCCAGCTCCTCCAGGCACGACCCTAAATAAAACTGCGCCTCCGGCGCCTCGACGGCGTCGGGGTAGTGCTTGATGAGCTTCCTGAGCTCCCGGATGGCCGTTTCATAATCCTCGGAGTCATAATAACTTTTGGCGAAGACCAGCTGCTCCTGGGGGCTCTCTTTCGGGGCATATTTGGGATTCGTCCACTTCTTGGTCTGCGGCGTCCAGATCCAAAAGGCGAGGGCGTTCTGGGTGAGGAAAAAACAGAAGGCAAGTCCCAGGGCGATGCGAATTTTCATGATTCTCAATCTACCACGGCGTCGGCGCTTTGTCAATTGACCCCCCTGCCCACGGGCCGAAGGGGGTTTCCCCTGGCCGGCCGGGGGCAAGGTCAAGATCGAAACGATAGCGGCTGTCCCGATTTGTGTTACAATAGGCCCATGCTCAAGATCGGCTCTGTCACGTTACCTACCAACATCCTCCTGGCGCCGCTGGCCGGCATCAGCGACGGCCCCTTTCGCATGATCTGCCGCGAACACGGCTGCCGCTTTACCTCTGTCGAGATGATCAACGCCCGTGCCGTCGCCCACCACAGCAAAAAGACAAAGAGGATGCTGGCGGCCGATCCGGGAGACCGGCCGCTGGGCGTCCAGATCCTGGGCTGCGAACTCCCCTATGTCCTCAAGGGGCTCGAGGTCATGGAGACCTTCGCCTACGACATCCTCGACTTCAACGCCGCCTGCCCGGTGCGCAAGGTCTGCCGCCGCGGCGAAGGGACGGCCCTCATGAAAGAGCCCGAAAAACTCAAGGAGCTTTTAGGGACCCTCGTGAAGCACTCCACGCGGCCCGTCACGATCAAGCTGCGCAGCGGGTGGGACAAAGAGACACGCAACGCTCCCGACATCGCCCGGCTCGCCGAGGCGTGCGGCGTTGCGGCCGTCTTCATCCACGGCCGGACCCGCGAACAGTTCTACAAGGGGACGGTCGATTACGGGATCATCGCGGCCGTGAAAAAGGCGGTGCGCGTGCCCGTCATCGGCAGCGGCGACGTCTTATCGGCCCGGCACGCCAAAAAGATGTTCGATGAGACGGGCTGCGACGGCGTCCTCGTCGCCCGCGGGGCGCTGGGCCACCCGTGGATCTTCCGGGAGATCGAAGCGTACCTGGAAGACGGCCGCCTCCCCGAGCCCGTGCCCCTCGCGACCATCCTCGAGACGTTCACGCGCCACCTCGAGCTCTCCATCGCCGAACACACGGAAAAGCGCGCCGTCAAGATCATGCGCAAGTTCGTCGGCTGGTATCTGAAGGGCCAGCCCAACATCCGCGTCCTGCGGCAGGCCGTCAGCACCGCGCGGACCCGGCAAGAGCTCACCAGGGCCCTGCAGGCGCACCTTCCCGCGTTTACGCCGGTCTGAAATTGTGATAGACTTATAGTGCTATGCGTCCGGCATTCCTCTTCCTTGTAGCGTTGAGCGTCCTCGCCGTCCCCCGCGACGGACAGGCGCAGGACCCAGCGCGTGAGCTGATGCAGAGTAAGCGCATCGAGCGTAAGATGACCGGTATCTCCGGCATGCCGTCGGCGACGCAGGCAATCCCCGCGACCCCCGCCCTTGAAACCACGGCCCCCTCAACGATACAGCAGGCCGGCGCGACGACGCAGACGACCCCCGTCCCAACAACGACGCTTCCGACGATGCCCTCTCTCGAGATGACACAAAAGATGCCGGCGCCCCCCGCCTCCCCTCTTGATATGCCGACCGCCACATCAAATATCGACCCGAACCAGGACCCCTTTAAACCGACAATGCGTGTCTCCTCTTACGAAGCGGCGTACATGGCGGCCCTGCGGCACGAGGCAGAAGAGAAGAAAAAGAAAAAATCACTCATGGACGCCATCTTTGACGACATCACGAGCTACGGCCTCTACATCCTCCTGGGCATCGTCGCCTTCCTCGTCATCTACGCCCTGCGCAAGGAACCCACCAGGCCCGCCCCTCCCAAACTGGAGATCTCCCCTCCCGGCACAGAAGAGAAAAAAGACATCTGGAAAGACGACCTCTAAACATACTGTAGGCAGGCAATGCTGCATGCTACAGGCAGACAACACCTTACCACCCTACACGCTTAGAGAGGATCTGCGCACCTGTCCCTGGCTGGCTTCTCGCTGCGGTTACGAGTAAAGGGGTGAGATGTTACCTGCCTGCATATTTACATATTTATTTTTGCGCAGGTAGTCGGCGAGGATGAACCCGTGGTCGAAGGCGATCGGCAACTTCTTCCACTGGGACGGCGTGAAGACGCGCGCGTCCGCCGCGTCCGAGGCCGCCCGCGGCCGGCCGGTGGCGCGGGCCGTGAAGACCGTCGTCACGGTGTGAAAGCGCGGGTCCCGGTCGGGATCCGAATAGACATGGAACTGTTTCATGTGGCGGCACGTCAGCCCCGTCTCCTCCTTGATCTCGCGCCGGGCCGCCTCCTCCAGGCTCTCGCCGGGATCGACGAATCCCCCCGGCAGGGCCCAGCCGAAGGGAGGATTGCGACGTTTGACGAGGACGACCCCGCCGCCCACCTGGAGGATGACGTCCGTCGTCACGAAGGGCCCGCACCCCAGCGCCGTCGCAACGTGGCGGAGGTAACCAAAGGCCATCTCCTCATAAAAAGCGGCGCTCTTCCTGTTCGGCACGGCGATCGCCACCTTCTTCAGGCGGCGCGTCGCCTGGGTCGTGCGGTTGACGTAACGGTAGATCTCCTGCGCGATGATCTTCGCGACCGCCCGGCGCGGGAACGTGATGGCCGCGTCCGGAGGCGTGACGTCCAGCTCAAGGGCCGTCATCTTACGACAGTGCGCCATGTCCAGGGCGCGGTAGGTCGCTTCGCGTACCGGCTCCTCTAAGCTCAAAATATCCCCACCCCCCCTCTTCTTCAGCTCACGAAGGGGATGCGCGGGAAAGATGTTCTTACGCATGAGGCCGGACTGCGCCCCACCGCCCCAGGAGACACACACTTCCAGACCCTTGAACTTCATGTCCGCCTCGCTCTCTTGGCGCGGCGGGGCGACGGTGCTTTTTTCGCCGCCACCGACTTTGCCCACGCCAGTGCCTGTTGTCTCGTCTTCACGCGTCCTTCCACCTGGGCCTCTTCGACGGCCGTCAGGATCTTCGAGAAAATGGGTCCGGGCTCAAGCCCGAGCTTCTTGATAAGGTCGTCGCCGTTGATGAGGCGCACGAACGGCTCCTCCTTCAGCAGGACGAAGTAGCGCCGCGTCAGGTCAAAGGCGACCTTTTCGTGGCGCCGGCGGCTCGAGGCGGACGCCAGCGGCCCCCGCGTCGCCCGCTGGTCCGCGACGGCGATCAAGAGCACGCTCACCGCCTCGGCGCCGGTATCCCGGAAATAACGAAAGACGGCGCGGCGCGTCAGTACCTTATTATCGGCGAGGTAGCCCGGCCGCAGGTGCCAGAAGATCATCGTGTCGAGCGCCACCTGCTCGCGCGTGGCGAGCTTCAGCTGACGGGCCACCTCTTTACAGATGACGCGGCCGATGCGCTCGTGGCCGTGGAACATGGTCTTGCCGGCCTTGACCTCATGGGCCTCGGGCTTGCCGATGTCATGAAGCAGGGCCGCCATCTTCATCAGCTGAAAGCGCCGGCGGTCCGCCGCCATCGGCTCCTCGAGATACGCCGCCAGCTCCGGTGAGACGGACCGCATCTTGACAAAGAGGCCCTCCAGCTTCTTGACGGTCTCCAGAGAATGCCCCCACACGTCCAGGTGATGATACCCCCCTTGCTTGACGTGATGCATGAGACGGACCTGCGGGATCACCTCTTTAAGCACGCCGGCCTCGTCCATGGCCCTCAAGAAACGGGAGCTGTCGGCAACGCCCAGGATCTTAAAGAGCTCGTCGCGCAGCCGTTCGCCGGCCACGCGCCCGAGCAGGCCGGCCTTGGCGCCCGCGCAACGCAGCGTCCGGGCCTCGATCTTGAACCCCAAGAGGGCGCTCAGACTGTACGCCCGCAGGATCCTGAGGGGATCCTCATCAAAGGCCCGGCCGCCGATCATCCGGATGATCCCGCGGGATAAGTCCCGCCCGGCACCGAAGAGATCGACCAGGGGGTGCTGCGAAAAAGGCAGGCGCCACGCCAGCGTGTTGACGGTGAAGTCGCGCCGGCGCAGGTCCTCCTTCAGGTCCTTGCCGCGGAAATCGATGAAATCAAAGGTCACCGTGCGTCCGCGCGCGCTCTCCTTCCAGACCATGCGGCCGCACCCGCGCTCCTTGTCCAGGACCACAAAGGGCGCGCGGACCGAGCGGGCGACGCCGTGTCCGAAGGCCAGCGCCCCGCGCGGCAGGCAAAAATCCAGGTCCCACGATTCCTTGCCGCGGCCCAACGCCATGTCGCGCCAGAAGCCGCCGACGAGATAGATCTCCTTTTTCCCGCGCCGGGCCGCTTCCCGCACGGCGCAAAAAGGCTTCGACCGAAAGACCGCGTGATCGCAAAAACCAGATCTCATAGAAACGCCCGGGTTGGCAAGGACTAGTGTTCCTGGGGATAGATCTCCGCGCGCCTGATGACGTCTTCGGCCACGAAGAGGGGCGCCTTGACGCGGACCGCCAGCGCGATGCTATCGGAAGGGCGCGCGTCGACGATGTGCTGCGAGCCATCGGCCGAGCGCACGTGGAGCTTGGCGTGAAAGGTGCTCTCTTGGAGCCTGTCGATGACGACCCTCTCGAGGGTCGCCTGTAAGGCCACCATTATCGATTGCAAAAGATCGTGCGTCAGGGGCCGCGGCGACACGAGGTTGCTTAGGCGCATCTTGATGGCGCTGGCCTCCAGGTAACCGATGACGATGGGCAAGAGACGCTGGCCCTCTTTTTCCTTCAGGACGATGATCTGGTCCTGACGCTTCTCGTCGATGATGATCTTGTTGAGTTCCATCTCTATCAAAACGGGCTCCATCACCGGCCTGCCTTCTTCAAAAAACCCTTCAACTCCGACATGAAGTGGTTCACGTCCTTGAACTGCCGATAGACCGAGGCGAAACGCACGTACGCCACCTCGTCGAGCCCGGCGAGCTTGCCCATGATGAGCTCGCCGAGGAACTTCGAGGGCACCTCTTTGTCGAAGCGGCGGTACATCTGGCGCTCGACGAAGGCGACCAGCTCGCCTATCTTCGCCGAGGAGACCGGCCGTTTCTCGCACGCCTTTTCGATGCCGGCCAGCATCTTCTTGCGGTCGTAGCGCTCGCGGCGGCCGTCCTTCTTGGCCACGTAGAGCGCCTTCTCCTCGATGTACTCGTAGGTCGTGAAGCGCCGGGCGCACTTCAGGCACTCCCGGCGGCGGCGCACGGCCTGGGCGTCGTCGCTGCTGCGCGAATCGACGACCTTATGGTCCCGGTGGCCACAGAAAGGACATTTCATCGCGCTGTGTTACGGCTCCGTTTTGCTGATCTGTCAACTTGACATTACAAAAGTACAGAGTACAAAAATGTTTTAATTGTTCATTGTTAATTGTTAATTCTTCGCGGGGCTTTTCGGACCTTCACTTTGGCTTCCTTCAGGAAACTCCGGGCCATGGGGTCCGGATAGGGGCCGGCCGTCACCACTTCCCTGATGCCGGCGTTGATGATCATCTTCGCGCAGATGATACAGGGCTGGTTCGTCACGTACATCACGCCCCCCTGCAGGGAAACGCCATGCAGCGATGCCTGAAGGAGGACGTTCTGCTCGGCATGGAGCCCGCGGCACAATTCGTGGCGCTCTCCCGAAGGGATCCTCATCTTCGTGCGCAGACAACCGACCTGGGAACAGTGGCGGATGCCCGAGGGCGTGCCGTTGTAGCCGGTCGCGAGGATCCGGCGGTCCTTGACCACGAGCGCCCCGACCTTGCGACGCAGACAGGTCGAGCGCTGGGCGACCAGCCCGGCGATCCCCATGAAGTACTCATCCCAGCCCGGGCGCGTATCGCGCCGTCTTGTCTTCATGACCCGAACTCCTTCAACAGGCCCTTATACAGCGGAAATTTCCTGACGAGGCCCGCGACCTGTCGGAGGACCCTGGCGACCGCGGCCTCGGCGCCGCGCTGCGCAAGCACATCGCTGATCATCCCCGCGATCGCGCGCATCTCGACGACCCCCATGCCGCGCGACGTCACGGCCGGTGTCCCCAGCCGCAGCCCGCTCGTCTGGAACGGACTCCTTTTGTCAAAAGGGATCAGGTTTTTGTTCACCGTGATGCGCGCCTGGTCCAGCCACGCCGCGGCGTCCTTGCCCGTGACCTCTTTATCGCTCAGATCGACGAGGAGCAGGTGCGTGTCCGTCCCGCCCGAGACGATACGGAATCCCTTCTTGGCCAGCGCCTCGGCGAGGGCCGCGGCGTTCGTCACGATGTGCTTCTGGTACGCGTTGAAATCCGGCGCCAGGGCCTCTTTGAGCGCCACGGCCTTGGCGGCGATGACGTGCATCAGCGGTCCGCCCTGGATACCGGGGAAGACCAGGCTGTCGATCTTCTTGGCGTAGGCGTTGCGGCACAGGATCATGCCGCCGCGCGGACCGCGCAGGGTCTTGTGGGTCGTCGTCGTGACATAGTCCGCGTGGGGGAACGGCGACGGGTGCAGGCCGGCGGCCACGAGCCCCGCGATGTGGGCCATGTCGACGAAGAGGACCGCGCCGACGGAGTCCGCGATGGCGCGGAACCGCTTGAAATCGATGCTCCGCGGATACGCCGAGGCGCCGGCCAGGATCATGCGCGGCCGGTGGCGCGTGGCGAGGTCCGCGACCTCATCGTAATCGATCATCTCGGTCTTGGGGCTGACGCCGTAAGAGACGATCTTGTAAAACATCCCGGAGAAGTTGTGGTTGAGCCCGTGCGAGAGGTGGCCGCCGCAGGCGAGGTCCATCGCCAGCACCGTGTCGCCCAGGTTCAGGGCCGCGAAGTACACCGCCATGTTCGCCTGGGTGCCCGAGTGCGGCTGGACGTTGGCGTGCTCGGCGCCGAAGAGCCTTTTGGCGCGTTCCCGCGCCAGCGCCTCGGCGTCATCGACGAATGTGCAGCCGCCGTACCAGCGCGCCTTGGGGTAGCCCTCGGCGTACTTGTTCGTCAGCACCGAACCCTGGGCCTCCAGGACGGCGCGGGAGGCGAAGTTCTCGCTCGCGATCAACTCGATGTTCTGATGTTGACGCTCCAACTCGCACTTGACGATCCGGTAGATGTCGGGGTCTGTCTTCTTCAGGTGGCTCACGCACGTACGCATCACTTTTCGATCCCTTCTATCTTCTTGAGGCGCCGGCGATGGCGGCCGCCCTCAAAATGCGTCTTCAACCACAGCGTGCAGATCTTTTTCGCCTTCGGCGCGGAAACGAAGAGCGCACCGAGGACCAAAACGTTGGCGTCGTTGTGGCGACGCGACAACTGCGCCGCCTTGAGATTATAGCACAACGCCGCCCGCACCCCCTTGATTTTATTGGCGACGATGGAGTTGCCGATGCCGCTCTTGCAGATAAGGATGCCCCAGCCTGCCCGGCCCGTGCCCACGGCGCGGGCGACGCGGGCCGCCGTGTCCGGATAGTCCATGGAGGCCTCGGAAAACGTCCCGAAGTCCCTGACCCGCCACCCCTCGCGGCGCAGATACGGGACGAGCGCCTCCTTCAAAGAAAAACCGCCGTGATCACAACCAACAGCAAGAGTCTTCTTCATATCGAATCCTTCAGTTTTTCGACCGCCTGCTGGATCTTCAGAAAAGAGACGTGGTACGCGTCGATGGAGCCGCCGATGGGGTCGCCGACCTCGGCCTCGGGACCCGAGAGCCCCGTGAACCGACCCAAGACGTGCGTCCGACCCCTGGCGCCGGGGACCAGCCGCAAGACCTCCTCGCTGTGGCGCGTCTCCATCGTCAGGACGACGTCCGCCTCTTCGATCATCTCGGCGGTCAGGCGGCGCGCCTGGTGGTTCGCGGCGTTCAGGCCCAGCCTCTCGATGAGGCCCAGCGTCTCGGACGTCGGCCGGCTGCCCGAAAAGGCCCCCGTCCCCGCCGAGACGGCCTCGACGTCGGAACGCCCCCACGCCTGGAGCCTCTTTTTCAAGAAATACTCTGCCATCACCGAACGGCAGGAATTTCCGGTGCACACGAAGAGGACCGTCTTCCTGCCGGCGAGGCGCAGGATGTCCTCGCCCCGCACGGCGCCCTCCCGCAAGACGCGAAACGGCAACGTCCGCGCGTCCACGATGCTCGACTCCTTGCCCCACTCCGTCGGGCCCGCGTCGAGGATCAGATCCACGTAGCCGTCGCAATCCCGCAGGGCCTCGCCGGCATTGCGCGGCGCGGCCTGGCCGCTGCGATTGGCCGACGGCGCGATCACCGGAAAGTCGACACTCTGTAAGAGCGCCAACGCCACCTCGTGGCGCGGCAGCCGCAAGCCGACACAGCGGCCCTCCGGCGCGCTCAAGACCACCGTCAGGGGCCCCGGCCAGAAACGGTGCATCAGCTTATAGGCCCGCGGCAGAATGTCAAGCGCGTATCTTGTCACCCCGTCGACACTGCCGAGGTGGATCGAAAACTGCTTGGTCTCGGGCCGCTCCTTGAACCGTCCCAGGCGCTCCACGGCCTGGCGATTCAGGAGATTCGTCGCGATCCCGTAGACCGTCTCCGTCGGAAAAACGACGAGTGCGCCCTGCTCCAACAGCTGGGCGGCCTCGCGGATGATCCCGTAATCGATGCTCGCCGGACTGATCTTGAGGATGCGGGTCTTCACGCCTTAAGCCTAACCTTTGTGCGCACGGCCGCCGCCTGTTTTTTACGGAATCTTTTGACCTTCTTGTCGAGGGCGCGCACCTCCAGTCCCAGCAGCGCCACGGCAAAGAGGGCCGCGTTCTTCGCGCCGGCCTCACCGATGGCGAAGGTGGCCACGGGGATCCCCGCCGGCATCTGAACGATGGACAGCAATGAATCCAGCCCTTTCAGGGCCCGCGTCTCGATGGGGACGCCCAGCACCGGACGCGTCGTGAAGGCCGCCACCACGCCCGGAAGGGCCGCCGCCCCGCCCGCTCCCGCGATGAACACCCTCGCCCCCGCGTGCTCCATGCCCACGACAAAGGCCTCAAGCTCCTTGGGCGTGCGGTGCGCCGACAGCACCCGCGCCATAAACGAGACGCCGAAGTATTTCAGGATCCCGAGCGTCTCCTTCATCGTCTCCAGGTCCGACGTGCTGCCCATGATCACGGCGACTTGCGGCTTTCTCATCTTGCCCCCCTTCTCTCGACACCCAGGGTGTCCGGTCGAGCCGCGCCTTCGGCGGTCGTCCCATTCGCGTGCATCGCTCGTCATCCAGGCTCGGCGTGGCCGCTTCCGCGGCCCCGGCCGGCCTCACATCTTGAGCCGTCGCGCTACCCGGTCCGACTTATTCGTCGGACCAACGGCCTCTAACGCTCATCGACGGCGCGCCAGCCGATATCCCGGCGCCAGTGTGCCTTTTCAAACGTTATCATATCCACGGCGGCGTAGGTCGTGGCGATGGCCTGCTTGATCGTCGCACCGAGGCCCGTCACGCCCAGGACCCTGCCCCCGCTCGTCACGATACTATCGTCGGCCCACCTTGTCCCGGCGTGAAAGACGACGACATCGGAGAGCTTGGCGACCCCGCCGAGCCCATGGATGACCTTGCCCTTCTCATACGCACCCGGATAGCCGCCGGAGGCCATTACGACACAGACCGCCGCCCGTTCATCCCACGACAACTCCATGGGCGCGGCCCCGGGATCCAACGTCCACAGCATGGCCTCCACCAGATCGCTCTTAAGACGCATCAAAACGGCCTGCGTCTCGGGATCGCCAAAGCGCACATTGAACTCCAGGACCTTGGGTCCTTCCTTCGTCAGCATGATACCCGCATAAAGGATACCTGTATAGGGGGTGTTGCGCCGGGCCATCTCGTCGATCACCGGATGCACGATCACTTTCATCACATCCTGCATCAAAAGATCGGTCACCACCGGCGCCGGTGAATAAGCGCCCATGCCACCGGTGTTGGGCCCCTGGTCCTTGTCAAAGATGCGCTTGTGATCCTGTGACGCCGCCAGGGCAACGGCGTGGCGGCCGTTGGTCAAGATAAGAATGGATGCCTCCTGCCCTTCCAGGAACTCCTCGACCACGACCGTGCGGCCCGCATCGCCGAAGATCCGTTCTTCGATCATCTCCGATGCGGTCTTGCGGACGGTCTCCTCGGAATCGCAGATCACGACACCTTTGCCGGCGGCCAGGCCGTCGGCCTTGAGCACCACGGGAAAGGACATCTGCCCCGCCGCCGCGAGGACCGCCTTGACGCTCGTGCAGTTGGCGGCGCGTGCCGTCGGGACCTTCCGGGAGACCATCACCTCTTTGGCAAAACCCTTGCTCGCCTCAAGCCGGGCCGCCGCCCTGGACGGTCCGAAGATCTTGAGTCCCGCGGCACGGAACGCATCCGTGATGCCGGCGACAAGCGGCGCCTCCGGCCCGACGACCGTCAGGTCGACCGCCTCCTTTTTGGCAAAATCAAGGAGCCCTTTGATGTCGTCGGCCTCGAGGACGACGCACGTCGCCTGCCCGGCGATGCCCGCATTGCCGGGGGCGCAATAGACCTTCGTCACGCGCTCGGACTGCAAGATCTTCCACACCAGCGCGTGCTCCCGTCCCCCCGACCCGACGACCAAAATCTTCATACGTTCACTCCCGCAAACAGCCAGACAACATCTGCCTGCATGTCTTAGACGAGGGCGACGCCGCCCACGCCCGGGATGATCTCGCCGATGAGGGTGGCCTGCGCGCCGCTCCTGGCGAGCGCGCGCACCACCGGCATCTTGACGCTGTCGCGCACGACCAGAACCATACCGATGCCCATATTAAAGGTATGGAACATCTCCTTTTCGCTGACCTTGCCCAGGGTCTGGATCTCCTCGAAGAGCGGCGGCACGGGCCAGGCGTTGCGATACAGGACCATCGTCGCGTTCGAAGGGACGATGCGGCCGGCCTTGTCATGGAAGCCGCCGCCCGTGATGTGGGCGATGGCCTTTACCGCCGGCTGCTGAAGGTTGAACTTCTTCAAGACATCCGTCACGGGCTTGGCGTAGATGCGCGTCGGCGTCAGAAAGTCCCTGGCCCGCGCGTGCAGCTCGCGGGTCGTGAAGACCTTGCGCACCAGGGAGAAACCGTTCGAGTGGAGTCCGCTTGAGGCCAGGCCGATCACCGCGTCGCCGATCTGCACGCGGTGACGCCCCAGGATCTTCCTGCGCTCGACGATCCCAACGCAGAAACCGGCCAGGTCGTATTCGCCGCGCCTGTACATCCCGGGCATCTCCGCGGTCTCCCCGCCGGCCAGGGCGCAGCGCGCCTGCCGGCACCCTGCCGCGATGCCCCGCACGACGTCCTTCAAGACCTGCGTCTCGATGCGGCCCGTCGCGATATAGTCGAGGAAGAAGAGCGGCTCGGCGCCCGAGCACAGGACGTCGTTGACGCTCATCGCCACCAGATCGATGCCGACGGTGTCGTGGATCCTGGCGAGGATCGCTACCTTCAGCTTCGTGCCCACCCCATCGCACGACGAGACGAGCACCGCGTCCCTGGTCTTGTGCCTGGCGATATCAAAGAACGCGCCGAACCCGCCGATGGACCCCAGGACCTCCCGGCGGGGACTGCCCTTTGCCGCCGCCCTGAAGACATCCACCAGGGCATTCGCCCTGTCGATATCCACACCGGCCTTCTTATAGCTCCATGCCATCGAAGTCCCCCTTTAGCACGCGCACCCTTTTTCCAGCGCGTGCTTACCGACCCGGCCGACGGGCACCTTATAATCCCCGTTGAAGCAAGCGACACAATAGCGCGCGCTCGGCAGGCGCACCGCCCGCAGCATCCCCTGCAGGCTCAGGTATCCGAGGCTGTCCACGTCGAGATACCCGGCGATCTTCTTCATCGAATACCTGTTGGCGATCAGCTCCTTGCGCGAGGGAAAGTCGATGCCGTAGAAACACGCGAACCGGTGCGGCGGACAGGAGATGCGCATGTGCACCTCCCGGGCGCCCGCCTCGCGGAAATTCTTCACGCGGACCTTCGAGGTCGTGCCGCGCACGATCGAGTCGTCGACGATCACGACGCGCCTGCCGCGCACGACGGCACGCAGGATGTTGAACTTCACCTTCACGCCCAGGTCGCGGATCTCCTGGTGCGGCTGAATAAAGGTGCGCCCGACATAGTGATTGCGGATGACGCCCAGGTCCATGGGGATCCCGGAGGCGTGACTGAAGCCCATCGCCGCCGACGTCCCCGAATCGGGTATGGGCACGACGATATCGCCGGCGGCCGGTTGCTCCTTCGCCAGCTCTTCGCCCAGCCGGTGGCGCACGACGTGGACCGTCTCACCGAAGACCACCGAGTCGGGCCGGGCAAAATAAATATGCTCAAAGATGCAGTGGGCGGCCTCGCCCTTTTGGGCCGCGAAGCGGACGGACTTCAAGCCCTCTTTCGAGATCACGACGATCTCGCCCGGCTCGACCTCACGGATGAACTGCGCCTGGATGAGGTCAAAGGCGCACGTCTCCGAGGCCAGGCAGTAGGCGCCGTCCTTGCGACCCAGGCACAGCGGCCGGAAGCCGTCCGGGTCCCGGACGCCGATGAGCCGGTCTTCCGTCAACAGGACCAGCGCGTACGCGCCCCGGAGCTGCTTGAGGGCGCTCTTCAGACGCACCACCACGTCGCGTGACCTGGACCGCGCCATGAGGTGGACGACGACCTCGCTGTCGCACGTCGTCTGAAAGATGGAACCGGTCTCCTCCAGCTCACGGCGCAGCGCGCGGCTGTTGACGAGGTTTCCGTTGTGCGCGATGGCCAGAGACGAACCGAGATAGTCGACGAAGAGCGGCTGGGCGTTCTTGACGAGGCTCGAGCCGGTCGTGGAGTAGCGCACGTGGCCGATGCCCCGGTCGCCCTTCAGGGGGCGCAGGCGGCCCTCGTCAAAGACGTCCGCCACCAGCCCCATCTCCTTGTGCAGAAAAAGGTCTTCCCCGTCGCTCGTGACGATGCCGCAGGACTCCTCGCCCCGGTGCTGCAGGGCGTAAAGCCCCAGATAGATCAGATAACGCGCCTCCGGCGCGCCGAAGACACCGAAGAGCCCGCATGCGTGGCGGGGATAATCCTGATAAGGCGTGTCCCGTCTCATTGAAAATACCTCACGGCGTTTTGGAAGATGTAAAACCCGTCGCCGTGGCGCTTCAAGCCCTCACGCGTCCAGCGCGGGTGCTGCCACCCCGTCAGGTGGCGCTCCGGGTGCGGCATGAGACCGAAGACGCGGCCGGTTGCATCACAGATCCCCGCGATGCTGTCCACCGAACCGTTCGGGTTGACGGGAAAATCTCCCGGGCGGCCCCGGGCGTCGCAATACTGAAAGACGATCTGCCCGTGCTCCTTGAGGCGCGTCAGGACCTCCTCATTCTTCGGGATGAACTTGCCTTCGCCATGGGCGATGGGCATGGTGAGGACCTCCGGCAGGCCGCGTGTCCACACGCACAGGTCCTTCATCGCCGGACACGGCGCCGCGGGCGCCCTGAGATGCACCCACCGGTCCTGGAAGACCCCGCAGTCGTTCTCTGCGAGCGTCGCCTCTTGCTGTGCCTGCTGTCCGCCGGACAGGAGCCCTGCCTTGACGAGGACCTGAAATCCGTTGCAGATGCCGATGATCAGACCGCCCTTGTCGATGAACGCGCGCAGCGCCGGCATGAGCTTGTTTTTGACCTGGTTGGCCAGCACACGGCCCGCCGCGATGTCGTCGCCGTACGTGAACCCTCCGGAAAAAGCGAGGATCTGAAAATCAGAGAACGACGCACCGCCGGCGATCAGCTCGTTGATGTGCACGAGGCAGGCCGCACCGCCCGCCTGCCCGAAGGCCGCGGCGGTCTCGACGTCGCAGTTGATGCCTGCTGCCTTCAGGATGAGGACACGCGGTCGCGCCATACGCCTACTCGTAAAACTTCCTGATCACCCGGACCACGTCTTCGGCCTTATCGACGAGCGAAAAGAGGCTCAGGTCCTCCGGGCTGATGCAACCGCGCCGCAGGACCGTGGACATGAGCCAGTGCAGGAGCCCCTGCCAGTACCGGCTGCCGACCAGGATCACGGGAAACGGCGCGATCCGCACCGTCTGGATGAGGTTGATGGACTCGAAGAGCTCGTCGAGCGTGCCGTAGCCGCCCGGGAAGATCACGAAGGCCTTGGCGTAGCGCACGAACATGACCTTGCGCACGAAAAAGTAGTGAAACTCGATCTGCGTCGTGGCGTAGGGATTCGCCGTCTGCTCCGTCGGAAGATAGATGTTGAGCCCGATCGAAGTGCCGCCGGCGCGGCGGGCGCCCTTGTTGGCCGCCTCCATGATGCTGGGTCCGCCGCCCGTGATGATGCCGTAGCCGGCGCGGGTGAGCAAAAACGCCGTCTTCTCGGCCAGCTTGTAGTAGAAGTCCCTGGGACCCAGCCGCGAGGAACCGAAGACCGAGACCGTGTTTTCGAAGCGCGAGAGGGTCTTGAAGCCGCGCGCGAGCTCATCGCTGATGCGGCGGATACGCGCCTTGTCCTTATCGCCATAGACGTCGATCTTGGCCGGCAGCAATCTGGCCAGCGTCCTCTTGATCGCCCGGGGAAGGGCGCGTCTCCTTCTTTTTTTCGCCATGCTAAACGCTCCTCAAGGGGGCCTGCCACGTCTCTTTCAGGAGGCCCACCGGTGCCTGAAGACAGATCTCTCCTTTGAGACCGAAGACGGTCACCTGGCGCTTCTGTGAGACACAGCCCATCAGGCCGCAGGCCGTCTTCCTCATGACCCTTTCAAAATCCTTGCGCCGGGCCGGTGAAACCTCCACGAGGAAGCGCGACGCCGACTCTGAAAAAAGGACGTTGTCGGGACGCCGGTCCCTGCCCGAAAAGGGCACGTCGCTCAAAAAGATACTGAGGCCGAGGCTGCCCGCAAATGCCATCTCCGCCGCCGCCACGCCGATGCCGCCCTCGGAGCAGTCGTGGATGGACCGGACGAGCCCGCGGGACACGGCCTCGGTGAGCCGTTCCATGGCCTTCCTGGCGCTCACAAAATCCACGACCGGCACGCGGCCGCCCTTAAGATCCAGGACATCGTGATAATGGGAGCCGCCCAACTCCGCATACGTCATCCCGACGATATAGAGCAGGTTGTCGGGCCGCTTGGCATCCATCGTCACGGCCTTCGTGACGTCGTCCATCACGCTCAAGGCCGAGATGAGGAGCGTCGACGGGATCGAGACCGTCTTGTTGCCGTACGCAAATTCGTTATAAAAACTGTCCTTGCCGGAGATGAACGGCACGCCGAAACCTTTGGCCGCGTCATAACAGCCGAAGGCCGCGCGCACCAGGGCGCCCAGCCGGTCCGGCTTGTCGGGATTTCCCCAGCAGAAGTTGTCCAGGATCGCCGCCCGCTTGACCGGCGCGCCGACGGCCACGAGCTGACGAAGCGCCTCATCGATGCAGCACGCCGCCATCCAGTAAGGATCGAGGTCCCCGTACCTGAAGTTGATGCCGTTCGAGACCGCGATGCCCTTCGGCGAATCAAAACGCGGCCTGATCACGCACGCGTCCGACGGGCCGTCGTGCTCCGCGCCCACCAGGGGCTTGACCACCGTCGCTCCCTGCACCTCGTGGTCGTACTGGCGGATCACCCACTCCTTGGAGGCGATATTGGGGTGCGCCAGGAGCTTGAGCAGGGCCGGCGTCAGGTCCTTCGCGGCCTTGACGCGTCTTGAGCCGTGCCGGGGCCGCTTCCAGACCGCTTTCTTCGTGATGCGCGGCAGGCCTTCGTGCAAGAAGTGCATGTCGAGATCACAGACCTGCTGTCCGTCGTAAAAAAGCTTCAGGTGGCGATCGGGGGTGCCGAAGGTGCCTATCGCCGTCGCCTCGACGTCCTCTTTGGCAAAGGCCTCCAGCAACGCCGGCAGGTCCTTGTTGTCCACGGCCAGCACCATGCGTTCCTGCGCCTCGGAGATCCAGATCTCGGTATAAGACAGACCGTGGTACTTGAGCGGCACCCTGTCGAGGTCCACGCGCGCGCCCACGTCCTTGCCCATCTCACCGACCGCGCTCGAGAGCCCGCCCGCCCCGCAGTCCGTGATCGCCCGGTACAACCCCGCATCGCGCACCTTCAGGAGCACGTCGAGCATCTTCTTCTCGGTGATCGCGTTGCCGATCTGCACGCTGCCTGAGGAGACGGTCTCCGACGCACGGGTCAACTCACCCGAGGAGAAGGTCGCGCCGTGGATGCCGTCGCGGCCGGTGCGGCCGCCCACGACGACGATACAATCGTCTTTGGAGACCTTCTTAAAAGACATCTCTTTGGGCAGGATCCCCAGCGTCCCGCAGTAGACGAGCGGGTTGCCGACGAAGCGCTCGTCAAAGAGCACGGCGCCGTTGGCCGTGGGAATGCCCATGCGGTTGCCGTAATCCCGCACGCCGCTGACCACGCCCTTCATCACGCGGCGCGGATGAAGCGCGCCCGGCGGCAGCCGATTTTGAGGAAGATCCAGCGGCCCGAAACAGAAGACGTCCGTGTTCAGGATGGGCCTGGCGCCCAGGCCCGTGCCCAAGGGATCGCGGATGACGCCGCCGATGCCGGTATTGGCGCCGCCATACGGCTCCAGGGCCGACGGGTGGTTGTGCGTCTCGACCTTGAAACAAATGTTGTACTTCTCATCAAAGGTGACGATGCCGGAGTTGTCCTGGAAGACCGAGACGCAGCTCGGCCTCTTCAACTCGCGCGTCGCCTTCATCACCGTCTCTTTGAGGAGATCCTTGATCATCCCGTTGCCGATCTTCTTGATCCTGCGCGGGCTGCCGGTCTTGGGCCCCAGGGCCTCCCGGTAGGCGACGTTGCCGCGGAAGGTCTTGTGCACGCAGTGCTCGGACCACGTTTGGGCGATGGTCTCCAGCTCGCAGTCGGTCGGCTCGCGCTCTTGCCTGCGAAAGAAATCCCGGATCGCGCGCATCTCCTCGAGGTTCAGGTAGAGCTGACCCTCGCGGCTCAAGGCGAGGAGCTCCTTGTCCGAGGCCCGGCACAACGGCATGACCTTGAGTCCAAAGACGTAATCCGGCAGGTGAGAAAAATCAACGAGGTGATGGTCCTCCTCCGGCAGGACGTACTGGATGAGCTTGTTGTAGAGGACCTTCCCGGCCGCCGCCAGGAGCGTCTTTGGGGAAAGGTCGCCCTTAAAAAAGTACCGCCTGGCCGTGCGCACGGCTTCGACGGACGAGATGCCCATGTCACGCAGGCCCTTGAGCGTCGACTCCTCGACAGGATCCATCACGCCGGGGCGGTACAGGACCTGCAGGGACCTGTACCCCGCGGGACCGTTGAGCGGGTCCCTGTCCGTGCCGAGGTCGTACTCCTGGATGACGGCGTCGGTCAAGAGATCCCGGGCGGCGCGCTCGGCCTCGGCGCGCCGGGCCGCACCGATCAGGTAGGTGACGTGGTGACAGCGCACGTCCTGAACGCCGCGCAGCCCGGCCTGGGACAAGGCGGCCTTCAGGGCGAGGGCGCTGCCGTTGTACACGCCCTCTTTGTCTTTGACCTCTATGCGCCAATACATGGACCAGGCACTCCTTTAATCGAGCCCGACGGCCTTGAAGATCTTCGGCACGTGGCGCAGATAATAGCGGATATCGAAGCAAGACGCCAGGTCCCCGGCGGAGAGGCAGCGTTTCACCCTGGGGTTGGCGCAAAGGACACCCTTGAATTCGCGGTTCAGGGTCAGGGACGCGAACGCGTTCTTCTGGACGATATCGTAGGCCTGCGGACGGGGCAACCCCTTTCTCATCAATTCCAGCAGCACGCGCTGCGAATAGATGAGCCCGTTGGTGCGGCCCAGATTGACCAGCATGTTCCTGGAATGGACCGTCAGCCCCTCCATCACCTCGATGAACTGGTTCAGGAGATAGTCCAGGAGGATGGTGGTGTCGGGCAGGATGACCCGTTCGACCGACGAGTGGCTGATGTCCCGCTCGTGCCACAGGCACACGTTCTCCAGGGCCGCGAAGGCGTTCGTGCGCACGAGACGCGCGAGCCCCGAGATGCGTTCGCACATCACGGGGTTACGCTTGTGCGGCATGGCCGAGGACCCCTTCTGCCCCTTGCCGAACGGCTCCTCGACCTCGGCCACCTCGGTGCGCTGCAGGTGGCGGATCTCCGTGGCGAACTTCTCGAGCGACGCGGCGGTCACGGCCAGGGCCGCGCACGCGGCCGCGTGGCGGTCGCGCGGGACCACCTGGGTCGAACCGCGGGAGACGTCGAGCCCCAGCTTCGCGCAGACAAACTGTTCGACCTCCGGCTCGATATTGGTATACGTCCCGATCGT
Organism: uncultured Planctomycetia bacterium; assembly: GCA_964622605.1. Taxonomy (GTDB): domain Bacteria; phylum Omnitrophota; class Gorgyraeia; order Velamenicoccales; family Velamenicoccaceae; genus CAZCSY01. The sequence continues at coordinate 29,101 of CAZUQR010000007.1, forward strand.
GCCGGAGAGCTTGCCGACGGCCACCTCCTTCTTGGCCGCCTTCAGGCGCTCGGCGTTACGGCGCATCTCATCATACCACAACGCCACCTTGAGCCCGAAGGTCGTGGGCTCCGCGTGGATGCCGTGTGAGCGGCCGATGCAGACGGTGTTCCTGTACTTCCTGGCGGTCCTGGCCAGGACCGACGCCGCCTTCTGCATGTCGGTGAGGAGGATGTCGAAGGCCTCGACGAGCTGCAGGCCCAGGGACGTATCGAGCACGTCGTTGGAGGTCAGGCCCATGTGGATGTATTTCGCCTCCTTGCCCACGCTGTCGGAGAGGTTGTTCACGAAGGCGACCACGTCGTGGCGGGTCTTGGCCTCTAATTCCTTGATCTTCTCGATGTCTATCCTGGCCTTCTGCTTGATCGTCTGCAGGGACTTCTTGGGGATCTTGCCGAGCTTCTGCCACGCCTCGCAGACGCACAACTCCACCTCGAGCATCCTCTGGAACCTGCTCTCTTCGCTCCACACCTTCGCCATTTTTGGAAGACTGTAGCGTTCGATCATGATCCCCCCGCTCGTTAAATGCCAATGGGTTAGGCAACTAATATAACAAAGTTGGGGCGCGGCGTCAACAGAAACACACGGACCGGTCCGAAATTTAGGATTTTATGGCGTGAAAGTGCTTGGAGGATAATGGGTTAAGGACTCATCCGGATACCAATCCGATATCCCCGTTCCGGAACAAAAAAACGCTGCTCCCCATCCTTGGGAACAGCGTCTTTATGCGTCTTTATGCGAAAAAGGCGCCCTTAAATAAGGATCAGCCCCGTCATTAACAGGAAGAGAGAGATGGCCAACAGGATCAGGCCAAAGATGCGCGAACGGCGCAACAAGAGCGAGCCGATCTCCCTCTTTTTGTTGAGCGTCTCTTCCAGGTTGTGGGTCGAAAAATTGTAGTCCAGTTTCTTTTCGAGCCACTCCACGGCGCGCGGAGCGAAGATCAGCCCGATGGCTGCCAGCGCCCCCACCCCTCCCGCAACAAGATCCACGACACGAAGAACCGCAATTTCATCCATCCCTGCCTCCTTCTGTCAGGCCGTCCTCATTATTGTAGCGCCGGCGGAGGGAAAATGGCAAGAAGATTTCTATCTGCCCGCGCGTCACCCTGTTACCTCAACACCAAAGACGCCCGTCCCCACGCACAGGAGACCGGCGGACTTCACCGCCGTCAGCTTTTCGCCCAGGATCAAGACACCCGGGATGAACGAGATGAGGGGATACGCGCCTGAGACCGGCACGACGCGCGAGACCTCGCCCTCTTTCAGGATGAGACAAAAGGTCAGACCTTTTGTCTCACCTTTCAACGGCCGCGGCGCAGGCGGCGCTTGAACTCTTTCCAGGGAAAGCTGTTGCCGGGACAGGCCGTGACCTTGCCGGGCACATCCCTGTGCCCGATGACGCGGCTCAAGGGGATACGGTAATACCGGCGCAGGGTGTCGACAAGGAGGACCAGGGAGTCCATCTGCCTGCGGGTCGGTTCGTGATAGGTAAAGTCGCCGACGAGGCAGATGCCGATGCCGCACCGGTTCATCCCGCCGGCGTTGCAGTGGGCGCCGTCCATCTGCTTGACCCAGCGGGGCGAGGCCTCGATCTGGCCGTCGACCTTCGTCGTCGTCCCGTTGTCGATGACGAAGTGGTAGCCCAGCCCCCGGTTGAAGCCCCGGCGGCGGTGGATGACGTCCAGGGACGTCGCATCCCCTTCGTCCGTCACGCTGTGGTGGATGACGACGTAGCGCCACTTTTTGGATTTGAAAAGTGGGATGACGGGCCGCAGCGGCGCCGCCCCCGGGATGACGAGCCTCTGGCCGATGCGCAGCTCCCGCGGGTCCCTGATAGCGTTCGCCTTCAGGATCGTATCGATGGGCACGTCGTACATCTTGCTGATGCGATAGGCCGTCTCGGCGGGACCGATGATATGGGTCGTGTCGTAGCGCACCAGGGAGGCGGGATCCCCGGGCCGGTAGATGACGTCGGTCGGCCCGCCGTCGGGCATCGGCGGCACGCTCGCGCAGCCGTGGACCGCCGCCAGGCAGACCCCGCACAAAAGAAAGAATAATCCAGTGTCTCTATGTCTCAACCGGTCCCTCTTTTTACCCGGCGCGGCCTCTTGGGGACGCCGTTGCGCTTCAGGGGATAGCGGCCGCAGGAAAACCTCTCTCCTTCCGGACAATACCCCAGGTCCACGCATTTGGCGCCGGCCGTCTCAAAGACCTCGGGCAGCTCCCTGCGGGCGAGACGCAACATCTCCTCGGCCAGCCGCTTGATCTCCCACTGGGCCCGCGCGCAGCAGCGGTGCCGGAAAAAATGCAACAACTCGCGGCAGTTCATGGTCACGACGATCTTCGTCTCCGCCGCCTGGGGCAGGACGAAGCGCGCGTCCTGGAACGCCTGCTCGCCGACCTTGCCGCGGGACTTGAACTTGGCCAGGAGACTATTATAGCGCTCCTGGACGTGCTCCATGGTGCGCTCGAACTCCTCTTTGAGCTCCGGGTCCCGGGCGATGCTCGGCGGAGTGACGTAATCAAAGGCGGTCTCCTTGACGTAACGCTGGCTTTGCTGTGAAAAAGAGGCGATCCTGTGCCGGACCAGCTGGTGTGTCAGGGCCCGCGAGACCCCCTCGACGGCAAAGGTGAACTTCGCGTGTTCCAGCGGGCTCTCGTGGCCCGACGCGACGACCTTGCGGATGAAGCCCGCCCGGCGGCCCGCGCCGTCACGCTCCTGGAAGATCGCGCCGGCAAACTGAACGGAGTAGCACTGGCGGCACGCGGCGTAGATCAACGCCACGGCCCGCGGCGTCCTGTCCAGAAGCTTCACGTGGAGACGTGTCTGAGACATGAGCAGCCCTTTCGGATTCTCGCGTTACTTAGAAAATTCTCGCGTTAGGATATCATGATAGCAAAGATGCTCCCATCTCTCAAGACACTTTACAAGAGGCCGTCCTGTGCTATAATATTTCGGACAATCGGATCTGACGACTTCTGGCGCCATGGAATCGACCATGAGGAAGTCTTAGAAGAAAATCGTCCGCCTGGGTTTTCTTGAAACCAGGCTTTTTTATTTGTGTCCCCGTGTCCGCCAAGATGACGCAAGACCCCGCCTCGCTCAAGACCACGCCGCTCTTCGACGCCCATCAGGGGCTATCAGCCAGAATGGGCCCCTTCGCGGGCTGGAACATGCCGATCCAGTACGAGGGGATCCTCGTCGAAACGCAGCACACCCGCCGCGCCGTCTCCTGTTTTGATATCTGCCACATGGGCGAGTTTCTGGTCGAAGGGGACGCGAAGGCCTCGGGCCTGGAGCGTTGTGTCGCGGCCAACCTCGATAGCCTCAAGGTCGGCGGCTGCCGGTATACCTCGATCCTGAACGAGGCCGGCGGGATGATCGACGACCTCATCGTCTACCGGAAGGGGCCGGCGACATGGATGATCGTCGTGAACGCCGCGAGGGTCGAAAAAGACAAAGAGCATTTTTCGCGCCACCTGTCGTGGGAGGCTCGCTTCCAGGACGTATCGGACGCGTGGGGCAAGATCGACCTGCAGGGCCCCCGCAGCCGCGAGGTCTTGACGACGTTCATCCCCGAGGCGTCCGAATTAGAGTATTATACCTTTACCGAGTCGCGCCTCCTGGGCGCCGAGGCGCTCGTCAGCCGCACGGGCTACACCGGCGAGCTCGGCTTCGAGATCTACCTTCCCCTGAAAAACATCCCCGCGCTCTGGAAAGAGCTCCTGAGTGATCCGCGCGTCCGGCCGGCGGGGCTGGGGGCGCGCGACGTCCTGCGCCTGGAGATGGGTTACAACCTCTACGGCCAGGACATCGACGAAGAGACGACACCGCTCGAGGCGGGCCTGGAGAAATCCATCGACCTGTCCAAAGACTTCATCGGCCGGCCGGCCCTGCTGCGGCAAAAAAAGGAAGGCGTCGGCCGGCGGCGCATTTACGTTGCGTCCCGGTCGCGGCGCTCTCCCCGGCACGGTCACAAGGTCTTCCTCGACGCTAAGGTGGTCGGCACGGTCACCAGCGGCACCTTTTCGCCGCACTGCGGCACCGGCATCGGCATGGGCTTCGCGGCCGCGCCGCTCGCCGCCGGCCAGGTGATCGGCATAGGCGAGGACGCCCCGCTCTTCGAGGCGGTAGTCTGCAACCGCCCCTTCGTCAAGCCGACCTCTTTGCGGACGTGAATTTGTCGCACCGGTGGGTGGCCGAGGCGGCTCGGCCCCAGACGCGCGAGCGCAAGGGGTCCCACGGGGGGATGGGTGGAGCGAACGCGGATGGGGGCGAACGCCTCGAACAGGACCCGCCGACCGAAAAATAAGGAGCCTATATGAATATCCCGTCGGATCTGAGGTACACCAAGGAACACGAGTGGGTCAGGGTAGAGGGCAAGACCGCGACCGTGGGTATCACGGACCACGCCCAGGAGGCGCTGGGGGACATCACCTTTGTCGAGCCGCCCAAGACCGGCGCGGCCGTCACGCAGTTCAAGGCCATGGCGACGATCGAGTCCGTCAAAGCGGCCAGCGACATCTACGCCCCGGTCTCGGGTAACGTCACCGAGGTCAACGCAGAGCTCGAGGCGACCCCCGCCCTCGTCAACCAGTCGCCCTATGAAAAGGCGTGGATCGCCAGGATCGCCATGACCAGGCCCGAGGAGACGAAGGACCTCATGGACGCCGGGGCCTACGCGGCCTTCCTGAAAGAACTGGGTTAATACTTTGCCCTTCGGCGACCGGGGTCGTTCGCAGACCCCCGTAGCGGCAAGGGCGAGACCCGACGGCCGCAGGCCGACGGGGGGAACCACGGGAGGGTTCCCCAATGGGGGCGCGGGGGACAAGAACGACTCCGATCGCCGAAGGAACATACATTGAGCGACTACATCGCCAACACCCAACGCGACACCGAGGAGATGCTCCGGGCCATCGGCGCCCGGAGCACGGAAGAGCTCTTCGACATCATCAAGCCGTCGCAGCGGACCAGAACGCTTGACGTACCGGAGGGCAGGTCCGAGTTCGAGGTCATCCGGCACCTCAGGGACCTCGCGGCAAAGAACGCGACGGACCTGACGCTCTTCATCGGTGCCGGCGTCTACGACCACTTCATCCCGTCGGTCGTGGACCACTTGAGCGGCCGCAGCGAATTCACCACCGCCTACACGCCCTACCAACCCGAATGTTCGCAGGGGACGCTGCAGGCGATCTTCGAATACCAGAGCGCGGTCTGCCGTCTGACCGACATGGAGATCGCCAACGCCTCGCTCTACGACGGAGGGACAGCGCTCTACGAAGCCATGATGATGGCGCGCCGCATCACGGGCCGCAACCGCGTCCTGATCGACAAGGCCGTCAGCCCGATCTACCGCACGATCATCTACAGCTACACGCGTAACCTCGACATCGAATTTTACGAGATCCCGGTCCGACACGGCCAGACCGACCGGGCCGCCTTGAAGAAACAGCTCAACGATAAGACCGCCTGCGTCATCCTGCAGAACCCGAACTTCTTCGGCGCCATCGACGACCACGCGGACATCGTCGCCCAGGCCCATGAACGCGGGATCCTCGCCATCACCTCGGTCTACCCCGTCGCCCTGGGCCTGCTCAAGACGCCGGGTGCCATGGGATTCGACATCGTGACGGGCGAGGGCCAGAGCCTGGGGATACCCCTGTCTTTCGGAGGGCCGTATCTCGGTTTCATGGCGACCAAAAGAGAGTTCGCCCGCAAGATGCCGGGCCGCCTCGTGGGTGAGACCTCGGACATCGAGGGAAAAACCGGCTACGTCCTGACCCTGCAGGCGCGCGAACAGCACATCCGCCGCGAAAAGGCCACGTCCAACATCTGCTCCAATGAGGCGCTGTGCGCCCTGCGCGCCGTCGTCTTTTTGTCCGCTCTCGGCAAGGAGGGCTTCCGGGAGCTGGCGCGCCAGAACTTCGAGAAGGCCGAACAGGCCAAGGCCCTGCTGGCAGAGATCCGGGGCGTCACGGTCAAGCAGAGTTCCCCCACCTTCAACGAATTCACGGTCGAGCTGCCGCGCAACCCCGTCGAGGTCGTCGGCAAGATGATCGCCAAGGGATTTGCCGCCGGGTTCCCGCTCGCGCGCTATTACCCGGACATGAAAAATTACATGCTCGTCGCCGTGACGGAAAAACGCACGAAGGAAGAGATTGCCGGCTACGCCCGGGCCCTGGAGGCGACCCTATGGAGCTGATCTTCGATATCGGGGAGGCCGGACGGCGCTGCACGCGGCTGCCGCAGCAGGAGTCGCGGGCGAAGCTGCCCGACGCCAGGTATCTGCGCGAAAGGCCGGCCGAGTTGCCCGAGGTGACGGAAAACGACCTCGTGCGCCACTACACGAACCTCTCGCGCCAGAACTTTTCCGTCGATACCAACTTCTATCCGCTAGGCTCCTGCACCATGAAGTACAACCCCAAGTTCACGGAGGAGATCGCGCGCTGCGAGGGTTTTGCGGGCCTGCACCCCCTCCTGCCGCAGCTGCGGCGCGGCGGCCTCTTGACGCAGGGGGCGCTGGAGATCCTCCATCACATGGAGAAGCTCCTGTGCGCCATCACCGGCATGGACGCCTTCACGTTGCAGCCGGCGGCCGGCGCGCACGGCGAACTCACCGGCGTCATGATCATCGCGGCGTACCACCGCGCCAAGAAACACAAGCGCAGGTACATCCTCGTGCCCGACTCCGCGCACGGCACCAACCCGGCGAGCGCCGCCATCGCGGGCTACGAGATCGTCAACATCCCGTCGAACGAAAGAGGCACCATGAGCCTCGACGCCCTGCGGAAAGTGATGACCGAAGAGGTGGCGGCCGTCATGATGACGTGCCCGAACACGCTGGGCATCTTCGAATCGGAAATAGACGCCATCGCCGGGATGGCCCACGAAAAAGACGCCCTCCTCTACTACGACGGCGCCAACCTGAACGCCATCCTCGGCCGGTGCCGGCCCGGCGACATCGGCTTTGACGTCATCCACCTCAACCTCCACAAGACCTTTGCGACCCCGCACGGCGGCGGCGGGCCGGGGTCCGGTCCCGTCGGGGTACGCAAGGACCTGGAGAGGTTCCTGCCCATCTCGCGCGTGGCCCAGCGCGAGGACGGCACGTATTGCCTGGATTACCAGAAGCCGCACTCCATCGGCTACATCGCGCCCTTCTACGGCAACTTCCTCGTCATCCTCAAGGCCTACGCCTACATCCTGCTCCTGGGCAAAGAAGGGCTCCTGCGCACCGGCGAACACGCGGTCCTGAACGCCAATTACGTCCTCGCCCGCCTCAGGGAACACTTCACGCCGGCCTGCGAAACGGGGTGCGCCGCGCGCTGCATGCACGAGTGCGTCTTGTCCGCCGCGCCGCTTTTGGAGCACGGCGTCAACGCGCTCGACGTCGCGAAATACCTCATCGACCAGGGCATCCACCCGCCGACGATATACTTCCCCCTGATCGTCAAGGAGGCCCTGATGATCGAGCCGACGGAGACCGAGTCCAAAGAGACGCTCGACCACTTCATCACCTGCATGCTCCGGGCCGCCGAGACGGCCAGGACAGACCCTCAGGCCCTCAAGCAAGCACCCCGTACCACCCCTGTCCGGCGCCTGGACGAAGTCAAGGCGGCGCGCCAGATGCACTGCGCGTACCTTTAGGGAACTGTTCACGGGCCGTCGCTGGGGTCCCCCTAGCCCCCCGGCCCCCCATTGGGAACCCTCCCGTGGTTCCCCCCGGGTTCGTTAGAGCGAGGGTCCCCCCTCCGCTACGGGGGTCGTCGGGGGACCCCAGCGACGACCCATCAATATAGCAAATCCATGGCCAAGACGTGGCGGCTCATCAACAGCGGCCCCGGAGACGCGGCGGCCAACATGGCGACGGACGAAGCCCTCCTCGTCAGTTACCGGCCGGGCGTGTCCGTGCCCACCCTGCGGCTCTATGAATGGCGGCCCGCGAGCTTCTCGATAGGATTTTCTCAGGACCCGGATAGTCTTATTCTCTCCGGCAACGCCGTGCGTCGGCCCACGGGCGGCGGCCTCCTGTGGCACGACGACGAGCTCACCTACGGCTTCGTCGCAGACACGCAAGACCTGGGCCTCACCGCGCGCGTCAAGGAATCCTACGCCTTTGTCACGGCCTTTATTTTAAAGACGCTCGAGATCCTCGGGCTGAAGGCAGGCTTTGCCAAAGACGCACGAGCCCCACGAACGCCGCCGGGGCGGACGCTGCGGGGGCCGCTGCGGGGACGGACGCTGC
>CAZUQR010000007.1:37487-76705 GCA_964622605.1 uncultured Planctomycetia bacterium
CGGACGCTGCGGGGGCCGCTGCGGGGACGGACGCTGCAGAGGCCGCCGGGGCGGACGCTGCGGGGGCCGGCTGATTTTTGTTTTTCCCGGCACGAGGAGCATGACGTCTGCCTCAACGGCAAAAAGATCGGAGGCTCGGCCCAGAAGCGCCGGCGCCGCACCTTTCTCCAACACGGCAGCCTCCCGCTCACGCTGGATAAGACATACCTCCGGACCGCCTGCCGGGGAGTGACGACGACCGACACCGAGGGCGTCACGAGCCTCGCTGAGGCCGCCGGCCGCGCCTTTTCAAGAGAAGAGGTACGCCGGGCCCTCATCGAAGCATTTGTCCGGCACTTCGGCGTGCGACTCAACGAAGACACCCTGACAAAAGAAGAGATCGGTCTCGCCGAACGGTTGAAGACGACGAAATATGCCCAGGCCTCCTGGAACGCGAAACACCCGGTCGAGATGGCGTCCCGGCCAGGGGGCGGACGCACCCGGTCGAGGTCTCATCCCGACCGGGGGGACGCGCCGCTGCGCCGACCGGCATGGCTGCGTAAAAAGATCGAATTTGCCTCCTGCGAAGCGACGCGCCGGGTCCTTGCGGCGCATCGCCTCAACACCGTCTGCCGCGAGGCCCACTGCCCCAACATCGCCGAGTGCTTTGCGCACAAACACGCGACCTTCCTTATCCTCGGCCGTTACTGCACCCGGCACTGCCGGTTCTGCCACGTCGATAAGACGCACAAACCCGGAGCACCGGACCCGGGAGAGCCGCAGCGCCTCGCCCGCGCCACCGCAGAGCTGGGCCTGGCCCATGTCGTCATCACGAGCGTGACGCGCGACGACCTCCCCGATGGCGGCGCCGCGCACTTCGCCGCCGTCGTGCGCTGCCTCCGGGCCGCGTGCCCCGGTGTGCGCGTCGAACTCCTCATCCCGGATGTGAACGGCGATGAAGCTTCGCTCGGGACCATCTGCGAGGCCGGACCCGACATCCTCGGACACAACCTGGAGACCGTCGCGCGCCTTTATGCGCTGCGGCCGGAGGCAGACTATGACCGTTCCGTGTCCGTCCTTCGCCGGTGTAAAAAAAGGGCCCCGAAGGTCCGCACGAAATCCGCGCTGATGCTGGGGCTTGGAGAGAAAAAAGACGAGGTGCTCGACGTCTTCGACGACCTACGAGGGGCGGGCTGCGATTACCTGGCCCTCGGCCAATACCTGCAGCCGAGCCGCGCGCACGAACCCGTGCGCGCGTACATCACGCCCGAAGAGTTCGACGAATATAGACACGAAGCTTTACGGCGGGGATTCCTTCACGTGGAAAGCGGTCCCTATGTACGCAGCTCCTACCGGGCGCACGCGTATGAAAAGCTGTTGCTTTAGATAGATCTACGGTAGGCGATAGAAAAAGGGCAGATCTTTCCGAATCCTTTTATTCCTTCATTTAATCGATAACATCATCTTTTTTTCCTGCAATTACCACAAAACCGCCTTTAGCAAAGCCTTTTCGTGGTTTCTGAATCGAATGTATTTGACTTGGGAGTTTATGGAGGGTCTGATAATAATAAAATTTGGAAAATCCTGTATTTTTTAATAAACGTGCCGCTTCCTTAACACTAAAAAAATTTGCATGCCTATAAAATACACTTTTCTTTCTTTGATAAAATTCACCCAAGAAACTGGCCCTGTCAATAATTCCTATAATGATCTTACCGTTTTTCTTTAAAACCCTGTTCGTCTCTTTCAGGACCTTTTCCGGGTCATTAACAAAACATATAGTAATAATGATCGCCACATAGTCAAAAGCGGCGTTTTTAAATGGGAGGCGTTCGCCAGAGCCTAACCTTACATTCACACCTCTTTTTCTGGCGATCCTGATCATATTTTTTGATGGGTCAATCCCGGTTGCAATACCCAAGGCATGAGCGAATCTTCCTGTGCCTACGCCGATCTCTAAGCCTTTTTCTCTTTGTGGCAAAACCTTTTTGATTGCTTCTAATTCAGACAGGTAAGCAAATTTATTCCTGTCATACCAGGCATCGTATTTCTTGTAATACCTGTCAAATATACTGCTCATAAATCCAAATCGCCCAACCAGCCATCGTAGAATCTCTTCAGATGTTTATAAAATTCCCTGTCCATCGTATTCCTTTTTACGTCCTTTTCTTTAAAAGAATATTTATAACCTTCGCAATAGGCCATTAAGATTTCGTTTGCATAGTTTATTCTTTTAAACATTTCCTCGCAGTTTTTCTTCTTTTCATCTTTACATTTATCAGGATGATATTTGTGCGCCAGGGCACGGTAGGCCTTCTTTATCTCCTCCAGGGTCGCGTCTTCTTCTAATCCCAAGAGTTGTCTTGCTTCATCAATTTGTTTGAAATCCCCCATTTTAGCAATTTACCCTTTTAAAAACCTGTTGGGCATGTTCCTGTAGGGCAACTTGGTCCGGGAGAAGACTTGTCTCTGGAACCTCCAACGCTAAATGCTGAAAGTGATCTTTCAACGTTTTCGTTATTACATTTCTTACATTTAAGCTCAGGTTTTTCAGAAGTCACTCCTATCAACAGATCGAACTTCTCGCCACAATCCCTACAGATATATGTATACACGGGCATAATTATCACCTCCAGCTTATCCTCTAAAAATTGACTTGATTAAATATGTCGCTTGATCGTCGTTTCCAGTTCGGATTTAGGGAGCGCGCCTACGACCTTGTCTGCCACTTTACCATCTTTAAAAATCGCTAAAGTTGGGATACTCCTTATTCCATATCGCGATGCGGTATTGGGAGCCTCATCTACATTTAATTTGCATACTTTCAATTTACCTTTATATTCCCTGGCGATCTCTTCGACCGCCGGCGCAACGATGTGGCAAGGAGCGCACCACGGTGCCCAAAAATCCACCAGGGCTGGAATATCCGAGTCTAATACTTCCTGCTTAAAGTTTGTGTCGTTTACTTTTACCTCCATTTTCTCAGCCTCCTTTTTTAGGAAATCCCATCCGACAACAGCCTCCTCAATCTATCCGAAGGATATTTTTTATCGCCAACGGCTCCCTATCGCTTGATGTTCCCGGTTTTCCCCTGGATGATATAACAAGATCACATTCCCAACTTCACACCCCACGTCCTCGGCGATCACCGGACACTTGGCCATGAATAGGAAAAAAATCCGTCTTTTTGTCGTAGATAAGGCCTCGAAATTCCCCTGACCTTTGCTTATGACCATATCCGCTTTCTTATATATGCTTAAGAACGTCTTTGAACATAAAGAAAGGATTGTGCCGGGTGCATCCGAGCCGGAGGATATTACCTTTGCCTCTTTGTCTATACCGCAGGTAAGCGCATCCCCTATCAAGGCATCGTTAATAACAGGTTTTTCCTTTACGGCATAAATGATATTTTTGCCACTATCAATACTTTTTATCTCTTCAATCAAGATACGATCAAAGACTGTCTCACCGGCATTGTCAGCTAAATATAGAATGCTTTTCGCATTACCCAAAGCTCGTTTAAAATTTTTATAGTCGAATATTGCCTTGCCTTCTTCTTTGATGGCTTTATCCTCTTCATCCAAGATCTTTTTCAGTTCCGTATCGACATTTAAAGAGTTCTTCACGCCGTAATCAATTATATTGCCGGCAATAGCCAATTCAACTGCCATTAATAATTTGTCATATGAATGGCTTACTTTCTTCTTCAACCTATCATAGATGCTCAGGGCAAGCCGATTGCTTTTTTCTTTTATTCCCAGATAAGGATCGTCTTTTTTAGTCACACTTTTAACTAATCCATAAATAACCTTGCCCATTTCCGGAGGCGAGGAGGTTAAAGGAAGCTTCGGCAAGACCCTTGCCAACTCATTCAGTATCCTCTTTTGCGTCCTCTTATTTGCCCCTGCCATCCTTGCAGCCTCAAGGGCCTGTTTAAAAAAACATGGGATACACTCTAAATATGTCTTCATGTGTCATCAAACCTTGCCTCTTCTTTTCAAGGTATCTTCTGAACTGATAGGCTTAACGCCCTTCTTTTCAGCATTGTAAACTGAAACGGTATTTAAGCCGCTAAAATATCTTTCTATGGTGTTCCTTTCGGCTTTTGGTAAAGGCCTTATCTTGCACGGCCTAAAGGGGGTATTTATCTGGACCTCATCGGGCCTGATCTCTTTTGCGATCTGCGCAATATCCTCTGCGTACTTTTTATTCATCTTTAAACACATGATCTGCAATGCCAATTTCCCGAGATAACAACTCTTAAAGTCTTTTATCGCTTTAATAAGGACATCGATTCTACTGGTTCTCATCGGTTGATTGACCAACTTAAAAATGTTTTGCTGGAAGCATCTAATTTGGCAACGACAAGATCTGCCGTGAACAGATCCTTTTGAACGTCTTCTCTATGCATCAGCGAAGAATTTGTTAAAACCGCTATTTTCTCGTTCCTGATCTTCTTTATTGCCTTCATCATCTGTCCCAGATTTTCCGCTAAGGTAGGCTCGCCTGTGCCGGAAAAGGTAATATAATCTATCTCGATAGGCGGTAGACTGTCAAGTTCTTCTACTATATCTCTAACCGTAACAAACGTCTCTCGCTTATCAGTTAAAAGCTTGGTCTTTCCGATCTGGCAATAGACACAATCAAATGTGCAAACCTTTTCGCCCTTCGAAAGAGGATCTATCCCCAGAGAGCTGCCTAACCTCCAGGAAGCCACGGGCCCATAAATATATTTATAGTTTTACCTGTTCATTCAAGCCTTTCGCCAATTGTGCCATCAGGCATCATATTATCAGGATGGCATGACCCCTCTTCCTCCATTTTATATCTTACGCATCTCAAATAATCACCCCAACAATAACCTTCAATCCACTTTTTATCCAATCTACCTTGTTCATAAAACCTTTTAAGCGGGCAGACATCAAACCATTTGCAAATTTCTTTATGACCCATTGTTTTCCATATAAACAATAATACGATTTATTATTTCTCCCATAGCTTTTGCCGTTTGTGCCTGGCTTTTAAAATGAATAAAAGGCCGCCCCGAATCTCCGCACTTTACCACTTCGGGTTCGACAGGTATTCTTCCCAGGAACGGCACTTTTAACTCATGGGCGGACTTTTCTCCACCACCCGTTCCGAATAGATCTATTTCCTTGTTACAATGAGGGCATACAAAACCACTCATATTCTCTATTATGCCCATAACAGGAACTTTCAATTCTTTGACAAATATGACGCTTTTTCTGGAATCTAAAATTGCGACCTCCTGCGGCGTTGTGACAATGATCGCACCGTTTATATTCGGAATAAGCTGACAAACGCTTAAAGGTTCATCGCCTGTCCCGGGAGGGGAATCAACGATCAAATAGTCAAGTTCGCCCCAATTGACGTCTGCCAAAAACTGTTTTATGGTTATCATCTTAAGCGGCCCGCGCCAGATTACAGGCTGATCTTTGTTCTCTAAAAGAAGTGCCAGACTTACAGCTCTTAAGCCAGGTAAGACCTCTATGGGTTCAATACCTGATTCGGACCCCGTAAGCCTTTTTCCTTCAATGCCCAGCATTTTGGCAATGTCAGGCCCATGGATATCAACATCTAAAATACCTACTTTTTTGCCCTTATGAGCTAAGCCATAGGCTAAATTAACTGCCACAGTGGTCTTGCCAACGCCTCCTTTTCCGCTTAACACAATAAGTTTGTACTTTATGCAAGACATACGTTCTTTTAAGCGTTTGTCCTGCTCGATTCTTTCCTGTTCAGGCATCTTTTTCTGATTTAGCCCCTAACCATCTTTGCGCCACATTTAGGGCAATTCATACTATAGCATGGGGCGCCTACGTTATGCGGTACGGACAACTTGCAATTCGGACATAAGCAAACTCCTCCGGGACCCGCGCCCGAACGGTTGCCGCCCATTCTGCCTCGTCCGCCGCCTCTACCCATACCTCTCCGTGTTCCTGGCCCTTGACCTAAGGGACCTGTTCCGTCTCCACCTGGCATCTTGTTCACCTCCTTTGTTCATTAATGAAAATCGTCCTCATTTAAAATGAAAAAAAATCTATTTGGTATTTTTGCACTTATAGCACAAGCCGAAAAAATCAATACAATGATTTTCAATCCTAAAATTATATTTCTTTGAAATATTTTTTTCTCTTTCTTGAATAAAATCTTTTTCGTTATCTATGGAATCAGAATAATCGATAATACTGTTGCACTTCTTGCATATTAAATGATGATGATGGCTTGCCTCCGGACACTTGGCTATCTCATACCTGGCCTTGTTATCACCCGCATCGAATTTCCAAACTAAACCGATACGAACCAATAATTCAAGATTACGATAAATGGTAGCCAATCCAATATTGGGAGATATCTTGGACGTCGCCCTATGTATTTGTTCGGCGTTCAAATGTTTTTCTGTATTATTTAAACTATCTAAAATTGCCTGTCTTGGTTTGGTCAACCTACAGCAATATTTACTTAATTTGTTGTAATGCCAAGATATTTCTTTATTGGGTGAATGAGACATCCCGGCTCCTATTGAGAATAATTCTCATTAATGTTTTATAATGTATCACTTTGCTTTTACCGTGTCAAGTACCATTTACATTGGGCAGAATTATTTAGGGTAGTCCCTTCTATTTTTAACAGTCAGACGTCTTGGATGCCAATTTTTGACAACCTGTAAGGAGTGCGTGACGCAAAAACCCCTGCTCTTTTGCCATCCAGTGAAGCTCCGCTGGCCGGGTCGGTGAGCTTCTCGTTATTCGGTGCCAAGCGAAACCCCGCAGTGCCCCGTCAAAGACGGGGCTGGTGCGGGATGACTCTATGCGTGATATCCCTACTTTACCGGCGCGCCAAAAACCCCGCACCTTCTTGAGGGGTCCTCAAAGAAAGTGCGGGGTCGTATCGTGGGATCAAAAATTGTATTCGGTGAGTTCCTTGGCGCGGTCCAGGTCGCGTTGTCCCGCGGCCTTGACCTCCTGCCGTGTCCACTCCAAGACGCCCGTCGCCTGGACCGCGGTCCCGTCGCCGCCCACCGTCGGCACGGCGCCGCCGTCCGCGACCGCGTCGTCCGCCGCAACAGGGACCTGTCTCGCGGCATCGCCGGACACGATAAGGGAAGAACCCAGATACGCCGTCAAGGCCTTCACGAAGAGGTAGGCGATGATCAGGCTGATGATGAGCAGCCCCACCAGTGAAACAGAGACGCCGCGTTCGCCCTGCACGCTTCGATAGCCCGTGTGTCCTGCCCTCCTCAAGGCACCAAGAAGGCCGACAGGGCCAACAAGACCAGGATCAACCCCATCAGGCGCGTGTTGCGGACCTCTCTGGACATGGAGATCGGTTCCATGCGCCAGTTGATCCAGGAATAAAACTTCTGCTGGAACGCGATCACGCGCCCGGGGGACCGCAGGCACGCCGCGCCCGCCAGGAGACTGACGAGGCACAGGGTGCGGACCCCCCACAGGAACACGGCCATAGCGATCTTCACTCGAGCTTCTCGCCCTGACGCAATGTCCTCAGCAACCCCTGGACTTCATCCATGCGCGCGTATTCGTCGGGGTCGGCCCCGGCGCTCTTGAGATATCCCTCAAAGGAACGGATCGCCTCTTCTATCTTGCCGTTCTTGCCGTAATAACGGCCGAGCCAGTAATGCGCCGGCGCAAAGTCCCGGTTGGCCACGATCGCCTTCGTAAAGTAGGTCTCGGCGTCCTCCGGGTCCAGGAGGCCCATATAATACCAGGACCAGTACAACCGCGGATTGACCTGGACCGCGGCGTTGAAATACAGGAACGCGCGGTCAAAGTTCTCCTGCCGGAAATAACTGAAGCCCAACGTCTGATAGAGGGAGGCCTTATCGGCGCCGGTCTGCGCCTGGAGCCGCTTGATGAGGAGGGCGTCAGCCGTATCCAGGTCGGTGGGATCGGGGGACGCAGCTGCCAGCGGTGCGGCCAGAAACAAAAGACCGCAACACACGAGGAGCCAGCAACGGTAAGAGAAAAAGGACGGTCTCATGGGAAAGAATATAAAAACTGCTTCATCTCCTGCCACTCGTCTTCGGGCAGGCCGGAAAATGACACGCCGATGTCGAAGCGCTGGATGCCGTCCTCCCGGACGAGCATCGCGTCCCTGACCCAGATGACCTGACCCAGCGTCCGGATCGTCTTTTGCGTCGGCAGCGTCAGGGTCAACTCCAGGCGGTCGCCTACCTCAAAGCGCTCGTTGGCCACCAGGCACACCCCGCCTTCGGCGATATTGCGCGTGGCGTCGATATCGTCGACCGCCTCGGCCATGCGTGAGCCCAGGCGCCGCCACGCCACCCCCACGCTGATATCCAACCGGGAAAACTTCCTGCGCTCATCCATAACACCTTCCCTCATCGTAGACATCCTCCCCGACACGGTGCTTGTTACCGGGCACTTTTCCCTATCATACTCCTGGGCCGCAGAGGCGTCAATTTTTAAAAGAGCCGAAAATACGACATAGAAAGACCAGGTGCGACATAGAAAGACCAGGTCTTTCTATGCCCCATTGGGAGACCTCACTTCTTCCTAGGGGAAGCCGCCAGGTCCTTGCGGTCAACGATCAGGTTCTCGGCCGCGTTCTGCGGGACCTGATAAATAATGTCCTGGGGCAAGGCCTTGACGAAGTACATCCCGGTATTGTCCGGCAGCTTCTCACCCACCTGGATATCGAAGACACGAGGCCCCTCCTCGCCTTCGACGGTGAGGACCACCCGGACGGCGGCCGCGTCAAAGCCGTAGTCCGCACCCTCTTCGGGATCGACCAGTCCACGGCCTTCGACCTCGGCCACGATCTTCAGCAAACCGTCGACCTTCTCCTTGCCCACTCCCTGGCGGCGGACCGGCGGATCGAAGGTCCACGTCTCATCAGCCCCCTTGATGAGTGAAAACGGCTCTTGCCCGGCCTTCGTGACGTCGATACGGACGGCCTTCTTCACCTCATCGGAATAAATGCGTCCCTCGACGAAAGCGCGATCGCTGAGTTGCGTCTCGGCGTTGATGATCCCAAGGCTCATCGGCAGGCCCGTTGCGACCAGGAGGGTCTCTTCGGAGCCCGCCAGGCGGCAGAACCCAGCGCCCGGACGCGACATCTTCACCCCGTAGACGAGGTGCGCGATCTCATCGCCGCTCTCGCCCTGCAACACGACGTGCACCCCCTGGTCGTCGGCGATCCCGAAATCCGAAAAGACGGTCTCCGAAACGCCCCGCAGTTCGCCCCGGACGTTCTCTACATCATGGATCAGCTCCTCCACGCGCTCCTTCTTCGCCGGGATGCCGTTACGGTTCGCCAGCACCCAGCCCGTGGCACGCCGGGAAAACACGATCTTCTTGTCATCCGGCACGTCCCCCTTGTAGAGGATGACGCGGCCGATAAAATCTTCGTCGAACTCAGGCGTCAAGACGACGGCCTGCGCCTGACGGGCCGCCTCCAGGGCCTGGCGGCCGCGCGCGGCCTTCTTGGCAACGGTGAGCACAACCAGCAGCCCGAAGACGACAAGAAGGACGACAAGATGCCTGGGTTTCATAAATGAGACCCCAAGTGACGCAACACCGTGAACGTAAGCTTGACGGTCACATCTACCCCGCGCTTTGTTGGATCTCTACCGGCCCCACGAAGAAAGGGCAGGGGGATCAACGACCGAGGGCCGATCCATAAAACTGTTTTTCCTTGCGGCGCAGAAAGAGGCGCGCAAGGGCAAAACCCGTCCAGCAGAGCGGGACCGCCACGACGACGGCAAACCGCCACCCGAGCTTCCGGGCATCGGTGAGGCGCTTGATCTGGCGGCCCGATTGCCGTTTGGCGCGGATCTGGATGAGGTCCTCTCCCAGGGCGAGGCCGTCTACCATATTGGCAAAAAGGTTGAGGTTGGGGCGGTTGTTGATCAGGGCATCCGAGAAGGCCTTGGCGCAACCCATCACGATGAGCCTGCCGGGCGCGGGCGTCAGCTCTTCTTTTTTTGGTTCCTCGGCGGCCTTATCGCCCTCCTCGTCCGCCTCATCGCCTTCTTCCTGTGTCTTCTTGGCCGGCCACGCCGGCATGCCCTTTTCGACAAACGTATTCGTGAACGACCCACTCACCATCATCCCCAGGGCAAACTTGCCGGGCGACCCCGTGCGCGGGAAAGAAAGGCTTTCCGGAGGGACCGGGCTCGTCCCGAAGAGGCCGGGCTGATACGGCGCCCGCCAACTGCGTTTCGTGGACATGAATAAGATGTCGTAATCGAGTCCCGCCCCTTCGATCACGTCCGCCGCCACGGTCAGGACCGAACCCCACAGGTATAAAAAGGAGGCCTGACGGCTCATCAGCGGGAGCCGGCTGTTCATGAATTCCTGACGCACCAGGACCTGGTTCGGGACGCGCAGCGGCATGTTCGCGGCAAACGGGCCGACGCGCTCGCCCGTCGTTATCGTGATCAGGTCGTTGCTCTCGTCCATCAGCATCTGGTCGTCGATCTTGAAGCCCCACTTTGCCAGCAGCTTGTTGATGCTCAGGTCCTGCCGAACGGCAACGACATTGACGCCGCCCGGGGGCTTGAGCTGGAACGTATACTCAAACCCCTGCGCCGCGATGAGGGCCGCACCCCCCTCGTGCAGGAACCTGTTGATCTCATAGAGCTGGCGGTCATTGAGTCTGCGGGGCCTAAAGACCAAGAGGACGTCCGTGTCCGGCGACAGGCGGCTCTCGCGGGTGAGGGCCACACGCTCGGTCACGTAGCCGTTGTTGGCCAGGAGCGGGGTTATAGACGAATATTCGTCCTGGAACTGCGTGGTCGTCTCACCCGATCGGGCAAGGAGGTTCTTCATCTCCGGCGTCATATCCCCCTTCTCGAGCGGAGCGAAGAGGGCGACCCTGGGCTTCTTCTCCCGGGCGAGCTTGGTGATGCGCGACATGAGGAGATACTCGAGGTCCGGCACCGTATCCGGAAAGATGCGCGGCAGCGCCTCCTGCGGCTTCTCCTTGTAATCGATGGTCAGCGCCGCGTAGACGAGCTTGACCCCGACCTCGTCGCGGTCGATGCTCTCGACCTGGAACGGCACGATGCCTTTTGTCTGCAGCTTCTCTTCGAGCGTCGGCTCGCGGACCTCCCCCTCCTCTTTGGCCTTGGCCTTCTGCTCCAGCAGGTGCGCGGCCTCGATATACACCGTCTTGTAATCCAGCTTGCCCCCGGAGGCGATGCCGAGCTCCTGGAGCTTGCCGACCACGTCCTGTTCAAGCGTCTTCAAAAACGTCGGCATCTTATCGGCCGGCGTGACGTAGAGGCTGATAAAGACCGGCGACGCCAGACCCCCCAGGATCTTCTTGGTCGCGGGGGAAACGGTATAGATCTTACCCTCTGTGGCGTCGAAACGTCCCCACGAGACATCGGCGAGGAGTCCATTCGCCGTCATGACGATGGCCAGACACACCGCCACGGACGCGCCAAAGAGGAGACGCGCCTTCGGCCGGAAACGGCTGTCCAGATACAGGCTATTCAGAAGGAGGAAGGCGGCGGTCCCGACGACGAAATACGCGACGTCCTTGACGTCGATGACCCCCTTGAGGAATCCCTCAAGGTGGCCCGCGGCGCCGACCGTCTTCATCAGGAAGGCGCCCAGCCCCGGGAGCCAGCCGTCGATGAGCGAGGCGAAGAACTCCACGCCGAGGAAGTACAAGAGGAAACAGCACAGGACCGTGACGACAAAGGCGACGATCTGCTCCTTTGTCAGGCCCGAGACAAAAATGCCGACGGCCAAAAAGAGAGCACCCAGGAGTGCGGCCCCCAGGTAGGCGCTCAATAGGACGCCCGCGTCCGGCCGGCCCACGACAAAAAGCATGAGGGGGATAGCCGCCGTGCTCAGGAGGGCCAGGACATAGAAGACAAGGCTCGCGAAGAACTTGCCGAGGGTCAGCTCGATGGCCCGCATCGGAAAGGTCATCAAGAGCTCAAAGGTGTTCGCCTTGCGGTCCTCGGCCCAAAGGCGCATGCTGACCACGGGGATGAAGACGAGGAGGATGAGCGGCAGCTCGTCAAAGAAGATGCGCATCTCGGCCCGCCCCAGGAGGAAGAAGCGGGACATGAACAGGCCGTTGACGAAGGCGACAAAGACGACAAGGTATATGTAGGCGATCGGCGAGTTGAAGTACGCGTCGACCTCTCTCTTAAAGACCGTCCAGATGTTCTTCACATTCATGGCGACCTCTTGAACAACCTCAGAAAGACATCTTCCAGCGACGGCTCGCGCGCGGTGAGCTCCTTCACGATCCAGTCCTTCTGTTTCACGAACTGGTGGACGAAGACCGCAACCTCGTCCAGCGACTTGGCCGTGCCGGTCAGCCGCACCTCGTTGCCCTGCGTGGCGGCGATACGCACGTCCTGGACGCTCGGGATGGACTTGACCGCCGCCCACGCCTCGTCCCGGGGCGCCTGGAGCGTAACGGTGAAGACCGCCTCCTTGGCCTCTCGTTCTCTGAGCTCCTGCGGCGTGCCACCGGCAATGATCTTGCCGCGGTCGATGATGACGAGGCGGTCCGCCACCGCAGAGGCCTCCTGGAGGATGTGCGTGGAAAAGAGAATGGTCTTGGTCTCGGCGAGTCGGCGGATGAGCTGGCGGATACCGATGATCTGCATGGGGTCCAGGCCCGACGTCGGCTCATCGAGGATCACGACCGCCGGATCGTGGACCAGGGCCTGCGCCAGGCCCACGCGCTGGCGGTAGCCTAAGGAGAGCTCGGCGATATTGTGTTTCCAGACGCCGGCGATCTGTGTCGCCTCCACCACCCACTCCCGGCGCTGCTTGAATGCCGCGCCCGTCACTCCCCGGGCCTGCGCGACAAAACGGACGTATTCGTCCACGCGCATGTCGGGATACAAGGGCGGCGTCTCCGGGAGATAGCCGATCAGCCGGCGCACGCGCAGGGGGTCCTCGGTGATATCGATATCCGAGATCGTCGCCGTGCCGGCCGAAGGATAGATGAAAGTGGTGAGGATGCGCATGAGGGTCGTCTTACCGGCCCCGTTGGGACCCAGGATCCCGACGACCTCCTTGGCGCGGACCTCGAAGGAGACGTCGTCGAGCGCCCGCGTCGACCCGTAATCCATGGAGAGGTTCTTGACGACGATCATACGCTCTTAGACCTATGCCTCTCTTGTGAACGCGACTATTTTACCCTGCGAAAAATGCCGTGTCAACCCGTAGAGTGCAAGGGCTCCCTGTGCTAAAATGACATCATGACGGCCGCCACAAAGACGCGTTGCGCTGTCTGGATCCAGGCGGTGCGCGCGCCCTTCTTCGGTGCCTCCCTCGTCCCGGTCTGCCTGGGCGCGGCGCTTACCTTATATTACGGCACGCCGGCCGCCTGGCCCTTCCTGCCTCTGATCGCCCTGTGCGCCGTCACCTTCCACGCAGCGACCAATATCATCAACGATTATTATGACCATGTCAAGGGGGTGGACACCCCCGGTTCCTTTGGCTCCAGCAAGGTGATCCAGCAGGGATTGCTGCAACCCCGCGAGCTGCTGCGGGCGGGCCTCCTCCTCTTCGCGCTGGGTTCACTCCTGAGCTGCGCCTTCATCCCCCTGCGGGGACCGGTGGTCCTGCTCTTTCTGGCCTGCGCCCTCCTGGGCGGCTACCTCTACACCGGCACCCCGCTCGGCTACAAATACGTCGCCCTCGGCGACCTCTTTGTCTTTCTCCTGATGGGACCGCTCATGGTCCTGGGGACGCACGTCGTCCTGACGGGGCACTGGGACGGCCGCGTGCTCGCCGCAGCGCTGCCCGTCGGCTTTCTCGTCGCCGCCATCCTGAACGCTAACAACTTAAGAGACATCGAGCACGACCGGGCCGCGGGCGTGCGCACGCTCGCCAACACCCTCGGCTTCCAGGCGGCAAAGAAAGAATACGCCCTCCTCCTTGCCGGCGCCTACCTGGTCGTCGGCGTTATGATCTTCTACGGAACCCTGCCGTGGCTCACCGCGAGCGTCTGTGGCACCCTTCCCCTCGCGTGGCGGAACTTCGAAACGGTCCGCACCGCCCGCAAGACCGTCGCCAGGGAGCTGGCGACCCTCGACCTTGCGACGGCAAGGCTCCACCTCGCCTTCGGCCTCCTCTATATCCTCTCGATCCTCCTGGGAGCCCTTTCCCTTTAGCACCCAAAACAGTTTCCAAGTTATTCGGGAAAGTGTAAGGGGCCACACCGACTCTAGGCGAGTCTAAGGCTCGGCGTCGACTTGAAGGCCCAGCGCAACAGCCTTGTCCAACGCCTCTTTGGCCTTGGCAGGCTCCCCCCGGCGCGTATAGAGCCTGGAGAGATCGTGATACGCCAAGGCATACTTGGGATTGACCTCGACCGCCTTTAAAAAATCCTGCAGGGCCCGGTCGCCGTCTCCCAGATCTTCATAGACAACCCCCCGGTTACGATAGGCCACGGCAAAAGCCGGTGCCAGCTCGATGGCCCTGCTGAAATCAGCCAACGCCCTCTCATATCCCTTTATCGCGGTGTAGACCTGGGCCCGGTTATGGAACGCGGCAACAAAGTTCGGATCTATCTGGATCGCCGTCGTCAGGTGCCGGAGCGCCTCCTTGAACTTCCCCACCCGATAGAGCGCGTAGCCGAGGTTGCCGTACACCTGGGGCGTCCTCTTATTCAGGCGCAAGGCCTCCAGATAATCCGGGATCGCCTTTTCGTAGTCGCCCAGCTTCGCGTAGGCCGCGCCCCGCTCGCTGTACACGGTGTCGTAATCCGGATCGAGCTCGAGCGCCTTGTCATAATCGGGGATGGCGCGCTCAAAATCACCCTTCAAGACGTAGTAATAGCCCCGGTTGCGGTACGCGAGCGTGTAATCCGGCTGCAGGGCGATGGCCTTGTTCAGGTTCTCAATGGCCATATCGTTCTCGCCGATCATGGCATACAAAAGCGCGCGGTTGTGATAGGCCATGGCGTAATTGGGCTTGATCTCGATCGCCTTGTCGTACATCGCCATGGCGAGGTCGTACTTCTTCTGTCCGATGTAGATGTTCGCCATGTTGTAATAGACCTCGTCGTACCTCGGGTGGAGCTCGAGGGCCTTCTTATAGATCTCCAGGGCCTTGTCCATCTGCCCCTTCTTTTCGTACTCAAAACCGATCCCCTTGTAGGCGCGGGCCTTGCCCGGGGCCTTCTTCGCGACGTCCTCCCACATCGTCAATTGCGACTTCCACACGAAGTTGCGCCGGTAGGTCAGGACGCCGAAGGCCAGGGCCGCGACGAGGACCAGGGCCGTCGGCCGGCGCCAATCGCTCTTGCCGAGCAGGACAAAAGACGCGCCCACCGCCACCAGTCCAAAACCCGCCATAGGCAGGTAGAGCCGGTGCTCGAAGATGGGGTCGCGGATCGGGATCATGCCCGACTCCGGGAAGATGGTCAGGAAGAACCAGAGGACGCCAAAGGTGATGAGCGGCTGCCGGAGCCGCTGCCGGACCGCGGCCCAACCGATCGCGATCAAACCTATCAGGCTCAAAAAGGTCGGCCAGGCGAAGATCGTCTTGTAGAGGCGGTAATCGTAATCGAGCACCTGGTTGACGGGCACGAACAACAGACGCAGGTACGTGAACATCACGCGGAATTGCGTCACCAGATACTCCCACCAACTCATGTTCGGGACGGGCTCGTTGGCCTTGCGCATGTGGAGGAAGTCCACCGAACCCGTCGCGGCCATCGTCAGGGGAAGGATGAGCGTGATGCCGAAATAAGGCAAAAGACGCCTCCACGGCGTCTTTGCGCCGCAGGAGATGAAGAACCGCTCGACGATCCAGACCATGAAGGGGAGCGTGACGACCCACTCTTTCGTGAACATCGCGACCAGGGCCGATGTCCACGAGAGAAGGCACCAACTCTTGAAGAACCCCTCTACCTCTTTCCTTTCTATCAGTCGAGACGTCACGTACGCGCACAGGGTCAACAGATAAAAGACCGAGGCGAGCGACACGGCGCGCTGGCAGATATACGTCACCCCCTGCGTCTGAAGAGGGTGTGTCACGAAGAGGAGCGCTGTCAGAAAAGAATACAGCCGCGCGAAGGGGGCCGGGACGTGGGGCCGCAGCAACGGCGTGCGCAAGAGAAGCCCGACGAACCAAAAGACGAGGAGCGTGGCGGCAAGATGAAGGGTGAGGTTGACGACGTGATACCCGAAGACCTCTTCTTTTCCGATATGGTAGTTGACGGCGAAGGACAGGTACGTGAGGAAGCGCGCCGGCCAATGCCGCCAGATCGTGCCGAGATCCTCGAGCCGCTGGACCCGCTCGTTCGTCGTGATGGACGTCTCGTCATCGAGCTGGAACGCCCCGTCAAAGGTATTAGAGTAGATGGCGAGGCCTATCGCGGCCAGAAAGATAGCGAGGAGGAGCGCGGACGGCATGCGGGACAACTCCCCCATGAAGACGCCCCGGAAGGGAAAACTGCGCCCCTTGTCTTTTCTTGCCTTCTTCTCTTTGCGTCCCAACGGTATCTCCCTTTCGGACGTTGCGACAACGACCATAGGATACCACACATCGGCCGCGCCGCCAAAGCCAAAATAAAGCCGCCGCCGGGAGGAAACGGTCGGGGCGGACAAAGACCTGCTCCTTCTAACGAAACGTGGGATCCCTGGCCCCGTCGTCCGTCAACAACTCCGGGACGACCGGGCCACGCGCAGGAGAGAAACAAGGAGATTGACGAGGAAGAGGCCGAAGATCACCAAGAACCAGACCGGGGCGCGGCCGGTCCTGATGAAACCGACATACGCCCCCATCAGGCTGCATCCCGGGCACCACCCCAAAAACGAACGGACGGGGCAGACGAACCCGTCCGTTTCCATGCGCAACAGGACTTGCGTGATCGCAGCCGCGCTCCAGAGGACGAACGGCAGATTATGGTCCCACAGGATCCGGAGCGCCTTCTTGTTCACGCAGAGGATATCAGGTACCCTGAAGCTCGTTGCCGTTGGCGTCCTTCAGGTTCTTCGTGGCGATCAGGATGAGGTCGATCAGCCACCAGATCCCGCAGCCGCCGCCGGTCAACAGCTTCACGACGCCCAACACCGTATAGCCGAGATAAAACCTGTCGATACCCAGACCGCCAAGGAAGATCGAGAGCAAGAGAGCCGTCATGAACTGTTTCTTCTCGCCTTCGGCCATAGGGACCTCCTTCTGCCTGCGGTTGCGTTGCGGTTGCGCTCTTTCGTTTCATTCTATGCTGAAACTCTGCCCCGCGCAACAAAAAAAGTGAGACTCAGACCAGGTGAGACTCAGACCAGGTGAGACTCAGACCAGGTGAGACTCAGACCAGGTGAGACTCAGAGACCAGGTCTTTTTGTCTCGCTTTTGTCTGCGACGCGCAACACAGTCTGCGCCTGTCCACAAAAAACAACAAAAAGGGCCGATAGCCGACACACCCTCTTTGTTCTATCTCCTTTTGGTGGAAAAGATTAGGAATTCTTTCTCATCCAGGCATCATGGCACGGAATATGCATCTTATCATGAATAAGGATAAGAGTATGCGCGATACACGACAACATCAACGCATCCCGCTGGACGGACAGGGGACCATCAAGGCGCCGGTCTTCGGAAATCGGCTGCGTGTCATGCGGGCCTACCTGGACGACATCAGCCTGGGCGGAGCGCGCCTCTACGCCGAGGACGGGGTCGATGTGGACCAGCCCGTGAAGATGCGCGTGCGCATCCCGTGGTCGGGCCGCGTGGTCGAGGGGACGGGCCGCGTGCGCCACGTCGCCCTGACGAGGAAAGCGGGCCGGCCCCTCTACGCACTGGGTGTCGAATTCATGCACATGAACCGCCAGAAGATCCGGCGCATGATCGAGGACAAGCTCGGCGGGGGCCGGAGGAAGTTTGCCGCGGTCCGTCACAAGAAAAAAGAAATCGGCCTCCTCCTGAAGCTCTCCCCTGTGCTAATCATCGCGACGTGGCTGCTCATCGACGGGGCCTGGCGCGCCCAGGGCTCGGTGCGCCAGGAACAGCAATTCGAAAAAGACTTCAAAAAAGGCGTCCTCCACTTTCTTTATAACAGCAAGTAGGCGCCGAGGCGCGAACGCTGATTTTTTTAAAGACCGCCGGAACACCGGCGGTTTTTTTTACGTCCGGTCCCGTCGCTCGCCCCGAGGAAATCTTTTGACGTCCGGGACGCAAGCGTCTAATATATAGGAAAACAAGACGCATGATCCCTTCTCCCTTTTTTCTCTTTGCGGCGTGGTGTGCCATCTTTTGCATCTTTTCCGGCATCGGCCTGACGGTGCGCCGGTGGATGGGCAACGCGCCCCCGTCCCGGATCGAACAGTTCTTTTCCTGCTTCTGGGTGGGTCTGGCCACCGGGACCTTCTTCCTGCAGATCTGGCACTTCTTTTCTCCGATCAACAGACCGGCCTTCCTTCTCGTTCTGGCTTGGGGCGGCGCGGGGCTCTGGTCGCACGCCCGCTACCTGCGGCGCCAGCCCCGCCTCACCAAAAAACAAAGAAAGGCCCTCGCCAAGACTCAGGCGCCGCAACCGCGCCTCGGCTGGTCTTTTTACCTGCCGGCCTTCGGCTTCGCCTGGCTCGTCGCGTTCTATGCCTCCTTCCTGCCCACCTTTTATGACGCGGGGCTTTACCACCTGCCCACCATGCGGTGGGTCACCTCCTTCCCGGTGGTGCCGGGTCTGGGCAACCTGCACGGGCGCCTGGCCTTCAACCAATCCTACTTTCTCTACGTCGGCCTGCTGGAGGCGTGGACAGGCCGCGGCACCCACCTGGCCAACAGCATCCTGGTCCTGGTCGCCCTCCTCCAGTTCTGGATCAGCTTCCTGAGGGTCCTCGGCCCCGTCGGCAGACGCCGGCCCGTCGATCTCTTCCAGGCGCTCATGCTGCCCTTCATCCTCCATCAGGTCTTTCTGGTCTTCATGCCCAGCCCGTCGACGGACCTGGCCATCATGATCCTGGCCATCATCTGCTCATCGATTCTCTTGCGGCTCCTGGAAAACAGCGAAGACGACGCCCCGGAGACGCCGTGGTCTTTCTACGGCCTCTTCACCCTGATCCTGCTGGGCGTCACCACCAAGATCACCTTTCTGGTCTACGGCGGCACGTCTTTTCTCATCCTGCTGATCGTCATGTGGCGCTCGCGGCAGGCCATCCTCCTGGGCAATACCAGGCGTCTCGCCTGGGGGATCATCATCACCGGCCTCTTCGCCATCGTCCCCTGGTGCATCCGCGGGGTCATCATGACGGGATGGATCGCCTACCCCCTGCCCTTCGGCAAGTTCGACGTCGAGTGGCGTCTGCCCACGGCCAGCCTCGAAAAGATGAGCACCTCGACCATGGATTACGCGCACAAAGCCTGGTCAAGGATCGGGACCCGCCACCGCCACATCTACGTCACCATGCCCCTCGTGCTGGCCGCGCTGGGGTTGATCCCCAATGCCGTGGCCTTCTTTCGCAAAAAGACGGCCACGACGCATCCGGGCCTCTGGCTCCTGCCCATCCCCTGCATCGTGACGCTCATCCACTGGTATATCCAGGTCCCGAACCTGCGCTTCGGCTACGCCTTCTTTGCGATGCTGCCGGCCATGGTCTTCACGCTGTGGCTGCGCTCCATGAAAAACCCCTCGAAGATCGTCGCCGTCTACCTCATCCTTTTTGTCGGCGCGATCGCCTACCAGGATATCGTCGAGAAACACACGGTCACCATGATCAGGAAAAACCGCATCATCACGAAGCGCCTCGAGAAGGTCTGGCGCGCCGACAAGACGAGCTGGCTGACCGAACAGACCTACCTTCCCTACGTCACGCGCTCGGGGCTCATCCTCTACGTGCCGATCAAGGACGACCGGTGCTGGGACACCGATCAGCTATGCACCCCCTATCCGCGGCGCGATCTCAGGCTCCGCCGGCCGCCGTGGCTGCGCCATGGTTTCGTCATGAACAACTTCAACGAAGACGACCCTGATGTGGGCTTCGCGCATAAGAACATCAAGCCGTCTCTCAACGAGATCCCGGACTGAGGACCCGCGATGCCCCGTTCTTTCATCTTGACGGCAGGACCCGCTTCTTTTACGATATATCCGTACCTCAAAGACAGACCCCATGAAGATCTCCGTCATCATCCCCGTCTTTAACGAAAAGCTGACGGTCGCCGAGATCGTCCGTCGGGTGCGCGCCGTCCCCCTGGACAAGGAGATCATCATCGTCGACGATGGCTCCACCGACGGGACCCGCGAGGTCCTGGCTACCCTCAAGGCCCCCGAGATAAAGGTCATCACCCAGGAGCGCAACAGGGGCAAGGGCGCGGCCCTGCGCCGCGGCATCGAGGAAGCGCGCGGCGACATCGTCATCGTCCAGGACGCGGACCTCGAATACTACCCCGAAGAATACAGCATCCTGATCCAGAAGATCCTGGAGAACAAGGCCGACGTGGTCTACGGGACGCGTTTTCTGGGCACGCACCGCATCTTTTATTTTTGGCACCTCCTCGGTAACCACCTCCTGAACCTGATCGCCAATGTCCTCTACGACACCACCCTGAGTGACCTCATGACGTGCTACAAGGCCTTCCGCGCGGACGCGATCAAGAAACTGCCCTTATCGGCCGATGGCTTCGGCATTGAGGCCGAGATCACGGCCCGCGTCTTCCAGAAGCGGTTGCGCGTGTACGAGGTCCCCATCTCCTACAACGGCCGGGATTACGAACAGGGCAAAAAGATCAGGTGGACGGACTTCTTCGGGTGCGTGGGCTGGCTCATCCGGTGCAAGTGGGACCGCGACAAAGTAGACGTCGGCGAGGAGACGCTGCACCGCATGCGGGCCTTGCGCAACAACACGCGCTGCCAGATCGCCGTCCTCAGGCCTTATCTGGGGGGCAAGATCCTTGAGACCGGGTCCGGCATCGGCACGCTCTCGACGGCCCTGGCCACGCACAGCCGGCGTCTCATCCTCTCGGATGTCCGCGATACCTGCTTAAGACAATTGGAAGACCGTTTCGGCGTCGCGCCTCACGTCTCGGTCGTGCGCTTCGACATCCGCCAAGATCCGCCGGCCGAGCTCGGCGGTCACACGGTAGACACGATCGTCTGCGTGAACCTCCTGGAGTACATCGAGGACCACGAAAAGACGCTCAAGATTTTTCATGGGATCCTCCCCAAGGAGGGACGTCTCCTCCTGCTGGTCCCGGCGCACAAGGGCCTCTACGGCTCGCTCGACCGCAACCTCGGCCATGTCCGCCGGTACGAAAAAGTGGAGCTCGCCGAGCTCCTGCAGCGCGCCGGCTTCACCGTGGAACAGGTAATGTTCCACAATACCTTCGCGTCCTTCGGCTGGTTCCTCAACAGCCGCATCCTCCGGCGCAAGGTCCTGCCAGGCCTCCAGGGAAGGCTCTTCGACGCGTGTCTGCCCCTCTTCCTCAAACTCGAAAAGGTCCTGCCGAAGTCCTGGGGCATATCCCTTATCGCCGTCGCCCGCAAATAAAGCTGCTCCCCCTCACACCTTTCCTGACAACTTAGAAACTTGAGGCCGATCTGTCCCAAAAAAAACGCCCCGCACGACACGGGGCAACGCCAGGTCATACGGGGCTTCGCTAAATGCCCCCTCGGGGCACACACGGATGCAATAAATTGCCCCGCATGACGGCAAAAGAGCTAAGGTCATGCGGGGCTTCGCTAAGGGCGCCGCCTTCGGCAGCGCACATGAGGTTGCGAAGGGGGCGGATTTGGGTGGCCTCTCGCGGCTGCCTGGGACTTCTCGCCCCCTTGGGTTAGGATAACGCTTAACCCCTGATATTGCCCAGGACACACGCCGATCTCCTCAAAGGCCATAAAAAGTATAACACCTCCCGAGGGGAGCGACAAGGGGGGGCCGGAGAAAAAATCAAAAAATTACGAATCGTGGAACTCGGGGAAAACGCTGGTGTTGAGCTGATTGCTCCCCTTACGGATCAGTTCTTCGAGACTCGCGATCTTCGCCTCGAGGACGAGGCGTTCCTTGGGGCCGCCTTCCAGGTTGCAGGCCAGTTTGTAATTATAGGCCGCGTCGCGCAACAAATACAGGGACTCTCTCCTGTTGGAAGCGCTGTGCCACTGCTGTATCTTCACCTGGGCCTCTTTTAAATAGAGCTCTTTTTTGTCCTCCACAAGGCGCTCTTGTTCGGCGTTCGTTATCTCGCGCAGCTCCTCTCTCATCCCTTTGGTCAAGGCGCCGTACTCCGAGGCCATAGAGGCACGCGCCTCCCGCAGTGCCTCTTCAAACCGCAGCCGGGCGGCGGTCGCATCATCCCGCGTCTTCGATTGAGCGTATAACTGGAGCGCCCTCTCGTAATGGAAGGGCCCGGACGGTTCGATGGCAACCTGTCGTTTCTGCCTCGCCAGCTCGTGGGCGAAAAAAAACGAAAGGCTGACGATGAACAAGGCGGGCAGGAGGACGAGCAGCCAAAGGCGGCCGCCCGCCACCGATCCGCAGTCCCTGCGCTTGACGGCCTCGGCCCGGATCTCTTCAGCACAAAACGGACACCTTTTCATGTCCGTCGTTGGGGGGGTGTCTTCATCGTCACGCGTGGGCGTCAGGTTATGCAGTCTTGAGATCAATGCCGGCCCTGGATCCTCCGCGCTTATCCATGCGCGCCTCAAATGAAATGCGCCAGGGGCCCGTGCCCGGTCCGGATCGGCATGTCACCTATTGAAAAAGACGTTGATGAAGTCTGCAATGGCCCTTCTCTCCTCCGGCCTTATCTTCTCAAAGTGGATGCCGTACCGGAACGCCTTATCGGGCAGGACAAGCCTGTTCACGACGCGCCCCTCGAGCTCCATCTTCTGTTTGATGTCGCCGGCCCCCTTGCTGGCGTACAGAAGGGTAAAATTGATGAGCAGGCAGGCGCTGGACGGGATCTCGTATTCCGATTTGATCGCCATCCCCTCTTCGCTCAGGTTGAACATGATCGTCTTTTGCTTGTGTCCACCGACGTACATGGAGACGTCCATGGGCTCCCGGATCAGGTAGGTGACCGAAAAGTCCACCTCGATCCTCTTGAACTTGCGCCTTTCCACACCCCCGTACGCATCGCTCATAACGACCTTCCCCTCCCAAGGTTTTAGGTACCCGGTCCTGGCCTGTCTTCTATTTACAATCCAACTCCATCGTCTCCTTGCCCGATCCGACGATGAAGATCGTGCTGCCCGATTCTCCGCACTTTACCGGCTTTGCAATAAACTGATAGCCGTCGGCCTCAAATTCTACTGAAAATTCGTACCCCTGGATCTCCTGCTCATCGTAAAACCTGTCGATGTAACCCGGGCCGTCTTCAGGGTCCAGGAGTTCATCTTCGCCTTTGGGATACCTTTGATGTGCCGCCTTAAAGGCTTCGCTGGCGGCGACAAGGGCCTCCAGTTGGACCCTGGCCGCCTCATCATTTGTCGTCCTTTTTTCCACCTTCAAGCTGTCGATCCAATCCCCAAAGACATCCCCGGCCCTGGCGCACGTCAAGACGAAGAAGACGCACAAGAGTGTCGTCACGCCGGTCAACCGTCTGGTGCTCCTCATCTTCCCTCCCTGCCCTGCGCTTGAGGGGACCGCCCTCTCCGGCTCTTTTGAATATCTTACCCCGTGGACCCGAAAGATAAAAGAATATTTTTCTTCCGGGGACCGGCAAGGCCCGTGGCCGCCGGGTGGGAGTGCCCTTCATGCCAAGAAGACCCGCTAAAAACAGCGGATCTTCTTGACGGCAGGTCTTCTTGAGACATTGCGCAGACGCACACCCTTGACTCTGTGCGCCCAGGGTATCCTCTAAGTGAATTTTCTATACAGATTCAAGGTGGCCTCGGCGACGTCCTGACTCCTGAATCTTGTCTCGACCATCTTGCGCCCGGTATTGCCAAGCCGTTCCCTCAAGTCATCATCGTTGAAGAGCTGGATGATATGCGTGGCGAGCTCCTCATAGCCCTTCATGGGGATGACATAGCCGTTGACGCCGTTCTGAATGATCTCCGGCATCCCCCCGGCGTTCGTCACCACCATCGGCCGGCCGGACGCCATCGCCTCAAGCATGGTCAAGCCGAACGGCTCAAAGGCCGTCGAGGGATAGATGCAGACCGAGGAGGCCGCATAGAGCCTGGGCATCTCATCGAGATCGTAGCTATCGATCAAGACGCTGTCTTTCAAGCCGAACTCTTTGACCAGATGGACGAGGTAGGCGATGTCTTTCTGCTGTGTCAGGCCCCAATCGATGGTATTCTTGGTCCCCGCCAGGACCAGCATGGCCTCCCGGACCTTCTCTTTGACCAGTTTCAGGGCCTTGATGCTGACGTCGCAGCCCTTTGCCAATCCCATGCGGGCCGGGTGAAAGAATATCTTCCTTCCTTTCAATTGAGGATACTTCTCATATATGGGAGCCGGGTCGACGTCGGGGCGGAACATCTCGATATCGATGCCATGGTGGATCGCCGTGACCTGCCGGTGGGAGCACCCGATCCCGATCAACTCTTTCTTGATAAAATGGCTGACCGAGATGATGTGCGTCCACTTGATCCTTCGTGTCAGCTCAAAAAATTGCTCATCGTCCCAGACGTTATGGGCCGTCAGGATCAGGGGGATCCCTTTCTTGACGGCACATGCCTCGAGGGCGCACGCATGGGCTTTGCTGAAATAGTGCATGTTGTGGGCATGAAGGACATCGGGCTTAGTGCGCTCGATGAAACGGTCAAAGACCTCTCTGATCTCCTTGTCGATGCCGGCCAACCCCCTGCGCGCCAACCAGTTCAGGTCCATGAGGGGCGCGCGAAAGATCCCGACCCCCCTGAACTCATCCTCGACCCTGCAATTCTCGACGGTCCCGGTCAACAGGCTCACCGAATGCCCCATCTCGACAAAATGCGGCAGCAGAATGGTCAGGTGCGTCTCGACCCCCCCGATCAGGGGAGGAAATCCCCAGTGCAGGTGGGCGATATTCAATTTTTTTCCGGATACAGTCATCTCTTCTCCTTACAGATAATAATCCCGCTCGTCCTTCACCTTCCTGCGGAAGAGATACGCCTTATTGACAGCCACATGGCGGACCTTATTGAACACCCTGATCTTCACCTTCTTTTTGCGCCCGGAGACGATCCGGATGCGGACCTCATTGTTCTTCGTCTCGATGACGACGGGGTCCTTGCGCCAGACGATGGAACAGCGGATCTCCTTCCAGGTCTTGGGCATGAAGGGATCGACGCAAAGCTCGTCGCCCTGCGTCCTCACTCCCGCGAAACCGCAGACGACGCACTGCCACACGCCTCCCAGCGAGGCCGCATGGATACCTTCGGCCGTATTGCCGTGGAGATTGCTGATGTCCGCGCGCAGGGCCACATTGAAAAATTGATACGCCTGACTGAGCGCGCCGACCTCTATGGCCGCCAGACAATGGATGGCAGCGCTTAAAGAAGACCTGTGCAGGGTCCTGTCGAGATAATACCAGAAATTGCTGTTTTTGGTCTTCCTTCCATAAATACCGGAAAGCAGATAAAGCAGCATCAGGACGTCGGCCTGCTTGACAAGCTGTGTCTTATGATAATCCCTGACCTTGATCCCGCGGGGCAGGAGAGGAATATTGTTCTCATCGTGGTGGACGATCTTGACGGGACGCTTCCTGAAAAATCCGTCGAACTGCTCGATGACGCCGTCGCTCCTCACCCGGACCCAGAGGCGCGGCGCGATATGTTTCCATCCAAGGACCTCTGAGTCGGTGAGGTCTATTTTTGAACAAAGGGCCCGGTGCCGCCGTCTCTTGTTCTTTTTAAGGTCAAAATAGAGTTTGTGCGCCTCAAGTAAATTCCACTTGGCGAGCATGTTGGTGTAGGCGTTGTTGTCGACGTTCTCGTGAAACTCATCCGGCCCGATGACGTTCCTGATCTCGTACTTGCCTTCTTTGTTTTTGACGACGCGGCTCGCCCAGAACCTGGCCGTCTCCCATATCATCTCGGCGCCGTGATTATTCATGAAATCCGAGTCGCCGGAGACGGCGGCGTAATGGGCGCACGCAAAGGCGATGTCGGCGGTGATGTGGTGCTCTAGGTCGTTGGTCCTGATCCGGATGACCTTGCGGTCCAAATCCCTGGCCCACGCGGGCGTCTCCTCCTGCCCCGTTCCCGCGGATTCCCAGGGGAACATCGCCCCCCTGAACCCGTGGTCTCTGGCGATCTTCCTGGCCTGGTCCAGGCGGTGATAGCGATACATCAGAATATTCCTGGCGGCGTCCGGCAGGACATAAGCATAAAAAGGAAGCAGGAAGATCTCGGCGTCCCAGAAGATGTGTCCCCGGTACCCTTCGCCGCTCAAGGTGCGCGCGCCGATACTCGAGAAGCCGCCGTCGGCGTGGGCACAGATCAGCATATGATAAATATTGAAACGCAGGTTCTTTTGGATGTCGGCCGTTCCCCCGATGGCCACATCGGCGATATCCCACGCCTTGCGCCAGGCCGCCCTGTGCTGTTCCAGAAGGGTCTCGAAAGGTGCCCTGGCGGCCCTTTGAAAAGCGGCCGCCGATCCCTTCCGGGCCCTTTTAAGACCCCTTGCTCCTTCGGGACAGGGAGTGATGGTAAAGATCTTCGTGAAGACGGCGGCCTGTCTTCTCTTCAGCCTCACCTTCAAGACATCGTCCTTGGCGAAGACCTTCTTGGCGCCGACCGTATAGTAGAGGCCGCTGCGATAGATGACCTGATGGCGCTTTTCAAGGGTCTCCAGCAGTATGTATTGGGCGCGGTCCTCGTAGAACAACTCCTTGATGCGGAAGTGCCTCTTGTTGCCTTCTGAGACGATGCCGGCGTTATGGACGGAGACGTCGATACCGCTCTGCAGCTCGATCTCCGCCTCGTCTTCCAGGGGCGTCAGGATGATCTGCATGACGCCCAGCTGCTTATCATGTTTTGAAACAAACCGGATCGACTGATAGTCGTAGCGCCTGTTCTTGATGTCGGCATAGACGCTCCTCCTGAGGAGCAACCCCTCTTTCATGTTGAGGACCCTCTCATGCTGGAGGGTGTCCATGGCGGCGGCCCCGAACTTCTCGCCCTTGAGGATGAATTTAAAAAAGAAGGGGTTCGGCAGGTTGACCAACTCGGCGACCTGGGAGGTCATGCGGTCGTAGATGCCGGCGATATACGTTCCGGGCTTGGCGCCGGGAGGTTTCTCTTCCAAGGTGCCCCGGATGCCCAGAGAGCCGTTACCCAAAGAGAACTGACTTTCGCGGATGTTCTGGATATCCCGGTCAAAGCCGTCCTCTTTGATGCACCAGAGATCTTGACTCTTGCAAGGAGCGTAATGGTCTTTCAAGACACTCTCCTTTAACTCCTATCTTAAGGGTTAATGCACCATCAGGCAAGCCCTTAAGATATCAAACGCAAGGGGGCTCCCTTCAAGCCATCTCAACAGCAACGTCTTATACGTATTCGATCTTTTTTTGGAACCATTTTTTGTACTGGAGGCGCAGGAAAAGCCAGATATAAGAAAGGTGAAAGCGACAAAATACGGGGGTGCTTGAATTGAGCCATTTAAATAGAATAATAAGGGATCGCCTCCAAAAAGAATGATCCAGGCACGTGTCATAGCTGTAGACGATTAATTTTTTACGGCGCTCCTCATTGAGAAGGTTCCGCTGGGCACAATAGTTATAAAGCGGCGTATTCTTCAAGGGATAATAAATGGCCGTCTGAACGGCATCGGCGCGGATCCTCAGATTGAGCCAGAGGGTCTTGACCATATCAAGGATGCTTTCGTCCGGCAGGCCCACCATCATAAAAATATGCAGCGCCATCTTGCGTTTTTTAATGAGGGATACGGCCCTGAGGATCGTTTTATTTGTCATCTTCCTATTAAGCATTTTTTGGCGGTATTCCTGTGAGCCGCATTCTACGCCGATCTTTATGTTGCGGCAACCGGCCCGGTACAGGATATCGAGGAGCCTCTCGTTGACGGCCATCTCCGGACGCAAAAGACAATGGAAGGGGATCTTTGGAAAATGCCGCGCGTAGAGACGGCAGAACCTCTGTAACCATTTTGCATCCAAGGCAAATATGTCATCAAGAAAAATGATGAAGGAAAATTTATAGGTCTTTTTGCAATATTCGATCTCCTCGATGACGCGCTCCGGCGCCCGCATTCTCACATAATGTCTGCTGTTGGGGTATAATCTCTTCATGCTTTCGTTGGCGCAGTACGAGCAGTTAAAGGGGCAGCCCTTTCCTGCCAGCATGGGCAGATGGTCGCTATACAGCTGCCCGGAATCCTTGGTGGATGTGTCGATGGTCCTGTCGAGGAAAGGCAACCTGTCCAGGTCGGTCATCAATTCCCGGGGGCGATTGTGGACGATCCGGCCGTCGCCGGTTTTAAAGCATAATCCTCTTATCGCAGCTGTTTTTTTGGGATCGAAAGATGATTCCAGGAGTTCCTGCACCAGGTCTTCCCCTTCACCGATACAAACGTAGTCCACGTCGTCGAACGCGAGGTAATCTTCGGGGACCAGGGAGGCGTGATGGCCGCCAACGATGGTCTTGAGGTCAGGATGACGCGTCTTGAGGAATCTGGCGCAATCGATAATGAAGCCGTAATTCATGTCGTAGGAGCTGAACCCGACCAGATCGGGAGAAAAATCGTGTATCTCTTTGTCTACTGATCCCTTGTGTTTCTCGAAGGAACCGTATGTAGAAACGATTATCTCCAGATAACGCACGGCATAACCGCACTTTTTTAAAAAAGCGCTCAGGGCACCGATCTGCGCCTGAAAGGCGAAGTGCGGCGCGAACATGATGAAAAGTACCTTCTTTTTCGTATCTGCTTTCCTCGCCATGTCAGCCCGAATCATCAAGGTTTTTTATCCGAACATGAGTAGTGCAATTATACCACACCAAAACGGCGGTGAAAATCATTCCCTGAGCCTCGGACACGTCGCATCAAGAGACAAAAATAGCCCCGACGAACGATGCTCACCGGGGCTATTCTTATCTTTCAACCTGTATTTGGCGTTTTTATAGGTCGATCATTTCAACAAGGACAACACAACAGAACTTATTTATCTATAGCGGATCCTGCATGTTCGCTGATTTTAAACCCGGGTTTTAAACCCGTCTGCGCGCCTATTTTATCCAGGTGCAGATTGCAATAATAATCGTGGTTATAAATACTCAGGATGTTCCTGCAAGAGGGAAATTTACACACTCGGCCCTTACGTGAAACCTTGATCTTCTTCATGTCGGTTCCTCCCCTAAATAAACCGGACCCAGAAGGGGCATGGATATATTGCTCTTAAACCTTCGCCTCGCGGGCGCGGGGCTCACTGAGGACTATCTTCGTTCTTCATCCCTTCGGAGCTAACATGCACATTGACCGCACGCGGCCCTTTTTCTGATTTTTCTACGTCGAACTCCACCGCCTGGTCCATGCTTAAATCGCTGAACTTGGCATCAACCAGACTGCCCTGATGAAAAAACACTTCCCTGCCGTCCGTATCGCTGATAAAACCAAAACCTCTGCCGGTGATCAACTTTTTAATTTTGCCTGTATGCACCCTCAACCTCCGGATAGTGAAAAAAACAGGGCCCGGCACTTATAATGCCGGGCCCTATTCAGTTTTTAAGGTTACAACTTGACGACATTGGTCGCCTGTTCGCCTTTAGGGCCTTTTTCGATTTCAAATTCGACTTGCTGGCCTTCAGCTAAAGACTTGTATCCTTCACCCTGGATTGACGAATGATGAACAAACACATCCTTGCCATTCTCAGGCGTGATGAATCCATAACCTTTCTGATCACTGAACCACTTTACTGATCCTTTTGCCATTGCCTGCTGCCTCCTTTTCTTAAAAGATTATAGTAAAAACTCGTCAGAAATCCGCATCACCTTTACCTGCTAGATCTCATGACTTCTAACGAGGCAAACAATGACAGCAATCAAAAAACCGCAAGGTTAGATTTCTTTATCCTTGCGGCCTAAGATTTCTAATCTTTTACTACGATTTTAGTCTAGCACATTCCCATGATTTGTCAATACAAATAAATAGATTTTTAGGCCAAATCAGAGCGGAGGGTGGCTTCTTTTCTGCACAACATTTTTTGTATTTTTTCCGCTGCCGCAAGGACAGGGGTCATTTTGACCGACTTTGCTCACTACTCATCCCTGCTTTCACTATATATCAAGATACAAGTGAGACTTTCCCAGGGGGAGCGTATTTTCCTCGGACTTGTACCAATTGCGTAGGGGCCTTAGGGCCAAAATGATGCCAAAACAAAAAGGGAGCCACCGTTATAACGTTGGCTCCCTTCATGTTAAAACTGGTCAGCTGAGGCAGGTTAGAACTTGTTTGATTGGAGCGTAACTGCGCCTGTTCTTCTTGCCCTTAGCGACCGGTCTATCCCTTGCGTCCATCGACGCCCGTTTTAACGGCCGCTATCTTTCCGTTTTGCATAGCATTCTTTGCAGTAAATTGGACGAGCTCCGCTGGGCTTAAAAGGAACTTCGCACTCTTTTTTGCACTCCGAACAAACCGCTTTGTGCATTTCCCGCGGCTGCCTACCATATCCATCTTGAAAAGCCATTCCGTTCCCTCCTTTGTAAGTACCTGTTAAGGTACTGGGTTAGATGACTACTTACCTGACATGCGTAAGATCCAAAACAAAGCGATGAAAGAATAACAGTTGCTTACCTGCGGCCTTTTCGCTTGTAACGAAACGACTTCGTTTTATGATCAAGCCCTTTATTCTGGCCGTCGTTACGTCTTGCAAAATTGCGGTCCTGGCCAAAATCACCTTCCCGAGAGTCACCGTAATCCTTCTTCTTATGGTCAAATCTTCGATTTTCTTTACTATAGCGTTTTTCGAAAGGACGTCCGCGTTCAAATCTTTTTTCTCCAGAGGCATCCCCATGCTCTCTGTCGAAAGGACGGTGAGGGCGGCCAAAAGACCGGGAAGGTCTTGAAAAATGCTTCTCGCTAAAAGGCCTGCGTGAAGACTGATTGATCAAGATATCTATCTTTTTCTCCAAGAAGACCAACTGCTGTTGCATCTTTTTGATCAAGGCCGCCACATCCGGTTCACTCTGCGGCGACACCGGAGAATTTCCCTGTTCCGTCCCTTCGACCATTTTACCCTTCTCTCTTGTTGCTGCCCCCCATCACCGCAGGCCCTGTGGGAATTCCTCAGGCCTACTTTATTATAGTCGAATTGTGGCCACAAACAAGAAAATTCGGCCAGCGGAACTTTTTTATTTAAAAGGAGCCGCGTATTTTTTCGAGTCTATTATGATTGCGTAGGGAGCCCTGGGGCCAAAACGATACCAGAACAAAGGGGAGCCAGCGTTATAACTTGTTGACCCTCTCCATGTTGAAACTGGTCGCGGGGGTCAGGATTTCCATGAGCAGCCGCTTTGCGGAACGTAGTGACGTAAGGCGTAGCCCCGTCGAAGGCGGGCCGTCTGCGAATGGACCCCGGCCCGCCCGCTCCGGCGGTGCGGCGGGAACATAGGACAAGATCTCTGGTTTTATATCGCCTAACTATATAGTAAATAGGCCCAAAATCCCCAAATTTGGCGCTTCAGAGATAGATTTTCTGTCCAAAATGTCCGTCCTTTTTTGGCCTTAATCTCTCTAACTTATTGTTACATAAATAGTAGAGATATGTCCACATTCAGAGGATGGACATTTAGTCAAATTGTCATCTTTCTCGTTCAAGCCTAAAACGGCTCTTGGTCTCGTTCCCGTCATATCCCTCTCATGCATTACGAAAGGGCGCCCGCCTCAAAGCAGTGGATTCAAAATTGTTTCAGGATGGACGCCGATATCTCGTATTTGCGAAGCGGAGATATAAGATAGAAACCGCTTACCAGCTTCCCCGTAGCCCGCATCAACTCAAGTGCGATAGCAATGCCTTCCTCTTGGGCTTTTTGCTTCTCCTCGATATCCATCCTTTCCCGGATATGTTCGGGGATATGCATGCCCGGCACTTCGTTGTGCAGGTATTCGGCGTTTTTCTTGCTGACCAAGGGAAGCACGCCCAAATAAAAAGGGACACCGAGGGGCCGCAGCGCATCGGCCACGCGCGTGACTTTATCGCTGTCGAACATCGGCTGGGTCATGATGAATTCTGCGCCGGCGTCGATTTTTCGTTTGAGACGCTCCAACTGACCTGTGATATCCGGAAAATTCGGGTTGAACGCTACCCCCACGCGCATGTCCAGACACAAGGTTTTTTTCATATCATCGATCAATTTCACCAGTTTGATAGAATCGAGATCAAAAACCGAAGAAGCGTCCGGGTTGTTGCCTGTCGACACGGGATCGCCGGTCACCGCCAGCACCGCGCGCAGGCCAAGCGCATGCGCCCCCAACAGATCGGACTGCAAACCGATCAGGTTCCTGTCCCTACAGGTATAATGGAATACCGATTCGAGGCCCGTGGCTTTTTTTACGATACCGGCGGCAACGATGGAGCTCATGCGCACCTGCCCCAGAGGATTTTCCGGAAAACTAAAGACCTCAGCGCCGCTGTTTTTAAGCAGGGCGGCGTTATCAATGAGTTTTTCGCAGCCCGCGTCCTTGGGCGGGAGCAACTCAACGATAAATTGGGTTTTGGGATGCTTGGGTTGCTCGTAAAAAGCCGGCGCTTGGACCAAAACCGCTTCAGTCTCGGCAGCGGGCCTGCGGCGGCGAACAGGGGCCTTTTTTTTAAGTTCGGCGGCGATCAACCGGATATGCTCAGGTGTCGTTCCGCAGCATCCCCCGATCATCGATGCGCCCGCATCAACCAAAGCCCTTGCGTAACCGGCAAAGTACTCCGGCGAAGTCAGATACAGGGAACGGCCGT
The DNA here is from genome assembly GCA_964622605.1 of uncultured Planctomycetia bacterium. Taxonomy (GTDB): domain Bacteria; phylum Omnitrophota; class Gorgyraeia; order Velamenicoccales; family Velamenicoccaceae; genus CAZCSY01. Next base: position 70,287 of record CAZUQR010000007.1, read on the forward strand.
CAACGATCTGGGGATAACCGGCATTGGGTTGGGCTGAGATGGGTTTATCCGTCAGCTTTGCCAGCTCGCCTACAATCTCAGTGACCGCTGCCGGCCCGTTCCCGCAATTTGCGCCGATCACATCCGCCCCGCTTTTTTCAAGGACTTCGACCGCGGCGCGGATACTATTGCCGAAACTCGTGCGCAAACTATCCAGAAAAGCCATTTGACAAACAACCGGAAGACGCGTTTCATTCTTGCAAGCCGCCAAGGCGATCTTTATATGTTCCAGATTGGAAAAAGTTTCCAGTATGAAAAGGTCGACGCCTCCGGCGGCAAGGGCAAGAACCTGCTCTTTATAAATATCGTAAATGCGCGGGTCAGGAAGATGCCGTTGCAGAGAGAACCTGTCAAGGGGGCCCATTGAGCCGGCGACATAGATGCTCGGCCCGGCTGCTTTTCTGGCGATCTTGGCAGCCGCTTCATTGATGGCGGTGGCGTTTTTTTGGTACCCGAACTTCTCAAGCTGCGAAGCATTTGCCGCGAAACTGTTGGTCTCGATGATGTCGGCGCCCGCCTCGATATACCGGCGGTGCAGGTCTTCGACGAGCTGTGGCTGCTCGATGTTGAGGTATTCATAGCACTGCGCGGGGTCTATGCCCCGCGCATAGAACATCGTACCCGTCGCGCCGTCGCAGACAAAGATTCTTTCTTTGAGTATGCGAAGGAAATCTTTCATGATGATTTTGGGCACATCAACCAGCACATCAAAGGGCCTGACTTAAAATCACTAAATTCATCTAAGAAGTTGTTTTGGAAGAGAAATATCCACCGTAATCAATTCTCCGGCACTTAAAGGGCCGTGGTTCCTGATGAGGCCGATTTTAGGCAAACCAAACGTAACTGTTTTCTTGGCGTTTATACAAATCCCGAGAATGTTCCCCGTTGTGGCATCCAAGCCAGAAGGCATATCTATTGCCAAAATAGGCTTCTTTGATTGATTCATTACCTCGACAGCCGTCCTATAGGGCTCTTTTATTTCGCCAGACAAGCCGATTCCGAATATCGCATCGATCAAAAGCCGGGCTTTCGTGAGTTTGATTTTAAACCTTAAAAAATCCTCTTTCGTCTTTAGGGAATTAATTAATTTGCCCATTTTCTGCAAAATATCGTAATTTATTTTCGCGTCTTTCTTTAATTCGGCAGGATCGCCTATCAGAAAAATATCCGTTTCTATCCCTCTGTTGATGAGGTGCCGGGCGCAAACAAAACCATCGCCGCCATTGTTTCCCTTTCCACAAACACAAACCACCCTCTTCCCCTTCTTGAGCAGCATATCGAGCGCCACGCAAAAAGCCTTATATCCAGCGTTCTCCATCAGCACAATAGAGGGTATACCAAAATCCTCTGTTGCGCGCTTATCTATTTCCTGCATTTTTTGAGAAGTTACATATTTTATTCGAAATGTCCTTTTATGCACACCCTTGGCAAAATCAATCATTTTTGTTTTTGGTATTTTCCCTTCCTGTCGGCGTAAGAAATTTTGCATGTCACCAGTTCAATAACCGCTGAGCCTCAAGCGATATTCCTTTTCAACAGATGGATGTATATATTTTCCCTTTTGACAATATAGCGCAACATCTTGTTGCTCATAGTTCATTATGTAACTTTTGCCAATCTTTTTCTATTATGTCCGACAACCCGGCGGTCCTCAGAGCGGCAGCGGGATGAAACATCGGGATTATCCTTATATCTTGGCTTATGTTAAATAAATCTCCGATAGCGGCGTGAAAAGTGTGCCCATGAATTTCCGAGATTGCTTTTTTAGGCAAATTATATTTTTCAAAAATATGTTGCGTTGCTATGGAACCTAAGGAGATGATCGTCCGGGGTTTTACTATCTCTATTTGCTTATCTAGATATGGTGAGCACGCAGCCACCCCCTCCTTACCTATTGAATAGGTGGGGGCGTGGCACTTTATGATGTTGGTTATGTAAAGCGACTCCCTGCCTATTCCGGCCAATTTCAAAAGCTCATTTAAAAAATCTCCTGAAGGCCCGATGAATAATCTACCCGTAGCATTTTCTTCTTTTCCGGGAGACAAACCAATCAATACAGTTTCGGCATCATTTTCTCCCTCTGCAAATACGCATTTGTCTCTAAATTTATGGAACTTACATCTTTTGCAACTTTTCACTTCCTCCATGATGTCGTTTAAGCTGTTGAAATTCGTCATGAATTTTTAAAAACCTTTTCTATTATCCTTCGGTGAGATGAAAACGGTATGACGGGCAAATCCTTTTTATTGAGAAATTTTGCATCTTTCAATTCATTATTTAGCGACAGATCTTTTTTAGAGACACTGACTTCATAGCCGATAATGAGGAGGGGGCCGTAATATCTCGTTCTCTGAATATAGACACCTATTAATCTTCCAAGTTTACCTTTTAGGCCTGTTTCTTCTTTCAATTCTCTCAAGCAGGCAGTCTCAGGGGTCTCTCCCGATTCAATGAAACCGCCAGGCAATGCCCATTTATCTTTGCCCGGCGCAAGATTCCTCCTCGCTATAAGCAATTTATTATCTTTGTTTTTCACTGCACAAACCGCCACAGGCAAAGGATTTTCATAGTGTATCCAACCACATTTCCGGCAAACCAATCTCTTATGGTCGTCTACTTGCATCTTATGCAAACGGCCTCTGCATAAAGGACAAAATCTAAACTCATGCCGAGATATTTCTTCCATTTTATATAGTGCCCTTCCAATTTTTCTGCTCTTTATCTAAAAATGCCTCGCGCTCTGTGGGATCCATTATCGTTTCTTTTATCTGGCATTCCACACCTAACCTTGCGATGGGCTCCCTTACACTATTTACGATCATATCCCTAATAGGGATGTTCGGAACGGGAAACGCTATAGTCATCACCACGTTATCACCATTAACCTTTATGTCCTTGACTATTCCTAACTCTACCAGAGTACAGTCGATGGCAGGGTGTTTCACTTCCGCTATTGCCTTGCGGACATCTTGTTCAGAAATATTTTTCGCCATTAATCCACCCCTCCTTGTTATAATCCTAAAACGCCGCTTATTTCTCTCATCGCCTCCAGGCATACAGTAACAAAATCTTCAAGTGACAATCCGCATTCCTGACATGTCTTTATTTGCTCCCTATTCGCTCCTCGGGCAAAACTTTTCTCATTGAATCTATGGAGGATAAACTCGGTATTTACGGCTTTTAATTTTTTCTCGGGATGCATCAAACAGCCAGCTACAATCAGCCCCGTCAAGGAATCAACGGCATATAAGGCTTTAGCCATTAAAGTCTCCCTTTCAGTATGTCCTGGGTGAGCTTTAATCGCCTCTATTATCCGGTCCTCTACTCCTTCTTTTTGCAGAATTTCGGCAGTAACAAATCCGTGCCTTGAGAAATTATCTTTGGTATCCTCATAATCCAGATCGTGAAGAAGGCCCGCCAATCCCCACATTTCCGCATTCTGCCCGAATCTTTCAGCCAGCCTCTTCATACAGGCCTCAACGGCTAAACTGTGCTTTATGAGATTCCCATTTTTAAGTTTCGCTTTAAGATACTCTAACGCCTCAAGCCTGTTCATTTTTTGTAATCTTTTTCACCCGCATGAATGGGCACTTTCAGCCAATTTTCCGGCGGAGTAAATGGACAGGCGTAATCCTTGCTATATGCGCACCAAGGATTATACGCATCGTTGAAATCGAGTATCCATTTACCTTCGGGAGTTTGATGCCTTCCGGTTTCAAGATCGAGATACCGCCCTGCTCCGTATGTTTCTTTGCCGCTGGTGGCATCCCTGAAGGGGAGAAAAAACCTGTCTTCTTCAGGAGAGCTTTTGTAGACCTGCAACGTACAATCAATATCGCCTATTCTGAAACTGAATTCACCCCACCTCAAGAACTCTCGCTCATTCCCCTGGGTGTCCTCTATCTTTAATGTTTCTTTCGTCTTGTGTTCCTGAAGCCCAAGCTCAAACCGATAGCTCCTATCGGGAGGATAATAGTCAAGCCCTTTGAATCTCTGGCATTCGTCAAAGGGCAGGGGCGACTGGTAAGGCATTTTGAAAAATGCGTCTTTCTCTTTACGTCCTGCTTCAACGTCTCTTTTCCATTCAGAAACATCCATCGTTTTTCCTTCCTTTTTAATTTTTAAAAAATCCTTTTGGTATCTCTATTCCGGGATTTTATCTACTGCCTCGTACTTTGCCAGAAGATCGTCTTCGCCGAGCAGAATATAATCTTCCCCTTCTATCTTGACCTCTGTTCCTGTCAGCTCTTTATAGATCACGCGGTCGCCGACCACAACCTCATCGGTTGCGTCCTCTGCTACAGCGATAACCTCGCCTTCCTGGAGTTTTTCTCTGGCAGTATCAGGAAGATATATGCCGCCGGATGTCTTATCTTCGGCCTCCAGGGGTCTTACTAAAATACGTCCGTTGATGGGTTGTAGCTTCATACTATCACCTCTCGTTTAATTCGAAAGCAACCTGTCGATCTTTGCCTGGTCAAACCCAACTACTAAATGACCGCCGATGTCAATCTGAGGTACAGCCATTTGCCCGCTGCGCCTGACCAACCTTTCAGATGCATGTTGGTCGCGGGATATATCTATTTCCCGGAAGCCAACGCCCCGCTTGCGCAAATATGCCCTGGCAGACCCGCAGGCAGGGCAACCGGGACCGCTATACACGGTCACCCGATGAGAAGATCCTTTTCCACCTCTCCTGTGCCCTGAAGGATGCGCTCCAGAGAGAATACGGGCATAAAAATGAGCACTCTCGACTCCCTCGATTCGACGGACTATCTTTTCTTTCTCCAATGCTAAGACCACAGGCACATTCTCAACTCCAAACTGCCTATGCACGCCCTTGACTTTCTCCACGTCAATAACGTAAACCGGAGACCCCTTGTTCTCTTTGCTGAAATTTTCAAGCTCAGCCAGGGCACGTTTTGCGTGAGATGAGAAATTTGCATAAAATACCAAGATCAAAAAATCCTTATGCTTCTCTTGCGCTTGCTTAAGATGGTTATCGTCTTTTATCCACTCAATCATCGCGCCTGTCCCTTCTTGCTAAGTCTTGCGTAAAAGAACTTCCACCTCTTTCTGAATGACTTTATGAACTCTCTCTTCTAACTCCTTCAAAGGCAATTTCTTCTCTTTTCTGATGCCAAGGGAAGAAGTCAATTCAAGATAACCATCTACAGGCATTCCCTCTCTTTCAAACAGTTTCCTGCCACACTGAACTGCACACGCATCTATCAAAACACGCTTTTTTGACCTTTGTGCGATCTCCTTGAATTTCCATGGCACTATAACGGCGGGAAGGCATCCAATCTTTACATCATTCGGGTTTTCCTCCCATATCTTGATGCAGGCCTTGGACGCAGCGACACCCGTAGCACAACCGCCGTAGCAGGTAAAAATCAAAAGTTTATAAGGGCCGGGCATTTTTTAATTTTTCGAGTTCCTCTAAGGTTTTTTCTGCGACGAGTTTCTCTTTATTAAAATGCCCTATCATCCTTTTCAGGCATTTATCCTTTTCTTTAACATCGCCTAAATATTTCGCGCAAAGCTCCATAAATGTCTTTGTCTTTTCCACGTTAGCCTTTATATTCTCCGGTATTTTCTCGCTGTCATGCCTTACTGCCTCCTGTGGGCATGCGCTGTGGCAAGTACCACAATGAATACATTCTTGCATATTTATTTTTGCCTTCTTGTCTTCCATTGAAATTGCCCCTACAGGACACTTTTCTACGCATATTCCGCAGCTAACACATTTATCTTCATCAATCCAAGGCATCTCAACTACCTCCTATTGGTTATATTGTTTATAAACCAGGCATTTTAAAAACCGCCTAAAATAACGTTGCGTTACCAGCAATATCGCGATACTCACAAAAAAACAGTGACTGCTTTCAAAGAAAAATCATTCATCACAATTCCCAAAGCCGTAGCTGAAGCCGGGGGATGTTCTATGTTCAAAGCTACCATTATAAAAATAGAAAAACCAACCGCAAGCGAATAAATAAAAACAGAAGATAACAATGAACTATAATGAACTATGCGGAATTAAAACAAGTAAAAAAACCACAATAATCCCGGCAGTGTGCCCACCAATAACATTTTTGGGCTTAGCGGTAACATTTTTCAGCATAGCGAAAATAATGAAAACAGTTGCTCCTATAGAAATAGTTATTAAGGGCCTGTCGAGTCTTAAAGCCAATAGAACCACAGAAATAACACCGGCAGCCAAAAGACTTTGAGATATATACTGCTTCCATGACTTTTTGAATTCTTCCGCAATGTCATTTATTGCCTTAAGCATGCTTCAATCTCACTTTTTATCTATGCTTCAGATAATCTAAATAGACGCCTTTATCAACTTTATTATTTTCTGACAAGAACTT
>CAZUQR010000008.1:0-2928 GCA_964622605.1 uncultured Planctomycetia bacterium
CGGTAGAGGGTCCCATCCGGCCGCGGAACGGTCGTGCCGGCTAGGAAGAAGTCATGCATACACAATACTTATTATTAGGGTTGGTGACGGGGATACTCGGCGGACTCTTGGGGATCGGCGGGGCGAGCGTGGTCGTGCCGGCGCTGGTCCTGCTCTACGGGTTTACCCAGCACGACGCGCAGGGGACGATCCTGGCGGCCATGATTCCGCCGATCGGGCTCCTGGCGGCGTGGCGGTATTGGCAGGCCGGCCACGTGAAGATCGGGCCGGCGGCATTGATCGCTCTGGGCTTCTTCGTCGGAGGGTACCTCGGGGCCATCGTCGTCCAGCACGTCCCCGATCTCATCCTGAAGCGTGTCTTCGGTGTCTTCCTCCTCGCCATCGCGGCGCGGATGATATGGGGAAGATAGGTAAGATTAGTGTCGTTTCTACCTAAGATAAAGAAAGAACTTCGCCTTGTCGAAACCAAGATCGAGAGGCAGGTCTAGAAAGAATTTATTTATAACAATATGTAATTATTATAGTTACGCAGAAACGACACTATTTATTTAAGATATGAAACCGAGATTGGCCGTCCAGATAGGAAGTCTGACGTTGAAGAATCCGGTCCTTACCGCGTCCGGCACGTTCGGCTACGGGGATGAATTCGGGGATTATGTCGATGCGGCCGTCCTCGGGGCCGTGGTCACCAAGACGATCACGAAAGAGCCGTGGCCGGGCAATGCGCCGCCGCGCGTCTATGAGACGACCGGCGGGATGCTCAACGCCATCGGCCTCCAGAACGACGGCGTGGACCGCTTCCTCGCCGAGAAGGCGCCCCTCTACAAGGATTTTCCGACGGCGCTCATCGTCAGCGTCGGTGGTCACACCCGCGCGGAGTACGCCGAGGTCATCGAGCGCCTGGACGCCTGCGCGGCCGTCAGCGCCTATGAGCTGAACATCTCCTGTCCGAACATCGAATGCCGGGATAGGCTCATCGCGCAGGACCCCGCGCTCACCCGCGAGACCGTGACGCGCGCGCGCCGGGCGACCTCCAAGCCCGTCATCGTCAAGCTCTCGCCCAACGTCCGCGACATCGTCGAGATCGCCCTCGCGGCCGAGGAGGCCGGCGCGGACGCCCTAAGCCTCATCAACACGCTCATCGGCATGGCCATCGACGTCGCAACGAGGCGTTCGGTGCTGGGCCACGTCACCGGCGGCCTGAGCGGCCCGGCCATCAAGCCCATCGCCTTGCGCATGGTCTGGGAGGTCGCGCAGAAGGTGAAGATCCCCGTCATCGGCATGGGCGGCATCATGACCGCGCGCGACGCGGTCGAGTTCCTGATCGCCGGCGCCAGCGCCGTCGCGGTGGGCACGGCAAACTTCGTCAACCCTGCGGCCTGTGCCGAGGTCGCCCAAGGGATAGAAGTCTATTGCAAAGAACACAAGATTCGCGATATAAAGGAGTTGGTCGGCTCGCTCAAGGCCGGCTGAAGGTGGGACTAATGAGCCAGAGTCTTTAAGTCCCGGAGAGTGGGACTAAAAGAGCCTGGCTGGAAAGTTCCAGGCTGAAAAGTTCCACGCGGGGAGAGGACATGAAGGCGGAGTTGATCGTTGCGCTGGATGTGCCGAGTTGGCTGAGGGCAACGAAGCTGGTGGACCGATTGATGCCGGAGGTGAAGCTTTTCAAGGTCGGCAGCCAGCTGTTCACGCTGTGCGGGCCGCGGATCGTCCGCTACATCAGGGCCAAGGGCGGTGAGGTCTTCCTTGACTTGAAGTTTCACGATATTCCCCATACCGTCGCCAACGCCGTGCTGGCGGCGGCGGACCTGGGTGTCGCCATGATGACGGTGCACGCCCAGGGCGGCCGCGAGATGCTCAGGGCCGCCGTCCAGGCCGCGAAGACAAAGAGGGGGCGGGGGCAGCGCGCGCGCCGGCCGCCGCGTATCGTCGCCGTGACCGTGCTGACGAGCCAGGTCTTGCCTGAGACACAAAAAGAGGTCGTGCGCCGGGCGCGGCTGGCCAAAGAGGCCGGCGTCCACGGCGTCGTGGCCTCCGTGCACGAGTGCGGCCGGTTGCGCAAGATTTTAGGTAATAGATTTCTCATCATCACGCCGGGTATCCGGCCGCGCGGGGCGTCCGCCGGCGACCAGAAGCGCGTGGCCACGCCCGGTGAGGCGGTGCGCGCGGGCAGCAATTATCTCGTCGTGGGCCGGCCGGTCGTCCAGGCGCCGGACCCGCTGAAGGCCGTGCGTTCTTTGAAGAAAGACATGAGAGGCAAAAAAGGCTGAGGAGACAGACATGCCCGAGGAGCTCAAGACACTTATCGAGAAGATCAAGCAGGAGGGCGTCGCCGCGGGCCAGAAGAAGGCCGAGGAGATAGAGCGGGCGGCCCGGGAGCGCGCCGAAGAGCTGCTGGCGAAGACCCGGACCGTGGCCCAGAGGCTGCGGGAAGAGGCCCAGGAGAAGATCAGGCAGGAGGAGGCGGCGTCGCGCGCCAGCCTCCAGCAGGCGGGCCGCGACCTGCTCCTTTCTTTGCGCCAGCAGATCACCGCGACGCTCGACCGGCTCATCACCGAGGAGGTGCGCAAGGCCATGACGGCCGAAGAGATGGCCCAGCTCATCGCGCATCTGGTCAAAGAGGCGAAGGTGCCGGAGGGCGGCATCGAGGTCTCCTTGAACAAGCACGACGCCAAGAGGCTCGAGGAGGGGTTCCTGGGTCCCCTGAAGAAAGAGCTCAAGAAAGACATCGTCCTGAAAGAAGACGAGGATATCGGCGGCGGGTTTGTCATCAGCTTTGACGCGGGCAAGTCGCAATTTGATTTTTCGGACAAGGCGCTCGCCGGGTACCTCGGTGAGCACCTGCGGTCCAGATTGGCCGAACTGCTGACGCCGGCGGCCGAGCCGGAGCGCTGACGCAGGATGCCGAGCCGGAGCGCTGACGCAGGA
>CAZUQR010000008.1:3028-13287 GCA_964622605.1 uncultured Planctomycetia bacterium
GGCGGCCGAGCCGGAGCGCTGACGCAGGATGCCGAGCCGGAGCGCTGACGCAGGAGCGCTGACGCAGGAGGCCGACAAGGAAGGGCGAGTTCTCATGGGCGGTTATTACGCGTACCTCCTGGCATCGTTGCCTATGCTTCACTTTGGGGCCAAGCCGTCCCTGTCTTTTGAGGCCTTTCAAGCGGCATGCCGCGGCCTCGTCAGCGACGAGGAGTCCGCTCTTCTGGAAAAGATGCGTCAGGGCGCGGCCGTCGAGGAAGGGGTTCAGCCCGGCGTGCTCAGGGCCTGGACATCTTTCGAGCGGATACTCGGCAACGAGCTGGCGAAGGTCCGGGCGGCGCGCCAGCACAAGGACGCGGCAAAGTACCTGCGCGGCGAGGCCGGAGCGCATCTGCCCGGCGACGCGGGAGTACAAACGTCTGCCACGCATCTGGCCGTCAACGTCAGTCGGCACCCCGATATCCTGGAGTCCGAGCGGATGCTCGACGCGGCCCGCTGGGAGCGGCTGGAGACGTGGGGCCTTGGTCATTACTTTGATACCGAGGCGCTCGTGCTTTACGGATTGAAGCTCTTGATCCTGGAGCGCTGGCAGAGGATCCGGGAGGCCGACGCCCAAAAGGCGCTCGATGACCTGGGTCTTTGAAGACCCGGGGCCCCTGAGGGTGGGGGCCCCCAAAGAACAACGCATGACACAGAAGATAATGCCCGATCAGAGGACCGGAAGAGTCACGGCCATCAGCGGGAACATGGCGGCGATCGCGTTCGACACCTTCGTCGTCCAGAACGAGGTGGTCTATATACACTGCGGCGAGGACCGGCTCAAGGCCGAGGTGATCCGTGTCCGGGGCCATAAGGCCGAGGCCCAGGTGTATGAGACGACGACGCGGCTCAAGGTCGGCGACGAGGCCACCTTCACGAACGAGCTTCTGTCCGTGGAGCTGGGCCCCGGCATGCTGGGTCAGATCTTCGACGGCCTGCAGAATCCCCTGCCGGAGCTCGCCGAGCAGAGCGGCGTCTTTTTAAAACGTGGGGTCTATATCCCGGCCTTATCGGACAAGGCCGCGTGGGAATTCACGCCCGGCGTCAAGGCCGGCGACAAGGTGCGCGCGGGCACGAAGCTCGGCACCGTGCCGGAGAAGATCCTTGAACATGCCATCATGGCCCCCTTTGGATTGACGGGCCGCTGGGAGGTGGCGTCCATCGTCGAGGCGGGCAGCTATCGCGTCACCGACGAGATCGCCCGCCTCAAAGACGCCAGGGGGCGCGAGGTGTCGTGTCTTCTCAAGCAGAGCTGGCCGGTGAAGATGCCGATCCGCGCCTATGCGCAAAGGCTCAAGCCCGGGGAGCCGCTCGTCACCAAGATGCGCCTTATCGATTCGTTCTTCCCGGTCGCGCGCGGCGGCACGTACTGCATCCCGGGGCCCTTTGGCGCGGGTAAGACCGTCCTTCAGCAATTGACGAGCCGCCACGCCGAGGTCGACATCGTCATCATCGCCGCCTGCGGGGAGCGGGCCGGCGAGGTCGTCGAGACCCTGAAGACCTTTCCCGAGTTGACCGACCCGCGCACCGGAAGACCCCTCTTGGACCGCACGGTCATCATCTGCAACACGAGCTCCATGCCGGTCGCCGCGCGCGAGTCAAGCGTCTACACGGCCGTGACGATCGCCGAGTATTTCCGGCAGATGGGGCTCAACGTCCTCTTGCTGGCGGATTCGACGTCGCGGTGGGCCCAGGCCATGCGCGAGATGTCCGGCCGCCTGGAGGAGATCCCCGGCGAAGAGGCCTTTCCGGCGTACCTGGAGTCACGCATCGCCTCCTTCTATGAGCGCGCCGGCATGGTGCGTCTGTACGACGGCGCGGTCGGCTCCGTCACGATCGGCGGCTCGGTCAGCCCCGCGGGCGGCAATTTCGAGGAGCCCGTCACGCAGGCGACGCTCAAGGTCGTCGGCGCCTTCCACGGCCTGTCGCGTGAACGCTCGGACGCCCGGCGGTATCCTGCCATCGACCCCTTGATCAGCTGGAGCAAGTATCCCAGCTTCCTCGATGCGGACAAGAAGAAGGCCGGCCACGCGATCCTGAAGAGGTCCTACGAGGTCGCGCAGATGATGAAGGTCGTCGGCGAGGAGGGGACCTCGTTGAAGGACTACGTCGATTATCTCAAGGGAGAGTTTTTGGACTTCGTGTATCTCCAGCAGAACGCCTTTGACCCCGTGGATGAGGCGACATCGGCCGAGCGCCAGACCTTCGTCTACGGTTTTATCCACGACAACGTGCTCGCGGCCGACTTCGCTTTTTCAAAAAAAGAAGAGGCCCTGCACTTTTTCCAGGAGCTGCGCCAGAACGTGCGCGGCTGGAATGCGATACGGATCGAGACCGACGAATTCAAAAAGACGCAGGAGGAGATCGAGTCCCTGATCCGCTCCAGGCGTCCCCCGGCGAAGGAAGGCAACGGTGCGTAAGGTCTATACGAATATCATCCAGATCGCGGGCGACGTGATCACTGTCGAGGCCGACGGGGTGGGTTACGCCGAGATCGCCGAGGTCCGGACGCGCCGCGGGACGTCCCTGGCCCAGGTGATCCGCCTGGAGGGCCGGCGCGTCTCGTTGCAGGTCTTCGCGGGCAGCCGCGGGGTCTCCACGGGCGACCGGGTCCGGTTCCTGGGCCACCCCATGCGCGTGGCGACGGGCAACGACCTCCTGGGGCGGATCTTTAACGGCAGCGGCCGGCCGCTGGACGGCGGGCCGGCGCTCACCGACAACCTCGTCGAGATCGCGGGGCCGCCCGTCAACCCGGTCCGGCGCGTCATCCCGCGCCGCATGATCCGCACGAACATCCCGATGATCGACGTCTTCAACTCGCTCGTCGAATCCCAGAAGCTGCCGATCTTCTCCATCCCCGGGGAGCCGTACAACGAGGTCCTGGCGCGCATCGCCATTCAGGCCGAGGTCGACATCATCATCCTGGGCGGCATGGGCCTGAAGTATGACGACTACCTTTATTTCCGCGCTATCTTGGAGGAACACGGCGCCCTGTCGCGGACCCTCTTCTTCGTCCACACCGCGGCCGACCCGACGGTCGAGTGCCTGCTCGTGCCGGACCTGGCCCTTGCCGTGGCCGAGCACTTCGCCCTCGACGGCAAGCGGGTCCTCGTGCTCCTGAGCGACATGACGAACTTCTGCGACGCCCTCAAAGAGGTGGCGATCACCATGGAGCAGGTCCCGTCGAACCGCGGCTACCCGGGCGACCTGTACAGCCAGCTGGCCGCGCGCTACGAGAAGGCCGTGGACTTCGAGGATGCGGGGTCGATCACGGTCCTGGCCGCGACGACGATGCCGGGCGACGACGTCACGCACCCGGTGCCGGACAACACCGGCTACATCACGGAAGGCCAGTTCTATCTGAAGAACAAGGTCATCGAACCCTTCGGTTCCCTGAGCCGCCTGAAACAGCAGGTGAACGCCAAGACGCGCGACGACCACCGCACGATCATGGACACGATGATCCAGCTTTTTGCCAGCTACCGCGAGACGCTCGAGAAGCAGGCGATGGGCTTTCAGATGAGCGCCTGGGACAAGAAGCTGCTCCATTACGGCCGCCTCTTCGAAAGCGAGATGATGGCACTTGAGGTGAACATCCCGCTCGAAAAGGCGCTGGACCGCGGCTGGGAGATCCTGGCCGAGTCGTTTGCACCGGAGGAGACGGGCATCAGGAAGTCGATGATCGAGAAGTTCTGGCCGGGGAAGCTCCCCAAAAAAGACACCAGGCCGCAAGACACCCTAAAAGATGGCTAAGATCAAACTGACGAAGGGTGAGCTCAAGCGCCGGCGCGATGCCCTGAGTCAGTATCAACGCTACCTGCCGACGTTGCAGTTGAAAAAACAGCAGCTCCAAATAGAGATCCTTCATCTGAACGAGATCCTGCAGGACCGGCGTCCCCGCCAGGAGCGCGAGCGCCAGGCCGCCAAAAGGTGGGCGGGCCTGTTGACGGATGCCGGCCACGAGATGAAGAAGTGGCTCGCGGTCAGTCGCGTCGTCAAGGGGATGCGCAACGTCGCCGGGGTGAACCTGCCGGTCTTTGAGGACGCCCTGTTCGAAGACGCGGCCTATGATCTTTTTTTGACACCCCTCTGGGTAGACGCGGGCCTGGAGGCGTTGCGCCGGCTGGGCCGTCTGCGCGAGGAGATCGGCGTCCTGGAAGAGGCGGGCCGGATCCTGCGTGATGAGCTGCGCGTGACGACGCAGCGGGTCAACCTTTTCGAAAAGGTCAAGATCCCCGAGGCCCAGGAGGCGATACGCGCCATCAAGATCTATATCGGCGACCAGATGACCAACGCGGTCGGGCGCAGCAAGATAGCCAAGCGCAAGATCGAGGCGGTGGTGTACGAGGCGGCGGCACACGAGGTGGCGGCATGATCGTCTCGATGAAAAAGATCAGTCTCGTCGTCCAGAAGAAGGACTCGGACGCGACCGTGGAAGAGTTGCGTGCGCTGGGGGTCTTGCACGTCGAGCACCAGCGTCTGCCCGACGGTGAGGACGTGGAGGCCTGTGTGCGCGACCTGGAGCTCCTCGACCGGGCGCTCGGCGTCCTGGCCGAGGATGTCTTCAGTAAAGGGGTCACAGAGGTGCCGGCCTCAGGGGCCGTTGACGGACGCCGGGCGGCCCTGCACGTCATCGACGCGGGCAAGCGTTACGAACACCTGAAAGAGTTTTCGCGCCAACTGAAAGGCAAGATCACCGAGTGGCAGGATTGGGGCGATTTTGATCCTGCGGCGATCAGGGACCTAAGGGAGCGCGGCATCTTCGTGCGTCTTTACGCCGTGCCTGTCAAGGAGGTGGACCGGCTTGCCGGGGACACGGTGCCGGCCCAAGCGATGTGCCGTGTCCTGTTCACGTCCAGGGGGATGGCGTATTGCGCCGTCGTTTCACGCAAGGAGGACGCCGGCGTTCCTTTCAAGGAGATCGAGGTGCCCGAGGTGGGCCTGGCGAAGATGCGGCTGCGCCTCGAAGAGAACCAGCGCGTCATGGAGACCCTCGCCCGCGAGGTGCGCGCGTCGCTGTGCCACCGGGGGTGCCTTGAGCACCGCAAGGCGCAGGTCGAAAGAGAGCTGGAGTTCCGGCGCGCCGTCTGCGGGATGGGCGAGGCAGGGTCCCTGGCCTATCTGGTCGGTTACGCGCCCGTCGATAAGACAGAGGATGTCCGCGCAGCGGCCCGGCGGCACGCCTGGGGGATGCTCGTTGAGGACCCGGCATCAGGGGACCGCGTGCCGACGCTGATCCGTAATCCCCGCTGGGTCTCGGTCATCGCGCCCCTTTTTAAGGTCATCGAGGTCGTGCCCGGATACCGGGAGACCGATATCAGCCTTTGGGTCCTGATCTTTTTATCCGTCTTCTTCGGCATGCTGATCGGCGACGCGGGCTACGGCCTGGTCTTCGGCGCCGCGACATTCTTGTTTCAGCGCAAGGGGGCCGCCCGGGCGAGAGAGCGCTCGCCCTTTATCCTGATGTATGTCTTTTCGGGCTGTGCCGTGTTGTGGGGTATCCTGACCGGCACGTATTTCGGTCAGGCGTGGCTGCCCGAAGGCGTGGTGCCGCTCGTGCCGGCCCTGCGCGAGGGCGCGTTTCTCCAGACCTTCTGTTTCTTCCTGGGCGCCCTGCATTTGAGCATCGGTCATATGTGGCACGCCCTCAACAAGGCACCTTCGAAGACGGCGCTGGCGGATGCGGGGTGGGTGGCGGTCCTGTGGGGCGCCTTCTTCCTGGCGCGGACGCTGATCCTGGGGGCGGAGTTCCCCGTCTTTGCGAAAGGGCTCTTCATCGCGGGGCCCCTCCTCGTCGTCTCCTTCTCGTCGGAAAACAGGAATATTTTCAAGGCGTTGGGCGCAGGATTGGGGCAGCTGCTCCTCAACGTCGTCAACAGCTTCACGGACGTCGTCTCCTACGTGCGTCTCTTCGCGGTGGGCCTGGCGACGGTCGCCGTGGCCGACGCGTTCAACGCCATGGCTGCGGACGTCGGGTTCAACAGCGTCGTCGCGGGGTTCGCGGCCGCTCTCATCCTTACGCTGGGGCACCTGCTGAACATCGTGCTGGGGCCCATGGCGGTGCTGGTGCACGGCGTGCGGCTGAACGTGCTGGAGTTCTGCAATCACGTTGACGTGAAGTGGGGCGGCTTTGCGTATCGCCCGCTCGCGCAAGAAGAGCATGCTATGGGGGCGACAGCCCCATGATAACAACGGTCAACAACCTTGAAGGAGTGACGCATGGAGACGAGTGTCCTGATCCAGTTTAAAGATCTCGGGTTGGGGGCGGTGCTGGCCCTGGCGGCGATGGGCTCGGCCCTGGGGACCGGCGTGGCCGGCATGGCCGCCGTCGGCGCCTGGAAGAAGGCCTTTGCCCAGAACAAGGCCGCCTCGTTCATGCTCGTCGCGTTCGTCGGCGCGCCGCTGACTCAGACGATCTACGGCATGATCCTGATGAACCAGATGGCGGGCCTCGCCGCGAAGGGGACGTATCTGTGGGGGGTGGGCGTCTTGTGCGGCCTGGCCATGGGCCTGTCTGCGTTCATGCAGGGCAAGGCCGGGGCCGTGGCCTCCGACGCGATGGGGGAGACCGGCAAGGGCTTCGGCAACTACATCGTGGTTCTGGGCATCATCGAGACCGTGGCCCTTTTCGTGATGGCCTTTGCCATGGGCCTCTTGGGCAAGCTGGCATAGGAGGCGAGACAAAAAAGCCTCCCCGGCGGCGCCTTGCCTTCGGGCGAATAGCTCAGTTGGTTAGAGCATCCGGCTTACATCCGGAAGGTCGTGGGTTCAACTCCTACTTCGCCCAGATTTTTTATGGGAAAAGGGTAACAGACAAGAGACCACCTTCAGCGGGTGGTCTCTTGTCTAGGACGGTGTTTTTGCGACGCCACGCTTGGAGGCTCAAGGCTTGGATGCAGATGCCTGAGTTGATCTCCTTGGATTCCAGAGAAGCCAGATTCTAGTTCTAAAAGAGCTATTTTAGCGATAAAATATATCAAATCATACATCTTACTAATCATACATCTACTAAGCGAGCACAAGGGATAGGAGACCCTCCCAAATCGCGGCCTCATTATCTCTTGAAAACCCTGACTATCAAGATAACATCGCCAACGAGAAACCTTATTTTGATATAACCTGTTTTATAGACTATACTTTAACTGGGGGATAGACATGAAAAGCAGGGGCAAAGCGAAGGGCCTGACTTTGGTGGAAATAGTCGTCGCCATCGCCCTCCTTGTCTTTGCCGCGGCGGGCATCATCCAGTTCTTTCTATCGAGTCTCGGTCTGTCGGAGACGAGCAAGGAGGAAACCATCGCCATGAACCACCTCATCAATATGATGGAGGCCGTTAAATGCACGCCTCCGGGCAGCATCACGAGTGACTTTCCCAATGGGGTGGCTAACGGCCCCGCCGGCAACAACTATGCGACGCTCGTAGGAGGGTATGCTTTGACCGGAGAACAGATCATCGTCTCCTACGCCAATGCGAGCAGTAATCCTTTGGAGATCATCGCGGGCCTCAGTTGGCAAGACAGAAGAGGCGTGAATCGCACGAAATATTTGGTCATCAAGAAGGCAAGGTAGGCAACAAGACAATGAGCTTAAAGCGCATGAGATGGGGGGGTGGTTTTACCCTGGTAGAGATCGTCGTGGCGCTGGGAATATTCATTGTTATCAGCGCCATGACGGCGTCTTTTTTCATCCAGGGGGCAGGCCTCTGGTCGGTCATCATCGATCAGAGCGATTTACGCTCTGTTGCCCGTAATGCCATGAACTACATGACGCAAGAATTACAGAAGGCAACGCGCACGACAAGCGGGACCCCTTCTCCCAATTTATCCGTACCGGCTGCACCCGATAATAATGCTATCAGTTTCTATTTACCCAAGGACTCCGATGATGATGGCAATGAGCTCATCATTGATGATGTTGGCATCACGGAATGGGATACCGACACGCTCATCCAGTATCAATATGCGTCCGGCTCGAAACAATTACGCCGCCTGGAAAATGGCGACAACATAACTATCGTAGCCAATAATGTGGCCCTCATAGAATTTGAGGATAATTCCATCGATTCGGGTTTGTACGACAACGAGTTAAGGATTATTCTTACGTTAGAAAGACTTACGCCACAGCAGAGGACCGTCTCCACGACGTTAACGTCTCTATTGAAATTGAGAAACTAATAAAGAGGGCAAAATGGGCGGCTTAGGAACGAGAGTCAAAAGGGCCATTAACAAAATAAGCCAAAACAGAGGTCAGGCCCTCATCTTGACTTATATGACCATTGTCTTTTTCGCACTTTTGTCCCCTTCTCTTTTTGGCAAAATTATTAGCGAGAGATGGCTCCTGGAGAGGCAGAGACTGGAAAAGGAAGCCTTTTACCTGGCAGAAGGCGGAGCAGAGGATGCCATAAGCCAATTCATTGCTGCCGTAGCTAATTTTCAGGTGCCCGAGGGCGACGTCGCACTCTATCCTTCAACAGGGGCCATTACGACGACGTATTCAAGTTCGGCGGCGTTTCCTGCGGGCGCCGAGGTCACCTCGGTCATCACCGAAGCCGAAGACGATGTGCGCGAGATCACCGATCCGGACGGCACTAAGGTTGGCGTAAAGGCTTATATCGTAACCTCTGAGTGCCAACACCCCACCAACAGCAGCATAAAGGTGAAGCTTAACCAGGCGTTTATTTTGAGATTGATCTATACCTTCCAACATGCGGTATTCTATGGTCCGGACCTTGAGCTTGAGCCGGCACCTACCATGACGCTGACAGGCAGGATCCATTGCAACAGCGACATCTCTATCGACTGCTACGACTGGGGCGCCACCTTTAAGATAGATAGCCAATACCTGCGTTCTGCGGGAAATATATTCCACGGACGCGAACTGGACCGCCGGCACGGCCAGGGGAGCGTCCAGATCAAGAAAGCCGGGACGGGGACGTACGTGAAGATGAATCCCGGCGCCCCCGGCCTCAACGTGCCCCCTTACTATGACAGCGAATCCTGGCCGGAGGCCGAGGGCAGCTGGACGACGGGCGCCCTGACGCGTTGGGGCGGAACGGTGCAGGACAGCGCTCACGGCGTTACTTCTTTGGTGGTTCCTAACGTTGCTTCCATTGAGACCACCGGCCATTATTCTCAAGCTGCCACGCTCTACGTCTATAACGATACGGTGTATACAGGGCTTCCCGTGGCCCTGGGCGGCACGGGCACTCCTTTGGCGGAAGGCAGCGGCGTCGACGATCTTCCCCCCGGCACCATCACCACAACGGACGAGTTTAAGAATAATCGTGAAGGCAAATTCGTCTCCATGACCAATATAGACATGCAAAAATTAGCCGGCTATGTGGATGACGCCGATAAGGCCGACGGCGTGCCATCGCACACGTCTCGCCTGCCCTCAAACGGTCTGATATATGCGACGAGGGACGAGACGGTCGGGGAGGGCCAACAGCCCGGCATCCGCTTGATAAAGGGTTCTGAAATAGAGCGCACCAAGGGTCTTACCGTGGTGTCCAATGACCCCGTGTATATCCAGGGAGACTATAATACCGACGAAAAAAAACCGGCCGCCATCATATGTGATTCACTGAATATCCTTTCGAATGCCTGGAGCGATGACGAAAATTCAGAGAAGTTTTTGGACACGTATAGAATCGCTTCCGCAACAACAGTGAACGCCGCTTTTATCGCGGGCATAGAGGAGACGACCTCGTCGCCCAAGAGCCATGGCGGAGGGTTTCAGAATTTTCCAAGGCTTCATGAGACGTGGGACAACAAGAACCTTTACATCACCGGTTCGTTCGTCGCCTTGGGAGAGAGCCAGGTTGCCACGGGCCACTACGCCTGGGGGCCTCCGCAGTACAAACCACCGAATAGATATTTTCAGTGGGATTCGTCTTTCGTCCCCGGGGCCCTTCCGCCTTTTACTCCCTGGGCCGTTGAGGCTCAAAGGAGCGGTTGGTGGAAAGAGTAAGCTATTTGTCGACACGCCTTTCGTCGTAAGAACACCGCCAAAATAAAGGGGCCGCACGTTGTGCGGCCCCTCTCATTTGGCGGGGACGATGGGATTCCTCCTCCCCCGCCTCGCATTCGCTCGGCTCCCCCGTCGCCGGCCGCCCTCGCTCGGACCAGTGGCGCTCGGGTCGGCTTCGAATCCCATCGGTAAGGGCCCAAAATAAAGGGGCCGCACGTTGTGCGGCCCCTCTCATTTGGCGGGGACGATGG
>CAZUQR010000008.1:13387-76176 GCA_964622605.1 uncultured Planctomycetia bacterium
GATTCGAACCCACGATCACTTGATCGACAATCAAGGGCCTTAAACCAGGCTAAGCGACGTCCCCAAAAAGACTTTTTTGGTGTGCAGATTATACAGAAAATCCGGGTGCGTTGCAATAGATTTTTTCGCTTTTGACACCCCGCTTCGCGCAGGTTCGCCGAAATGCCGCTTTCGCCCAGAAGCTTGAATGCGTGAGGCAAAAGAGATAGACTTGATGGAGTGATGCCGGAGGCAAGGTCGCCATGTCCAAAAAGTTCAAGGTCATCAAGCCCGGGGCTCTCCGGGACAACCCTTTTGCGGCGATCGGCGGGGGGATGCTGATCACGGCCGGTTCGCTCGGCCATTACAACATGATGACGGCCAGCTGGGGCGGCTGGGGCGTCCTGTGGCACCGCAACGTGTGCCTGTGCTTCATCCGGCCGCACCGCTATACCTTTACCTTCATGGAGGAGGCGGACTTCTTCACCCTTTCTTTTTTTGACAAGCGGTACAAGAAGGTCCTTGATTTCTGCGGCAGCCATTCCGGCCGGGACGTCGATAAGATGAAGAGGGCGGGCCTTACGCCGGTCTCGGGAGGCAGGGGCGTGGTCACCTTTAAGGAGGCGCGGCTGGTCATCGTAGCCCGCAAGATTTATCACCAAGACATCGATCCCGAGGACTTCATCGACCTTCGCATCGAGGACAATTATCCCAAGAAAGATTACCATCGGATGTACGTCGGGGAGGTTGTCAGATGTCTGAAAAAGTGATGCGCGTGTTTTTGCGCAGGGTTTGCTGCCTTTTCTTCATCGTGGCCCTTTGGGCGGCGGGGCCGGCGCTGGCCCAAGAAGAAGAGAAGTGCGTGCGGTTGAGAGACGGCACACTGCTGCGCGGTACGCTCGTCCCGAGCGCCGAGGGCGTCTTTCGCATCAAGACGCGCACGCTGGGGGAGGTCCTGGTCGACCCGGCAGACATCGCAAGCATCGAGAGTCCGGGCAGGGGCCAGAGTGGGAACGACACAGCCGGCGCGAACGACACGGCCGGCGGCAACGACACGGCCGGGCGGATGGAGAAATTAAAGGATGAGATCGTGAACAACCCGCAGGTCATGGCGTCGGTCGAGGATCTGGCGCAGGACGAACAGATCGCCGCCCTCATGTCGGATGAAGACCTGCGGGCCGCCATCATGTCCCTGGACTTCGATTATCTGCGCAAGGACGAAAAGTTCCAGGCCTTCACGGCCCACCCGGGGGTCCAGGAGATCATCGGGAAGGTCAGGCATCAGGACAAAGGAGCAGGCGATGAGCGATAAGGTCAAGATCAACTTGGGCAACGAGATCGTCGAGGCGACTCCCGTCGGGATCAACCAGTCCAGCGAGTACTTCAACCAGTACTTTCTCGACGACGGCACGGTCCTGCGCATGAAGCTCGTGGCGACCCGGGTCTTGCGCGTCGAGGGCCGTTACGACCAGGACGGCAACCCCGTTTACTTCGTTCAGTCGACGAACGTGTTGAGCGCAGACGCCCCGAGCCATCTTAGGCGGCCCTCTCCTTAGAGTTTTCACGACCGCGGGGCGTGTCCGGAAAGCGCTTCCCCGAAAAGCGCCGGCACGTCTTGTCGCGGGCCGATTCTTGAGTAAACTTTGTTTTGAAAGGAGCGAGTGCGAGAGAGTCGCACCCAAACTAAATCCTGGGGCCGACAGCGATGCCGGCCCTCTTTTTTTTCCTCGGCGCGTCCCCTTGTTTGAAAATGGAAGATGGTGCCTGTCCTCATTTTTTAATTAGGACAGACGCCTTTTTCTGGGGTATAATGGGCCCCGATAAGGGCGCAAGAGCCGTTGAGCGCGGCCGTCGGGAAGGTGCGTGAGACAAAAGGGTTTAACAGCACCTTTGTCTCACGGGGCCGCGCAGGCGGTCACGTCCAACCTTAGGTGTCGAGAAAAAGGGAGGGGCATGGAAGGCACAGAGATGCTGGTTTCCTATGAAGAGTTCCGCAAGGTCGTCCTGAAGGTAGCGACGATCAAGGAGGTCAAGGCGCACCCAAAGGCGGACAGGCTGTGGGTGCTGACGATCGACACGGGCGCTGCGGTGCGCACCATCGTGGCTGGCATCAGGGCCTTTTATGCGCCCGAGCAGTTGGTGGGCAGGCAGATCGTTTTGGTGGACAACCTGGCGCCGGCAGAGATCCGCGGGGTGAAGAGCGAAGGGATGCTTCTTGCCGCAAGCGATGAGGCCGGGATCGCGATCCTCTCGCCGGACCGCGCCGTCGAGGAAGGTAGTCTCGTGAAATGAAGATCGTGACCGAATCGCTGGAGTACGCGACCCAGGGGTTTTGTGACATCATCGACATCACGGACGACGTCGCCTCGGTCGTGAGCACCTCGAAGCTCAAGGAGGGCAGCGCCCTCATCTTTGTCGTCGGTTCGACCGCGGCCCTGACGACGGTCGAGTACGAGCCGGCCCTCCTGGACGATGTCAAAAATTTCTTCGAGAAGATCCTGCCCCGGCGCGCGACCTACGCGCACGACGCGACGTGGGGCGATGCCAACGGATTTTCGCATCTGCGGGCGTCACTGATCAAACCGTCGCTGACGGTGCCCTTCGTGAAGGGGGCGATGACCCTCGGACGGTGGCAGCAGATCGTCTTGATCGACTTTGATAACAACCGGCGCCAGCGCCGGGTGGTGGTCCATCTGCAAGGGGAAGAGTAGTGGAGCTCAAGCGGTTCGTGCCCAGCGACGTGTGTCTGGCCTGCAGCGGTTGCTGCCGTTTCTCCGAGGCCCAGAGTCCGTGGGCGGCCTTTTTTCTCTACGATGAGATCCGGCGCCTGACAGAAGAGGACGTGATTCCCAGCTGCCTGTTTACTCACGCCAAGGCCGCGGCCGGCCGCGGGGCCTGGATCCATCTGACAGAAGAGAACGGGCAGTTTTTGTGCCCGTGCCTTGACACCGACCGTCACACGTGCCGCATTTATCCGTATCGCCCCTTTGACTGTCGCCTCTATCCGTTTCTTTTGGTCCGGGGGGACGGCAAGATCTGTCTTGCCGTCGACAAAAAGTGCCCGTATGTCCAGAGGCAGGACGGGTCAGCGGCATTCGCCGAGCACGCCGCGTATCTGGCGCAGGTTTTTTCGGGTCCGCAAGGCAGCGCGTTCCTGCGCGCACACCCTGATATCGTCCAGGATTATCCTTCTGAATACCGTGTCCTCCACGCCCTGCCGGAGGCGTAAGCCGGCCGCGGGATTGAGCCGTCTGACGCTTCGCGATGCCCCCTTACTGAAAAGATTCCTGTGTCGGGAATCCCACCTCCTTTCCGGCTTTTCTCTCCTCAACCTCTTTTTGTGGCGGCCCTTCTTTGAGATACGCTGGACGATGGTACGCGGGGCGTTGTGTCTCTTTTACGACAGCAGGGGAAGTTCCGCCGGAGGCGGGGGGAGTCCCGCCGGGGATGGGATGAGTCCCGCCGGGGACGGGATGAGCCGCTTCATGCCGGTCCCGCCGCTTGGTCCCTATGATGCCGCGACGCTGGAGGCCTGTCGTGTGCTGATGGTCGCCGTCAACGGCGAGGGCCCCGTCTCCCGCATCGAAAACCTCACCGAGGAGGACCTGGGCCTTTTCAAGAAGAGCGGTTGGCGTATCTACGAGAAGGGACCGGAGTATGTCGTCAGGCAGTCTGATGCCGCCTTTTTGCGCGGAGAGCGGCTCAAGCACCGTCGCAACCTGTACAATCGTTTCACGAAGAGCGTCACGGCGCGGCTTCGCGACTACCGCCCCCGGGACCGGCGCGGCGTCCTGGCCCTTTATCGGCGCTGGGCACGGGAGCGACGCGTCCGGTACGAGGACCCGGTGTACCGGCGGATGCTCGAGGAGAGCCTCTGCGCGCTAAAATACATGCTCGCGTCTTTGCTCAAACTCGACGTCGTCGCCAAGGTCGTGGAGGCGGACGCCCGGATCATCGCCTTTACGTGCGGGGATTATATTACTTCGGAGGTCTTCTGCGTTCCCTTTGAAATCGCCGATCCGCGGTATCCCGGCGCGGCCCAGTTTACCGCCAGCGCCTTGGCGCGGGTCTTGTCATGCAGGTTGATCAACACCATGGACGACGCGGGCCTGGCGAACTTGAGAAAGAGCAAGCTGCTGATGAAGCCCGTTGCCACGCCGATGTCCTATTGTGCCTCTCCGGTATCATGAACAACGCCGCCCACGTTACGGCTATAGACCGCACGCCCCTTCACCTTTTGTTTGAGGCCTTCAGAAAGGACGAGAGGCCCTTTTTGCTCGAGAGCGGCCTGAACATGGCCGGCATGGGTCGTTACTCCTTTTTCGGCAGCGAACCTTTTTGCGCGGTCACGCGGCGCGGGGGGTGTTGCACCATCGAGGAACAGGGCCGCGTGCGGACGGTCCGCCGGCCGGCCCTCGGGGTCCTGCGCGCCCTCCTTGACCGGTGGCGGCTCGGCGGTGAAAAGACGTCTGTCCCGTTTTTGGGCGGGGCCGTGGGTTTTCTGGCCTATGATTTCGGTTTTTCTCTGGAGCGTTTCACCCGGCGGCACGCCCCTGTCACGGCGACGCCGCAGCTCTCCTTTGCTTTTTACGACACGATCTATATTAAAGACCACGCCACCGGCCGGCTCACGGTTTTTTCAACGGGTTTTCCCGAGACGAGCGGCGCCCTGCGTCGGCGCCGGGCCCAGGAGCGCCTGGCGCACGCCTTAACGAAACTGGAGCGTTGCGGTCTGCCGGTGGCACCTGGGATCGAGATGTCCTGTCGACCAGCGGCGACAGGAGGGCTTTGCGGACCGTTGCGGTCGAACTTCACGCCGGCCCTCTATAAGAGCGCGGTGCGCCGAGCCAAGGCCTTCATCGCCCAGGGCGACATCTACCAGGTCAATCTGGCGCAGCGGTTCCACGCAGCGGCCCGCTTTGACCCGTGGCGGCTTTATAGACGCCTGTCGCAGCGCTTTCCCGTTTCCTTCGGCGCCTATCTCGGCGGCCCGGATTATGCCATCTTGAGCGTCTCGCCCGAGCGGTTCCTGAAGTTCGACGGCCGACGGGTGGTGACGCGGCCGATGAAGGGGACGCGTCCGCGCACCGCAAGGCGCGACGCCAACCGGCGCCTCTTCCGCGAGCTGAGACGCGACAGGAAAGAAAAGGCGGAGCTCCTTATGATCGTGGACCTGGAGCGCAACGACCTGGGCCGCGTGTGCGATTACGCGAGCGTGCGCGTCGAGGAGTTGCGCGCGATCGAGCGGTACGCCAACGTGTATCAGGCGACGGCCCAGATCTCCGGCCGGCTGCATCCGTCCAAAGACAGGATCGACGTCCTGGCTGCTTGTTTTCCCGGCGGGTCGGTGACGGGCTGCCCCAAGATCCGCGCCATGGAGGTGATCGAGGAGCTGGAGCCCGAGGCCCGCGGGATCTATACGGGGGCCCTGGGGTATCTGAGCTTTCATAACACGATGGAGTTCAGTGTGTTGATCCGGACGTTGCTGTGGCAGCGGGATCGGGTCTCTTTTCATGTGGGCGGTGGGATCGTGACCGACTCGCGGCCTGCCTTTGAATACGACGAGACGCTGGTGAAGGCGCGCGCGCTGATCGAGGCGTTAAGGGGGTGAGCCGTGAGCATGAGGGTAAACAAGAAGAGCAAGACCGGCCTCATCGAGACGATGCGTTACGAAGACGGCGGCGTCTTTCTTTTGAACGAGCACCTCAGGCGCCTGTCGTCGGCGTGCCGGGCGCTCGGTCTGCGGCCGCCCTCTCCCAGGGTGGTGCGCGGCGCCATAGGCCGCCTCGTGCGCAAGAGTCCCTTGAACCGGTCGCGCCTGCGCCTGATCTGGTCCTGCGAGGGCGGGGCGATGCGCCTGGTCCTCACGAGTTTTCCGCTCACCGTGCCCCCGGCCTCGGGGTATAAGGTCATGCTCGAGCGGCGCCGCAGGTTCAAGATCACCCCCTTGAGCTCCTTCAAGACGACCCGGCGGGCCTTTTATGAGGCTCTCTACACCCGCGCCCGGCACAGGGGGTTTGACGAGGCGCTCTTTTTCAACACGCGCGGGGCGCTCGTCGAAGGGACGCGGACGAACGTCTTTCTCGTCGTGAACGCGTGCCTGGTCACGCCGGCCCTTTCCTGCGGTTGCCTCCCCGGCGTGACACGCAAGGCCGTCCTGCGCCTGGCGCGCCGCCTGAAGATCCCCGTCAAAGAGACGGCGCTCTCCTTAAAGGACCTGTCCCGTTGCGAGGAGGCCTTTGTGACGAACGCGGTCATCGGGATCCTACCGGTGTGCCGGATAGGTCCCAGAGACGTGCCGGGCGTCTCTCCCGGCCCGGTGACCCGGCGGCTCCTCACATCTTACGGCAAAGCCGTTGAGGCGAAGGCCGTTAAGGTGTAAAATGCAAGGCAACAACCCATGAAAAAGATCGCCTTACCGCTGATTATTATCTGGCTGGTCGGCTGCTCGTCCCAGGGGCCTCAGGAGACGCGGGCCGACCTTTTTGCCAAGGCCTCCCTGGAACTGGCCCAGCGTGCCGTCGGATCCTACGAAGAGGCGTTCCAGCTCGCGACGGGCCGGCAAGAACGGGAACGCCTCAGGTTCAAGCTCGGCCGGTTCCTCTTTGAGCGCGGCCTTTTCGATCAGGCGGCAGAGGTCCTGCGCGGGGTGCCCGGGGAGGCGGCCCGGCATCGCTTCGCCCAGTGCCTGTTCAAGGGCGGGGATGTGACCGGCGCGCTCGAGGCCTTCAACCGCATCGGCGAAACAGGGCCGCCGGATTACCTGTACGCGTACGGCCAGACGCTTGAAGCAAGCAACCTCTACGACCAGGCGCTGCGCGTTTACGCCAAGATCATGGATGATCCCCGCCTGGGGCCCTTGGTCCGTCAGCGCGTGGTCGCCATCGACCTTCAGAGCGGCGAGGCACTCTATGCGGGCGTCTCCGATGAAGTCCGGCAGCTGGTCGAAGACAGCCCCTCCCAGGAGGCCTATCCGGAGGCGAGCGCCCTCATCCTTCTGTCCGACGAGACAATCGAGCTGACCGATGACGGCCGCCTGGAGAGCACCGTGCACGGCGTCATCAAGATCCTCAACGACCGCGGCAAGGAGGCCTTCGGCGAGGTGAGCCTCACCTACGACGCGACGTATGAGAAGCTCGATGTCCTCTTCGCCCGCACGATCCGTCCCGACGGGACGGTCGTCTCCGTCGGCGACAAGAACATCCGCGACGTCTCGCTCTACCTGAACTTCCCTTTATACAGCAACGCCCGCGTGCGTATCCTGTCGATGCCGGAGGTCGCGCCCGGGTCGGTCATCGAGTACGCGTTCCGGCTGACGCGCGCGCAGCTGGCTGACCGCAAAAACTTCCACACCGTCTACTGGCTGCAGGCCAGTGAGCCCATCCTCCTGCAGCGCTGCGTCATCAGTGTCCCGGAGGGCCGCAGCCTGCGCACCAAGATCGTCAACGGTGCCTACAACACGTTCGGCTATGACCTGGCCCCGCGCGTCGAAGAAGAGGCAGGCCGCCGGAAGTATTATATGGAATTCCGCGACGTGCCGCAGATCATTCCGGAGGCCGAGATGCCGCCGCCCTCACAGGTGAATCCTTACATCCTTTTCTCTACCTATCCCGACTGGGAAGAGATCTATCGATGGTGGCGGGGGTTGTACCTGGATAAACTGGCGGCCAACGCGGCGATCAAGGAGAAGGTGGCCGCCCTGACCAAGGGCATGAAGACGCCGCAGGAGAAGGTCCGGGCGATCTACAACTTCTGCGCCGAAGAGATCCGTTACGTGGCCGTGGCTTACGGCGACGCGGGATACGAACCTCACCAGGCGGCGGAGATATTCGCCAACAAGTACGGCGACTGCAAGGACCAGGCGGTCCTGCTCATCGCGATGCTCAAAGAGGCCGGGATCGAGGCGTATCCCGTCCTCATCAGCACCTGGGACAGCATCACGACAGAGACGGACATGCCGGCCCTCCTGTTCAACCACGCGATCGCGGCGCTGCCCCTGGACGGCGCGCTCGTCTTCATGGATCCGACGGGCTCCGTCGTCTCTTTCGGCGACCTGCCCATTATGGACCAGGGTCGCTCGACGCTGGTCTTCTATCCCGACAGGCATCGATTTGTCACGACCCCCGTCTTCGAGCCCGCCTTCAACGGCACCACATCCAGGATGGTCATCCGCGTGCATCCGGATGAGTCGATCGACGCCGAGCGTTCGGTCGATACGAAGGGCAGTTATCGTCAGGCCCAGCGGTACTGGCTGAAATACACGATGCCCATCCTCATCGAAGAGGGGCTCAGGCAGAGGGTGCGGGGTTTCGCCGACCAGGCGGAGCTCAAGGAGTATCAGATATCGGGCGTCGAAGACCTGAATGCGCCGGTGAGCTTGTCCTATGCGTTCTTTGCACCGAGGTTCTTTGTCGAGGCCGGCCCCATCCGCATCCTGAACAGGTTCGATTCCTGGGATACGTCCGGCGTCTTCAAGGCAACGCGGCGTTATCCGATCGCGCGGCCGGGGCTCGAAGAACATATCGATCGGATAGAGGTTGCATTGCCCGATCATCTTGCGGTAAAATATGTGCCACCGAATACGGACGTTACGACGCCGTGGTTCGATTTTTCTCAGCGCTATGAGACGCAGGGGCGCGGGCTGTGCGTGACCAGCGTGCGCCGCGCCAAGGTCCGCGAGATCCCGGTCGCGGACTACCCGGCTTATAAACAGAACGTCGAGGCGATCGCCTCGTCCGTCAATCAGCACGTTATCTTAGAAAGGGTTGGGAGGGTCGATGCCCGTCAGGAAGAGACACCGTGAGGACCTCGATTTTCAGATGGCCTTCTACGAGGCGCTGCTGCGGCGCCATCCGCGGTATGTCGACGCGCTGATCGCGCTCGGTGAGATTTACACGCGCAAGGGGTTCCATGAAAAGGGCCTCGCGGTGGACCGTCGGCTCGCCGCGTTGCGGCCGGACAATCCGATCGTCCATTATAATCTGGCGTGCAGCCTGTCTCTTCTGGGCGATGTCTCCCGCTCCCTGGAGGCCATCAAGAGGGCCGTCGTTCTGGGGTATGATGATTTTCAGTACATGAGTCGTGACCCGGATTTGAGCAATCTGAGGCGCGATGAGCGCTTCGGACAGTTTGTCCGGCAGCTGCGTCAGGGAACCGCCCGGGTTAGGCATGTCCGAGAAAGAAAAAGATAGCCAGGCCGCACCCTCGGCACAGCGGTACCAGGCGATGAAGAATCGCCTGTTTCTTTTTCATCTTCTCCTGCAGGCCGGGTTTCTTGTCCTGTTTCTGGCCACCGGCTGGTCGCGCGGCCTGAAGCGGGGCCTCCTTTGCGTGCGCGACGACTTCTTTTCCCTCAACGCCCTGTACTTTGCGGCCTTCAGCCTCATCTTCTGGTGCGTGTGTCTGCCTTTGGATTATTTCGAGGGCTACGTCTGGGAGCACCGGTTCAAATTGAGCCGCGCCTCGTTCAAGGCGTGGATGGCGGAGACACTGAAGAAGTCCCTGTTCGCCTTTTTCGTGGCGCTCCTCCTCGTCGAGGGCATTTATTACTTTCTGTCGGTCTTTCCCCGGACCTGGTGGGCGGCGGCGGCGGGTCTCTGGTTTGTCGCCTCGGTCGTCATCAGCCGATTCTTGCCGCGGTTCATCCTGCCGCTCTTTTTCAAGGTCACGCCGCTCGCCGACGGCCCCCTGCGTGACCGGCTGAGGCTCTTTCTCGCGAACCAGGGCATCCGCCCGGAGAACATCTTCGTCCTCGACTTTTCGCGCAAGACCGTCAAGGCCAACGCCATGGTGGCCGGCTGGGGCCGCGCCAAGAAGATCTTTTTGAGCGACACGCTCGTGCGTGACTTCGCGGCCGAGGAGATCGAGTCGGTCCTGGCCCACGAGGTCGGCCATTACCGCTACCGGGATACGTGGTCGCTGTTGTTCTTTGGGTTGGGTGCGGCGGCCCTCTCCTTTTTTTGCGCGCACCGGCTCATGACGCACTTTTCGGCGCGGCTGGGCTTTGTCGCTATGAGCGACATCGCGAACCTGCCGCTGTTGCTGCTCGTCCTGCTGGGCACGGGCCTCGTCCTCCTGCCGGCCCAGAACGGCTTCGCGCGTCTTCTGGAACGCCGCGCCGATGCCTTTGCCCTGCGCGCCACGGGCCGGCCCGGCGTCTTCATCGCGATGATGCGCCGCCTGGGGGAAAAGAACCTTGCTTCGTTTGCGCCGCCGCGCTGGGTCGAGATCTTTCTTTACGACCATCCGCCCATCGGACAACGCATCCGTATGGCGCGCGCCTTCGAGCCTCCTATGAATTATGATATTTAAGACGGCCCCAAGACAGCGGGAACCGGGACATGAGCGCCGGCGCTACCGGCGCCTCGATCAGATATTCCCCGTCGAGTTTCAGTTCCTGGACGAGGAAGGCCGGCCGCGCACGGGTTGGCGTCAGGGTTTCACCCAGGACATCAGCGACGGCGGCCTGTGCCTGACGATGCGGCTGGTGCATCCTGACGACGTGCGCCGCCTCGAGGTCGCCACGACGGCCTTGACCCTGCAGATACACATCCCGTACTCGGCGAACATCAACGCCGCCGCCCGGCCGGTCTGGCTGCGCTGCGTCGAGGAGGGGCTCATCAACACGTACGTGGCGGGCCTCGACTACCAAGAGATCGACCCTAAGGACCTGGGCCGGATGCGCCGGTATATCGGCGTGCGCCGTTTTGTCAAGTTCCTGGTGACCGCGTTCACCCTGGCGTTGACGATGGGTCTGGTCTCACTGACCTTTTATAACACGCGTCTGCGCCTGGAAAACGAGAGGCTCCTGGGCCGTCTTGGCACCCAACTTGCCCATCAGCAGACGCTCGCGCGCGACCGGGAGAACCTGGCGGTCAAGCTCGACGAGAGGGAGTTTGACCTGGCCCAGGCCAACCGCCAGATCAACGGCCTCGTCCGGGAGATCGAGAGGGTGAGCGCGCGCGACAAGAAAGAGGGCGCGGTGCTGCAGGCGTCGCTCGATTTTTACAAGAAGTATCAGGCCCAGCTGAACAGGGATATCGTCGGCCTGAAGGAGCGGGCCCTCGAGGTCGACCGCCAGGTCGTCCTCGCGGCCCACGAGGCCCAGGGGGCCACAGAGGAGCTCGTCGACCGGTTCTATCACTGGCTCGCCGTGCACCGTAACCGCCGCACGGGGCTGTTGGCGAGTTTTGAGGGAGATGCCGACATCAAAGACTGGGCCTTTACCTATGACCAGGCGTTGGCGGCGGTCGTCTTCACCTTGAAGGGGCAGGCGGATCATGCCCGGCAGATCTTCGATTTCTACCGCGCGGCCGAGCGCATCGACGGCGGCGCCGTCGTCAACGCCTATTACGCGGCGACAGGGGACCCGGCTGAGTACATCGCCCACGCCGGCCCGAATATCTGGCTGGGCCTGGCCGTCCTCCAGTACACGCACAGGACGCAGGACAACAGTTACGTGGATCTCGCGACAGACATCGCCGAGTGGCTTGTGACCCTCACCGACGAAGAGGGCGGGCTCCGCGGCGGCCGGAAGGTGACGTGGTACAGCACGGAGCACAACCTGGACGCCTACGCCTTTTATAAGATGCTCGCCGCCGTCACCGGCCAGGCGCGCTATCGCGAACGCGCCGCGCAGACGCTCGCCTGGCTGGGCAAGAACGCGTTCAGCCGGCTGTCGGACCCTGTCGTCAAGCGCGGCAAGGGGGACGCGACCGTCGCGACGGACACCTACGCGTGGTCCATCGCCGCCGTGGGGCCGCGCGGCTTAAAAGAAATAGGGATGGACCCGGATCAGATCGTCACGTTTGCCCTGGCGCAGTGTGCGGTCACGACAAGCTTCAAGAAGAGCGACGGCACGAGCGTGCGCGTCAAGGGCTTCGATTTTGCCAAGGAGCAGCACCTGCCGCGCGGCGGCGTCATCTCGTGCGAGTGGACGGGTCAGATGATCATGGCTTTCGAGATCATGACCGCCTACCACGAGGAGGCGGGCGCCTCCGACAGGGCCCGGCATTACAGGAATCTCTCGCGGGACGGGATATCGGAGCTCACGAAGATGGTCGTCATGAGCCCCTCGCCGGTGGGCCAGGGCGACTTCTGCCTGCCCTACGCCTCGCACGAGCTCGCCGATACGGGACACGGCTGGCACACACCGCGGGGCCATGCGACCGGTTCGGTGGCCGCGACCGCCTATGCCATCCTGGCGATCGAGGGCTTCAATCCGCTGTCCCTGAACGGGGAGTGAGACGCCGTGCGATCGAGGCTTGCGGGGATCTATAAGAAGTTGCTGGGTGTCTTCGGGCCGCAGGGGTGGTGGCCGGGGCGCACGCCCTTTGAGATCAGCGTCGGCGCGATCCTCACGCAGAACACGAATTGGAGCAATGTGGCCCGGGCGATCCGAGCGCTGCGGCAGGCCGGCTGCCTGTCGTTTCCGGCGCTCAAGGCCGTCCCGGAGACGAAGCTGGCCCGCCTGATCCGGCCGGCGGGGTATTTTAACATGAAGGCGCGGCGCCTGAAGCACTTTGTCCGGTACCTCGACCACAGCTACGCCGGCAGCTTCCGCCGGATGCGCCGCCGGCCGTTGAAGGCGTTGAGGCGGGAGCTGTTGGCGGTCAATGGGATCGGCCCGGAGACCGCGGATTCGATCCTCCTGTACGCCTTGAGGAAACCCGTCTTTGTCGTGGACGCCTACACGAAGCGCATCCTGAGCCGCCACCGCATCGTCGGCGAGGACGCCGACTATGCCCGGCTCCAGAACGTCTTCATGGAGAACCTGCCCGCCAAAGAGCCGTTGTTCAACGAGTACCACGCCTTGATCGTGCGTCTGGGCAAAGACTATTGCAAAAAGACAAAGCCTCTCTGTGATGTCTGTCCGCTGAGAAAAGATAAATAAGCCCTAACAAGGCATTCTATGATCAAACCACATAATAGAACAGGGAAGCTTCTTTTTGCGCAGACGAAGTTTTTCGCCGTCTGTCCCTCGACGGCGCTCGGGATCCTTCGAGGGATCCTGAGTGTCTTGAAGGACTTCGGCTTGCATTTTCGCCGTTGCGCTTCCTTGGCCCGTGTCGCTACGGCAAAAATGCAATCCCTCGCAGACATCTGCCGAAAAATTTCTGATTGTCTGCGCGAAAAGGGACCTTCCCCCTTGTGCCGCGTTGTCTTCATCGCCGTTACGGCACTTTTCGTCGCCGCGCAGGCCGCCTGGGCGTTTGAGGATGTCCGTTATGACATCCGCGCCCGATTCGACCCGGCGGCCTCGACCCTGACGGCCACCCAGAAATTGTCGTTCGTCAACGACAGCGGCCGGCCGTTACGGGAAGTCTATCTGCGCATCTACCCGAACCACCGGTATTCACCGCGGGAAAAACGCAACCTGTACAAGTACGCGAGCTACTTCAAGACCGACCCTTTTCCGGAGGGTTTTGAGCAGGGGGCGCTCACCGTCACGTCCCTGAAAGACGGCGCGCAAAAAGACCTCTCCTTTTTCGTCGAGGGAGCGGACGAGACGCTTCTGCGG
This sequence comes from uncultured Planctomycetia bacterium, assembly GCA_964622605.1. Taxonomy (GTDB): domain Bacteria; phylum Omnitrophota; class Gorgyraeia; order Velamenicoccales; family Velamenicoccaceae; genus CAZCSY01. The sequence goes on from CAZUQR010000008.1 coordinate 26,886, forward strand.
GTCGACCTCCCCGACGCCTGCCCGGCGGGCGAGACGTGTGTCCTGGAGATGGACTTTGCGGTAAAGATCCCTCACCATCTGGGCCGCTTCGGCCGGTACAAGGATACGTTCGCCCTGAACCGTTGGTACCCGCTTCTTGTCGTGTATGAGGACGGCGCGTGGCAGAGGCACCCCGATTATCTTTTGCACATGCCCTATGTCAGCGATGCGGCGACGTATAGACTCTTCATCGAGGCGCCGCAGGAGTATGTCGTGGTCTCGGGCTGCGACGAGGTCGAGGAGGAGAGCGTTGCGTCGGGCAAAAGGACGCTGCGCCTGAAGAGCTCCGCGCCGCTGCGCGAGCTGACCCTGGCCGTCAGCAGCGCCTATGCCTGTCATCGCATCGAGCGCGAGGGCGTCATTATCGAGTCTTATTATTTCAAGAAGGATGAGCGCCAGGCCGCCAAGGCCGCCGCGTATGCCGCCCGGATGCTGGCGTATTACGGCGAGCGGTTCGGCGCGTATCCCTACAAGAAGTTTTCCATCGCGCCGGTGTATCTGGGGTACGGCGGCAGCCAGAACGCCGGCCTTATCTTCATCGACGCGCGCGCCTACCGGATGCCGACGTTCCTCGACCGCTATTTCGAGTTCCTCGTCATCCACGAGACCGGGCACCAGTGGTGGTACAACGTCGTGGGCAACGACGAGTACCGGGAGGTGTGGCTGGACGAGGGCATCAACTCTTACGGGACACTCGAATACTTCAAGCACACGTACGGGCCGGACGCCAAGATCGTGGACGTGCCGGCGTGGGTGGAGAGATTCGTTCCCAACCCGTCGCTCGACGATGTGCGCGCCTACCGCTACCGGTACTTTGCCAAGAAAGGATGGGACGCGGCCATCCTTCAGGAGTCCTCGAGTTTTTACGAGCCGAGCCTCATCTTTACCGTCGCCTACAGCAAGGGGTCGCAGGTCGTGGGGATGCTCGCCGGCCTCATCGGCGAGGAGAATTTTGAGAAGCTCATGCGTCGGTATGCCGAACGGTTCCGCTTCCGCATCGCCCGCGTCGCGGACTTTACGGCGCTCGCCGAAGAGGTGAGCGGGAAGGACCTGTCCTGGTTCTTCGATACGTGGCTTCACGGCGTCGCGGTCTGTGACTACGGGATCTTCCGGCGCGGCGGGCGCCTCGTCCTCAAGAAGGTCGGGGACGCGCGCATGCCGCTCGACGTGCGCCTGCGTTACCGCGACGGGACCCAGGAGGTCCTTTCTTTTGCGGGGGAGGCCTCCGAAGAAGAGATCCCGGTCGACGGCGGCCGCGAACTTTTAAAGGTCGAGGCAGACCCCGCCGGCCGGATCCTGGACCTTGACCCTATCAACAACCATTACCCCCGCCTGTTGAACGCGCGCCTCGTGCCGATCTACCACGGCCTCTACAACATCCCGCTCTTTTTGAAGGATGACCGTTATCACTGGCTGACGGGTCCGAGCCTTTCCTCCTACGGCATCGGGGTCAAGTCCGCCCTGAGGCGGCCGGGGGATTGGACGGCCACTATCGCCACGCACTACGACAGCAATGCCGAATCCTGGATCTCCTCGGCGGGATTCGAAAAAAACAATGTCTTCGGACGCTATGTGAGCTGGGGGTTCGAATTCATGGATCGTCAGGCCCAAAGCGACGTGGAAGACGATCTTCAGTCTTATAAGGTCTATCTGCGCCGGGAGCTTTCTCTGGACTACAGCGTCCTGGAACCCAACAGCCACGCGACGCTCTACTTCCTGCACAACCGGGGCCTGGGCCAGACGGGGTTCATCGGCACGAGACAGGAGGCGCCGAACCTGCGTTACCGGCAGAAGAGCGAGTCGATCTTCGGCGTATCGTGGCACTGGACGCAGGCCGGCGCCTTCCCCGACCCTGCGGCGGGGTTCCGGGTGACGGCCGTCCACGAGGTGGCCGGCCACGTGGCGCACGGCAACGACGCCTTCGTGCGCAGCGCGCTTGAATACGACCGGTATATCGAGTTAGGGCAAGGTCACAAGCTGGCGCTGCGCCTCAAGGGCGGCGGCGGTCACCCGAAAGACAAGTATCTCTTTTATCTAGGCTCGGACCGCGAGCTGCGCGGTTACCGTTACAAGAGCATCCAGGGCAGTGCGATGATGTTGGGTTCCGCCGAGTACCGTTTCCCGGTGCTGCGCGACCTGGACGTGCGCCTGCCCTGGAACGTCGCCACCCTCGACGCGGTGCAGGGCGTCGCCTTCTTCGACGCGGGCTCGGCGTGGTACGCACATTTCAACGAGAACGGGTTCAGGAAAGACGTGGGCCTGGGCCTGCGTTTCTATTTCAACGTCGCCGGCGCGGCCGAGCGCCTGGGCCTGCGCATCGACGTCGCCACGCCCCTCGACGGCGAAGACAAGGACACCCGCATCTGGGTCGGTCTCAACCACGCCTTCTAAGAGACAGGCGCTGTTGAGGACGTCTGCGGCAAACAGATGAAATCAGGCATCGTCGCTATCATCGGCAGGCCGAACACCGGCAAGTCCACGCTCCTCAACCGTATCTTGGGTGAGAAGGTTGCGATCGTCTCGCCCACGGCGCAGACGACCCGCCATCAGATCCGCGGCGTGCTCCACGAGGCCCGCGGCCAGATCGTCTTCCTGGATACGCCGGGGCTGCACACGAAGAAACACGCCTTTGACCGGGCGATGATGACGGTCCTCCAGGAGTCGATGGCCGGGGCGGACGTCCTGTTGCACCTCGTCGATGCCACCGAGCATGTCGGTGAGGAGGAAGAGATGCTGCTTGGTCGGCTGCGGTATGAGTCCGCGCCGGTCATCCTGGCCCTTAATAAGATCGACAGAGGCACGGCCCACATCGAGGACTACCTGAAGGCGTGGGAACGGGTGCTGGGTCGTTCCTTGAGTGAGTCCGGCCGGGTGACGCCGGTGCCGATCTCTGCTTTGAAAGGGACGAATGTCGACGGGCTCCTATCGGCCTGCTTCGACCTTTTGCCCGAAGGCGAGCCGCTGTATGACGAGGACGTCCTGACCGACTTTCCCCGGCAGTTGACGATCCAGGAGATCGTGCGCGAGAAATTTCTGGAGAACCTGAAGGAGGAGCTGCCCTTTTCGATGGCGGTCTATGCCGAGGAGATCATTGATCGCCGGCAAGATTTGGCGGTGGCCAAGGTCGTGGTCCTCGTCGAGCGTGCCTCGCAGAAGGCGATCGTGATCGGCCACAAGGGCGGACTCCTGAAGAGGGTCGGCACCGCCGCCCGCAAGGAGCTGGAAGAGATCTACGGCAAAAGGTTCTTCCTGGAGCTTGTGGTCAAGGTGGACGCGAAGTGGAAACAGAACCACGACCTCTTGCGCCGCATCGGCTATATCAGTTAAAATGGTTGATGGATGGTGGATGTTGCCTGCCTGCAGAGCTGTGACGGGGAAGATGTATGGCCAACAAGGATAGATTGATCAAGCTGACGCAGCGGTTGCTGCGGATCAACTCCGAGAATCCGCCGGGGGACGAGAGGGCGGTGGCGGCGTTCGTGGCCGGCACCCTGAGGCGGGCGGGGTTGCGGCCGCGCCGCATCCGGCTCTTCCCCAGACGGGACAATGTGCTGGCCGTCCTCAAGGGGTCCTCGTCGCGCTCCTCGCTCCTGATCACGCCGCACCTGGATACCGTGCCGGCGGGCCGCGGCTGGCGGGTGGGGCCGTTCTCGGGCGTCGTTCGCAACGGCAAGATCTATGGCCGCGGCGCCACGGATTGCAAGGGCAACCTCGCGGTGGCCATGGAGGTGATGGTCCGCCTCCTCGAGGACGGGACGCGCCTCAGGCATGACGTTATCTTTCTGGCGACGGCCGACGAGGAGACCGGCTCGGGCCAGGGGCTCGTGCCGCTTTTAAGAAAGAATATCGTGCGTCCTTCTTTCGCGCTGATCCTTGATTCCGACGAGTTCAATATCATCACCGCCCAGAAGGGGCTCATCCACTTTCGCATCAGCGTCGCGGGCCGCAAGGCCCACGGCGCCTATCCCCACCGGGGCGTCAACGCCATCGACCAGGCCATCGTCCTGATCCGGACGCTTGAGGCGTTGCGCTGGCCGCAGCGCCGGCACCGGCTCCTGAAGCCGTTGACCGTCAATATCGGCACGATCCGCGGGGGGGACAAGGTGAACATGGTGGCCGATTGGTGTGTCGTCGAGGCGGACCTCCGGTTTTTGCCCGGCATGTCGGCCGGGCGCATCCTCAAACGTGTCCGCGCGGCCTTTGACAAGACGGGGGTCCGCTACAAGATCGAGGTCGACGACATCCAGCGGCCTTATGAGATCGACGCGCGCCATCCCCTGGTATCCTGTCTGAGGAGGGCGGCCCGCGGCCTCGGCGCGCCCGCCCCGATCCGGGGCAGCGAGGGGGCGACGGTCATCACCTTTTTCCAGGACAGGTCGATCCCGGCCGTGGCGACCGGCTACGGCGCCCAAGGGAACGCCCACGTGACCGACGAGTTCGTCCGCATCCGGGACCTGGTCCGCGGTGCCGAGGTGCTGGAGCGTTTTATCAGGCTTTTTGACAAAAAGAGGGAGCGGCCGGGTTCGAAAGCCGTTGATAGGTCCATGAAAAGAATATACAATACATCGTGACCCTTCGACTCCCCGCCTTCGGCGGGGTCGCTCAGGATGTCGCCAGGGAGAGTAGGAGCGGGACTCCATGAAGAAGATCCGCATCACCAAGAAGGTGCGCCTCAAGGCACCGGTCCTCGTCGCCGCCTGGCCCGGGATGGGCGACGTGGCCCTCAAGGCGGCACACTACCTGAAAGAGAAGTTCAGGGCGCAGGAGTTTGCCGTCCTGGCGGCGCCGGATTATTATTATCCTTCGGGGATCCTCGTGGAGGCGGGCCAGATCACTCTGCCGCCTCCGCCCGAGAGCCGGTTTTACGTCATGAAGGGTGCGGCGGCGGGCAATGACGTGGTCCTGTTTATCAGCAGCGCCCAGCCGCTCATCGAAAAGAGCTTCGCCTACGCCCTTGAGATAATCGATTTTGCGGCCTCCCTCGATATCAGGACGCTCTACACGTTCGCCGCGATGCCGATGCCGATCGAACACACGCAGGTCCCGCAGGTGCGCGCCGTCGCCACGCAGAAGAAGCTTCTGGAGGAGCTCGCGGCCCGGCGCATCAAGGTGATGCCGACAGGACAGATCAGCGGCCTGAACGGTTTGATCCTCGGCGCGGCCAAGGCGCGGGGATTGAACGGCATCTGTCTTTTGGGCGAGATCCCTCTTTATACGGTGCAGATCGAGAACCCGCTCGCCTCTATGGCGGTGCTGGAGAAGCTCTCGGGTATCCTGGGCATGAAGCTTGATCTCTCGGAGCTCCAGCGGCACGCCGCGCGCATGAACCAGGAGATCGAGCACCTGATCGAATACCTGAAGAATCCGTCCCGGGACGAGACGCCGATCGACCAGGAGGAGATCGAGGACATCAAGAAGAGGCTCGCCGATGCCTCGCGGCTGCCGGAGTCGGCCCGGCGCCACATCGACAGGCTCTTCCTCGCGGCCCGCCGGGACCTTTCGCGGGCGACGGAGCTCAAAAAAGAATTGGACAAGTGGAACGTCTACGACAAGTACGAAGACCGGTTCCTCGATCTTTTTAAAAAGCCGTCCAAGAAGAACAATTAGGCGCGTCCCCTGCATGGCGCACAAGAGATCCAACCGCCGTGGGCTTATCCTGTGTGACCTGGGCAATGTGTTGATCCGCTTCGATCACCGCATCGCCGTGCGCCGCATCCTTGCCTACACGTCGAAGACCTTCAAAGAGGTCTACGCCTGCTTCTTTGATTCCCCGTTGACCCGGGACTACGAAGAGGGGCGTATCTCCTCGAGGCAGTTCTTCGCGCGGCTCAAGAAGGACCTGGCGCTCGCCGGGCTCACCTATGACAGATTCGTTCCCATCTGGAGCGAGATATTTTTTCCTAACCCCGGTATCCTGCCCCTCTTGAAGACCCTGCGCCGGCATTGGCGCCTGCATCTCATTTCTAACATCAACGCGCTCCACTACGCGCACATCCGCAAGAAGTTCCCCGCGCACCTCGGCGTCTTCGATAAGGTGATCCTCTCTTACCGGGTCGGCGTGCAAAAACCCCATCCCCGCATCTACCGGCGCGCCGTGGCCGTGGGCCGGCGCGCGGGCGGCCGCGTCTTGTACACCGATGACCGGCCGGACCTCATCCGGGCGGCCCGCCGGTTGGGGATCAGCTCCATCCTTTTTTTGTCCGTCAAAGACTTCAAGAGAGAACTCAGGCGACGCAAGGTGCTGCCGTGAACGTCCCTATCGTGAAGACGTCCGGACTGACGAAACGTTTCCTCGAAGGCATCCCGTTTTTCCGCCGGGAGGCACTGGCCGTGGCGGATCTGGATCTGGAAGTCTTTCAAGGAGAGATCTTCGGCGTCCTGGGCCCTAACGGTGCGGGCAAGACGACCACCCTGAACATGCTGGCAGGGGTGGCGCGGCCGACGGCAGGCCATATCGAGCTCTTCGGTGTGCCCTTTGTCGCGGGCGATACAACGCCTTTCCGGCGCATCGGCTACGTCCCCGAGACGACGGTCCTGCCGGACTTTTGCACGGTGCACGACCTCTTGTTCTTTTTCGGCGCCCTCTTCGGGCTTACCACGGCGGTGATCCGGGAGCGGATCAAGCACCTCCTGGAGGTGACGGGGCTGACGAAAGAGCGCCACGTCCTCCTGAGGCACCTGTCGGCGGGACAACGGCGTCAGGTGGATTTTATTCAGGCGCTCATCCACGATCCGGACCTGATCATTCTGGATGAACCGACGGTCTACCTCGATCCCGTGATCCTTGGGCGCCTGCGGGAGATGCTCCGGGGACTCAAAGAATCGGGCAAGACCATCGTCATATCCACGCATTCACTCATGGAGATAGAAAGACTCTGCGACCGCGTGGCCGTGCTCAATGAGGGGCATTGCCTCAAGGTGGAGGGCCGCGACGAGTTCCTGCGGGCCGGCGGCATAGAGGAAGAGTTCATGAGGATCATCCGTCATGGGGATTAAGGCGGCTGCGCGCGACCTCAGAGGCACGCTCTTGATCGGCCGGGAGGTCTATCGTTGGGCGACGCGCGAGCGCATGATGTACGGTTTTCTGCTGCTCGCGCTGCTCTTCATCCTGATGGCCAACGTCCCCTTCGTGGTGGACGACCCGAAGGTCTTCGGCGACCAGACCCCGCAGCAGTCGGCCGTCCACATCGGGTTCGTCGCGGTCCATATCTTCATTCCCCTGATCGCCATCTTCGTCTCCGTCGGCGTCCTGCAGAGTTTTTTGGGGCGTGCCAACCTGACCCTCCTCCTTTCCAAGCCGGTGCGGTCGTGGCAGGTGCTGGCGGGGGCGGTGATCGGCCTGTTTCAGATGGTCTTTCTGAACTGGTTCCTGATGACCGCGGGGCTCTGGGTCATCCTGGTCTCTCAAACGCATCTTTTGACGGGGTACCTGTGGACAGGGATGAGTATCGCCCTCGTCATGGGACTTCTATGCATCAGCCTCAGCGTCCTTTTTTATCTCCTGGTGCCCAACGTCCTCGCGGGGATCCTGGTCATCCTGATGTTGATCGCGGGACTGGGCGGGCCATTGGCCCGCGAGACGTTCCTTGGGGCAGGCGCCTCGTCGTTCTTCAACCGGATGCTGGTCGTCAGCACCTATCTCCTGCCGCAGGTCAACGCCCTGTGGGGTGTCTCGATGGCGACGCTTAAGATGTTTACGCTGCATTTGGATTCGGGCCGCGTCATCGCACAGACGTTCGTCTTCATTTTCGTCGTTTTGTCGTTCAGTTTCGTTCAATTTCACCGCACGAGCCGTTTTTAATAAGAAATTTTTGTAAAAATTTTTTCCTCGTCGAGAAATTTGATGAAAAAAGATCGTCTTGCGTCCAAAATTTCTTGACAATATCTTTCCCATAGGATAATATTAAATTGAGGGGATAAATTTTTATTAACTCAAACTTCGTTAAAACACGGAGAAAAAATCGTCATCTCGTCTTGCAGGGGGGCTCCTCTTCACAGGGTCCCCCTTTTTCTTTGTCCTGCCCGTGATCGGTGCGCCTAAGGCAGAGGGGGACGGTGAGGCGTCGGCGCGGATGTCGCACCGACGAAAGAAGGATCTCTATGGGTTCTACCATCGGTTTTACCTATGATCTGAAGTCGGATCACCCGGAGCATGCCGAGGGTCCGCAGGAGGTCCTCGCGGAGTTGGACGTCCCGGAGACGATCGACCTTGTCGCTCGGGCGCTTGAGTCCGGCGGGCACCGGATAGAACGCATCGGGAATGTCCACAGGCTCCTGGAGCGCCTGCCGGGCCTCGATGTCGATATCGTCTTCAATATCTGCGAAGGACTGGGTCACCGGAGCCGCGAGGCCGAGGTGCCGACGATCCTGGAGGTATTCGGCGTGCCGTATGTCGGCAGCGACGGACTGACCTTGTCCCTGACGTTGGACAAGGTCATGGCCAAGAAGGCGTTTGTGGCCGACGGCGTGCCGACGCCGCGGTCCTTTTTGGCCAACGGGAAGTTTTCTTTGAAAGATTTAGACGGTATGAAGTTTCCAGTTATCGTCAAGCCGTGCCATGAAGGGTCTTCGAAAGGGATTTCGGAAGATTCGATCGTGAGGAAGAAGAAGGACCTCAAAGCGCAGATCGCCGAGGTGAACCGGCTCTACCGTCAGCCGGCCATGGTCGAGGAGTTTATCCGGGGCGGCGAATTCACGGTCCTCGTGATCGGCAACGATCCCCCTGAGGCGCTGGAGCCCGTGCAGATCCAGATCGCCGGACGTCTGGACCTGGGTGACCTGGTGTACACGTGGCGGCGCCTGACGTCGACGGACATCGAGTACGTCTGTCCGGCGAAGGCGCCGGCGGGCCTCAAGCGCAGGCTGTGTGCCCTGGCGGTGGCCGCCTATCGGGCAGTCGATTGCCGGGATTTCGGCCGGGTGGATTTTCGCGTGGATGAAAACGGACGGCCGTATGTCCTCGAGGTGAACCCGTTGCCGTCCTTGTCGGACGAGGACGTCTTTCCGATAATCTCCAGGGCGCACGGCTGGACGTATGAGGGGTTGCTTCTCAAGATCGTGGACAGTGCGCGTAAACGCTATGGGATCACTTAAGGTCGAAAATCCGGTCGTTGCCGCGGCGCCTGATGTCGTTGTTCCCACGACGCCGGGGCGGCGTGCGCCCATCGGCGACTACCACAAGGTCGCCCTGTGGAAGGACGTTACCGATGAGCAGTGGGAAGACTGGCGCTGGCAGATCAAGAACCGCATCACGTCCCTGGACCAGATCGCCAAGGTCTTGATCCTGACCCCCGAGGAGGAAGAGGGCATCCGCAAGTCCCGGGGGCGGCTCTCCATGGCGATCACGCCGTACTGGGTGACGCTGATGGATGCCAGCGATCCCGAGTGCCCCATCCGCCGTCAGGCCGTTCCCTCGAAAGACGAATTCGTTTTCGGCCCCAAGGAATTCGTCGATCCGTGCGCCGAGGACCGGGATTCTCCCGTCAGCGGTCTCGTGCACCGCTATCCGGACCGGGTGCTTCTCCTGGCGACCGAGCAGTGCGCCATGTATTGCCGGCACTGCACCCGGCGGCGCCTGGTGGGGGAGAAGGAGGCCCGCCTCTTCAACGGGAAGATGCTGGACGCGGCGGTCGGCTATATCAAGAGCAACCGGAAGATCCGCGATGTCCTCATCTCGGGCGGCGACCCGCTGATGCTCGAGGATGACGAGCTCGAGTCGATCCTGGTGAAGATCAAGAGCATCTCCCATGTTGAATTGGTCCGCATCGGGACCCGCGTTCCGGTGACGCTGCCCCAGCGGATCACGCCCGACCTCATCTGTCTCCTCAAGAAGTTCTCGCCGTTGTGGATCAGCATCCACTTCAACCATCCCCGCGAGATCAGCAAGCGCTGCAAGGCGGCCTGTGACATCCTGGCGGATGCGGGTATCCCGCTGGGCAGCCAGACGGTCCTCCTGAAGGGCGTCAACGACCGCCCCTACGTCATGAAGAAACTCATGCACGAGCTCCTGAAGGTCCGCGTGCGGCCCTACTACATCTATCAGTGCGACCCCGTCAAGGGGACGGCGCACTTCCGCACGCCGGTCGCCGTCGGCATCAATATCATCGACAAGCTGCGCGGCTTCACCTCCGGTTACGCCGTGCCCACCTATGTCGTCGACGCCCCGGGCGGCGGCGGCAAGATCCCCGTGGGGCCGAACTACCTCATCTCGCAGGACAAGGGCAGACACGTCCTGCGTAATTACAAAGGCAAGATCTACACGTACGTCGAGTAGCCCCCCTTTCCCATCATCTCGCCAGGCAACATCTCACCAGCCTACACGTTTAGGTGTTGTCTATCGGCTTATCCCTTCACCAGTCTACACGTTTAGGTGTTGCCTACCGGCTTATCCCTGGCTGGTTGACTTTTTGCTGTCGTTACGAGTAGGGTAGCGAGATGTTGCCTGGCTGCACCCGGCTGCATTAAGGTTTTGTCTGGTTGTGTTAAGGTTTTGCCTGGCTGCGTTAAGGTTCTGTCGCCAGGTCGGCCATAATAAGGTAAGGGGGCGCCTGTCGGACGGTGCCCACTGTCCGGTTGACGCCTTCGGGTCAATCGTTTATAATAGAACCCTAACGTTTGTGCCTACAGCACGTTACCCCGCGCCTTCTTCCCAAAGTCCTCTTAAGATAGTGCGGGGGTCGATGCCCATCGCTTAACAAAGGGAGTCCTGAAATGGAAAAGGTCAAGCCTGAACTCAAAAGGAGCATCGTCTTCGTTGCGCACGCCCAGGCCGGCAAGACCTCTTTGGTCGAGGCGCTTCTCTTCGCCGCCGGGGCGACGACCCGCAAAGGCACGATCGCCGAAGGCAACACGGTCAGCGATTACAATACGGACGAGATCGCCAAGAAGAACTCCATCAACTCCAGCGTCATGCACGCCGCCTGGAAGAACCACGCGATCCAGATCGTAGACACGCCCGGCTACGCGGATTTTATCGCAGACATGATCTGCGGCCTGCGGGCGGTGGACGGCGCGGTGATCGTGGTGGACGCGACCTCGGGCGTCGAGGTCGGCACCGAACGCGCCTGGGACAAGCTGGAAGAAAGAAACATCCCCCGTTTTATCTTTCTCAATAAGATGGACAAGGAGAATATCAATTTGGACGAGGTGATCAAGGAGATCCAGGAGCGGTTTTCCCGCGGCGCGTGTCTCGTGTCTTTTCCGCTCTCTTCCAACCTGAAGGAGACGATCGCCGAATCGGACGACGCCCTGCTCGAGCAGTACCTCGATGGCAAAGAGATCGACGATGACCAGTACAAGAAGGCCCTGAAGGGTGCCGTGCTCCAGGGCAAGATCTTTCCCATCATCACCGGCTCGGCGGCCACGGATGCCGGGGTCAAAGAGCTCTTGGACGGTATCGTGGAATATCTTCCCTCTCCGGTCGAAAGGCCGGCGGTCCAAGGTAAGGGTTCCGATTCCGGGGAGCCTGAGGAGATCGTCTGCAAGGAAGACGGTCCGCTGTGCGCCCTGGTCTTCAAGTCCATATCGGATCCTTTTGTCGGCCAGTTGACCGTGATGCGCATCTTTTCCGGTCGGCTTGACGCGAACACGGGCTTCTATAACGCGACCCGAGGCACGAAGGAGAGGGTCGGCAACCTGATGGTCTTGCAGGGCAAGGAACAGCGGTCGGTGTCCTCGGCGTCGTGTGGAGACATCGTGGCCGTGGCCAAGCTCAGAGAGACGATGTTGGGCGATTCGATCAGCGATAGCAAGACATCGATCCTCCTGCCGCCTTTCGTCCTGCCGGAGCCGGTCTTCTCCTCATCCATCAAGCCCAAGACGCGCCAGGACGAAGAGAAGATATCCGAGGCGCTGGCCAAGCTATGCGCCGGCGATCCGACCTTTAGGATCAACCGTGACGCCCAGACCAGAGAGCTCGTCATCACGGGCATGGGCGACCAGCACATCGACGTCATGGTCAGACGCCTGAAAGAGCGTTACCACGTCGAGGTGGCCATCGGGACCCCCAAGGTGCCATATAAGGAGACGATCAAAAGGGCGGCCAAGGCCCAGGGCAAGCACAAAAAGCAGTCCGGCGGCCGCGGGCAGTACGGCGACGTGTGGCTGGAGCTGGCGCCGTTGGAGCGGGGCAAGGACTTTGAGTTTGTCGACGAGGTCGTCGGCGGCGCGATCCCCCGCAATTTTATTCCCTCGGTTGAAAAGGGGATCCGCAGGGCGATGGCCGAAGGGGTGATGACCACCTTTCCCATGGTCGACGTGCGCGCCACCATCTATGACGGCTCCTACCACGACGTCGATTCCTCGGATATCGCCTTTCAGATCGCCGGCGTCCTGGCCTTTCGCAAGGCGGCGCTGGAGGCGGGTCCCATTCTCCTTGAGCCGATCATGGAGGCCGAGGTTTCGGTCCCCGAGGAGTTCATGGGTGCGATCCCGGCGGACCTGAACAGCCGCCGGGGGCGGGTCCTGGGCGTCGAGGCGCGCGGCAAGAGCCAGACCATCAAGGCCCTCGTGCCGCTGGCCGAGATGTTCCGTTACGCCTCGGACCTGCGCTCGATGACGGGCGGCCGCGGGAGCTACACGATGCACTACGTCGGTTACGAAGAGGTGCCGCAGAAGATCATCCAGCAGATCGTCGCCGCGAACCCGCGCCACAAGGCGCAGGAAGACGGATAACGCGATGAAGGCGAGCGTCACCGGCATCCCGGATTTTCCTTTTGGCAAAAAGCCCCTTGTCGATGAGAGGGTGAAGGCCCTTCAGGGTCTTTACAAGTCGCAGAAGGCGACGTTGGTCCAGGTCGAGTACGTCCCGGACAAAGATATCAAGACGGCGGACGCGATCGTCTGCTTAAAAGAGCGCAGGCTCGACCTCGTCATCATGGACATGGAAATACTGGAGGCGCGGCTCCAGAAACCTTTAGGCGAGGTAGAGGCGGCGCTCCTGCGGCGCGCGCAGGCTTCTCTGGAAAAAGAGGAATTTTTGAAAGCGGCCGCATGGGACGAGGAGGAAAAAAAGATCCTCGTCAACATCAACCTCGTGACGCTCAAGCCCGCCGTCCTCATCGCGCCCCAGGAGATCGAAGATGTGCCGGCACTGACGCGTCGCGTCTTTGACGCGGCCGGCCGCATCGTCTTTTTGACCGCCGGGCCCAAGGAGGCCCGGGCCTGGGAGTTGCGCTGCGGCAGCTCGGCCCTGGTCGCCGCCGGTGCGGTCCACTCGGACATCGCGCGCGGCTTTATCCGCGCCGAGGTGATGGCCTTCGCAGAGCTCGCGAAGATCGGCAACGTGCACCAGGCCAAGGCCTCCGGCTGCCTGCGCCAGGAGGGCAAGGAGTACGCCGTTCAGGACGGCGACGTCATCGAGTTCAAGTTCAGCGTGTGAGGAGGTCATGTTAAAGATCAAGAGGGCGTTGCTCAGCGTTTCGGATAAGGCGGGGATCACGGAGTTTGCACGGACGTTGACGGGGCTCGGCGTCGAGATCGTCTCGACCGGCGGCACGGCAAAGATGCTCAAGGCCGCGGGGATACCCGTGATCGAGATGTCCGATTACACGGGCTTCCCCGAGATGATGGACGGCCGCGTCAAGACCCTGCACCCGAAGATCCACGGCGGCCTCCTGTCGGTGCGCGAAAACCCTGAGCACATGCGCCAGGCCCGGGAGCACGACATCGGTCTCATCGACATGGTCGTCGTGAACCTGTATCCTTTCCAGGAGACGATCAGCCGCAGGGACGCAGCCCTCACCCACGCGATCGAGAACATCGATATCGGCGGCCCGTCGATGCTGCGCTCGGCCGCCAAGAACTACCGTTCGGTGGCGGTCGTGCCGGACCCCAAGTTTTACGGCCGCCTCACCGAGGTGTTGACCCGGCACGCCGGGTGCGTGCCGGACGGCCTGCTGGAAGAGATGGCGGTCGAGGTCTTTAAGTTGACCGCGCATTATGACAGTGTCATCGCCGGCTACCTTCAGAATAAATTGGGCGGTCCGGTGCCGCACCGGCTGGCCGAGCTGCCCCGGATCTTTTCCGTCACGCTGATGCAGACGGCCTTGTTGCGCTACGGGGAGAACCCCCATCAGAAGGCGGCGCTGTACCGCATGCCGGAGGCGTTGAGCCCGCACTTTCTGGTCAACGCCAAGCAGCTGCACGGCAAGGAGCTGTCCTTCAACAATTATCTGGACCTTGACGCCGCGCTCGCGCTCATGCGGGAATTCGAGCGGCCGGCGGCCTGCGTGATCAAGCACGGCAATCCCACGGGTGTGGCCGAGAACGTGCGCCTCTCGGCGGCCTTGCGTCAGGCCTGGGATACGGACCCGCTTTCGGCCTTCGGCGGCATCATCGGCCTGAACCGGCCGGTGGATGCCGCGACGGCCAAGGTGATCTTAAGGGCCGGCTTCTGCGAGTGCGTCTTGGCGCCCCGCTTCTTGCCTGAGGCCCTGACGTTCTTAAGGACAAAAAAGAACCTGCGTCTCCTCGAGGTGCCGGGGACCGACGCGCCCCAGCGCGATCCCTTTGATTTCAAGAAGATAGACGGCGGGATCCTGATCCAGCAGGAGGACGACCGGGACTACAAGGAGAGCGACCTGCGCGTCGCCACGCGCCGCCGGCCGACGAAACGGGAGCGAGCGGCGCTCTCCTTTGCCTGGAAGGTCGTCAAGCACGTCAAGTCCAACGCCATCGTCCTGGCGGACGGCACCAAGACCGTCGGCATCGGGATGGGCGAGACGAGTCGCGTCGATTCGGTCTACATGGCCGTCAGGCGCGCCGGTGAGCGCGCCCGGAAGTCCGTCTTGGCCAGCGACGCGTTCTTTCCCAAGGGCGACAATATCGCCCTGGCCCGCCGCGCCGGCGTCACGGCCATCATCCAGCCCGGCGGCTCGATCGCCGATGCGGCGGTGATCGAGGCCGCGGACCGCGCCAAGATGGCGATGGTCTTCACCGGCATCCGCCACTTCAAGCATTAAGCCCCCATGACGTACGAAGAAGCCATCTGTTATCTGGAAAGCTTCGTTGATTATGAAAAGAGGACCGTGACGCACTACCGCGCGGCCTTCAAGATCGAGCGGGTCAAGAAACTCCTGGCCAACATCGGCGAGCCGCAGGACGGCTTCAAGGTCGTCCACGTGGCCGGGACGAAGGGGAAAGGGTCCACGTCCTGTTTTATCGCGCACATCCTGCGGGAGAACGGTCTTCGCGTGGGGCTTTACACCTCGCCGCACCTTAATGACCTGCGCGAGCGCATCCGCATCCTCGACGTCCACCACCAGGCCGATACCCGCCAGGTCTTTGCGGGGATGATCCTCAAAAACGAATTCGCCGAGATCCTTTCATCGATCCGGCCGCAGATCGATTTTTTCCGTCGTTCTTTTCAGAACTACGGGGCGCTGACCTTTTTTGAGATCCTGACCGCCGTCGCGCTGACGCACTTCCGCAACAAGGGCGTCGACATCGCGGTCCTGGAGACGGGGCTCGGCGGCCGCCTGGATGCGACGAATGCCGCGCGGTCCCACGTCAGCGTGCTGACGCCGATCAGCTACGATCACGAAAAGGTGCTGGGTCAGACTCTTGCGGAGATCGCCTTTGAAAAGGCGGGGATCGTCAAGACGGAGAATATCCGTACCGCCGAGGGGTTCTCGGTCGCCGTGACCGCGGCCCAGGAGAAGTCCGTGGCGCAGGTATTGCGCCGCCACGCCAAGGCCGTCCCGTGTCTGCTCCTGGAGATGGAAAAGGACTTTTTTTACAAGAAGCTGTCCGCCAGCCTCTCCGGCCAGGAGCTTTATTATTCGGGCGTGAACCGCGATTCGCGGTTTTTTTCGATCAAGATGCTGGGGGTCCACCAGTTGATCAACGCGTCGCTGGCCGTCGCCGCCTGCGAGGCGCTGGGGCTCTACGGCATCAAGGTCACGGGTGATGCGATGAGCCGCGGCTTAGCTCAAACCTACTGGCCGGGGCGCCTTGAGGTGATCCGCACGCAGCCGTTTATCATCCTGGACGGCGCGCACAACCGCGAGTCGGCCAGCTGCCTGGCCGTCTTTCTCGAGAGGGAGTTCAAGAAGATGCGCAAGTGGTTTGTGCTAGGGGCCTGCCAGGACAAGGATATCCGCGGCGTGATCCAGGAATTGGAGCCGTTGGCCGACAAGATCGTCCTGACGCGGGCCAACAACCCCCGCGCGGCGGACCCCGCCGAGATCAGCCGGAACTATCTGCGCAAGAAACCTTACGCGGTGACGGCGACCGTTGAGGAGGCGCTCAAGCTTGTCAACAGGGAGTCTTCCCCCGATGACCTGGTCGTGGTCACCGGTTCCCTCTTCGTGGTCGGCGAGGCGAAGGCGTTATGGCAGGGTTAGGGCTGGATGATACGATAGCCGCCGTGGCAACGGCCGTGGGCGAGGGGGCGGTAGGCATCGTGCGCCTCAGCGGTCCCGAGGCCCTGAAGGTCGTCGATAAGATCTTTCTCGCCCGCAACCGGCGATCCCTCTTCGAACAGCCTGATTTCACGATGCGCCTGGGCTGGATCGTGCGCGGTGCCTGCGGCCGCGAGATGCCGGCCAGCCGGTCCTGCGACGTCGTCGACGAGGTGCTCGTGTCGGTGATGCGCGCGCCGAGGAGCTACACGCGCGAGGATGTCGTCGAGGTGAACGCCCATGGCGGCATGCGCGCGCTGGAGGCGGTCCTGAGGCTTGTCCTTGAAGGCGGTACGCGGCTGGCGGAGCCCGGCGAGTTCACGCGCCGCGCCTTTTTGAACGGCCGTCTGGATCTGCCTCAGGCGGAAGCGGTCTTGGACGTGGTCCGCGCCAGGGGCGACTGGGCGCTTAAGAACAGCGAGCGCCAGCTTTTGGGCGCGTTGTCGCACGTCTTTTGCGAGATGCGCGATCACCTCATCGGCATCCTGGCCGACATGGAGGCGGTCCTTGATTTTCCGGAGGAAGAGACGGGCGTGGCACAGGCGCGGCATTTCGTGCCGCTCCTCGTCCAGGCCGCCGACCGTATGGATGCCCACCTGAAGCGCAGCGTCCAGGGCCGCCTGATCCGCGAAGGCCTGAAGGTCGTGATCACCGGCCGGACGAACGTCGGCAAGTCTTCCTTATTGAACGCGCTCCTGCGCCAGGAGCGGGCGATCGTGACGCCCCTGCCCGGCACGACGCGTGATACGGTCGAAGAGACCATCCGTATTCAGGGGCTGGCGGTCCATCTTATCGACACCGCCGGGCTCACCGTTGCCCGCGACGCGGTAGAGGTGGAGGCCCTGGCGCGCAGCCGACAGGCCCGGGAGAAGGCCGATATCGTCCTGTGCGTCCTGGACGGATCGGTCGGCCTCCAGGACGAGGACAGGCGGCTCTTTGAGTCTTTTGCCGATAAGGCGCATCTCATCGTCATCAACAAGTTTGACCTGCCGCGCGCCTGGGACAGGGAGGCGCTGCGGGACTGGACCGTCGGGCCGGTGATCGACGTGTCCGCGCGCACCGGCGACCATATCATGGAACTGGAGCAGGCGGTCCTGAAGAGCGTCTTCGACGGGCCGCCGGCCTGGGACGAGGGGGCGTGGGTCTCCAACGTCCGACACATCGAGACGCTGCGCCGCGGCCGCGAGGGGCTCACGCGGGCCATCGATTCGCTGGAAGAAGGGCTTCCCCTGGACGTGGCGGCCCTCGACGTGCGCGCCGCCACCCAGAGCATCGGCGAGATCACCGGTGCGGTCTGCACCGAAGAGATCCTCGACGCCATTTTTTCGAAGTTTTGCATCGGCAAGTGAGACCCCGGTCCGCGGGATAGCGAGTGAGGGCGAGCCGGGGTGATTTACGGGATAACGATAGAGGGAGATCATGGACAAGAAGAAGATCGAGAAGGCGATACGGATGGTCCTGGAGGCGATCGGGGAGGACCCGCAGCGCCGGGACCTTGAGGGGACGCCCGAGCGCGTGGCGGACATGTATGAGGAGATCTTCGCGGGCCTGCGCGAGGACCCCAAGAAGGAACTGGAGGTCATCCTCGACCAGAAACACGAAGAGATCGTCCTTTTAAAAGACATTCCGCTCTATTCCGTCTGTGAACATCACCTCATCCCGTTTATCGGCCGGGCGCACGTGGCGTATATTCCCAAGGGCGGCCGGGTGACGGGCCTGAGCAAGATTGCCCGGGTGGTGGAGATCCTCTCCAAGCGGCCGCAGGTGCAGGAGCGGTTGACGACCCAGGTGGCCGGCGTGATCATGGAAAAGCTCAAGCCCCTTGGGGTGATGGTGGTGATCGAGGCCGAACACCTGTGCCTGAGCATGCGCGGGGTGAAGAAACCCGGCATCACGACGGTGACGAGCGCGGTCCGCGGGGTCTTCAAGGAGAACGAAAAGACGCGCGCGGAGACCCTGGCGCTCATCAAGGGGACCCGGTAGGCCTCGGGGCCCTGTTTGACAATTGTGCAGGATTATGTTATAAAAGGCATAGGCACACCGACGGTGCCCGCGAAAGAAGGCAATGGGGCGTTCTTGAGAGAGAACGCCTTTTTTGTTGCCCGGGCGGCGTCACCGGCCTTGAACGGCGTTGCGGTGAGCGGGCGCACTATTTTTTAGGTTGACAAAAAGGGAGAGAAATGGCTAAACTCAAGAAGGGGATGCGGTTGGCGTGCGTGCCGTGCGGCCGCCGGGTGGTCGTCGATGTGTGCGGCGCCTCGACGCAGACCATCTGGTGCTGCGGCAGGCCCATGGCACATAAGCGCAGCGCCTCGAAGACAAAGAAGCGCAGCCGCTAGATCCGCGCGCTCTTTGCCTGCCTTTTTGCTTCACCTTACGATCAGAGGATCCGTCGGGGACTATGGGGTGTCTTCACAGCGGGAGGAGTGTCTCTTCATCTGGTCGTGTCGCTGTCTGGGCGTCGCTCCTGTTTTTCATCGTTTTCTTCCACGTCCCTCTTTTAACGGCTCAACAGTCCGGAGGATCTGCGGTGGTGCGGTTACCCGACCCCGAAGGGGACGGCGGTGTTTCTCTCGAAAAGACGCTCGCGGGGCGCCGTTCCGTGAGGAGCTATAAAAGTGACGCCCTGTCTTTAGCACAGGTAGGCCAGCTCCTTTGGGCGGCGCAGGGCCAGACGCATCCGCGAGGGCTTAGGACGGCGCCGTCGGCCGGCGCCACGTACCCGCTCGGGCTCTACGTGGCGGCGGGACAAGTCGAAGGGCTGGCACCGGGCATCTACCGTTATGAATCCGGGGATCATGCCTTGATATTATTGAGGAAGGCAGATGTGCGCCCCGACATGGCTCGGGCCAGCTACGGACAGGGCTGGGCTGCCGGCGCACCCGCCCTTCTTATTATCACAGCGGATTTCAGGCGCACGGCAGGACGCTACGGCACGCGGGGCGAGGGCTACGTCGCCCTCGAGGCTGGCTGCGCGTCTCAAAATATCGCGTTGGAGGCCGTGGCGCTGGGGCTGGGATCGGTCATCATCGGGGCCTTTGACGACGCCGGCGTGAAGGCTGCCGCCGGCCTGCCGGAGGAAGAAGAGCCTCTCTTGTATATGCCGGTGGGTGTCCCTGATTAGGTGCGAGGCCAAGGGAAAGGGCGCGGCCAGGGCTGGGGTATAGAAAGACCAGGTCTTTCTATACCATGTGTTGCTGTTTTGAGTGTCCCGCGTAGGCGCGGCGGCATGTAGCGGCAAAAGGAGGGGATATGGGGGCAAGACGCTTTTTGAAGATGGCGGTGATCCTGGCGTTGGGGGTGAACGTCTCCGGCTGTGCGACCATCAACAAGTGGAAGCGCGCGGACGACCTGGAGCGCGAAAACGCGCGTCTGCGCAATGAATTGGATGGATTGCAGGGGGAGCGCGATACGGCCCTGGAGAGGGCCCGCCGCGAACTGGCCCGGGCGTTTAAGAGTGAGCTTGAAGAGTATCAGGCCAAGCTGGAGATGACGGAGCGCGGCCTCGTCTTGACGTTCCTGGCCGAGGTCTTCTTCGGCTCGGGCAAGGCCGAGGTGCGTCCGCAGGGCAAAGAGGTCCTGGATAAGGTGGCTAAGGTCTTGAAGGAGGATGTCCCGGACTCTCCGGTCGCCATCGAGGGGCACACCGATTCAGACCCCATCAAGCACTCCGACTGGAAGTCCAACTGGGAGCTCTCCACGGCCCGCGCCCTTGCCGTGCTGCACTATTTCATCGATGAGGGCGGCGTGGCGCCGGACAAGCTCTCCGCGGTCGGCTACGGCGAGTACCGTCCCGTGGCCTCCAACGAGACCGCCGACGGCAAAAAGAAGAACCGGCGCGTCGAGATCGTCATCCTGCCGTCCAAGCTGAAGAAGGTCAAGGCAGACTAGCCTTTCTCTTTCAAGGCAGCGCGCTGTCCCCAAAGACGTGGCGCGCTCGTCGAGGGTTAATAAAAAAGGCGCCTCTTTTAAGAGGTGCCTTTTTTATTACCTGCCTTTTGCGAGCGCATGGCCCCCTGAGTCCTCTCACCGGGGTCGCCCGGACCTTCTGTGCTTAGATCACCCCTTGGTCTATCATGGCATCGGCCACCTTGAGGAAGCCCGCGATGTTGGCCCCCCGCACGTAGTCGATGTACTTGCCCTCTTTGCCGTACCGCACGCACTGCTCGTGGATGGCCACCATGATGCCGTGCAGTCTTTTGTCCACTTCTTCGCGCGTCCACGAGAGGCGCAGGCTGTTCTGGCTCATCTCAAGACCGGACGTGGCGACGCCTCCGGCATTGGCTGCCTTTCCGGGCGCATATAAGATCTTTGCTTCCTGGAATACCTTGGTGCCTTCCGGCGTCGTCGGCATATTAGCGCCTTCGCCGATAGCGATACAGCCGTTTTTGACGAGCGTCTTGGCGTCTTCGCCGCTGATCTCGTTCTGGGTGGCGCTCGGGAAGGCGATGTCGCACTTCACCTCCCACGGTTTCTTGTTCTCATGGTAGTTGCATTTGAACTCCTCGGCGCACTCCTTGATGCGGCCGCGCCGGACGTTCTTGATCTCGAAGACGCACTTCAACTCCTTGCCGTCGATGCCGCCCTCGTCGTGGATGAAGCCGTTGGAATCCGACAGGGTGACGACCTTGGCGCCGAGCTCATTGAGTTTCTCGACCGTGTACTGGGCGACGTTGCCGGACCCCGAGACGGCGCAGACCTTTCCCTTGAGGGATTCTCCCCGTGTCTTGAGCATCTCTTGGACAAAGTAGACGCAGCCGTAACCCGTGGCCTCCGGGCGGATGAGGCTGCCGCCCCAGTTCAACCCCTTGCCGGTCAAAACGCCGGTGAACTCGTTGCGCAGCTTTTTGTACTGGCCGAACAGGTAGCCGATCTCCCGGCCCCCGACGCCGATATCTCCTGCCGGCACATCGGTATCCGGGCCGATATGGCGGAAGAGCTCGTTCATGAAACCCTGGCAGAACCGCATCACCTCGTTGTCGCTCTTGCCCTTAGGGTCAAAGTCCGAGCCGCCCTTGCCCCCGCCCATCGGCAGGGTCGTCAGGCTGTTCTTGAAGACCTGCTCGAAGGCCAGGAACTTCAGGATCCCCAGGTTCACGCTCGGGTGGAAGCGCAGCCCGCCCTTGTAGGGCCCGATGGCGCTGTTCATCTCGATGCGGAACCCGCGGTTGACCTGGATCTCGCCCTTGTCGTCGACCCACGGGACGCGGAACATGATGATCCTCTCGGGCTCGACGACCCTTTCCAGTATCTTGTGCTCCCGGTATTTCGGGTTCTTCTCGATGAAGGGCAGGAGGCTCTCCACGACCTCCTCCACCGCCTGGTGGAACTCCGTTTGGCCGGGGTCCTTGGCGACAACTTTGTCCATGAACTCCTTGATCTTCTTTGACATCGGCCACTCCTTTCTGGTTTTTTAGGATTTTCCTAAAAGCCTTTTCGTTATGGACCGGGCCGCCTTCTTGGCCATGCCCATCGCCTCGATGACGGTCCCTTCCCCTCCCACGATATCGCCGCCGGCAAAGACGTTCTTCACGGAGGTCTCCATGGTCTCGGGGTCGACCACCACATCTCCATACTTATCGACCTTGAGGACCGGCGTCGCCTTTGTCAGGATCGCGTTCGCCTTGAGGCCGATCGCGATAACGGCCAGGTCGCAATCCAATTCAAAGGCACTCCCCTTTATCTCCAGGGGCCTTCTTCGTCCGGAGCCGTCAGGTTCGCCCAGTTCGCACCTGAGACATCTGACCCGCCGCACGAAACCCTTCTCGTCGCCGCTGAACGCCTCAGGCTTGACCAAAAGATTGAATTTTATTCCTTCTTCCTCGGCGTGCTCTATCTCGAGACGGCGCGCCGGCATTTCTACCTGCGTCCGACGATAAAGTATCGTCGTGTCGGGTCTCATCCCGCCCATCTTCTGGAGCCTTAGGGCCACCCTCGCCGCATCCATGGCGGTATTCCCGCCGCCGATGACGACGACGCGCTCACCGATATTGACGGGGGTATGGGTGCGGGGGAATCGGTAGGCGGACATCAGGTTGACGCGGGTAAGGAATTCATTCGCGGAATAGACGTTGCAGAGGTTTTCTCCGGTGATCCCCAAAAACGACGGCGTCCCGGCGCCCAGGCCCAGAAAAACGGCGGCATAGCCTTCCTTGAGGAGTCCGTCGAGCGTCCTGGTCCTGCCGATGATGCAATTCGGGATAATCTTGACGCTGAGCCTTTTTAGATAATCGATTTCAAAATCCAGGACGTTTCGAGGCAGCCTGAAAGGAGGGATCCCATAGCGCAAGACGCCTCCGGTATCGTGCAGGCCCTCAAAGACGCTCACCCTGATCCCTTGTCTTGCAAGCTCCCCGGCACAACACAGGCCGGCAGGGCCGGATCCGACGACCGCCACCCTGAAACGGGAAAAATCCTTGGTATCCCGGACGGGGACCGCCAGCTCACGGGTCATCCCGTAGTCGCCGATAAACCTTTCGAGGAAATGGATATTGATGGCTTCTTCGGAGGCAAAGGGCATGTCCCTTTTGGTCAGGACACACGTCTTGCGGCACTGATACTCCGCCGGGCAGACCCGGCCGCACATCGAGGGAAAGTCGTTTTTTTGCCGGATGGTGACGTACGCGCCGGCATAGTCCTTTTCGGTGATCTGGCGGATGAACGTCTTGATGTCTATCCCGACCGGGCAGCCGGCGATACACGTCGGGTTTTTGCACTGCAGGCAGCGCGCGGCCTCCTCGAGCGCCTCTTGTTCGCAATAACCCTCCACGACCTCTTCAAAACCCGAGATCCTTGAGGCGCCGTCTTTCTCTTTGATCTTAACCGGCCCTTTTCTCATCTTCATTCATCACAGATCATTAAGACGGCAGATGTGCTTTTCCTTCTGTGCATACATATTGTTGCGCTTCATCAATTCGTCCCAGTCAACGGCGTGCGCATCGAATTCGGGACCATCGACGCAGCTGAATTTGGTCTTTCCCCCGACGCTGACCCGGCAGCAACCGCACATCCCCGTCCCATCGACCATGATGGCGTTCAGGGATACCAGCGCCGGGACGTTCGAATCCTTCGTCACGTCGGAGACCTTCTTCATCATGGGCAGGGGGCCCACGGCATACACGAGATCGCATGTCCTGCGCTCAAGAAGCTCTTTGAGCCTGTCGGTGGTGAATCCTTTTGTGCCGCAGGAACCGTCGTCCGTCATTACGTGACATTCATCGCAGACCCCTTTCATCTCGTCTTCGAGGATGAGGAGTTTTTTTGTGCGGGATCCCAGGATACCGATGACGTCGTTACCGGCGCCCTTCAGCGCCCTGGCGACCGGATATATCTCCGCTATGCCGACGCCCCCGCCGACCACGATGACCCGGCCGTATTTTCTGATCTGTGTAGGATGCCCCAACGGGCCGACGAGTGCATACAGGTCCTCTCCTGCATTGACGCGGCCCAAAAGCGCCGTGGTCAGACCCGCTTCCTGAGCGATAAGCGTCAGGGCGCCTTTTTCCTTGTCCGTATCCACGATGGTCAGCGGGATCCTTTCCCCTTCCTCCTTGACCATGAGAACGACGAATTGCCCCGCTTTTGAATTTTTGGCGATTTCCGGCGAAGAGATATCAATCCTGAAAATGCGGGCCCCCTGGCCCTCTGCCAGGATCACTTTATTTAAGACCCTCATGACGAGTCCTTCCCGGATCTTTTGGCGATCCGCCCTTTTTGAGCAGGATATTAGAAAAAAAAGACGTCCCTTCATATGGACGTCTTTGTCTCATACGTTCGCGATCCTTCCTGCAGAACGATCCTTCCTGCAGAAGTGTATTAGATAGAATAATACACTGTTTACCTTTCTTGTCAACCTTAAATGTGCTGCGGTCGGTTGTTTATTTGTCTCGGTCGAGGCTGCGGCACCGGATGACTTTGGCGACGGGGACCGCGGTGATGATTCCCGGCCTTGCCGCCAAGAACATCAAGGACCTGATGAGCCTGACGAAGGGGGCCGAAGAGGTCTGTGGCATCCCTTACGTCATGGACGCGTATCGCAAGGAGGCCGGGAAGATCCTCGGTTGCCGAAGAGGTCGCGCATAGTAAGAAGCACGCATGCTAAACGGGCAGGTCTCCGACCGGAGACCTGCCCGTTTTTTGCCTCGGATCGACCCTCGGGCCGACGGGGGCCGTTCCAGTGCCAGTATGGCAATATTTATTAAACTAAAATATATTATGTAATAGGTTATTCTCTATTTAGATATATTATTGTATAATCTATATAAAAGCGATACGCTCTTCGAAGATCCGGGGAAAACGCGGCTTTTGTTTTCTCCTCGCGTTGATATAATATCGGTGTAAAATAAAAGACAAAGGGGGATGTGATGCCTAAGACGTTGCGGATGGCCCTCATGGTGCGGATGGCCCTCATGGTTTTGTTCGTTTTGGCTTTTTGCCGTATGGGCTGGGCGCAAGAGAAGATCGTCATCGAAGGCACGGGTGACAGCCAAAAGCTGTTGCGCTGTCTCGCCGAGGCTTTCCAGAAGGAGAATCCGGGCAGGTCCGTCGAGATCCCGGAGAGTATCGGGAGCTCCGGTGGGCTCAAGGCCTTGATCGACGGCCGCTGCGCCCTGGCCCGCACGGCCCGGCCGCTCAAGGATACGGAAAAGGAGGCAGGGGTCCGTGATAAAATATTTGCCACCACGCCGGTCGTTTTTGTGGCCAGCGGCAATGTCCGCGGCGTGCAGAACCTGACCAGCGAGCAGGTCGTTGCCGTATTTTCCGGCGCCCTATCTTCCTGGGCCCCGTTGGGCGGCGGCGACAGGCCCCTGTTCGTGGCCAGCCGCGAAAAGGGCGATTCCAGCCGGCGCGTGATCGAGGCGCACCTGCCTGCGTTTAGAGACATCTCTTCCATGGCCGGCGAGGCCCTCTATACCACCCCTTCGTTGATGGTGATCTTCCAAGAACACGAGGATGTCCTGGGGTATGCCCCTTTATCCATGGTCTATGATGTCGGCCTTGTGGTGCTGGCGCTGGACGGGGTGTTTCCTTCTCCCGAGAACGTGGTCCGCGGCACGTATGAAATGGTTGTCCCGTTGGCCGTTGCGTGGAAAGGCGAGCTGAACGGGCCCAAGAGGGAATTCGTGGATTTTCTTTCATCGCCCGCTGCCGCCGCGATCATGCGTTCCTGCGGGGCGGTTGCCGCCGGAGGGAACGGCTCATCATGAGGTCTCTGAGAAGCAGGATAGTAGCCTCCCAGGTGACGCTCGTCCTTTTTGTGGCAGGGACCCTGGGGGGACTTTCCTTTTTTTCCATAACGCATTATCTCAAGATCGCCGAGAAAAAGAGACTCGGAGTCCTCGTTGGGCACCTGACGCATAATCTGGAAAGCAGTATTCGCGATAAAAAGGCGGTCATGGAGTTGATCCTCAACGACAAAGAGTTTGAGGTCTACAGTAAGAAATTCCAGGATATCGCCCTGGCGCAATATTTTGAAAAGTTCGCAAACGTATTCTCCGTTCTGAGCTATGTCAACGAGAAGGGGCAGGAGGAGGTCAAGGTCGTCCGCGGCGAGAAAGAGGAACGGATCCTTCGGGATTTCAGGGATGCGCCGTTGTTCCAGGAGGCCCTCTCGCACCCCGGCCGCCTTGTTGTCTTTCCCGCCGGGCCGAGCGCCGAGCTGGGCTCACCCGCCGTTAAACTCATGATGAGCCGATATGGTTATTTCGGCAATCGATTTATTGGCCTCCTATTGGCCGAGTTTCCTCTTTCGCGGCTCCAGGAGTCCGTGGACGTGTTACGAGTCAGTAAGAATGGTTTTGCGGGCCTGGTGGACAAGGAGGGCAGGATATTGGCCTTTCCCCGGAAAGACAGGATTTTGGCGGAGTTCAGCCGCGTCGCCGGGCCCGGATCCCAGGGAGTCTCGGACCGCATGACGTCGTCCGCGCCCGGCCTGGAAAGGACGACACTTTTCGGCATGGACGGATTTGTGGCCTATCGAGGGGTGGCCTCCCTGGGTTGGTCGGGCTTTGTGTTCATGCCTTATGCTGATTTCATGGAGATCCCGGGCATGTTCCATCGCACGGCGTGGGGGGTTCTTGGAGGCGTGCTCCTCATGGCTGTTTTTCTTTCCGGGAGATTCGCAAGGGGGATCGCCCGCCCCGTTGAGCAATTGACCGTTTTTTCTGACCGCGTGGCCGGCGGCGATTTTACTCAGCGCCTGGCGGTGCCTTCCCGGGATGAGATAGGAAGACTGGTCGAGGCGTTCAACAGGATGGTTGAGAATCTGCGCCAGACGACCGTTTCCCGCGATGCGCTGCTCCAGGAGGTAGAACAGCGCCGGAGCGCCGAAGAAGGACTCACCAGGGCCCTGGAGGAGCTCAAGAAGGCCCAGGCGCAGCTCGTCCAGTCTTCCAAGATGGCTTCGGTAGGGTTGCTCGCCGGCGGCGTGGCCCACGAGATCAACAATCCTCTGGTCGGCGTGCTGAACAACGTTCAACTGATGAAGATGCTGGCCGGAGAGAAAAAGGAATTCGATTTCGAAGAGTTCCGGCAGCTTTGTGACGCGATCGAAGAATCGTCCCACCGATGCGTGCGCATCACGCGTTCGCTTCTGGATTTTTCTCACGCCTCCAAGGGCATCTTCGAGCACCTTTCGCCCAATCAGATCGTCGAAAAGGTCTTCCTGTTGGTCGAGAAGGAGATCAGCCTTCAGCATATCACCCTGCACAAGGAGCTTGCCGGTGAGGTCCCCTACGTCATGGGGGATTCACAGCTTTTGCAGCAGGCGATCTTTGATCTTATCAATAACGCCCGTTGGGCCATCGAGAAGAAAGGGGATCCCGCGGGCGGCCATATCACGGTCAAGACCGAGCACGACATGGGGCGCAGGGAAGTGGTGCTTTCTGTCTCCGATACGGGTATCGGCATGTCTGCGGAGAACTTGGCGAAGATATTCGAGCCCTTTTTTACCACGAAGAGCGTTGGGGAAGGGACGGGGCTGGGGCTTTCGATCATTTATAATATCGTCAAGTCGCACAAGGGCACCATCGAGGTCCAAAGCACGCAAGGTCAAGGGACTACCTTCGTGGTCCGCCTGCCGGTCCCTTAGACAGGGCCCTTGGTGTGATAGGGGCAAGGGGTATCCATCTTCGAATAGGACAGGGGGGCAGATGGCCAAAGTGCGTGGGATCGCCTGCGCGGTTCTTTTTTTGTCTTTTTGTTCAGTCCAGCTCGCCCGGGGCGACGAGCTTTCTGGTCTAAAAGAACAGATGGGGGTCCTGCAGAGACAGATCGAGGAGCAGGCAAGGCAGATGGGCCAGATGCAGCAGAGGATCGAAGAGCTGGAGGCGCAGAGGGCGGCAAGGATTCAGTCGCCCGAAGGGGTGGCGGACCGGATAACCGCCCTAGAAGAGAGATTGGAACAACCCCACAAGGGGGGCCTCTTGTCGCTGAAGGGCGCCAGGTTTGAGATAGGCGGAGAGCTGGAGCTCGAGTTTATCAATACGCAGGATGATGCCTTTATAAGCGAACCCGAGCCGCATTTTCAGCTTGATAAGTTCGTCTTGTTACCCAAAGTCCACCTCTCCGATAACGCGACCCTCGAGGCCGAGCTCGAGTTTACCCAGAGCAGCGTGAAGGTGGTCGTGGGGACCCTGACCTTTTCGGATCTTCCTCTTGATTCGGAGCTGAAGATCGGCCTGGACTGTCGTTTTATCGCACCCTCCCGGAAGACCGAGGGGTATCCTTTGAACGGCAATGCCTTTTGGAGGGATGAGGAACTCGGCCTGACCTGGTCCACGAAGAGAGAGCCCTTTTACGGCATCCTGTCCGTCTCCCAGGGGTTGGAGTTGGATTCCAGAGGCGTGGGCGAGGACAACTCCTATAGGATGCTTCATGATAACGTGCTCGTCGGCAGCTATGGCGGCGTCAAGGAGGTGGGCGTCGGCCTGGGGTTCGCTCAAGAGCTGGGGCGTTTGGGCGCCGTGGACGTCCTGGGCTTCGGCTTCTTCAACGAGTTGAGCGACGCCGACGTCGCTTTTCTGAAGGCGAACCTGTCGGGCTATACCTCCAATGATGACGAACAGCACCGGGCGGGCCTGAACCTGGATTACGACCTGGGGAATTTCAACTTTTTCACCCAGTACATCGCCGCCCGGGACGGGGACCTCTCGCGATACGGCTGGTATGTCCAGCCCTCCTATAAGGTGACGCTCCCCGTCAAGTGGAAGTATTTCAAGACGCACGACTTTCTGATCCGCTACGGCCGCTACGACGTGGACGCGCCCAAGTCATTCGGCCTGCCGGCGACCTGGGATCGCGAAGAGCTGATGTTCGCCGTGATCAGCGAGGTGATGAAGAACGTCAAGTTGAAGACCGAGTATTCGATCAACGACGAGAAGACCGGCAGCGGGGCCGCGAGGAACGATGAGCTGTTGATGCAACTGGAGGTCCGGTTTTGAGTTGTGAATAAAGAGGGCAGATACCATTTGTTACGGGTATCTGCCCTCTTTATTTCTTGACGCTATTTAGGGAGGGGGGCGCGCGTTTCCTCGCGGGGCGAGGCAAGACCACTGTCTATAGGAGGGCGTTGATTTGGGCAAGTAGACATTTGAAGGTGCAGGGTTTTTCCACATATTTTATCGGCGCGCCGGACTTATTCCGGAGTATCCGTTTCGAAGGCCTTCGCGCCGATAAAAGAATGATGGGGATATTTTGAGTGCCGGGATCTTTCTTCAGCCGCTCGCAGACTTCCTCTCCGCCTACGAACGGCATTTCAATGTCCAGGATGATGATATCGGGTTTACCTTCGGCGATTTTTACTAGTGCTTCTTTTCCATCCCCCGCCGCTCTCGTCGTAAATCCCCTTTTTTCAAGTTCATAGCAGATCATTTCCCTGATCTGCTCGTTGTCGTCAGCGACCAAAGCCGTTATTTCTTTTTCAGGCAGGTCCACGGGATTTGTTTTTGTATGTATATTCCATTTTGGAATACATCTTGGATAAATATATCATAGAAAGACAGGGGTGTCAATCCCATGGATAAGACGATTTTTACACGAAGCCATAAGGCCCTGGTCGAGCGCTTGAAGAAGGCCCGCAAGGAAGCCAGACTCAAACAGGGAGACGTCGCCAGGAGATTGGGCAGGACTCAATCCTATATTTCAAAGATAGAAGCGGGGCAGCGCCGCATCGATACCGTTCAGCTGAAGGAACTGGCGGCTGTCTACAAGAAGAAGATCGATTTTTTTATCCGCTGAAGGCGCCCTCCTTAGATCATTCCTTCGTCGCAAAAGCTGAAATAGACGTTGTTTCCGATGATGATATGATCAAGACACCTTACGAGCAGGACCTCTCCTGCCTCGATCATCATCCGGGTGAAGGCTTTGTCTTCCGGGCTTGGTTGCGGATCGCCTGAAGGGTGATTGTGCACGCAGATCATGAAAGAAGCAAGCCGTTGCAGGGCCTTCTGAAAGATCTCGCGCAGTATGGGATGGGCCTGGTTCACGGTCCCCTCCTCGACCTCGATGACATCTATGATCCGGTTTTGTGAGTTGAGGAGCAGGGCTTTAAAGACCTCTTTCTTCAGGTCCCGCATCCGCGGCATGAGCATCTCGGCGATGTCCCGCGAGGATTTTATTTGCGGCCGGTTTTCCGTTGATGCCTCCTCTGTGAACCTCCTGCCTATTTCAATCGTTGCTTTGATTTGTGCGATTTTAGCCTTTCCCACCCCTTCGAATTCTTTCAAGCGGCATACATCCGCCTGACCGATCGCGCGGAATGTCTTGAACTCCTGAAGGATCCTCCTTGCCAGGTCCACCGCGCTTTCTCCTTTTGTGCCCGTCTGCAGAATGATCGCCAGCAGCTCGGAATCGCTCAAGGTATGCTCCCCGTTTTTCAGCAGCTTTTCTCTGGGCCGGTCTTGTGCCGGCCAATCGTTTATATTCATTGCAGGAAACCTGTTTCCCGAACCGGTTGGAAACTGTTTCGGAGCGTGGCTGCTAAGCAGGGAGGTCCCTGTCCAGGCTCCTGTATTGTATCGCTTCGCACAGATGTTCCGTCTTGATGTGTTCCGATGTCTCCTTGTCGGCGATCGTCCTGGAAACCTTCAGGATCTTGTCGTAAGCCCTCGCGCTGAAATTTAACTCCGCCATCGCCTTCTTCAGTAATTCACTCTCTGTCTCACCCAGGGCGCAGAATTGGCGCACCTGTCTGTGGTTCATCTGGGCATTCTGGAAGATGCCTTCGTTTTTGAAACGCTCTCTCTGGAGAAAGCGCGCTTTGGCGACCCGTTCCTTGATCCGGGCGGAGGGCTCCGAAGACAGGCCGCTGGATAATTCCCGGTATTTCGTGGCGGGGATTTCGATATGGATGTCGATCCTGTCCAAGAGCGGGCCCGAGACCCTCGAGCGGTATTTATGCACCTGGGCCGCGCTGCATCTACAGGAGGATTTTTCCTGTCCGAACCTGCCGCACGGGCAGGGGTTCATGGCGGCGACCAGCATGAAACGTGCCGGAAAGACCAGCGAGCGCGCGGCGCGCGCTACCTGGATACGGCCGTCCTCCATGGGCTGGCGCAAGACCTCGAGGACATTGCGGTGGAACTCCGGCAGTTCGTCCATGAAGAGGACGCCGTTGTGCGCGAGGGTGATCTCGCCGGGCTGGGGGGTGGGTCCGCCTCCGACGAGGGCGCTGTCCGAGGCCGTGTGGTGCGGGGCGCGGAAGGGGCGCTTCTTCATGAGGCCCAGGCGGCTGTCCGTCAGGCCGAGGGCCGAGTGGATCTTTGTCGTCTCCAGCGCCTCTTCGTGCGTCAGCTCCGGCAGGATCGTCGTCAGGCGCCTGGCGAGCATCGTCTTGCCGCTGCCCGGCGGGCCGATGAGCAGGATGTTGTGGCCGCCGCTCGCGGCGACCTCCAAGGCGCGCTTTGCGGCCTCCTGCCCCTTGACGTCGCTGAAGTCTTCCTCAGGTTCGGGCGCAGCCGGCGGCCCGAGGTGCGTCGTCGGGGAGGAAGGCGTGATCATGTCCGGGTTGTAGAGAAAAGAGACCAGTTCCCTGAGCGTCCTGGCCCCGTAGACCTTAACGCCGCCGGCGGCTGAGGCCTCGGCCGCGTTGCGCAGCGGAACGACAAGGTTCCTGATGCGCCGTCTCTTGAGGGCGATGGCCATAGACAGGGCCCCTTTGACCGGCCGGATCTCACCGTTCAGGGCCAGCTCGCCCGCAAAGAAGGTGTCTTTCAGTGTCGCCGGCTCGACCTGCCGTGAGGCCGCGAGGATACCCAGGGCGATGGCCAGGTCGAAAGAGGAACCCTCTTTCCTCAAGTCAGCCGGGGCCAGGTTGATGGTGATCCGGTCAGGGGGGAAGGTAAAGCCGCTGTTTTTGATGCCGGCGCGGACCCGCTCCTTGCTCTCGCGGACGGCCGAGTCAGGCAGCCCCACGATGGAGACGTTCGGCAGGCCTCCGCTGACGTCCGCCTCGATCTCCACGCAGAGGGCGTTGATGCCGACCAAAGCAAAGGTATGCACCTTGGCGATCATTATAACAGACCCAAAAGCGCTTGATTTTTTTAGGGGTTATAACTATAATAGGAAAACTGGCGGGTTCAGGAGGGAATAGAGCGGGAGGAAGAACCGACCTAGTAAAAATTTACCATGTCTCCCCGGGTCTGTCAACACAAAGTTTGGGGGCACTGAGCCGTGAAGATCCTCTTTTTATGGGCCCTGGTCCTTTTTCTGGCGGGCACGGCGGCCTTCGGGATCTACAAGTCACTGGAGATGCTGGACAAGAACGCCGACCTGGGACACTCCCTGGCGCTCTTGAACGGTCGCGTCGAAGAGATGCGCCTGGTCCTGAGGGAGGTCCAGGACCAGCTTGCAGACAGCGGCTTGGTGAACGAACAGCTCACCAACGAGGTCGTTCATCTGAAGCAGAACCTGGCCGGGGAGGAAAAGAAGATCAGCCAGTATCATCGTTACGCCCTCTTGTTGAAGAAGAAGATGAACGACGTCGGCGAGGTCAACAAGGTGCTTGCCGAAGAGGGGCGTCAGACACGCGAGCTCTTGATGCGGGTGCAGCTTGAGAATCAGGAGATGCGCAAGAGGTTGTCGTCGGTGAAGGAGCTCAGGCGGGCGATCCAGGAATTAAGGGGACAGGGGCGCGTGACGCCCCGGCGGAGGGCGACGTCTGCGGGGGTCCGGCACGCGCCGCTTCCGGATGCACAGGTGGTGATGGGCAACCGCGGTTTCCTCGTCCGTGACGGCGTTTCCACCTTCTACGATAAAGTGGACATCCAGGTTCGTCCCGTCGAACAGCTGGCCCACCCCTCTTAAGGGAGCGTGTTGTGGACGGAATCTTTGCACAGTTGTGGCAGAACCATATCCTGAAGGTCACTCTCTTTGCCTGGGGTTTTGCCCAGACGTTGAAGGTGGCCCTGGGTGTCTTGCGGACCAAGCGCTTTGACTTCCGCTGGTTTATCGGGACGGGCGGGATGCCGTCCGCGCACGCGGCAGGTTCCAGCGCCCTGGCGGTGGTCGTCGGCATGGACCTTGGTTTCGACAGGCCGGAGTTCGCGCTCGCGGCGGTCTTCGCCATGGTGACGATGTTCGACGCGCAGGGGGT
The DNA here is from genome assembly GCA_964622605.1 of uncultured Planctomycetia bacterium. Taxonomy (GTDB): domain Bacteria; phylum Omnitrophota; class Gorgyraeia; order Velamenicoccales; family Velamenicoccaceae; genus CAZCSY01. The sequence continues at coordinate 59,916 of CAZUQR010000008.1, forward strand.
GCGGCGCGCCGCGGGCACCCAGGCCTCGATCCTGAACAAGGTCCTCGACGACATCTATTGGAGAGGAAGGATCGAAGGGGACCGCCTGAAGGAACTAATCGGCCATACGCCCGTGGAGGTCTTTGCGGGGTCGATCATGGGGATCTTATTGGCTTTGATCTTTTAATGTCGGGGGGATACGTGAGAAGAAACATACTTATCGGGGTCGCGGCGGCAGCTGTTTTTTTGGTCGTCATCTTGGGCGTATCGGTGAAGCGAGGGGCACGGCCGGCGGCGGTCCCCCCGGCGTCGGCACGGGCGGCGTCGCGGCCGGTCTCGGGCAGTTTTGACATGCTCCTGAAAGAGGCGCAAGGTTTTGAGAAGAAAGGGGAGTTTTTGGAGGCCCAGCGTATCCTCAGGGACATGCTGGCGCGTTTTGTGACGGATCCCCGCATCGAAGACGTGCAGCAGAGACTCGAGGCCGTTAACATGCGTGTCCTTGTCTCCGGGTTGATGGTGATGGGGTTGACGGTGCAGCGCGAGGTGGTCGCCGGCGACACGCTGAGCATGATCGCCGACGAGTTCCGCACGACCACCGCCTTTATCAAGAAACAGAACGGGTTGAGCTCCGACGTCATCCGGCGCGGGCAGCTTTTGAGGATCTGGACGGGACGCCTGAGCGTCGTCGTCGACAAATCTCAGAATACCCTGATGCTGCGCTCCGACGGTGCGCTCATCAGGACCTATCCTGTTTCGACGGGAAAAGACAGCATCACGCCCGTCGGCACCTTTAAGATCGTCAACAAACTTTCAAAACCTGCCTGGACACACGAGGGGCGCGTCATCCCGTACGGTGACTCCCAGAACATCCTGGGCACGCGTTGGATGGGATTCGACATCCCCGGTTACGGGATCCACGGCACGACCGACCCCGCGAAGATCGGCCAGCAGACCACGGCCGGCTGCGTGCGGATGCACAACGACGACGTCGAAGAGCTGTACGATCTGTTGCCCGTCAACACCGAAGTCACCATCATGGATTGAGACGCGCGTTTATTGAGAAGCGCGTTTGCGGACCGCCTCTATGGTCGCGTTGGATTTCGAAAAACCTATCGTCGAGCTTGAGCAAAAGATCAATGGGCTCAAGAAATTCACGTCGGACAAGAACATCGATCTGTCGGGCGAGATCAGGCGCCTGGAAGACAAGCTCGACCACCTGCGCAAGGATATATACGGCAGGCTCACGGCCTGGCAGCGCGTTCAGATCTCCCGGCACCCCCACCGCCCCTACACTCTCGATTACGTTCAATTGTTGATCAAGGACTTTATCGAGCTGCACGGCGACCGGGCCTTTCGTGACGACCGGGCCATCATCACGGGGCTCGGCCGGCTGGACGGCCAGAAGCTCATCATCATCGGCCACCAGAAGGGCCGCGATACGAAGGAGAATCTCCTGCGGACCTTCGGCTGCGCTCATCCCGAAGGATACCGCAAGGCCCTGCGGGCGATGCAGATGGCGGAGAAGTTCGGCCTCCCCGTTTTGATCTTCATCGACACGCCGGGCGCCTACCCCGGCATCGGCGCCGAGGAGCGCGGCCAGGCGCAGGTCATTGCGGAGAACCTGATGAAGATGTCCGGCATCGCCACGCCCATGGTCGTCGTCGTCATCGGCGAAGGGGGCAGCGGCGGAGCGTTGGGCATCGGGGTGGCGGACCGCATCTGCGTATTGGAGAACGCGTATTACTCGGTGATCTCGCCGGAGGGCTGTGCGGCGATCCTGTGGAAGAACAGCGCCAAGGCGGCTGACGCGGCCCGTGCGCTCAAGCTTACGGCGCAGGACCTCCTGGGGCTCAAGGTGATCGACGAGATCATCAAGGAGCCCATGGGCGGCGCGCACGTGAATCCGGAAGAGGCGGCCAGGCACATCAAGGCCGCCGTCAAGAGACACTTTATCGAGCTCATGAAGGTGCCCCAGGACGAACTGGTCAGCCAGCGCTACGAGAAGTTCCGTGCCATGGGTATTTTTAAACAAACCGATGAAGATTGAGCAGGAACTGATCATCCTGGGATTGCTCAAGGACCAGCCGCGCCACGGCTATGAGATCAAGAAGCAGATCAAGAAGGTGATCAGCACCTTTGCGGTCCTCGAGGTCGAGTCTACGTATTACTCGTTGAACCTCCTTGAAAAGAAAGGGTATGTCGACAAGAGCGTCCGCTCCGGCGGCAAGCGTCCGGAGAAGTTCGTCTACAGCCTGACGCCGAAAGGGGACCAGCGTTTCCGGCGATTGCTGACCAAGAGCCTCATCGCCGCCGAACGGCCGAACTTCAGCTTCGATATCGCCCTTTATTTTTTGCCGTACCTGCCGCGCGACGTGGCCCTGCGCCGTCTTAAAGGGCGCACCCGGGTCCTCGCCAAAGTGGAGGAGGCGCTCAAAGGGCTGGGCAGCCGTCTGGCCGACCAGTCTTCCTACCATCTCAAGTCGATCGTGGACCACAATCTTGAGCTCCTGCAGGCAGAGAAAAAGTTCATTCAGACCGTCAGCTCAGAGCTCGCCAACGAGAAGATTTCTCTGCCCGAATGGCCGCAAAAGACATAACTCCCTCATTTTAAAAAGGTTAATCATGTCAAAAACATGGTTAATTCGTATTAAATTAATCTCTTGACATATTAAAAATTGAATAGTAAAATTTTACTAAATTATTTCATGGAGAAGAGACGCATATATGCCCAGGCACGACCTGCTGATCGTCATCCCTGTCCTTGAAGAAGCGGAGAACCTGGATCAGCTGTTAAAAGACCTGTCCGAGCACGTACGCGACTTTGCCGTTTTGTTCTCAGTGACCGTTCCGGGGGCGCAGCAAGAAGACGCTACCCTTATTAAGGTAAGAGAGTATAGCCGGCGACACGACCACATCTTTTATACGGTCAACGCCCGAAGGGGCCTGGGCCGTGCGTATATCGGGGCCTTCAGGCATGCCCTGAGGGAGATCGACTTCGGGCGCATCTGCACCATGGACGCCGACGGAAGCCATCAGGCGGCTGTCATCAAAGAGCTCCTGGCGAGGGCCCCCGCGTTTGACCTGGTGATCGCCTCCCGGTATGTCCCCGGAGGAAAGGTCGAGGAGTGGGATCAGCTGCGGAAGTTCGGCAGCCGGGCCGGCACCTTCTTTTTCCGGCTCTGTCTGTCCGTGGCCGTCTATGACAGCACTTCAGGATTCAGGATATACTCCCGCTCCATCCTTGAAAAGATCAGTAGGGGCCGTTTTTTCGGCAAGGGTTTTTTCTTCCAGCTTGAGGCCCTCCTGCACGTCCTCCGGCAGAAGGGGAGTTTTCTTGAGGTCCCGTTCCATTTTTCCAAGAGGAGGAGGGGGCGTTCCAAATTGCGGCCGGGCGACCTGTTGGAATACGCGGCCCTGACCCCGCGGCTGCTCGGCCCTTTCCTGAGACGCAAGCTCGGCCTTCAGGCCAAGAAGGGCGCGTGGCATGTCTTATTGTTCTTTCGGGTCCTCGTCATCAGGGCGCTCTCGCCTTGGTGCAGAGGATACGCGGCACCGTTCCGCCTGATCCTCAAGATCACCAACGCCTGTCATTTCAGGTGCAGGACCTGCGGCAGCTGGAAAAACACACAGAAGGTCTTTCTGGGCAGGGACAAGCAGGACGTCGTCTTCAAGCGCCACGGAGGCGGCATCCTCATGCTCACCCTGACGGGAGGGGAGCCGTTTTACGACGCGAAATATCTGGCGGACACAGTCGCCCTGGCCAAGGAGCAGTTGCCCTGGCTCTACTATGTCTCCATAAACACGAACGGGTATTTCTGCGAAGAGATCTTTGCGACGCTTCATGAGATCTTGAGCCGGCACGACTTCCTGAAGATATTCGTGGGGTTGAACCATCTCCCCTCGGAGCGGTGGGGGGCCGAGCACTGCGGCGTGGCGGATGCCTTCGACAGGTATCGCCGGACGCGGGCGTATCTGGAGCAGATACGACGGACGCACCGGGGGAGGCTCGCGTATTACAAGATGTTTACCTGTGATAGCACGGAGGACGCGCGCCAACTGGAAGGGGCCTCCAGAGAGAAAGACCTGTGGCTCACCTTTGCCGAACGCCATGATTTTTACGACAATCTCGCCTTTGAGGGGGTGGGGCGGCTCTCGGGAAAAGAGAGGCTCAGGGTCGTGGAGACCTTTTTGAGGGACAACGGCGCCGCTGGCTTCATAGGAAGAAGATACTACAAGAATCTCCTGAGGGTCTTGTCCCGGGGCAGGAGGGACTTCCCGTGTTATGCGGGCATCAACAGGTTGTATTACGACGAGAATGGGGACGGCTTCATCTGCACGCGGGGCGTGAAGAAGAGGGAAGACCTCCCCGCTCCCGCCTGCGGTCAGTGCTGGACGCCGTGTGAGGCGGTCTTTGACGTAGTCCAAACGCTCGGATAGAACGGTCATGATATTCAGCGGCATCCAAAACACCTTACATTTTTTGACGGGCAGCATCTTTTTGGCTGCGTTCGTCGCTTATCCCGTCCTGCTCGTGCTCCGGGCCAAGGACCTGGCCGGCGTCTTTAGGTCCCTGCCCAAGGGGCTGATCGGCCTGAGCCTGGCGGTGCTCCTCTACAAGCTCCTGTTCCTGGTCGGGGAGTTTTCGAGCCGGCAGGACTACGGCGTCTGGATCATAGGGGTGCTGGCCAAGAGCGCGACCTGGAAGGAGATCTTTCTGGACCAGCGCTCCCCCGTCTACTTCTTCATCATCAAGGCCCTTTCGTTCCTGGGGGGCGGGGTGAGCTTTGAGGCGGTGGTGGTCTTCAATGTCTTTTTGTCGTTCCTGTCGGCGTTTTTCGTCTACTCCATCGCGCTCCATCTCTTCAAGGACAGGACCAGCGCCTTCCTGGCCTGCCTCCTTGTCATTATCTCCCCGGTCCTCTTTATCTTTTCCTTGACGGAGGACTACACCAACCCCGCCCTGTTCTTTTCCATCCAGGCGCTGTTTTTTGCCTGCCTCACCGCCGAGACCAGGGACAACAGGCATATCTGGCCGGCGATGACCTGTGCCGTCCTGGCGGCGGGCTGCCGGCCGGAATATGTCGTCTTCGGGTTCCTCTTTCTTTTCTTCCTGTTCCTCTTCGTAAAAGGCCTGAGAAAGTTCCATTATGTCGTCTATTCCCTGTTCTTTTTCCCAAAGTTCCTGGCGGCCGTGAACATGTATCTGGAGACGGGGCTCGACGACCCCAACATCCACGACGCGGTCTTCAGGTTTGCCGGCCTCGGGATGTACGTGGGCGAGATCTTCTTTGGGCACGCGCGCCTTTTCGTGCGGTGCCTGCCGGCGAACATCGGTGAGGTCCTGAACCCGTTCACCCTCATGGGGGTGTATCTTTTCTTCGCGTTCCTCGCCGGGACCGGCGCCGTCCGGGAGCGAAGGCACCTGCGCGCGGCGGGCTATCTCGGCGGCTTTTTCGTCATCCTCTTTTTCTTCTATTCTTTTTTACACCGGGAAGGCGTCGCAGGTTCCTTCAAATACATGTCTTCCTTGGTGCCGCCACTGGCCCTCTTGGCGGCCCACGGACTGCGCGGCGCGGGCAAGGTCCTGCCTTCGTTCGTTGTCGTCTTGGTGCTCTTCCTCTTGACGGGCTACTCTTTTTACATCACCTCCCCCGCGACCCTTGCGCGCGGCAGCCGCGGCGCCCGGAGCGCTTTCACGGCCATGGGGAGTTATTTCAACACGCCGCCGGCCATCGTCCGGGAACACGAAGCCTACAGCCGGCCGGGTCTCATCCGGGACCTCAAGGGTGAGGGTGACCGACCGGTATTTGTGTCAAACGGCAGGCGGACGATGCTTTATGCGACGGCCATAAAGGAAGGGCAGATACGCACCTTCAAGCACAGGCAATACCTGACCGCTTTTTTGGAAGGCCTGGAACGGGAGCGGCCCGTTTATATTTATCAGGGCGTCATCGGATTTGAAGGCCTGAGCCGGCGGATCCTGACCGGCTTTGAGGGGATCCCGCCCGAAGAATTCAGGGAGATCTGTTTCGCGCATCTGTCACTGGAGAGAAAGGTGCTCGATTACGAAGAGGACGCAAACCCCGTATTTTTATACGAGATGAGATCAAGGGGGCACAGGATCCCGGGAGGTGCGACGTGAAGTTTGACGTGCGGCGGCTATTGACAGGACACGCCAAGGAGTTCGGTCAAAAGCCCGCGGTCATCTTTCAGGATGAGCCCGTCACCTTTTCCCAGATGGCGGATACCGTCTTTCGTCTGGCCAACGGTCTCCTTGCGCGTGGCGTCAAAAAGGGCGACAAGGTCGCCGTGTACCTGCCGAACTGTCCGCAATACCTGTATTCCTATCTGGCGCTTTTTTCCATCGGCGCGACGGTCGTGCCGCTCGACTTCATGCTGAAGGACGAGGAGCTCCAGGCGATCCTTGCCCACGCGGACGCGTCCCTTTTGATCGCCCGCCCCCGCGAAGGGGTCTGCCTTGAGACGATCCGTTCCAACGTCGCGACCCTGAAAGACGTCGTCCTGGTCGGCGAGAAGAAAGAGGGCTGGAGGTCTTTTTCGGATCTCCTGAGCTCGGGGTCATCGGACGCCCCGAAGACCGTCCTCACTGAGTCAGACCGTTCCCTGATCCTCTACACCTCGGGCTCGACGGGCCGGCCCAAGGGCGTGTGCCTGAACTACAAGCACCTGGACGCCGCGCCGCAGGCCATGGAGTATTTCGTGGACCTGAGCGGCCGCGACGTGAAACTCTGCGCCCTTCCGCTCTCGCACGCCGGCGGGCTCGTCTATCTGCAGAACTGCGTTTATTTCGGCATCACGCTCGTGATGATGGAGCGCTTCAACCCGCTCGAGTTCCTGCGCCTGGTCGAAAAGCATAAGGTGACGTGTTTCCACATGGTGCCGTCGATGTACTACGCGCTTCTGCACTTAAAGGAGTTCGAGAAGTACGACCTGTCGAGCATCCGCTGGGTCAACGTCTTCGGCGCGCCCAATTCCCCCGACGCCATCCGGCGTTTCAAGACCTACTGCCTGAACGCGAAGTTGCTCAACGGCTGGGGGCTGACGGAGACGAACGCCCCTAACACCGTCATCCCGATGGGCAGCGACAAGATCGAGTCCATCGGCCGGCCGGCGCCGTGGATCACGCTCAAGCTCGTCGACGATGAGGAGAACGTAGTCCCGGAGGGCGGGGTGGGCGAGCTGACGATAAAGAGCTGGGTCGTGATGGACGGTTATTACAAGGATCGCGAGATGACGGCCGAGGTCCTGCGTGACGGCTGGTTTTACACCGGGGATCTGGCGCGCTGCGACGAGGAGGGGCTGTATTATATCGTGGGCCGCAAAAAGGACATGATCAAGGTCTCGGGCCAGCTGGTCTTTCCCAACGAGATCGAAGAGGCGATCCATAAACACCCGGTCGTCAAAGAGGTCGCTGTGGTGGGCGTGTCCGACGCCCTGCGCGGGGAGACGATCAAGGCGTTTATCGTCGCCAAAGAGGGCGCCTGCGTCGAAGAACAGGATATAAAGGAGTTTTGCCGTCAGCACCTGGCACACTTCAAGCTGCCTCAGTCCGTCGCGGTGGTGGAGGCGTTGCCCAAGACCCGCAGCGGGAAGGTCGACAAGAACGCCCTGAGGCAGACGCCGGCCGGCGAGGCGGCCTAGGCGTCATCAACCCGATACCAAGGAGTCCATGATGCAGATGAGAAAAGACGTCCATATGACAGGACAGGACCTGCTGGGCATGGTGCAGGTGCGGCCCGGCGACTTCGGCAAGATCGCCATCATCCCCGGCACCACGGAGCGCCGCGACGCGATCCTGAGCTTTCTCGAAAAGCCGGTGAAGAGCTTTTCGTTCTTCGAGTATTCGATGTTCACCGGGACCTACAAGGGCGTGAAGATCGCCGTCGGCAACGGCGGCCGTTTTTCGCCGGACTCGGCCATCATCGCCGAGATCCTGTGCGCGGGCAAGGTCGAGACGATCATCCGCGCGGGTTCCTGCGGCGCCCTCGATGAGAAGATCAAGGTAGGCGACATCGTCTTGGCGACCGGCTCGGTGCGGGGCGACGGGGTGACGCCGTATTATGTCGATAAGGATTTCAAGACCGTCTGCGACCCCGGTGTCACGGCGGCCCTTGAAAAGGCTGCGGCGGACAACGGCGTGACGATGCACAAGGGCGCTGTGTGGACGACGGACGCGCTCCTGCGCGAGACCCGCGAGGTCGTCGAGGGTGCCCGTAAAGAGGGGGCGATCGCGGTCGATATGGTCTCAAGCGCCCTTTTGACGATCGCGCAGCTTAATAAGGTAAGGGCCGCCTCTATCTCGGCGGTCAGCGATAACCTCATCACGGGCGAGCTCGGCTTCATGAACCCGGATTACTACGAGGCCGAGATGAAGGTCGTGGATATCTGTCTGGAAGCGGCGAAGGCCCTGTCCAGTTGATGACAAGCCCGGGTGGGATGTCCCATCCGTGCTCGCTCCACCCATCCCCCCGTGGGACCCCTTCCGCTGCGCGCGGATGGGACAGCCCACCCGGGGAAGGTCCCACAGATCCAGGAACGCATCGCATGAAGAAAGAAGAATCCGTTCTCTTCTGGCCCGCGCGGCTGGAAGGCGAGACTCTTTATATACTTGACGAGACGAAGATCCCGGAGGCGGTCGTCTATCTGAGGGTCCGGGATTACCGGCAGGCCGTGGACGCGGTCGTCGGGATGAAGACGCGCGCCTTCGGTCAGTTTCTGGCCGTGGTCTGTTCGTTTATCCTCGAGGCGCGCAAGGCCAAGAGCGCCTCGCCGCAGGTCCTGATGCTGCTCTTTGAGAAGATCGCCGACGCCTTTAACAAGAGCCGCCCCACCTTTCCCTTCGAAGAGGTGACGGGGATGGTCCTTGGGATGGCGCGGGGGATCGGCGACGGGCCGCACTTCCGCATGGCCCTCTTGCGGTCGCTCGAGGGCATGCTCGACGGCATCCGGCGCCAGCGTTACGCCCGAGCCGAGGCCGCCGCCCGGCTCCTGTCGAGCGGGGACCGCGTCCTGACGCACTGCCACGTGAGCGGGGAGATGGCGCTGATCGGCGCGATCTGCCGCCGGCAGAAAAAACGCGTCAAATTCTTCGCCACGGAGACGCGGCCGTACTTTCAGGGCGCGCGCCTGACCGCCTGGGAGCTCAGGCGCGCCGGATGCGACGTGACGCTCATTCCCGATAACGCCGTCGCCAAGGTCATGGTCGATAAGAAGGTCTCCTGCGTCCTGGTGGGGTCGGACCGCTCGGCGAAAAACGGCGACTTTGCCAACAAGGTGGGCACGTACCAGATCGCGCTCCTCGCGCGGCACTTCAATGTTCCTTTTTACGCCCTGGTCCAGCCGTCCCGGCACCTCGCGAGCGGCCGGGACATCCCTATCGAGGTGCGCGCGGACGACGAGATCCTGATATTCGAGGGCCGCCGGCTCGGCGATAAAAAGCTACAGGCGTATTACCCGGGTTTCGACGTCGTGCCGGCGCGGCTCGTGACACAACATATTGCTATTCATCTTCCTTCGGGGGATTCCGCCGCCGCGCCCGGTCGCGGGAGGGCGGCTTGAGAGGGCTTTATGCACGTCCATGAACCGATGCCTCTCATCTTCGGGGTGCCGCACAAGGCGTTCTACAAAAATTTCAAGGCCGGCTCGGTCTTCGTGGCTGAGCTGCGGCCCGGCCTGGAGGGCATCAAGGTCGTTGCCCGGGAGCTCCTGAGGCGCGACATCCAGCCGGTCGTGATCTGCGACAACATGATGGCGCACTGCATGGAGCGGGGCCTGGTCAGGGCCGTGCACATTTTTTATGACCGGTTGTCGAAGAAGAAGGCCGTCTGCCGGACGGGCTCGCTCATCGCAGCCATCTGTGCGCTCAAGCATCATGTCCCGATCCATCTGCAGCGCGGCCGGGCCGGACGCAGGAAGACGTCGCTCCTCAAGATCGACGGCCGCAAGGTCACGGCGCAAAACATCAAGACGTACGTGCCGCCGTCGGAGGACGTGCCGCTCGTTTACGTAAAGGGGTGAAGCGTGGATAAGGACAAGCAGGAATTGATCACCATCGGCCGCTGGATCTGGGAGAAGGACCTCTCCGGCGGGCTTTCGGGAAATCTGAGCGTGCGGGTGAGCGATAGCCAGCTCCTCATCACCGGCCACGGGACGTGTCTTGGGGACCTGAAGGAGGCCGATATCGGCCTTATCGATGTGGATGGTCATCCCCGGGACAAGGGCTTTGTGCCCTCGAGCGAGAAGCCCTTCCACACGAGCGTCTATAAGAATCTGGAGGCGCGGGCGGTGGTGCATGTCCACCCGACCTTCACGAACGGCTACTTTGCCGTGCACGACAGGCTCGTGTGTGATACCTTTGAGACGCGTCTGACGCTGGGTGCGGTGCCGGTCGTGGACCAGAAGACGCCGACGATCACGGATATCACGCCGGTGATCGAGGCGCTCAGGGCCTCCAACATCGTAGTGCTCCGGCACCACGGGGTCGTGGCCATCGGCGAGACGCCGCGCGAGGCCTTTTTCCTGGCACAGGTCCTGGAAGAGGCGGTGCGCATAGCCGTGATCAAGGACCTTTACGCCTCGAAGGGCGCGGTGCCGCAGGCTTCGGGGAAAAGTGAAGAGGCCCCTGCTGCGGCGAGCGGCAAGACGTATAGGATGTTTTCTCCCGAGCAGATCGAGGCGATCGTGCGCTGTGTCAACGCCGACGCGAAGTTCAGGGACCTCGCGACCCAGGCGGCCCTGGAGACAAGGCTTGCCGTCGTCATGGACGAGACCCAGGAGGTCTACTGTTTCCATTTTTCTCAAGGGCGCATCAAGGATTTCACGCGCAGCCTCGACGACGCCGAGTTCGTGATTTCGGGCAAGGCCGACCACTGGCGCGCCATCTTCAAGCGCCAGCTCGACCCCTTCGCGGCCACGACCCAGAAGAAGCTCAAGCTCAAGGGCGACTTTGCCAAGATCTCCCGCTGGTATGTGCCGTTCAACAGGCTCTTCGAGCTTTGGACCGCCGCGCCGGTGGAATAAGTTGACGCGTTGACCGACGGGTTATGCGGGGTCGGCACGCCCGTTGTCTGGTCGGATGGGGGACCCTCTGCCGTCAGACAATCAGAAGTTTTTCGCCCAAACGTCTGCGAGGAATTGCAGTTTCGACATAGCGACCCGGGTTAATGGAGCGTCATGTCGGAACTGCAAACCGAAGCAGACGGCGAAAAACTTCGTCTGACGGCAGAAGGGACCCATCCGGACGGAGGATGACATTATGGAACCGTATCAGATGTACATAGACGGCAAGTTCTGCGACGCCGAGGGGGACGCGGTCGCACAGAGCATCAACCCGGCGACGGAGACGAAGATCGCGACTTTCCCGCGGGGATCGGCGAAGGACATGGAGGCCGCCATCCGGGCGGCCCGCCGGGCCTTTGACGAGGGACCGTGGCCGCGCATGAGCCTGAACGAGCGGGCGGCGTACCTCGTGCGCGTCGCCCACGAGATCCGTGAATCGGCCTATGAGCTCGCGCGCATCGAGACGTTCGACACGGGCAAGACGACCAAGCAGACGACATTTATCGATATCCCGGTCGCGGCCAACGCCTATGAGTATTTTGCCGGGGCCGCCGGCGAGATCAAGGGCGAGACGATCTCAGTCCCGGCGCCGGCGATGAGCTACACCTTGCGGGAGGCGGTGGGCGTGGTGGGCGCCATCATCCCGTGGAATTATCCCTTTCTGATGGCGGCCTGGAAGATCGCCTCCAGCATCATATTAGGCAACACGGTCGTGCTCAAGCCTTCCCAGGAGGCGTCGCTGAGCTGTCTGGAGCTGGCAAGGATCTTTGACAAGGTGGAGCTGCCGCCGGGCGTCGTCAACATCGTGACCGGCCAGGGCTCGGTCCTGGGGCCGCATCTCTCAGAGTCGAGGGCCGTTGATATGATCACCTTTACGGGCTCGACCGAGGTGGGCCGCGGCGTGATGCGGTCGGCGGCGTCGAACCTCAAGAAGCTGACGCTCGAGCTGGGGGGAAAGTCTGCCAATATCGTCTTGGCCGACGCGGACCTGGAGGCGGCGGCCGGCGGGTCGCTGTGCGCGATCTTCATGAACCAGGGCCAGATGTGTGTGGCAGGCTCCCGCCTGATCGTCGAGGAGAAGATCTACGATAGGTTTCTCGAGATGATCGCGACGAAGACCAAAAAGCTTAAAATCGGCGACCCGCAGGACCCCGCGACGGATATCGGGCCGCTCATCAGCGCCGGGCAGAAGAAGTCGGTGCTGGAGTACATCGCCGTGGGGCGCAGGGAGGGTCGGCTCGTGGCCGGCGGCGAGGCGCCCAAAGACCTGGCCAAGGGCTACTATGTCGAGCCGACGGTCTTCACCGACCTCGACAACAACGCCCGCATCGCGCGCGAAGAGATCTTCGGCCCGGTCCTGTGCGTCTTGAAGGCCAGGGACGCCGAGGAGGCGTTGCGCATCGCCAATGACACGGATTACGGGTTGGCCGGGATGGTGTGGACGAAAGACCTCGCCCGAGCGACGACGATCGCCAGGGGGCTGCGCTGCGGCACCGTCTGGGTCAACACCTACGGCGGGTTCTATAACGAGGCGCCCTTCGGCGGCTACAAGCAGAGCGGTTTCGGCCGGGAGCTCGGCCGCGAGGGGTTGTCGGAGCTGACGCAGGTCAAGCACGTCAATGTGGATCTGACACCCGGCGGCCGCAGCCTCGTGACGTCCTGGTTCAACGTGTAATGTCGCAGACGGCTCCCCGAACAACTTTGAAACCGTTTGCCGAACGAAAGAGTCGGGGGATATAGAGGAGATGTCCATGAAGAAGGTCTTGTTCATCATGCCGCCTATCGGCGGATGGGCGACCCACGGCGTCAACAAGGCGGCGAACCAGTATTACGCGCAGCTGGCGGCCTATATCCGCGGAAAAGGGGTCGGTCAGCCACTGGTCCTGGACGCGCGCGCCCTCGACCTGACCTATGACGACATCAAGGCGAGGGTCAGGGAGATCCAGCCGGACCTCGTGGTCCTGGGTGACATCCTGCACTCGACCGGGGGCCTGGCGGTCATCTGGCACTTCAACAAGACCGCCCAACTCGTCAAAGAGGTGAGCCCCAAGTCGCTCGTCGCCGTGGGCGGATTATGGTATTCGGCGCTCTACGAAGAGACCATCCGTAAACACCCCGCCATCGACTTCGTCCTCATCGGCGAAGGGGAGTTGACGCTCGAGGACCTGTGTCGGGCCCTCGATACGCCGGGCACGGACTTTTCGAAGATCCCGGGGCTGGCGTGCCGCCAGGAGGGCAGGGTCGTCGCCGGGCCGCACCGGGAACTCATCAAGGATATCGACGTCCTGCCGTTGCCGGCCTATGACCTGTTCCCGATGAACAAGTACGTCAATCATACCTATTGGACCAATTTTTGCGAGCTCTTCACGTCGCGCGGGTGTCCCGGCGGCTGTTCGTTTTGTTATGAGTGGAGCCAGTATGATCCGCGTTCCCCCAAAGATTTCGTCTCCTGGCGATCGCACTCGGCCGGTCGCATCGTCGAGGAGCTCGAGGTCTTGACAGAGAAGTTCGGGGTCAAGACCGTCGTCTTCCAGGACGACGCCTTCAACGTCAACCGGGAGATGGTCAAGGGCGTATCTCAGGGGATCCTGGAGAAGGGGATCAAGCTGAACTGGGTGATCCTCGGCCGCGCCGACCATTGGGAAGGCCAGGAGGACATCATCCCGCTGATGAAAAGAGCGGGTCTCTTCATGGGCCTGGTCGGGATCGAGGTCGGCGATGACGCGGACCTCTCGCGCATCGGCAAGGGGGTGACGGTCGCGCAGATCAAAAAGACCGTCGACACCCTGCGCAAGAACGACATCGCTACGGTCGGGACCTTCATGATCGGCTTCGAGGATGACGATGAGGCGAAGATCAAGCAGCGTTTCGAGTTTGCGGACAAGGTCGACCCCGACGTCTTTGCCCTCCAGTTCGTGACGCCCGTGCCCGGTTCCCCGCTGTGGAAGAAGCTGATCAAGGAGCGGGTATTGGACCCCGAGTCGATCGACCTGATCACGTGGGACTTCCAGCACCCCGTCGTGCCGACGAAGCACCTTTCGATCGAAGAGGTGGGCCGGCTGGGGTCCTGGTGCATGCGCGAGTTCTTCTCGCGGCCCCACCGCATCCACCGGATCATGTCGGGCCGGTATTCGGACCTGGCGAAGCTGTGCATCAAGGACTTCATGGCGAATATCTCGAAGTTTGAAGCCGCGGCCACGAAAGGGAATCTCTATGTCTGACGGTGCCAAGATGACGTGGGAGAAGACGACCGAGGAGAGGTTCAAGAAGATGCTCGGCAAGATGCCGATCTTTCACCGGCATATGACCGAGATCGGCGCGACCCAGAAGGCCGAGGAGAACGCGCGGGGGCGGGGGTCCCGGATCGTCGAAGAGGGCGATCTGATGCAGGCGATGTTCTCCGAGGTACCCCTTCAGTTCTATTCGTTGATGATCCGGCTCTTGGACGACGTCGGCCTCGACTATAAGAAGTACGACCTGCCGCGTCGCCGACCCGCAAGGGAGAAGTCCTAAAGGATGAAAGAGAACCGGCACTCCATTCTGGTGCGCTGCAGCGAAGAGGCGCTCGTCCCCGAGATCGTGGTATGGGGCGAGACCCCCTGGTGGCCGCGCGGCTCTTTGATGCGCTTCGTGCGTTTGACCGATGGGCCGGTCGGCGTCGGCACGCGGTATCGGCAGGAGGTCCGGTTTCCCCTTGCCCCGTCGTGGGACGTGGCGGTCACCGAGGTGGGCCCGCACAGCATCACGCGTTCTTTTTTGCACGGCATGTTCACGGGCTCTGAGACCGTGAGCGCCCGGCAAGAGCCCGGCGGCACGCGCGTCGTGTACGAGATGGATTACGAGGTACAGGGAACGGCCAACAGGGTCCTGTGGGCCTTACTCTTTCGGCACCTGCACGACGCGAACATCCGCCGGATCCTGAAAAATTTGAAACGCTACTGCGAAGCGAAAGAGAGCAAGAGATGAAAACGGCGGTGATCGGCTTAGGCGCGATCGGCGGGCTCGTGGCCGGGTATCTGAAGGCCCAGGGCGTTACCGTGATCGCCGTCGGACGCCTCGAGCAGAAGAAACAGATCGAACGCCATGGCCTGGCGATCGAGGGTGCGCGCGGGCCCTGCCTGCATTATCTCGACGTGAAGACGCGCCTGGAGGAGAAGGTGGACCTGGTAATCCTCACGGTCAAGACGCAGGACATCCGCGACGCGGTCGAGGAGTCGCGCGACTTTCTCGTCAACGGGCCCCTCATCCTCTCGACGCAGAATGGCGTGCGGGCCGACAAGCTCCTGAGCATGATGCTCGGTCCCGAGAAGATCGTCTCAAGCATCGTGATGTTCGGCGCCACGTATGTCCCGTACCACCGCGTCGTGCACAATTTCGAAGGCAACTGGCTCATCGGCCGGCCGCACGGCGCCAACGACGAGGCGGTCGACCGGGTGGTCGCGTTCCTGAAGCCGGCCTTTGAGGCCGTTGCCGTCGAGAACATCGGCGGCATGAAGTGGACGAAGGTCTTTGTCAACGCCAGTAACGCTATCCCCGCGGTCCTGGGCAAGAGCATGCAGGAGACCTACAGCGACCTCGAGATGTGCACGTGGGCCCTGAAGATCCTGAAAGAGGGCTTCGAGGTGGTCGACCGGCTCAAGATCGAGCTTTTGGACATGCCGGACTTCGAGGTCAAGAAACTCAAAGGATTGACGGCCCTGGCGCTCGAGCAGGCGGCGCCCCTCTATTCGGGGATCATGACGAAGCTGAGCGAGGAGCCGTTGTACGGCTCGATCCTCCAGAGCATCCAGCGCGGCCGGCCCAGCGAGGTCGATTTTATAAACGGCGAGCTCGCCAATCAGGCGAAGACCCATAACATCGACGCCAGGCTCAATACCCGCGTCACCGAGCTCGTGCACAAGGTGGAGACGACGAAAAAGTTCCTGACGCCCGGGGAGTTCAGCCGGCAGATGGAGCGCAGCCTGGAGATCTCGCGCGAAGATTTCTTTTAAATGATGTCGATCCCTGTTCAAGCGGAAATGACGGAGGTCCCTATCCCCGCAGACGAAGTTTTTCGCCGTCGGCTGCGGTTTAGAGCGCGCTGCTCGGCGACAAAGTGCCTCGCCTGCGCACGCGCTCTAAATCCTTGCCGACTTTTGCCGAAAAACTTCTGATTGTCTGCGGGGACAGGGACCCCCCGTCATTTCTAATGATCAAGGATCCA
>CAZUQR010000009.1:0-68540 GCA_964622605.1 uncultured Planctomycetia bacterium
CCTCGGCGCAGAGCAGCCCCTCGAGGACCTCCCCATCCCGCACATTCATCTGACAGCCGAAAGTGCGTATAAATACTGTTTTTTTAACGTTTTCAATCATAACATGTTATAGCAAACTTAAAAGTCGTACATACTGCAACCTATGATACCGTTAGTAGCAGTATATACGAACAGAAAATTAGCCAATTTTTTTAAAATCATCTTTAATTAAATAAATAAAACAAAAGAAGTAAATTCATTTCTGCAGCAATGCATTTATTACCATAAAAAAAGCCGCGGCTAAAGTGGTATACGCAAAAATTCTTTTAAGATTATCAGGCTTAGTCTTCAATGAGACCTTTCCACCGATCAAACCGCCAAAAACGGCTACAATCATTAAAGGAATCGCCCAATAAGGATTAAAATCTCCGCTAGCGGTATGCCCCAAAAATCCCATCAAAGCCGTAACCGCAACCATCGCCGAAGAAGTCCCTATGGCAACCCGCACAGGAACGCCACACCCAAGAACCATCAAGGGAATCTTAAAGCTCCCACCAGATATCCCAACCATCCCGGCAAACAACCCCGTCAACGCCGTAATAGGAATAGCAACCCAGAGATTAACAATATAGCTATTGTCCCCAAATCTACGATGCCAAAAACCAAAGCGTTTCCGGTTATTCTGAACCCTTTCTTTAGCAGGATACAGCATAAAAAATCCAGCAACAACAAGCAAAAAAGCAAAAATAAGCTTCAAAACACCTCCGCTAAACACATGAGCATAATATCCGCCGACAAACGCCATTATATCTGTTGGAGGATCAATAACTAACGCTAACTTCCAATCAACGGTTCTACTTTTCTGAAAAACCAACAAAGCCGCAACAGCCGTACAAAATAAAATCAACTGAGCAACGGTGGCCGCCTCATGCATGGCAAGCCCGGCAATAATCATAACAGGAACATAAAAATTCCCTCCACCACGACCAGTCATAGCCATAACAACAGCTATAACAAATATGGCAACCGAAACGACAATAATCGGATTCATGAACTCCTTCCCGTCGTTTTTAACACATAATCCGGCTTCAAACAGCCCGCAATCTCAGATAAACTAGCAGTTAAAATTTTCACATCTGCATAGGCCTTCAACCTTAAATAACTATAAACAATCGCTGCCCTGACAACAGACGAACAAAAAACAATCACCATTTACTTCTCGGGAATCTCAGCCAGCCTTACAGATATATCCGACACAGGAATGTTAGCAGCAAAATCAAACCGGACATGGCTAACCTCTTCTTTAGTTCGGACATCAACAATAACGGCTTTATTGTCTCGATGCAATTCAAGTGCCTTTTCAACAGAAATCTTATGCTTTCCGCTTCCAAAAAACTCCAAATCAAAATCTTTCAACAACTTATCAAATTTTTCCATCTCTAAAACCGTCATTCTCACTCACTTTTTATCATAATTTAGTTCGCTTTGGTATCTTACCTGTTTTAAAATGCTTATCAAGCCAACCATTTTTCACATTCTCTCTTGAATCGAAATGCGAAACATAGGGCTTGATATCCAGCAAAGGTGTACCGTCCAATATATCCACCTCTGAAAATGTGACAATATTATTCGCAATTTTTTCGAGCTTTACGATAGAGAACCCTATGTGATTTGGCCTATGAGGACTTCTTATGGCAAATATTCCATGTGATTCATCTTCAAGGAAGGGCTTGCTGATGAGCTTCTCGTCTTTAGACCTATTAAAACGATAGATTAAGATAATATGTGAAAATCCTTCTATATCTTTTAATCCCTGTTTGTATTCTGGAAATAGCTCAACCTTGCCAGTAACACCTTTTTCAAACCTGCCCTGAATAGGTATTCCTTTCGGCTCCTTGTATGAAGTGTGAATTATGCCAATCGGCTTCAGGTTGATATCATTTCTCATGTTTTTCTACAATTTTTGCGTACCTTTCATGAATCATACTCCTGTCAAATTCCCACATTTCATTGAGCATTGTATCTTTCTCGGAATCGGTAAAATAATCCATGCAGGGGATAAAAAAGTGCTTATCTTCTTTTTCTATATGCTTAGGATAGAACTTAACCAGTGTCTCCATATTGGATACTATGTCTTTTAAAGCATCTTTGTTGCCCTGGACATATTTTTCTTTCGCCTCAATGAGCTTTTTCACGTTATTCCTGCCCTTTTTGTGCTCTTCTATAAGCTCTTGCATAATCCTCTGGTGCTCATCAGAGATCTTCTTCTTTATGAGGTCTCTGAACAATATATCTTCCTCTTTTCCGTGATGGCACCTATCAGCGTATGTCCGTATAAAATCAACTGCTGTATCAACAAAAGCCGGATCAACCTTTCCCTCTTTCCTGATACTCTCCAGGTTAGCCTGCATTATCCGTATCATTCGTTCTATAAGTCTGTGTTCTTTCATCAATGGGCCTACGGGCATCATTATAATTACCTCCTTATAACATTTTAAACAATTTTCGATATTAAAAGAATCAGTAACTCCTTATTTTGTAATCAATTATGCGTTAAATAATGTTGCTCAAATAGCTAACAATGCTCGTATAATACTGCTCCCATCGGCCATCCAAATGTCTTTATATATACGCGAGGACATTTGGATGCCACCCCGAACTCAGGCGAGGAAAATGTCGCGCTGTTTTTCAGGCGCGAGATTTTCCCGCCGCTTTGAGTTCGGGGTAAACTGTCCCTCTTTTGTTTCTCTTTCTGATTTGTCACAAGTTATGAAATATTTTCAGCTGTATGTATCCCCGGGAAATGGCCCCCCATGCCGCGATCATTCATCGGCTCCAAGTCAAAATAGGACCGTCCCCTTTTTCTCCATTTGATTTCTTAAAATCATCAGTTCAATCAGAATCAAAAGTTATCCAAGGCTCTTTGTGATTAATCGTCGATTTAATAAACCTAATATCTGGAAACAATCCTTGCATCTGGGAAAAAATCTTGGGTTCTATTTTATATCCACAAAATACATTTTTTATTTTAGTTGGTATTCTATATAATTCTTCATCTTGAATTATTCTCCATTCACTTTCAGGGCGCCATAACCATATTTTTGTTTCCAAAACAATCATTGCCTGGTCTTCAATTATTTTAGAATTTAAACCGTGAATTACTTTTCTTAGATCTTTAAAATACTTAATTTCATGAAGATCTTTAACTGGTATATCAACTTCAATTGATATCCCTTTATGACTGTCGGCGTAATGTGACCAAAGCGGAACATCATCGTTCTTTGTAGAAAGTGCGCAGACTTTCTTTGTCCTTATTTCATCGACTATCTCCCTAGCTCGCGAATCAGTACTTAATAATTCTTCCCAAATTCCTTTAGTTTGATAGTGACAAACGCCATTAATTTTTGTTTGCTGTTTCTTCTTACCGTTCAAAAATTTTACAATAAACATTCCCTCAAATGGATCGTTAAATTGGATTATATCCGAACAATGTAGCTGATTTTTGCACAGAATTTCATACGCTTCATGTAGCTTTTGTAATGACTTATATTTGTACAATCTCATAATATAGAAATATCCCTAATTTTTAACAAAATTCTAACCTGGTTAGATTCGGCAAATCAGGTGTAAGATATTATAGATGGCAGATTTATTATTATAACAGTTTAACGTGTTGTGCTAAAACCCGTTAGCCTGCGTTCTACAGGTCATGCACTTATTCCCTCTAAAATCTGCAAAATCATATCGCGGTACTTGCACCAACAGTCAACCAAAATGGAGCCCCGCCCGGGCTGTAGCCCGGGAAGCCCGGGGTCCCTTTCTTGACGGAATACCGGAGCAGCCAAACCCATCCGCTGCCTGAAGGCAGCGGTTTTTGGCCGCGAAGGTATAAAAACCTAGGCACCTTTAGGGCGCCTAGGTCAATATATCCTGATACCCTTTAAATTCCCGCTTTTTTAAAAGTGCTCTTGACAAATTTGAGGTACTCAAGACTATCCTTCTCTCCTACAAAAAAACCGCCGTCATAGAGATTGACGTTTCGCTCCTGCCTCATCTTATTGCCAAGCACAAGGATATCTTCTTCCTTAATGATTTGGCTTAGCTTTTCCAAAATCTTAACATGATGGCCAGCCGTACTTCTTATTTTATAGCCTTTTTTGGCAATGAGCGCGATACCTAATTTTATGAGAGCATCGTAACTGAACTTAAAAATAACATCCGGTATGTCCGATTTTTCCGCTATCTTAAGATCATGAAAGGCAGATTTTAAGAATTGGCCAATTTGTTCTTCTTTAAATGCTAGTTTTTGAAAGTGTTGACTCTCAAAATTGATCATACAAGCCTTATGGTCTTAGTTTTAAAGACGCTGTTTATAAAAGAATCTTTGTTCTTTTTCTTAGCCCCGAATTCTTTCATGTTTAAATTCGTTACATTGAATTCTCTACCTGTATCTTTCTGCAATTTAGCAATAACTCTCTGCAATTCCAAAACTGAGTGCGTGCCAATGGCCAAAAGATCGATATCGCTTGAAGAATCCATCTTGTTGCTTGCATATGAGCCAAACAGATAAGCTTCCTTAAGCCCTTTGATAGCACCTATCATATCTTTGAGCCTTTTTTCTATGCCATGCGTTTTTAGGAAAATCTGGCGGTAATGCTCCAAAACGGGGTTATCCTTTGCAAGATAAAAGTACCTTTGCTTCCCGCGAAATTCGCTTTTAAAAAGGCCTTCTTTTTCAAATTCCTTAAGCTTGGTCTCGGTATTTTTAGGATCAAGCTCTAAAATCCTCGCCAGCTCATTAATGTAAACTTGAGCATCCGGATTAAGGAAATAGTAATCCAGTAATTTTATTGCCACTTTTGAACGTAAGGATATCATCTTTTCACCATGTTTATGGTAATAAGTTACCATAACAGATTATTTTGTCAAGTAAATTACGCAGGCTAAAAGCCGCCAACAGCAGTTCTTTAAATGTCAATTCTTTCTAATCAAAGTTGACATCCGGCAAGAAGATGTCAACTATAATTTCAATAATTGAATTTACGGCATATTTTATATGACTCTATCGCTCACAGCCAGTTAGCTTCTTTAATATCCCTAAAATCATCACGCGGCACTTACACCATCGGCCAGCCGAAAACTTTCAGGTAAATTTTCTTGCTCATAACTTAATGTCATGCTCGTTCATCGGTTCTGAGTGGGGCTTTTTGTGATCTTCTTTATTATTTTCCTGGCTAATTCTGAATTGGGGATAATCATTTCTCCTTCTTTGCCGGTTATTTTGGTAGCTACCAGATCAATGGACTGTATCTGGCCCGATATCGAATCAAATTCTATCGTATCGCCTTGTTTATATTCCTTCATAAGGAGCCTGCCGGCTAAAATACTTGAAACGATCTCTCTTCCTCCAATAATAAAAAGCAAGGAAACAATCAACGGCACGACTCCGAAGATAATGACAATGGAAGTCTTTGCTACACCCAGATATTCCAGGCATATCATTATAGCCAGCGCCATGACAAGATAACGCGCTGCCTTACCCAGGGGGCGGTAAAAATTTATGCCTGCCAAATGCGAAGTCGTTTCTACGAGTTTATCTACAAACAGGCTCAAGAATATACCCATGGCAAGAAGGACCAACGCCACGATAAACTTAGGTATATACGAAAGGACCTGTTGTATCAGCTGCGAAGCGGTATTCAGTTCCAAGGTATCAAATGCCATGACCAGGGCGCTAAAAATAATGATCCAATAAAAGAGTAAGCCGACAAGAGATGAAGGCTTTTTCTGGACTCCGCCTTTTTCGAGGAAATGTTTCAGACCGGTCTTCTCGGACAGCACGTCAAGCCCCAACGCCCGAAGAAGCTTTGAGACTATTTTCCTAAGAAGCACCGCACATATCCAACCGATCAGAAAAATAATTATTGCAAGTGCTATCTTAGGTCCGAATTCCCTGGCAAATTGGTATAGCTGTCCTAATTTTTTAACGACCAAATCCTGGAATATCCCGCCAAACTTAGACATCGTTGCCTCCTATTCAATCATCGCTCTTTAATAGATCTTTTAGTTTCTTCAAAGGCCCTTCTACTATCTTTTTACCTTTTTCGAAAACTTTTTCTATCCCGCCTTCTGATCTCCCGGCAATCCTGTCCGTAAATTGATCCACCTTTTTTAGAATGTTCTCGGTTTTCTTCGTCTCAATAATAAGAAAGTCTGCCGTGCTGGCGATCCCCGTTTGTGGATTAAGGTCATTTTTTAACTGCATGATAACGGCCATCGGCGTCGAGGCGGCCGGCTCGCTGACCTTTAGAATGAAAAACAATGTCAGGGCTTGCAGGGTGCCGGAAATCAAAAAAATCAAATGCAGATTGGAGATCTCGTAGGCAAACACTGTAAAATAAAGGTTCTCAAAGATTTTGGAAAGCCATCCACCGATGATGGGGGCGATCCCGCCGATCATACCGGTGATGGCCGCAAATAAGGCAAGATATACGGATCTGCCTTCCTGGGGAGAAAGCTTGATGAGAATATTGAATTGTGAGAGGGATGCCCCCGCCATAAAAGCGCCTGTTAATAGATGGGCCGTCATTATGGGCATATAATAATTTTTTGGAAGCGCGACTATCCATAACAATGGTATCGCAGCTAAGATCAAGCCAGAGACGATGATCACCGGCTTATTACCCAATCTGTCCGAGATCGGCCCCCATATCTTCATCATGAATAATGTCGCCAACATAGCAAATGTCCCGAAAATCGTTATGGTTGAAAAATCGATCTTCAAGGTGTTGATCATAAAGACGCCATAAAAGGGCGCGGCCATCTGGACGCCGAATATCCAGCATGAGACATAAATAATAAGCGCGAGAAAATTATGATTTTTTAACGGCTTCAAGAATAGCGATAGATCTGTCGAGCTTTTTGGGGTTTGCGTCGTGCTTTCTGCTTCCGGTATGCGGATCAAGAACCATGTACTGAGTAATCCTGCCGCCAACCCTAAAGAGAAGATGATAACGTAGCTGTAAGGGTTATCATCGCCGAACCGCGTTTCCCAAAGAGATAAGAATTTTCCAGCTGCGAGAATAACGACAGTCCCGCACGCTGAAGCAATCATATTGCGCCTGCCAAAATACGTTCCCCTGATATCTCCAGGGACCAGATCGCTCATCCAGGCCAGCCACGCTACTCCAGATAGTGAGCCCAAAAGACTTGATACGGCAATGACAACCACCAAGACCAAAACGCGTCCATCGGAAAAGGACGAGAAGATTGCCATCGGAAGCATGATGATCGCAATCCACAGTAAACGACTCATAACGACACTCACAAAACAGAGCATCCTTTTTTTGCCTGTCTTTTCAATCAAATAGGACCCGAAGATCTGAATAAGGTTTGCCAGCATGGGCAGCGCCGCAAGGAATCCGATCTGCTCGGGCCTTGCTTTTAATATCTTTAAAGCAAAACCCATAAGGAAGATCCCGCCCGCCAGTGACCCCATAACTGCGGATAGGCCGCCGTCGATGATCGAAAAATTGAGGGCTTTATTTTGCGTTTTCGTATCCATAAATTGTAATGATCTATTAAGCAAAGGCGTTATTGCTCTTTTTTCCAGAAATCCTCTGCCTCTTTCTCCATCTTCGCAAGCCGCGTATAATAATCAGGAAACTCCGTATTACTTAATTCTAAAACCCTCCACGCAACCCAATCTAAAGGAACCATACCAACATATGTATTCGCACCGGGTAAGATACGTTACGAATTTCCTGATAGCTGCAATGGAGTTATGGATCTACCGCGTCCCGCTCGTTCATCGGCTCACTCTTATGTGCTCCTTTGCCTTTTGCATTTTTTCCGAGAACGTATCTTTTTTATACCTGGAGAGCCACTCCTTCATGGTAAGCCAGCCTCCGAAGCGAAGCAAATGGTTGCGCCAGGGCCGGTACCACCTTCTCCATCCTCGTTCAATATTATGGAGAAAGAAGATCATCGCGGGAAAAGAGAATATATTCAAGACGATCATAAATACATACTTGAATTCATAAAACCTTCCCATTATTTTTTTAACGGCGCCCTGTATCTCCTCGGTCGTCATGGGCTCATCCGGTTCGAAGAGCGGAAAATTGCCGTCATAGTACTCCCACCCGACGTCTTGGACCGGATAGACCCTGTTCTGTTTTTTAAGCCTGGTTCGTAATTCTGTCCCCGGCAGAGGCACCGGCAACAGTATCTGAATAGTGTCGATCTTTGCTTTTTTGATAAATTTTCTATAACGCTTTATCCGCTCTTTTACGGGCATCCTGAACTCTATACCCTCGGTCATGGGATAACCGAAGATGAACATCCCATGCACCAAAAACCCGAACTTGTGAAACGCCTTTGTTGTGGACAACATATCTTCAGGCCTTACGTGTTTACGCATGGCCTCTAATTCTTCTCTGATGGGCGATTCAAAACCAATGGCGACTGTACTGACACCGGCCTCGCGCATGCTGGAAAGCAGCTCATGGTCTCTGGCCTTATCCCACCTTATCTGAACGACTAAATCCAGTCTTTTGCCTATCCTCTTCTGGTAGTCCCTAAGCATGTTACAAAAACGTATCGTCTCATCCCTTTGCTGTCCAAAGAGATCATCGACCACAAAAAAATGGCGCGCGTCTGTGGTCTCGACGAGAAAACTGATCCTCTCAAGCATCCGTTCTGCGGAGGCATACCTGGGCCTGCCTTTAACGGTGCAGAACTCGCAATCCATGCCGCATCCCCGTATCCTCTCGACAGGATAAAGTTTGATCTTGGCATAACGCACCAGGGAGAAATCGGGCAGTGGTAATCTGTCAAAATCCGTTATCTCTCCCCTTTTGGGGGTATAAACGACCTTCCCCTTTTCAAGATACGCGATGCCCTTTACCGTGCCTTTATCTTGCCTTCCTTCAAAGACCTTCAGAAGTTCCGTTATGGTCTCTTCGCCTTCTCCCACCACCACATAGTCGATGTGGGAATTCAAGGCTTCGGCAATATTCTCTTTTACAAAATGCTGCCCTCCTGCGATAGTCGTAATGCCTTTATCTTTATAAAATCGGGCAATTTCATAAAGCCTGGGGATCGTGCTGGTCAATCCGCCGTAAAAACCGACGACATCTGCCGGTCTCAACCGTTGCAAAAATTCATGGTCGGCGCCACCGGAAGGACTTTTGGGCCCGTGTCTGCGCAGGTTATTTTCATCGATAACCTCCACATCCCATTTTTCCATTTCACTTACAGAGCTGGCCACGCATACCGGTCCTAACGCCGTGGTCCCCTTAGCGATACGGGAATAAATATTAAAGGCCGGGTAGGCAGGGATGATGATCCTCAATCTGTGTCTTTTTTTAGACGTGTCAAGCATGATCAGATCACTCCCTTTTTGTCCTGCTCCATTCCCCCGCGATCAGTTATCTTCCTTAACAGCTCCCATGCCATCCCGAGCCGGCGCAACCTACGCTCATCCGCAGGTTTTTGAGAAAACATCCGTGGGGCGCCTTAAGGGCGTGATGCTCCGCAAGCGGCGCTCAGACTGACCCCAGAACCCGGGGCCCATCCTCGCCCGGCCTGGAAAACAAATCCTTGCCCGGCTTAAGCGACGACCTTGTAGACCTTGTCGTTGGGATGCACCTTTTGCGCGACCGTCACGCCGATGGTGTCGCCCGCCTTGGCCTCGGTGACGCCGGCGTGTTCGATCTGCATCGAATCGATGGTCTGGCTGAAATCATCGGAGTGGCCCTTGATGTGGATGGTATCGCCGACCTTGAGGTCGCCCTGAAGGGCGATGATCCCGACGTTGAGGTTTCCATAGTAGTGGGTAATCGCGCCTATCTCTTTTTCCTGCATGACACCCTCCTTTTTGTTATGGGCCCGTGCCCAAGTCGTTTGAAATTTCCGCTGTGTCCGTCTTATCTCAGGGCGCCCCTCTTCTTGCGACGAGGGGGCCCGAAGTCATCCCGGCGCTTCTTCTTCAGGACGGGGTCGTCCGGATAATAACAGCTGTTGCCCAGGAGACACGCGAGGCGCTGCGCCTCGGCCGCGTCCCGGCCGCCGGCCGCCTCTTCAACCGCCTGCCTCCATTGCGTCATCTGCGCGATCATCTTCTCGCCCGCACGACCCGCGCGGATAAGCGTGACCGCGTCCCTGACAAGACGGATGCCCGCCCGCCTGCTCTCGAGGGGGCCCGTGCGGCCGGGGATCTTCAAATGGGTGATGCCGTTCTTTTTGAGCGTGCCCAGCGAGCAGATCCCGCACGCCGTCCTCTTCATCCTGAGAAAATAATCCAGGGTCAGGCCGCGGCCCACGAGGTCGCCCATCCCCCTCATCCGGCCCCACCCCTCGGCCCGCTGAAGAAACTCATGGCAGAATGTATCGCTGGAGAAGTGATGTATGGTGTTGCATACCCCGCCCTCAAAAAAGCAGTCGTCGGAAAAGACGAAGGCCTCAAACTCCATGTCGGCAAAGGGACGCGTGATGCGGCCCATCTCGGTCGGCGTGACCTGCCGGGGCAGGATGACCCGCGCCGCGTTATACGTCCGCCAGAGCGCCACGGCAGCCGCCGTGGTCGCCATGGCCTCGCCGCTGACCACCACCCGAAAAGGCAGGCGCATCTTCTTTATCAGAAAGAGCAGGCCCGGGTCGGCGACGATCACGCCGTCCACGTCCAGGCGCGCCAGGCGCCCCAAGACAGAGGGCAGCACCTGATAGTGCTCCTGGGCATAACAATGCGCGTTCAGGGTGACGTGGACGTCCACGCCCCGGTCGTGCGCCCCGGCGACGATCTCTTGCAGGTCGGCATAAGAAGCAAGGTTCCCGGTGGCCGTCTCGCGCCGGTTCAGCGGGGACTCAAACCCGAAGCGCCTCTTCCACTCCGGCGGCACGATCCCGCAGAAGAGCTCATCCGCCCCATCGTCGATCAGGATGTCCGTCTCGCGGACGCTTCGTATGGGCACGACGACCTTCATCACAGGTCCTCTCTTGGCGCTAATGGGCGGCTCCTGCGGTCCAGACCACGCGCGAGAAGCCGTATCGTGAAAGGGTCGAGACGCCCGCCGGGTCCGCGGCGGCCGACCGGGTCAGCACCGCTTTTCCGACGAGAAAAGCCTCCGGACGCTTTATCCGGGAAAAGCCCTCATCCCCCCGAAAGAGATAACCGCTCGAACGGGTACAGGACATCACATACCCCTGCGTACGGCACTCCTGCCGGCAATCACGGACCAAGAGCCCCTTCTCCCAGAGGGGTGCAGCCATCGCCGAGGCCAGGCACCGCCGGCCCGACGTCACATAGGTATACGGCAGGTGCACGGAGGCCTCCAGCCCTGCCTTTCTGAAATCCATATTGAGTCCCTGTTCCGGAAGGTCGCACTCGACACGCCGGATACCCCAGGAACTCAGGAACTTCCTATATATCGAAGCGCTCGCCGAAGACCGGCGCACAGACCCCAGGACCTTGGAAAAGTTCTTATCCCGGCTCAAGACGAACCGGGGGTCTTTCTTGATCTTGAAGAGCACCCGCCCCAGCACCGGCTCCAGACGCCCGAAGCGCTCGCGGACCAACCACAAGAGACCCCAGTCATTGACCACGACCTCAATCTTTTTGCCCTTACGCCGCGCCAGACGCTCGATGCCGGCCAGGAGCTTCTCCATGAGACCAAAGCTCTCCATGTACACGACAGGGGTCTGGAACGCCAGTGCCAACCCGTTGTCGATAACGGCATCCGCGTATTTCAATAATGTCCTGGCTCCCGGCATCCGGTGCCAACAGAACTCCGCGCCCAGATAGACCCGCTCGAGCTTCAGGGAATCCAGGAGACGCGACAGGTCGGCATCCTGATGCCGGAGAGCGGCCACCAGGACCCGAAGGCCCCGGCGTCGCAACAGGTCAAGCATCCGATGGTCTGTCACGTTCAGGGCCAGATTAAGCTTTTTCCCCGCGGTGCCCTTCATGCGCTTGCCCTTACCAAGAACCCTTCTGTGGGGAGGCCGCGCCCTTCAGGCCCAAAAGGGCCGCCGCTTCCCTGAACACTCCTTCGCAGGCATCGCATTACCTCAGGCTGACGAGGCTGGATGTCGCAAAATTGGTGTCGCTGGTGAGATTCACCCCGAGCTTGCGCAGGCCCGCCTCGTCGCCGGGCGTCGGCATGTGCGTCATGTGGACGTCGCAGCCCTTCAGCTCCTTGAGCTTCTCCATCGCCTCTTGCGCCGTAGGGTTTGTCGCGGCGCTGATACTCAAGGCGATCAGGACCTCCTCCAAGTCCAGGCTTACGGTCTTGGCACCCAGCACATCCTGCTTGAGCCTGCCGATCATCTCGATGATCTGCGGCGACAAGAGGTGGATCTTATCCGGGATGTCCGCCAGCTTCTTGATGGCGTTCAGGACGAGACTGGAGGCCGAATGCATCAAAAGCGAGTTTTTCCCGGTGATGATGGTCCCGTCCGCCAGCTCGAGCGCCGCACCGCACGAGATGATATCCATCTCTTTAGAGCGTCTTTCCTGGGAGGCGCGGCGGGCCGGTTCCACCACGCGACGGTCCTCCGGCTTGAGCGACAACCTCTCCAGGAGACGCTCGACGCGCTCGATCGTCTCCTTCTCGGTCAAGCCCATGGCGTACTCGCAGGAATAGCGAAAGTAGCGGGCGATGACCTCCTGCTTGGCCGCCTCGCGGACCGCCTCGTCGTCGACGATGCCGAAGCCCGCCTTGTTGACGCCCATGTCGGTCGGCGACTGATAAACGGCATCCTGCCCCATGATCTTCTCCAGGATCTTTTTTATAACGGGAAAGACCTCGACATCCCGGTTGTAATTCACCACCGTCTTCTCATAGGCCTGCAGGTGAAAGGGGTCCACGAGATTGAAGTCGCCCAGGTCCGCGGTCGCCGCCTCGTAGGCCAGGTTCACCGGGTGGCTGACGGCCAGGTTCCATATGGGGAAGGTCTCAAACTTGGCGTAACCGCTGCGCACCCCCCTCTTGTGGTCGTGGTACAACTGCGAGAGGCTCGTCGCGAGCTTGCCGCTTCCCGGCCCGGGGCCGGTCACGAGGACGAGCGGGTTCCTGGTCTCGATGAACGCATTGGACCCGTAGCCCTCATCGCTGACGATACGCTCCACGTCCGTCGGGTACCCCTTGGTGGCCCGGTGGGTGTAGACCTTGATCTTGCGCCGCTCCAGCTTGTTCTTGAAGAGCCTCACCGCAGGCTGGTCGTCAAACCGCGTGATCACCACCGCCCGGATGGCGAGGTCCCACCCCTTAAGGTCGTCGATGAGCTTCATCGCGTCCACGTCGTACGTGATCCCGAAGTCGGCGCGCATCTTGCGCCGTTCGATGTCCCCGGCGTAAATGCACAGGATGATGTCGGCCTTGTCCTTGAGCTTCTGCAGGAGCCGCATCTTCACGTTGGGGTCGAAACCGGGAAGGACGCGCGCGGCGTGATAATCAAAGATGAGCTTGCCGCCAAACTCCAGATACAGCTTGTTGTTGAATTGCGCCACCCGCTCCAAGATGGCGGCCGACTGCTCGTTCAAATACTTCTCGTTATCAAAGCTGCTGCGCCGTTGGTGCTCCATACATGCCCTCCGTTGAAACATGCCCTGCGTTCATGTCCAAGACGGCTGATGGCACGAGCCGCCGCCTCATGACATGATCTGGCTCCCATGGTCACGATGGATCACGCGTTATCCTCTCCCCAGCGTTATCCTCTCCCCTAAGATAACAATAAACCTCGATTCCTGCAAGCCCAAAGACCGGTCCTTCTTCTGCGGCCAGGGGGACTAAAGCCTGATCCACCAGGCATGCATGTTTTTCTCTCGCCTATGCGCCAGCACATCTTGGTGCCCTGCGCCTCCCTTGGATGACATTACGGGCCATGGCATTTGTGCCCTATTCACTTGTCCCGTTATGCCGAAAGGCGCGTCGTCTCAAAGGGTTGTGTCACAGTTGTGTCACAAAAGATTTAAAGATTTTGCTTTAAAATATATTGATTGCCTTATATAACTATACTGTATTATAATAAAGCATATATTGAATATCTTCAAATTCACTTTAGTATCATATTATGTGGTGAGAGATGGCCGTCATATTAATCGTTGATGATGAATCGGTGATCCGAGTTTTCCTAAAACGTCTTTTTTCTCTCAAGGGCCATACGGTTTGCCTGGCCAAGGATGGGGACGAGGCGGCGGACTTCGCCCGGGAACACGATTTCCAGATAGCGCTCATTGAACTGCGCCTCTACAGGCAGTACGACGGAGTGGAGGTCTTCCGGATGCTGAAACGATTGCGTCCGCAGGCCACATATATTATAATGACCGGCGGAACCGGAGAGCAGGATGTTCGCGATGTTTTGTCCAAAGAAGGCGCGCTCCACTGTTTCAAGAAACCGTTCGATATCCCAGCGCTTCTTGCTCATGTCGAGACAATCCTGAATCCGGAAACGGCACCCTGAAAATGTCTAACGCCTTTATGTCCTGCGTCCTGTGCTGATGCCGCCGCTGAATACCCGGTTCAGTACCGATACAATCCTCCCGCCGATAGAACAAGGAGGTGCCATGAGTCTTTTCGAACGGTTCCGTCTGGGCCTTTTTCTTCTTCTGCCGCTCGTTTCTTGCTGTCTCGTCGCCCCGCTTCAAGCCGAACCCAAATTCTCCTGGGGGTCTTATCTGCGCCTGCGACATGAATTTTGGAAAAACATCTTCGACATGGACAATGACCGCCTCGACAACAGGAACTTCTTTTGCATCAAGACGTCTCTCTGGGGCCGCGCGGACCTCGAGGAAGACATCACGCTCTTCTTAAAACTCAGCAACGAAAACAGACCCACCGTCTATCAAGGCGTGAATGCCACGGGCAACAAGGACCTCCACTACGATATCAAGGAACACAAGGACGACATCAGGCTGGTCAGTGCCCCGGGCGAGGGAACGACGTTTACACTCATCTTTCCAAAAATCTAACCAGGAAGGAAGCGCCCAATGACGAAGACTGCCGTTCTCGTCGTGGATGACGAAAAATTGATCGGTGATTTCCTCAAGCGTTTTTTGACGCTCAAGGGTTTTGAGGTTACGACGACGACCGAAGGCCAGAGCGCATTGACGCTGGCCCAGGAACGCCCTTTTGATATCGTGTTCCTGGACATGCGCATGCCCAAGACCAACGGTTTCGAACTCTTAAAACAACTCAAACCTCGTCTTCCGGAAGCTTTTTATATCCTTATGACAGGCTACGCGGTCGACGAAATGCTCGAGGAAGCGCTGCGAGAGGGCGCCTCGGTTGCTATCCGCAAGCCCTTTAACATAGACGATATCATGGAAAAGATGGAACAGGCCTTGAAAGAAAAAAAGAAGGGTAAGGATTAAGAGAGAGGCATCGCCCGCACGGACCCTATTTTTCTCAAGTCAGGAGCGGGCAGGCAAGAACGCACGCCCCCCGGCCTTATCAGCCGATCGCGGCGCGCGGGAAGTTGCGGTCCGTGTTGCAGAAGAGTTTGTCAAGCGGGGCGGCGACGCAGAAGCATCTTGACGCGGGCGATAAGGCGGGTCCCGTCAAATGGCTTTCCCATATAATCGTCGGCCCCCAGATCGATACCTTTAACCTCGCCTTCCGGATCCTTGTTGGCCGTCAACATCATCAGGGGGATGGCGGCGGTCTCAAGCTGAGATTTCAAGATCCGCGTCGCCTCAAATCCATCCATCTCGGGCATCATCACGTCCATGATGATGAGGTCCGGCTTCTCCTGCATGGCTCGGGTAACCCCTTCACGGCCGTTTTGTGCCTGGATCACGTCAAAACCAGCGCTCTTCAGGCGGTTCTCAATGATGCGCCGGATATTTTCTTCATCATCCACGACCAAGACGACAGGTCTCTCCGGCCGCGGACGATCTGTTCCGGAAGAAGACTCTGTAGTGGTGTGAAAAAGGGGAACTTCTCGGGCCGCGTCGACGACCCGGAGAACCTCCTCAAGGGTCGTCCTGCCATCAGCCACCCGCTCCATGGCCGACTCCACAAGGAGACGCATGCCGCTTTCCCGGGCGGCCCGCAGCAGGGCCTCCTCCGACGCCTTCTGGGCGATCAGGGCCTTGGTCTGTTCTGAGATCCTCAACAGCTCGAAAACGGCGCTGCGCCCGAAATACCCCGAAAAATTACACTTCAAGCACCCCTTGCCCCGGACAAACTTCCCGATGTGTGAGGATGCCAGGTAAGGGGCCAGGCGCTCGCGCACCTCAGGGGCAGGAACATACTCCTGCCGACACGCCTGGCAGTTTATCTTCAGCAGGCGCTGGGCCACGATGAGGATCAACGAAGAAGACAGGAGATAGGGTTCCAGGCCGATATCGACAAGGCGCGTGATGGAGGCCACGGCACTGTTGGTGTGCAGGGTCGAAAAGACCAGGTGCCCCGTCAAAGAAGCGCGAAAGGCGATATCGGCGGTCTCTCTATCCCGGATCTCGCCGACCAGGATGACATTGGGGTCTTGGCGCAGGATGCTGCGCAATCCCATGGCGAAGGTCACGTCCTTAACCGGATTGACCTGGATCTGGTTGACCCCCTCGATCACATATTCGACGGGGTCTTCGATCGTGATGATGTTCTTCTTGCTGCTCTTGATGTGTTCTAAGGCGGCGTAGAGCGTAGAGGTCTTGCCTGAGCCCGTCGGCCCGGTCACCAGGACCATCCCCTGGGGCATGGAGCAGATCTCCTTGATGACCTCGAGCTCCGCCGGCGCCAAACCGATGCGATCAAGCTGCGTCTTGGCCTCGACGGGATCCAGGATCCTCAAGACCACGCGCTCCCCGTAATATGTCGGGATCACCGAGATGCGGATATCGATCTTGCGTCCGGCCATATGAATGCTCAAGCGGCCGTCCTGAGACTTGCGCGTCTCGGCAAGGTCAAGGTTGCTCATGACCTTGAACCGCGCCACGAACGGGTTCAAAAGCTTGCGCGGGATATTGATGATCTCCTTCAAGTCCCCATCGATCCGGTAACGGACCTTAAATACGTCCTCCTGCGGCTCGATATGGATGTCGCTGGCCCGGGCCTTGACCGCATCGGAAAAAATCCTATTGATGAACGTGATGATGGGGGCGTTTCCCGGCTTGCGCGTCCCCACGTCAAAAGAGGCCCTGGGGTCCAGTGTCCCATCACCGACATCCGCCGCCACGACGTTCTTGAGGACGTTATAGAGGATCTCGTCAGCCTGGTAATATTCCTCGATGACCCTCTCGATGCTGCTGCGGGCGGCCAAGAGGGGCTTCAAGGTCAGGCCCGTCGCCCCTCGCAAAAAATCCAGGGCCACGATGTCCGTCGGATCGCTCATGGCCAGGAATAACGTATCGCCTTCGCGGCGCACCGGAAAAACACCGAACCGCTTGACAAGCTCATAGGAAATGGTCTTGGCGGCCTCCGGATCGATGGAACCCTTGTCCAGATCCACGGCCGGCATCCGAAGGACCTCGGCGGCCACCCCCAGCAGATCCTCCTCGCTGAGAAATCCCATCTCCACCAGAAGCTCCTGGAGGGCCACTTTTGCCCCCAGTTGCTTGATCCGTGCTTCGCGGATCTGCTCTTCTGAAATCACTCCCCGCGCGAGCAAGGACTGGATCAGTTGGTTCATGGGCTCATCCCTCTATTCGTGAAGAATGTCGCGAACCGTACGTAAGAGGTCTTCTGCCTGAAAGGGCTTCGTGAGGAACGCCTCCGCCCCCTCCTCCAGGGCCTTTTTCTTCGTCTCGGGGCTGGCGTCGGCCGTCAGAAAGACGATAGGGATGGTGGACGTCTCGGCGGACATCTTAAGATAGCGGAAGACGGTCGTCCCGCCGCCGGCCGGCATGCGGATATCAAGAATAATGCAGTCGGGCTTCTCCCGGTGGGCCACCTGCACCCCCTGGATGCCGTCATAGGCGCTAAAAACCTCGTAACCGTTGGCGCGCAGGCGCGACGCCACCAGCTGAACGATCTTGGTCTCATCGTCCACAATAAGAATCTTCTTGGCCATAAACCCTCCTGTTTACCGGAGCCTAACGAGAGGGCCCGGAAAGATCCTGTAAAACCTTGTCGATCTCCTCCAACTGGAACGGCTTGCTCAGATAGGCGTCGGCACCGACAGACCGGGCGAGAAAATCTTTCATCGAAGGATAGCCGGTGAGGATGACCGTCTTTGTCTTGAGCCCCTTGCCCTTGACGAGCTTTACCAGCTCAAGCCCCGTCGCCTCCGGCATATTATGATCAAAAAAAGCAACGTCAAAGCCGTTCTTCTCCAGAAGCTCCGCCGCCCGCCGGCCGTCCGAAGCGGTCTGGACCGTATGGCCGCATTTTATCAGGTAACGGCTGAGCACCTTCACGATCTCTTGCTTATCGTCCGCGACAAGAATGTTCATAAATTCCCTTTAGAGGAGATGGCTGATGATCTTATGGAGCTCTTCCGTCTGGACCGGCTTGCCCATGACGGGAATCGCCTTGCGCTTGACATATTCGCTGATCTGGTCCAATTCCACCCGATACCCCGACAGGATGATGATGGGGATATCGTGGGTCGCCATGTCCTCCTTAAGGTGGCCGATCACTTCATAACCGTTCAAACGGGGCATCTTCATGTCGAGGATCACGAGGTCCGGATGCGTCTGCCGGGCCGCCTGCAGCGTCTCCTCGCCGTCCGCGCACTCCGTGATATGCCGGTATCCGAAAGACTCCAGGATGTCCTTGAGGAACTTGCGAACGGAGGAATCATCGTCGGCCAGGATGATCCGTTTGCCCAGTCGTTCCTCCACCTCATGGACCTGGGCCTGGCGGCACTGGTCCAGCAGGTCCTGCGTGTTCTTGGCGTCATCGGGAAAGGTGGCGACCGCATACGAAAAATCGGCATTCCAGAGGGCCCCTCCGAAATCAAGCAAGGCTTCCTTGACGGATAGCCTGAGACGCGCGAGCACCGTGTCCGCGTAATCGCTGCCCACCTCGTCGATGACGACGATCTCGTTGCCGTCCCCCATGATGACGGATTCGCCCGACTTCGCCTGCGAAGAGAGGCGCCCGTGCAACCGGGCCAGGAGCTCCGCGTCCGACCTCTCGTCGAAACGGAAGACAAACACTGAAACCGCCTTGTGCTCCCGCCGGGCCAGCGCCAACTTGCGCTCCACCGTGTCCTGGATCATCTCCGCCGTAGAATAGCACGGCAACGTGAAGAAAAAGGTCGTCCCCTTGTCGCGCTGACTCTCTACCCAGACCTTGCCGGCATGGAGCTCGATGATGCCCCTGGCGATCGACAGGCCCAGGCCCGTTCCTTTTGCGCCCGGACCGTCCACGCGGCCGAACTGCTCGAACTTGCTGAAGACCTTCGGGATATCCTCTTCGGCGATGCCGCAACCGGTGTCCGCCACGGAGCACAGGACCCCTTCGGCCCCCTTATCCTCGATGCGGATGCGGACCCCCCCCTTCTCGGTGAACTTGAAGGCATTCGAAAGAAGGTTCGTGAAGACCTGGATGATCCTGTCTTTATCGGCGTAGGCCTCGATCTTTTCGGCCGAGAAATCCGTCGAGAGCTTGAGCCCCTTGTCCTTGAACCGGGGGCCGAACGTAAACAAAAGCTGATTGACCAGCGCCGCGAAATCGACGACGTCGCGCCGAAGGTCTATCTTCCTTGCCTCGATCTTCGAAATATCCAGCAGGCCATTGATGATCCGCGTCAGGCGATCGATGTCTTCGATGGCGATGGAAAGAAAATTCTTCTGGTCCGTGCTGATATGGCCCAGCACCCCGTCCAGGAACTGAGAGACGACCTCGCGGATCGTCGTTAACGGGGTGCGCAGCTCGTGGGAGACCGTGTTGACGAAATCGTTCTTCATCTGTTCGAGCCACTTGCGCTGCGTCACGTCCTTGATGAGGACGGCGACCGCCCGCACGCTCTTCGTCTTGCCGAAGACGGGATAGGCGCTGACCTCAAGATGCTTGCCGAAAGAAGAAACAAGGATCTCCACACAAGCGGCCTGTCTCGTCTGGACCACCTTCTGCCAGGGACACTCGGCATGGATATCGCAGGAAGAAGGGAAGATATCCAGAAGGGGCTCACCGACAAGGTCACAAGAGGTCTTGTTAAACATTCGGGCAAAAGCGATGTTCACGCGAACGACGCGCCCTTCCGGATCGAGGATCGCCATCCCGTCGCTGATCGCGTGGAACGTCGCCTCCCACTCCCCATCGTATCCAGAGTTCTTCGAACGCATAGTCACCTCGATTCTACCAATAGCGTCGACAGAAAATCCATATCTCTATGCTCCCTCTTGCTTGGCCTGCGTCGCAATAGGCCCTGATGCCATCGAAAAATCATATTTACTTAAAAAAACGCCCGGGGCGTGATGCCGGGCCCCAAGACCTCCTTAAGGCTTCATAAGCTTCATCAATCGGGCGTAGTCGATCTCCATAAATTTTACCCCCATAAAATAAAAATTGGGGCTGTGCTCATCTTGCCGGCACCAGACTACTTCTCCCGCCGCCGTGCAATGAGGATGATCGCCGTACATTATGACCAAATCCAAAACTGTTCCGGGATCCAGGGCTTCCTTTAAATATAACAGGACACCTCCCACTGAAATATTTTTAGCCGAAGCGTTCAAAAAATCACTCCTGCCCGTCACTCTATAAGATACCTCACAGTCAATTTTGAGACGACGAAAGGACCTCTTTTCGCTGGTCTCCCCCTTGCTACGAATAGGAGACGCCTCTATTTGTTGTTTGAGCCGTTCAATGATTTCTTTCAAAGCATTAATATTTTCGAAAGGCTTTCTGAGGCAGATCGTCCCCGGCTGATTGACTTCTTCAACTAAGGCCTTTTCTTCGGCATAGCCCGTCATAAAGACGCAGGCCAAACCACGATTGAGCTTCGATAATTCCGAGAATGCCTGCAGCCCGTTGAGCCCCGGCATGCGAATATCCAGAAACACTAAGTCAAAATTTTCTTTTTTAGCCGACTCAACAGCTTGACGGCCGTCTTCGACGATGGTGGCTTCTACGGATAATGTCTTCAAAAACAATCTGAAAAAATCTCTTACGGTTTTTTCATCATCGGCGACAAGGACCTTGACGCTCACGGTCTTCTTCCTTTCGTTAGGTGCAACCGCTTTCGGTGCCCCCCCAGGCACACTTCGACCCCCTGTGCCTCAAACACTCTCTGCAATGAATAATTTGGACATCACAACGAGCTCAAGATACATAAAATCAAAAGGTTTCAGGACATAGCTATACGCTCCCAACGCTATCGCCTCCCTGACCTTGTCATCACCTTGCACCCCCGTAACCATGACCACGCCGAGGTGGGGCTTGATTTCCAAGAGCCTCTTTAAGGTCTGGAGCCCGTCCATCTGGGGCATCTTCATGTCCAACAAGACCGCCGATACTTCCTGTGACCGCACCAGGTCAAGCGCCTCCTGACCGCCGGCCGCCTCAAGCACCGTATACCCCTTGCGCCGGAAGAATTCCCGCAGCACGCGGCGGACCCCCTCTTCATCATCGACAATGAGGACCACCTTCTCTCTTTGGGCGAGATGATCCACGGTGAGGCGCCGTTGGGCCTTGATGATCTTTCCGATCTGAGCGACCAGCTGCAGGACGTCTATATCCTTGCTCAAGACTTCATTCGCCCCATGTTCCCGCGCTTCCTTCTCGATCTCGGGAGTGATAACGGCAGAATAAATGACGATGGGGACTTTTTTCTGATAGGCCCTCACTTTCTTCAGAAGAGCGATGCCCGACTCATCCTCACCGGCGAGCCGGATGTCCAGAAGAAAAAGATCGAAAGACTCCTGAAAGATGAGTTCCAGCGACTCTTCGGCGCTGGGAACGCTGGCGACCTCATACCCTTCTGTGACGAGGGCTTTCCTGAGAAGCTCTCTCACGCGGCTTTCGTCATCAACGATAAGGATCTTCGGCACGTCGTTTGCTCCTTCTAGCCACCAAAATAAATGGAAAGCTCGAGAGACGCGCGGCGCAGGGCCCCTTGCAGCAATGCCCCGCCGCCGAATTCCGACAAAGGGACCCGCATCGCCCGAAGGCGCCTGCGAAACGACTCGAGCTTCTCGGGGAGGATGGAAAAGACCATCAGCTCTTGCGAATCATAATCTATGGTATCCGAGAATTCTTGCACGATATCCCTTACTCTTGATTTTGTATCCGGTGCCAACGGACCGATGTGCCAATGGAGAGCGCCGTCGGTGCTATCTTCCACATAAATGGAAACCCGGTAGACACCGGTAAGAACAGTGGGGGTACGGGACGTAAAATCGCTGAAGAGGGGCTCGGCCCCCGCCGAAGACAGCATCTGTTCCAGCGTGCGCTCGACATCTTCGCCGGTACCGGAAAAAACAAAAAGGGGATCTTTTTGAAAGACCCATTGCACATCCAAAGCGGCAAAGGCCTCGATGAGTCCCGCGGAACGTCCGGCCCCGGTACGAAAATGCCAATGCAGGGGCCGGCCGCCGGTTACCAGCGCTTCGGCAGACGTCGAGGCACCTGCCGGCAACGAACCTTCCTCTTCATCAAGGCCTGTCTCCTCGGCAGGTCCCCCAAGAGACGAGCCCTCTTCAGGGCCTTCCAGGCGAGCTGCCATATTTTGAAGCTGCTCGAAAAGCGACCGGGCCTCAGAGGCGGAGGGGGTCCTTGAGTCAAAAACAACCTGCGTCCTGATGGTGGGGCCAGGTGGCTCTTTTTCCCGCCCCTTGAGATATGTCCTGCCCAAAAATAGGGCACCGACCAAAAAGGCAAGGCTGAAGCCGACGACGACGGACCTCTTTGACGGCGCAAATCTGAACGACGCCGAGGTTTCCGTCTCAGGATGGGTGAGCCTGTAGATGATGGTCGAACTCAGGTCCTCCGGGACCCTGAGATGGCCCAATTTCCACAGTTGATTCGACAAGGAGCCGACGGACCGCACGTACTCCTTGCACTTACCGCACTCCTTCATGTGGGCAACAAAGGCATCGTAATCCTCCGGTATCAGCAGGTCTTCCAGGAACAACTGGAGCTTTTTATTGATATCCGCGCAGTTCATCTTCCCGGGGGCCTCATGTTATCTAAAATGACCTGGATTTTTTCCCGAAGCTCCATACGCGCCTGGATGATGGTCCGTCGCGCTTGCCTCACCGATATCCGCATGATAGCAGAGATTTGATTGTCGGAAAGATTCAGCTGGTCCCGCAAGAGTATCGCTGTCTTTGCTTCAAAGTCTAATGTCTGAAGCGCCTTTAATACGATGTACAAGGATTCCTTTTCGGAATCGGCTTCCTCAAGGAGATCCAGCACATCAAGCGCTGGGATGACTTTTATCTTTCGGCTGTTTTCTATGGCGATACGAAAAACATGCGTCAAAAAAATATCCTCCCTTTCCAGGAAAGGGGTCGTGCCCATGGCCTGGGCAAAGCTCCGGGCGCAGATCTCATAGACGGTATCTTGAGCACCCCCCAACAGGTATACGATGAAGGCATAAACTCTTTGTTGATAAAGAGTTATGAATCTCTTCAAGTCCGCCTTATTGAGATCATACGTCTGCAACTTCATCATCATGCCTTGAGAAGAAAGATCTTGGTAACGAGGCACATCTCAAGATAATCGAGATCGAGCGGTTTTATTATATAATCGTAGGCGCCCAGCTTCATCGCCTCTTCCGCGGTCGTCTGATCGTTTACCCCCGTGATCATGATGACCCCCATCTCGGCATCGATTTCCTTGATCTTCTTTAACGTCACCAGGCCGTCCATGCCGGGCATCTTGATGTCCAAGAGGACGACGATGGGCGGCTCTCTTTTGACGATCTCTAAAGCGCTCTCGCCGCTGTCGGCGGCATGGGCCAAAAATCCCCTTTTTTTCAAGAATTTTACCAACAGGGTGCGTATCCGTGCATCGTCATCCACGACAAGGATGGGCTTGTTGCCGTCTTCGGACGGCGGTCTTTCTCCTAAGATCTCATCAACGGATTTCAGGATCATATCCACATCCAATTGCTTTTTCAGGAACCCGCTGGCTCCGTGCAGGCGCGCCTGCTTCTCTAAATCCATATCGTCCATCGCCGTCAGCATGACGATCTTGATCTTTTTATTATGCCTTCTGATCTTCTTTAATACCTCGATGCCGCTCATGTGCGGCATCTTGGCATCCAAGAGAACGAGGTCGGGATTCTGTTTTTTGATGATCTCTACCGCCTCCCGCGCTCCCGACGAAGTAAAGACGCGGCACCCCTTACGGGTGAGAAGATTATAAAGCATCTCTCTCATCTGAAGGTCGTCATCTACCAATAAAATTTTCTTTTTCATCTCATGGCTCTCCATTCGGTTAGAGGGATTTCCTCGAAAAAGAGACACCTCTCATGCCAGGCATGTCTCAGGGGCAGCGAGGAAGCTCAACGAAGATGGAAACTCCCCGGCCCGGCAGGGCTTCTTGACGGATCGTGCCTCCGTGTCTTGCGATGATCTCTTCGGCGACATCAAAACTCAAGCCCGACTCCTCCGGGGCTTCGCCGGGGTCCTGCGGGCTCTTCGTGCCGCTGCTCCTGAGCGTTATCCCGATACATTTCCTGTCGGAATGATAATGCGTCTCAAGGTTAATCCTGTTTCTCCTGGGTCCGTCCTCCAACAGATTCAAGATCAAGGTGACCAGGACTTCCTGTATCTGATTTTTATCCGCCAGGATGCTGGGAAGACCTTTTTCAAGGTTCCTGTCGATAACGATACGGGACATCTTCGTCAAGGGGGTCGTCAGCCTTATGGCGTCTTCGATCGCCTCATTCACATCCGTAGCTTGACGGTCCTCCTTCCACCCTTTTGAAAACTTCCAGAGCCCGGACAACAAATCGATATTCTCGGATTCCAGTCTTTCGATCTGTTGGAGTATCCGGGTGCTGTCATATTTTTTCACCGAACCTTCGCCGTCTTTGACCTGCATCGACAGGATCTTCGCATAGCCCCTGATCGTGGCCAGATGATTGATGATGTCATGCGCGATGCTGTTCAAAAGATACCCCGTCGCCGTGAGCTTATGCTGATATTTCAACGATTGCTCGAGCCTCTTCCTTTCCAGGGATTTCACGACATCGGATGAGTGCGCGCTGAAATAGCCGAATGCCAAAAAGAAAGATATGTGCCCCAAGAGCAGGCTCGCTACCCGGACCAGGGGCATGGTGCCGCCCAAAAACGAGACGGGTGAAAGAAGGCCCGCATACTCCGACACAACGATCGCGGAAAAGCACAGACCCGATGCCACAACGGCAAAAAAAACGGCCTGGGGCCCCGAGACGACGCCCGCCCAAAGGATGACGGCATAATAGGCGATGGTGACCACCGGCGCCTCGATGCCCCCCATATAATACACGATCCAGGAGATGGCGATGATATCGACGATCATTTGATAGAATTGAAATCTCTGGAGATTGACTCTTTTTAGCAAGAGCCGGTAGGGTTGGTTTAGAACGGCCTCGACGAAAATGAGAGCGGCGAACGAGATATTGAGATAGCGATACCCGCCCGCCGCTTTCATCAAAACAAGAAAAACAAAAAGGAGCAGAAAACTGACAAAACGTATTTCACCCGCCCATTTATACTTCTTGATCAGCTCATTCTCGAAAATATTATCGGTCATGACTCCCCTGATCCTTCCCCGTCCCGCTTCATCCGCCGGCGGTCTTCGCGGGCAGGAGCACGATGACCGCCGCGCCTTTACCGGAAAGGCTCTCAAATCTCAACTGGCCCCCATGCGCCTTTATGATATCGTAGCAGACAGACAACTCCGCGTCCGCGCCCTTGCCCTGGGCGGAA
This sequence comes from uncultured Planctomycetia bacterium, assembly GCA_964622605.1. Lineage (GTDB taxonomy): Bacteria > Omnitrophota > Gorgyraeia > Velamenicoccales > Velamenicoccaceae > CAZCSY01. The sequence continues at coordinate 25,784 of CAZUQR010000009.1, forward strand.
AAAAAGGCCTCAAATAACTTTTTTTGCGTTGCCTCCGGAGCGCCGTCTGCCTCATTTTTAATATCTATCCTTGCATAATCCCCTTCCATCTGCGTGCTCAGGACGATGGTGCTGCCCTGAGGCCTCATTCCTTGAGTGTTCTTCAAGAAACGCAAAATTACCTCTTTCAATTGGTGCTCATCTCCCCATAAGGGGGCCAACCTCTCGGCGTAACTTCTTTTTATGGATACCCCCAGCTGGCGTTCTGCCAGGTGGAGCGTCGATTCAACAAGCTCGTTACCGTTTATCGTGTCCCAGACCATCTTGTCGGGACACACTGATTTCAGGAACACATGGACGATCTCCTTTATCCGGACGCTCTCTTCGGCGATGACGCCGAGATTCTCTTTCACGTCCTCGCTCAGCATATCCTCCATCAGGCACAACTGGACATTGCCTGAAATGATCATCAGGGGGTTATTGACGTCATGGACTGTCTGTGTCACGAGCCTGGTCAGCTCTGCAGGCGCCAGCGCCCCCCGTGATTCTTTCACCGACGGCCTGCTGCGGAAAACGCCCAATAAATACTTTTCTTTTTCCATCTCCAGCGACACGATCTGAACGCGGCCGTAAAAAAGGGACCCATCCTTCCTCTTCAGCGGGACCTCGCCGACAGAAGCGATCTCTCCTTCCTTCGGCAGGCACTCCAACTGCTCCAGGACAAAATCCGGAGTCTCCCGGGGAAAAATATCCGCCATAGAGAGGTTTGGAAGATCTTCGGGAGAATATCCCAGCATCCGGCAGATGGCCTTGTTGCCTTCGAAGATCTTTCTGTTTCTATCGGAGCTAAAAAGGAGCAGGCCATCGGGGATAACATCGAATACCGAGCGGGCTAAGGCCGGGGGGAGAGTTTCCATTACTTATTCCTTAACAATGTGTTACCTCGCCGGGAGACAATTTTTTGTGTAACGTATTCAAAAACAAAGTGTTAAACCCTATCTATTTATGTTATACGATATCTAATTATAAAGTCAATGTATTTATCTTATAACTTAATATAAAAATGGTCGTGAAAAAGATCGCCCCCCACTCTTTCCCGTTGCCTTAGCGCTGGGCGCGCACGATATCGCTGACGGTGGTGTAAAAGACCTTGAAGATATCGCGGCGGCCGATGACCCCGGCGAGCCGTGCACCCTCGAAGACAGGCACGGTATAGAGGTTGTGGTACTTGACGAGGGCGATGACCTCGTCGAGCGGCGTGTTCTTCGTCACCCTTTCGGTGAGCTTGGACATGGCGAACCGGACCGTCGGGTCGAAAAGGGCGCTCGCCGCGTCCTCGATCGCCTCGCCGGACTCGATCATGTCCATGACGATAAAAAGGTCCTTGGCGGTGACCACCCCGACGACCTTATTCTGCCTGTTCGTCACCGGTAGGCCGCTGATGCGTCTGCGCATCAGCACCTTGGCCACCTCGGCGAGCGGCGCGTCCTCGGGGATCGTCGCCACCTCCGGCGTCATGATGTCCTTGGCCTTGATGGCCCCGAGTCGTGCCGACAGCTCTTTCAGGAAAAATTGCTTATCTTTTTTCACGGCCTGTCTCTCCTTTAGGATGGTTCTTCTCGAGGATTTTTTTGATCTCCCGCAGGATGTCGTGCACCGGCTGGGGCTTGACGAGAAACGCCGCAACGCCTATCCGCTCGAACAAGGGCTTCATACCCGCCTTCTGGCTCTGCATGAGAACGGGGATGCGGCCATAGGAACGGCTGCCCTTGATCTCCTGGAACAGCTGGTAACCGCTGAGGACGCCGCGCAGGACGACGGCCATTACGATGAGGTCCACCCATCCCGACTTCAGGACGGCCAGGGCCTCCGGTCCGCTGTGGACGCACTCAGTCAGATACCCCAGCTCCTCCAACCGCGTCTTGAGCATCGTCGCGTGCATGATGTCACCGTCGACGATCAGGATCCTTTCCTGGACCGCCTGCGGCGCCGCACCCGCCACCGCCCCCAGGCGGCCCGGGCGCAGGGAGATCTTATAGATCTTTGCGTAGGCGAAATGATACGGCTTGCCGTATATCTCGAAGGTCAAAGGGTAGGGCTTGTGCCGCGGCCCCTGGATGTAGATAAAGATCTGACGCCGGTTCAGGTGCAGCGTTATCCAGCGGCCCTTGTAGAGGAGCCGGAACCGGACCTCGCGCCAGTCGCGAGGCAGGCTCGGGTCCAGGACGATGCGGTCGTCAAAAAGCTCCAGGCCCGCGAAACACCTCAGGGCGATATAGATGGAGCCGCCCATCACGCCCGTATGGATGCCTTCCGGCGTGGTGCCGCCCTGCGTGTCATAGATATCAGACCTGAGCACCTCCAAAAACCACTGCCACGCCTCCGCCTCGCGGCCCAAGAGGTGCGCGAGGTAACAATGGACGACCTTGCTCAAGGTCGAACCGTGCGACGTGCGTTTGACGTAATAATCGTAATTCTTCCTCAGCGTCTCCTCGCCATAGCGGATGCCCAGGCGCCTGAAGATCGCGCCGATCTTGCGCAGCGAAAAAAGGTAAAAGATCATCAGGGCATCCGCCTGCTTGGCCACCTTGTAGGCGTTCGGCGACTTGCCCTCGGCCTTCAGGATGCGGTCCAGGCGCTGGATGTTGCCGTATTTTTTACGGTAGGCGCCCCAGTTGAGTTCCTTTAAGGCCAAGTACCCCTCGAACTGGCTGATGATGCCGTCCTTGTTCACGGGGATGTGCATCTTCTTGGTGATATCGTCCCAGCGCTCCAGATGGTCGGCGTCTGTCCCCGCCTTGTGCCGGACCTCTCTCCTCTGAGGCTCGGGCAGGGCCTCCAGCATCTCAACGGCGTTCAAGAGAGTCGCCACGATCAGGAAGTTCGTGTAGGCGTTGTCCCGGAAGCCTGCCCGGGAGGCGTTGGGGAGCCGCTCATGGAACTCGTCAGGCCCCATCAGGCCTTCGGTGTGGTAGCGGCCGTCGCGCTCGTCGAAGACGCACAGGCTCGCCCCGAAACAGGCGATCGCAAGCATCATCTCGGCGCCGTACCTGGCCAAAAATTCGGTGTCGTTGGTATCTTTCCAGTATCGCCAGACGTTATAGGCCACGGAAAAGGAGACGTGGCGCTGCAGATGGCTGTGGTCCGACCCCCACTTGCCGGACATGGGGTTCAGGTGGACGATCTGCGTCTGTTCGTCGCCCGTCGCGCTGCTCTGCCACGGGAACATCGCGCCGTCATAGCCCGCCTCGCGGGCATTGCGTCGGGCCTGGGGCAGGCGCCGGTACCGATACATCAACAAGGCCCTCGAGATCTCGGGCGCGTGCCAGTCATAAAACGGCATGACGAAGAGATTGTCCCAAAAGATGTGTCCGCGGTACGCCTCACCGTGCAGGCCCCGGGCCGGGACGCTGGCGTCGATGTGGGCGTTGTGCGGCGAGGCCGTCTGAAGCAGATGAAAGATATGCAGCCGCAGGATCCGGCGGTACGTCTCGTCCCCTTCGATGCGGACATCGAAGCGCTTCCACAGGCGGTGCCAGGCCAGCTTGTGGCCGGCGTAGAGCGAGAAGAAGCGGTAGTTCTTTTTAACAGTCTCAACCGCGGCCAGGCGCGGCTTGGGGACGTGCGCGTCGCGCGACGTGTACAGGGCCACGACCTTCTCGACGACGATCTCCTGGTTGCGGCGCGCCTCGAGCCTGAAATCCTGATAGATGGCCTTTTCCCCCTTGTGCACGATGTGACTCTCCGGCTCGATCTCCTCTTCGCCGCGGAAAAAGCGCGTGCGGCTGGCCAGGGCGATCTGGACCTGCGAGGAGCTGGTCTTGACGGACAGGTATAGGGTCTTGCGATCGACCATGCCCTGCGCGTCGGCCTTCAGGTGTTTTCCATTGAGGGAACGGTAGCGCGCCACCCCCGAATTTTGCACGTTGCCGTCGAGTCCCGAGCGGACCGTGATCGGCCCGTCGCGGTCCTCCGGGATGATGACGTAGCGCATCACCGCCAGATGCCGATGTTCCATGCTGACGATGCGGCGCATTTCGACGGTAAAGGTGAAGCCGTGTTCGTCCTGAAGACGCAGCCGCCGGCTAAGAGCGCCGTTGCGCATGTTCAAGGCCTGGTAGTACGTCAGGAGCCTGCACTCGGAGGGGACGATCCACCGGCCCTCGCCGGCGCGGAAGGTCAAGGGCAGTCCGTTCGGACAGTTGACGAAATCTTCGTTGGTGATGGTCCGGCCCGCGATATGGGTGGAAAGCTTGTTGGTGACGCCAGCGATATAGGTACCGGGGTAATGGATGCGCGATGCGCCGGACTCCGGGGCGGCGCCCCGGGTGCCGAAGTACCCGTTGCCGAGCGTGCACAGGGCCTCGCGCAGCGCCTCCTTGGCCGGCTGAAAGGTCATGTAGGTGAGCTTCCACGAAGACGCGAACTCCCGTCTCCTCGCCTGCTCAAGGTCAAGGGCCAATGACTTTTTCAAAAAGCCTCCTCACATCATCCGGCGACGCCACCCAAAAGTGCGCCGAGGAACCTTTGGGCCTCTCTGAGACGAGGATCCCGGTCCCGCGCGTCCTGAGCGTCCGGAAGGCGTTCTCGTCCGTCACGTCGTCGCCGATATAGACCACACAGGACTCCTGCCAGGAGATCTTCAGGGCATCCATGATCCAACGTATGGCCTGCCCCTTGTCCCAAGGGATATCGGGCAAGATCTCAAAGACCTTCTTGCCGCTCATCAGGCGCAGCCCCTTATGCCCCTCGACGACCTGCCGAACGCGCTTGGCGATCCCGGGAAGCTCGGCGGCGTCTTTGAGCAGACGGTAATGCACGGCGACGCTGATCTCCTTGTCTTCGATCAAGACCCCCTGTATGTCTTTCAATTCTTTGGACAGGACCTCGAAGACCTTGCTGACGAGCGGCACCGCCCCTTTGGCCCTGGGCTCAAGCAGGGAAAAACCGGGCCCCGCTATATCCAGGCCGTGGCTGCCGGCGTAAAAGATCTCCTTGACGCCCACCATCTTTTCCACGTCTTGCCTCATTCGGCCGCTGACGATGGCGACCGTATGGGCCTTGGCCAGTCCGGCCACCGTCCGGCGCATCTCCTCTGAGATGACGGCCAGCTCCGGCCTGTCGACGATCGGCGTCAATGTCCCGTCATAATCAAGGAAAAAGACGAGGCTCTTGCACCCCTGGAACGCCTCCCGGGGGAGCCGTTCGTAGCAAGGGTTCATCAGCACGTCACTGGCGTGCGCCTTCGGATCCGGGACGAGGGACGGCTTGGTGCCGGCCTCCCACGTTTCAAAAAACGCAAGCGGCTCTCTCTTGAACCACGCCTCGATCCACGCAGGGGTGATCTGGGCCAGGTCCCTCACGACGACGTCGGCGCCGTTCTTCAAGAGGTCTTCTGTATTGCCTTCCCGGGCGACCCCTACCACAAGGCCAAAGCCGCCGTTACGGCCTGCCTGGACGCCGGAGACGGCATCTTCCACCACGACGGACAGACCGGGTTGCGCACCCAGGTCCGCGGCGGCCTTGACGAAGATGTCGCCCTCGGGCTTGCCCTTGAGTCCCAACTCAGCGGAGACCACGCCGTCCACGCGTGTCTCAAAGAGATCGCCCAGCCCCGCGGATTCAAGGATGGACCTGCAGTTCTTGGAAGAGGAGGCCACACCGACACGCACCCCCGCCTCCTTGAGTTTTTTTATGAGCTCTACGCTCGTGGAAAAGAGCTCGGCACCGTCGCGCTGCAAAAATGCACTGAAGAGCTTATTCTTCTTGTTGCCGAGGCCGCAGACCGTCTCTTTATCGGGAGTATCCGAAGGATCCCCGTAGGGGATACTGATATGGCGTGACTCTAAAAAGCTCTGTACCCCCTTGTAGCGCGGCTTGCCGTCCACGAAGGGAAGATAGTCCCCCTCATGCGTGAACTCAACGAAGGGCTCCTTATCCCTGTTTTCACGCAGACGCATGTATTCGTCAAAGGTGGCCTTCCAGGCCTTGGCATGGACGTGGGCGGTATTCGTCACCACGCCGTCCAGATCGAAGATGACAGACTTAAAAGAGTACGGACCCACTCTAGAGCTCCCCTGTTGATGTCCTGTTGATGCCCTGGCCAAAATTTCGAGACCTTTCCTTTTACCTAAGATAACAATAATCCAGAGTTCCTGCAAGCCTAAAGGGCCGATGTCCTTCTAACGGGTAAAGGTGCCCAGCCGCACCCACCAGAAAGGCCGGCATCCTTCTAACGGGCAAAGGTGCTAAGCCGCACCCACCAGGCGTGCGTGTTCCTGCTCTTGGCCATGCGCCATAACTGCTTCGCGCTCTTCGTCTTCAAAAAAACAGGGGCCTTCTTCGTGAAACGGCTGGCCTGCGGAAAACCCTGCTCCACATACTCCCTGGCCTGGATCAGGCACTCCAGGATGTCCGCGTCGCGGGCGACCAGGCTCTCCTTTGTCTTCTGGCGCCGGTACTCCCGGTGCATGTCACTCAACTCCCTCTTAAACGAAGACGGCAGGCCGCGGATCTGCCCGGCAAAGGCCCTGTCTTCCGCTGCCGGGCTGTCGATGTAGCGCTGGGCCATCTTGTGCAGGTCGGTGATGCGCGCCTCCTGCAGGTCGCCGAAGAGGGTCATGAGAAAGACCCTTGAGACGTCCGCCTTTTCCAACCGGGCCAGGACATAACCGATGATCGCGCAACGGAAGCTGTGGTCCGCCACGGACTCCGCAGGGCTGATGCCCAGGACCGACCAGCCGGAGCGTCCCACGCGCTTGAGCATGCCGGCTTCCAGGATCAACTCAAAAAGACTCTTCATGAAGATGCCCCCCTCTTCTGTCTCGTGATCTCATAGCCGAAGATGGCGCACGCCATGGCCACGTTAAAGGACAACGGCGCCCCGGCCATCGGGATGCGCGCCCTGATATCCAGGTGCTTGTCCACGCCGTAACGCACCCCTTCTCCTTCCGACCCCAACACCAGTCCCAACGGAAAAGGTAAAGAAAGCTTATTGATATCCTGCGCCCCCTCATCCACCACCGCACCCGCCATCCAGTAACCGGCCTCCTTGGCGGCCAGCATCGCGTTCGTAAGGTTGGCGACCTTTGTCACAGGCACGTAGTTCTCTCCGCCCGAGGCGACGTGCAGCACCGTCTCGTTCACCTCGCAGGAGTTGAACTCCGGGATGACGATCGCAAAATTCCCGAAACACGCCAGGATCCGCATGATCACGCCCAGGTTCTGCGGATCATTGATGCGGTCGCAAAAGACGATGGTATCGTTGTTCTTCACAGAGCGGCCGAGCATCTCCCGGAAGGCGGCGTAGCGGTATTTGGCCACGTGCGCCAGGATACCCTGCAGGTCTTTCTGCGGCCGCATCCGTGCCAGCTCCTTGGCAGAAGGACGTTCCACCGCCACCCCCGCCGCCTGGATGAGGCCGTGGATCTCCTCATGCACGAATCCATGCGCCATGCAGACTTTCCGGACGCTGGCCGGATCGGCCCTCAGCCTTTCTTTCACCGAATTCTTCCCGTACAGGACCATCGTGTCCTTAGCCATGACCCCCCATCACCCCTTTATGGAGCCCCGCGGGCATGCCCGCGGTCCCTTTTCTGCCGCCCTTCGGGCGACATCCTGTGCCTAGACCCCCGCCCATGGACGGGGTGCGCTGCCGGATCGTTATTTCGTTATTTTGTTCGAAAAAAGATGAAGACGCCGCGATGGCGGCGTCTTCAAGACCATCACGTGCTCCCTCGGTGCGGCACGCGTTTTACAGGTGGCTCTTGATGCGGTCCAAGATCCGGGTCGAGGCCTCCTGGTCACCCTTGACCCCCACGCGGACCTCGATCTTCGTCTTCATCTCGCTCATCGGCCGCACGTCGACCCAGACCTTGCTGCCGTCGTTATACGTGCTGAGGAACTGGGTCACCTCGTCCGTGCGCGACTCCTTCTCGACGTCGAGCTTCAAAGACGCGAGGGCCCGCCGCGTGGCCTCTATCGTCTGCCCGTAGGGGGCATTGACCTCGTCGGAGAGCTTATTGGCGAACCAGTAGGCGGTGCCGGCGCCTCCCGCCGCCGCACCCAGGAGCAGCACGCAGCCGCTCAGGACCGGCAGACACAGGACAAACAGAATAAGACAAAGCCGTTTGTTCATATTTTTCCTCATGCGGACCTCCTTTACCCGTTACACCTGTCCCGTTAAATAACATCTTTCTCATGAAGGACCAGACCGTGATCGTGGTCGTCGTGGCGACCTTGCCTCGCGCGCCTGCCCTGGAGGTCTGGTCCCAAGACACCTGCATCCCTATTCTATCCCAAACGAGGAAGGTTGCCAAGCGTTAAGGATGCGCCCGAGGACGGACGGCGGCCTGAAGCAGCCTCCTTCTTCTTGAAAAGAAACTCAGCAAAATAAAAAGCAACGCCCACAGTGTCAGGTCCAGGAGCCGGTCAAACCCCCTCCATTGACCGGCCAGGTACGAATTCGCATAATACGGCGGGGCGAGACCTCCCCAAAAGGCATAGACGCGCAAGAGGAAGGTCCCGGCCAGAAAGACCCAGGCGGTACCCAGCACCGGCGCGCTCAGGACGGCGAAATACGCGAGCCACGACAGGTACTGGACGCCGAAGCCCGGCGTCAAGATCAGAAAAAGGGCTGTCACGAAAAACAGCCCTTCGACCAGGTCCACCCGGCGCCGGCCCACGACCCTCCAGGAAAAAAGGATGGTCGCGAGAGTAAAGAGCGACAGGGTCACCCAGACGAGCCAGACCAGGACGTTCGCCGCTACGTGCGGGGCCCGTTGCAGCAGGCCCGTGGCGGCGAACGCCTCGAGAAAGAGGTGGCCGATCCCCCAGATCCCCTTAAGGCCGCTGTATTGAAAGACGTTGTGAAAAAAGGGGCCGGGAGACAATATCAAGGCGGGCGCGAAGACGATGAGAGGAAAGACCAGCGCCGCGCCCGAGAAGACCGCTCTCTCCCGGCGGTCTTGGAGCCAAAACCAGAAGACCGGTACGAACATGACGGGCACGATCTTGACACAGAGGCTCAGGCCCAGCGTCAAGCCGGCCCAAAAGGTCCGCCGGGACCCCGCCAGGAGGACCGCCAGCAATACCAAAAAGATAAAGACGGGGTCCGTGTTGCCGTGGTAGGCGCTGATGAGGAAGCTCACGGGATTGAAGCAGCAGATCAACGTCAAGGCGAGGGCGTAAGAAGGGCGGCGCCGCTGCAACAGGTGCCAGATGACGAAGACGCTCGCCGCGTCAGCCAGGATGGGAAGCAGCCGGATCAGAAACGGAAACGGCCAGCCGGTCCGTGCCTCGACGACGTTCAGGCCCGCCAGGAGCCACGAGATGAGGGGCGGATGGTTGTAGTGACCCAGGAGGGCGTATATCCGGACGGACCCCGCCTTTTGGATCACCTCGGCAAAATCCATCCAGTAGACGGCGTCGTTCGTCCCGATGGCGCACCAGGAGACGAAGAGCTTCGCGGCCGTGACGAGGGCCACCGCCCCCGCCACCCACGCGAAGCCGCAACGGCCGCCCACGTCCCTCGACAGAATACCCGCGAGCTGCGAACGCCAGGAAATCCCCTTCACCTCGCCCCCCCCACCTGCCTGCACCTGCCTGTAGGCAGACAACATCTCACTACCCTACTCTTATGTGCCTGTAGGCAACATCTCATACCCTACTCTTATGTTGCCTGCCTACAGTATGGCTGCAGCATGCAGCATGGATTTAGTCGAACAGGCGGCGGTAGGCGCCGTACCCCTCTTTCTCGAGGTCTTCGACCGGGATAAAACGCAGGGACGCGGAGTTGATGCAATACCGTAACCCCGTCGGCCCAGGGCCGTCGTTGAAGACGTGGCCGAGATGCGAACCCGCCCCCTTGCTGCGCACCTCGGTCCGGGTCTCGGAAAGGCCCGTGTCTTTTTCTTGCGCGATGTTGCCGGGCTCCAGGGGCTTGGTGAAACTCGGCCAGCCGGTCCCCGAATCGAATTTGTCTTTCGAGCTGAAGAGGACCTCGCCGGAGACGACGTCGACGTAGACCCCCTCTTTCTTGTTATCCCAGTATTCGTTATCAAAGGGCCGCTCCGTCGCCTCCTCCTGAGTGACATTATATTGAAGCGGGGTCAGCCTCTTCTTCGACTCTTCCAGGGAGGACTTGGGCAAAGAACACCCCTCCTGTTTCGCGCCCGTCTCTTGTTCCCCTGCCGGTGAGAGCCGGCACAGGAAGGCCTCGCGTCCGGAGGCCGAACGGTATCTCTGGTAGCGCTCCGGCTCCTTTTTATAATACTGCTGGTGATACTCCTCGGCGGGAAAAAAGGACGTGAACGCCAGGATCTCGGTCGCGACCGGTCCCTTGAAACGGCCGGAGGCGACGGCCTCGCGGGACGCCTGGGCCTGGCGCTTCTGTTCTTCGTCATGGTAAAAGACGGCCGTCTGATACTGCCTGCCCCTGTCGGCAAACTGCCCGCCGGCATCCGTCGGGTCGATCTGCCGCCAGAAGACATCCAGCAGTTCCTCAAAGGTCACCAGGGACGGGTCGTAGACGATCTGGACCGCCTCGCGGTGCCCCGTCGCGCCCAAAGACACCTGTTCATAGGTGGGCCGCTCCTCGGTGCCGCCCGCGTATCCCGAGACGACCTCGACCACGCCCTCGATCTTGTCAAACGGCGCCTCCATGCACCAAAAGCACCCGCCCGCAAACGTCGCCCTCTTTAATCTATCCGGAGGAGCCGCCTGTGCCGAGGAGGCCCACAGCCCCATCAGGAAACCGACACCGCAAACGCCGAAAAGGGGGATCTTTACCATGGGGCGCCTCTGCCGCTGTTCCGGATCACCCAAGAAAAATAACCGTTCCTATTTTTCGCTGCGTTCCAGGCGGTCGGCCTGGCGCTGCAGGTCTATGATGTGGGCCGCGATGCGCTTGTTGAACTGGCGACGCTCGATCATGCCGCATAGACGCCCGTCGGCCTCGACCACCGGAAGATAGTCCAGGGCGTGCTCGCGCATGATGGAGCGCGCCTCGAAGAGGGTGGCCTCGGGGCCGACCGTGGCGATGACCGGCTCCTTGATGTCCGCGGCAACGACGAGGCCGTCGAGCCCCGTCACCGCCATCGTGTTCTTGATGCCGTCGACGCTGATCACGCCGGTCAGCCTGTTCCGGGTATCGACGACGGGATAATAGAGATAGACCGTATCGCTGAACAGCCGCAGGAGCCGGTCGAGCGACGTCCCCTCGCTGATCCCGCCGGCCTTCTCATCGATGATCTCGCGGACCTTCGTGCAATTCAAATAGTCCTCCTCGGTGATGTCGAGCCCGACCTCGCCGGCGCGGTGCACCGCGATCTTGACGAAGTGCGGCCCGACCATCTCCAGGACGAAGACCGTCGCCGTGATGATGATCACGATCATCTCACCGATGGCACCGGGAAAGTACTGGCTCGCCAGGATGGACAGGCCGATCGCCACCCCCGCCTGACTGAAGAGGCACAGCGGCAGGTTGCGCCGCACGGAAACGGGGGCACCGGCCATCGTCGCCCCCCAACGGGCCCCCGCCATCTTTCCCAGGCTGCGGCCCGCCAGGTACACGATGCCGATGAACAGGACCGACAGGCTCATGAACGACACGTTGAGCTTCGCCCCGACGAGGACGAAGAAGAGGACATAGATCGGCGGGGTGAAACCCTCGAGCAGCTTGAAGATATCCTTGCCGCGCTGTGAGACGGTGTTCGTGATGATCACGCCCAGCGTCATGGCCGCCAGGAGCATGTCCACGTGGATGGCCAAGGCCAGGCCGCAGACAAAGAGCACCGTGCCGACGCAAAGAGCCAGGAGACGCTCGCGTTCGGAGTACTTCCTCAACAAACGGCTCAGGACGAATCCGGAGAGGACGCCCAATAACACGGACATCCCGATCTCATACAAGGGGTGGATGAAGATACGCAAGGCCCCTTCGTGCCTGTTGCCCAGCAGGTTCCCCGCCAGGCTCGACGCGATGGCGAAGAGGACGAGGGCCAGGCCGTCGTCCAGCGCCACGATCCCCAGGACCGTGCGCGTCAACGGACCGCGCGTGCGGTATTCGCGCAGCACCTCGGTGGTCGCGGCCGGGGCCGTGGCCGAGGCGATCGCGCCCAGCAACAGACCCAGGGACCAGGCCAGGCGGGCGTTGCCGAAAACGACCGTGCCCACGACGCCCACAAAGACCGAGACACAGACAAAGGCCATGGCCCCTTCAAGGAAGAGCACCACGACGAACTGGCGGCCGTAACGGGCCAAGACGCTCTTCTTGAGCTCCCCGCCGATCGTAAAGCCGATCAGGCTCAGCGCAAAGTAGTTGAAGGGCTGGAGCGCCTTGATGGTATGCTCGCCGATCACCTTCAGGCCCGAGACGCCGAGCAGGATACCGATGGCCATGTACCCGACGACCTGAGGGATACGCATCTTTTGAAAAAGACGCCCGCCGATCGTCCCGCCGAAGAGCGCCACGCCGAGCAGCAACAGGATATTCAGGTGCGGGGCGGCTTGCCTGAAAATATCAAATCCTCTCTCCACGAAAGACAACTCCCTTTCTTAACAGGAAAGACGCCGGGGAGGTCCGCCGGCCGTCGTCAGGCCGTCGTCAGGCCGTCGTCATCTAAACGCGCGCAGCCGCAGGAGACCGCTCGCGTGGATCTTATACCGGATCAGGGTCATCAGGATGCCCAGGCCGTAACACAGGCAAGGGCCCAAGCGGATCGACGAGGCCTCGTCGAAGTAGCGCGTCCGGATGGGGATCTCTTCGATCCGCAGGTTCTTCGCGATCCCCTGCGCGATGATCTCGGTGTCAAAGACAAAATCGTCCGAATTGAGCTGGTAGGCCACGGCGTGCAGGTACTTGGCGCTGTAGGCCCGGAACCCCGAGTGGTACTCGGTGAGGGACGCCCCCAAGACGACGTTTTCCAGCGCCGTCAACAGGATATTCGCATTGTGCTTCCATAGAGGCATGCCGCCCTGCAGCGCGCCGCCCTTCATCATGCGCGACCCGAAGACGGCGTCGGCGCGGCCCCGGCGGATCGGCTCGATAAGCTCGGGGATGACGCGCGGGTCATACTGATAGTCGGGATGCACCATCACCACGATGTCCGCCCCGCGCTCGAGAGCCTTTTTGTAGCACGTCTTCTGATTGGCGCCGTAGCCGCGGTTCTTCTTGTGGACGAAGACGGTCAGCCCGAGCTCCCGGGCAACGCGCACCGTATCATCCAAGCTCGCGTCATCGACAAGGATGATCTCGTGGACCGCGCCCTTCGGGATGTCGGCTACGGTCTTCTTCAGGGTCTTGGCCGCATTGTACGCCGGCAGGACGACGACCACCTTGGCGTCCTGACGGACCTCGCGCCTCTCCTCGGTCTCCAGTTCGTAGAGATATTCAAGGCTGCGGCTCTTGCGCGCCACCACCTCCAGCTGATCGCCGAGGTCCCACGTGACCGGCCGTCGGCTCAAGGCCTTGTTTTTCAGGACAAAATGGATGAGGCCTTTAAAACGCGGATCGTGGCGCCCCAGACGCTGCAGCCAATAGGAAAGCGCGAACGACCGGGTGTGCGTGCCGAAGTGCAACGGCACGTATCCCGTTTCCCGCAGCAGCCTCTTCATCATCCGACGGTTGAAATAATACAGGTGTGCCTGCTTGACGCCCCACCAGCGCGCCTTGAGCATGCGGCTCACCCAGCTGTCGATATCGGGAGTGTTCAGGCACAGGATCCCCGTCGGCTTCAGGAGCCGGCGGACCGCGATCAGGACCTCCCGGGGACTGAAGAGGTGTTCGATGGTGTCCGTCATGACGACGGCATCAAAAGAGTTCGGCTCAAGGCCGGCGTCCTGGAGCGTCCCGCGGTGGACGTGCGTCAAAAGGAGGTGTTCGCGGGCGAAGCGGACCGCCCACTCGGAGATCTCCACACCCGCGACCTCCCATCCGTCCCGGCGCGCCTCATCGAGCAGGAACCCGGCGGCGCAACCGATATCGAGAAGCCGGCCTCTGCGTCGCTGGAACCGCCGCAGTTTTTTAAGGACCATCCTGGCCGTCAGACGCCGCCCCGCCTCCTGCGCCACATAATCCCGGTCTTCCATGGAGCGGTAATTGTCAGAAAGGAATGATGCCCGGGGCCGGGGGTTGGCGTAGACCAGGCCGCACTTGCGGCACCGCACGATCCGGACGGCCTGGACGCCGCCGTGGTCGGAGATCTTATAATCCGCCTCGAGGGCGCCCAGGTCCCCTTCGTACGTCTTATAGACGATGTCGTAATTGTCCGCCCCGCACAGGTCGCAACGCACCGTTACAAAGTCACCTTTATCCATAATTCTCAAAAAATAGTGTCGTTTCTACATAATCATAATAATGCCAAAAGGTTATGAATAAATTAATGCTTCTTCGGCCTGCCTCTCAATCTGATTTTTGGCAAGGCGAGGCTCTTCTTTACGCGATCGGAAAACTCTTCTGAACCTAAGATACCACTCGCCATTGACTTTTTTATACATTCAACAATTTTCTCCTCTTGCTCTAAGGCAAGGAAACGTTGATACGCTTTATAGCGTTCTTCATCTGTCTGCGCCAATGATGAATAAACGGCATCCTTATCCAATATCCTCATGTCGTCCTTGCCTGCCGCATGAAAAGCATAACTCGACCATTTATACTCTTGGGGAGTTCTAACGATACCGGCTCGCACCGGGTTGAGCTCGATATACTTCAAGCATTCAAGAAGATAATTATCGGCCTGAATGATGGGATTTCTAAATCTCCCCTGCCAAAGGTGTCCTGAAGAAGAATATTTTGAATGATAAAGCCGGAGGTGGCTTAACGTAATGGATTGGATTATCTTTGAAAGTGTTTTTGGTTTAGTCGGTTCCATAACAAAGTGGACATGATTGCTCATCAGGCAATAACAGTAAAGTTTGAAAGAGTATTTCTTCTTGAACCGCTTAAGAACGTGCAGATAGGTTTCAAAGTCCCCTGGTTCTCGGAAAACATTCTGACGGTTGTTGCCCCTTTGAATAATGTGGTAGACTAGACCTTCTAAAGAAATCCTGGGTGGTCTCGGCATAACAAGAAATTATCAGAACAGGTTTAAATCGCCTCAATAATTTATCTATATCTCATTACAAATAAAAACGTTAGGCAGAAACGACACTAATTATTCAGCCGTCAGTTGAAGCTGGCGATGTTGATGCCCTTGAAATCCTCACCGTTCTCGTCGAGCAGGGCGCGGCCCGTCGCGTAATCGCTGACCCCCAGACGCAGCAGCGAGTACGCATCCGCCGAGGCGATCTCTCCTAACGGCAGATAGTGCTCCTCGCGGACCACCTCCCCCGGCTGCCATGCCCGAACGGGATAAATAAGGTAACAGGAAGGCCGCAGGAAGCGATGGCGGCGCCGGCCCGTGTCATCCATGACGTCGAAAAAGAGCTCGATCTCGCGGTCGACCGGCTGCTCGAGTGTCCAATAAAGGGTGAGGTGCAGGAAACCCGGCCTTTTGCCGTCCGTATCAAAACCCAGAAGGACCAGCCCCCCCTTCGTCTTTCTGTTCACGGCATACTGGGGCGCCGGCGGCGCGCTGAGGATATCGTAGAGCTGGTAACGATCCCCGGCCCCTCTCTCTAAGAGCACGATCCCATCCTGGAGGTCCTCGACCCCCCAGTCTCCCGAACCAAAGAACCTCTTCAGGTTTTTATCGCGGCCCTCCTTGTGAAAGCCCTTGAAGGTACGCACGTCGATGAAATCGATAAGGGCGAACTGCGTCGTCTCCGGCAGCTCATACGTCTTGTCCGAAAGCGTGTAGAGGCCGGTGTAGACGTGATGGAACGAATAGAGCCCGCTGCGGTTGGCGAGGTGCGGCAAGAATTCGAAGGTGGCGACGACCCCGGCGCCGGCAGGGATCTTCGTGAGCAGGGCCTCCTTGATGCGGTCGCGGGGGGTCGGACGCCACCCGCCGAAGAGGCTCTTCAGCGTCCCGGCGTGGGGCCCGATCATGAAGCTGAAGGTGACGGCCACGACGAGGAGAAAACCGATGAAAGGTCCACGCACGATATCCCGGTTCCACCTCCCGAGCAGGCGGCCCAGACCGAAGATGCACGAGTAAAAAAGGAACGGGATGAGCTCGGCGGTGTAGTGAAAGTATATCTGCGTGTCCGACGGCCGGTTGGACAAGAGGTGCTGGAAGAGAAACGGCAGGACGGCGACGAGAGAGATGGGATGCAGGATCGGCAGGAACGCCACCGGCAAAAAGAGCGACGTGATATAGAACCCCTTGGACACTGTGGCCACGACCTCGACGATCTTTGCCGGATCAAGGAAGAGGGTCTTGAGGACGGCAGCCGGCGTTGCCCCGAGCCCCTTATACAAGAGAAGAAAATTGATGACGCCCTTATTGTAATGGGGCATCAGGACGCGCACCGCTCCCAGGAAGTACACCGCCCCGAAGACGAGCGCAAAGACGCTCCAGCGCCAGGGGCGTCTTTGCAGGAGCGCATAGACGCCGATACCCAGGGCCGCCAGGGCGATGTTCTCCTGACACAGCATCGCCAGAAAGAGAAAAAGGGCGAAGGCGCCGAAGCGCCGGGTGTGATACATCCACAGGGTCCACGAAAGAAAGAAGGTCGCAAAGACCGTCGGATGGAACTCGTAAAGGTTGGTGAAGGCCAGGCCCGGGTAAAGGACGTAGAGCAGGATGACCCCCACAGACCAGCCGCGGCCCACGACGCTCCTGGCCAGAAAGATCAAGGGGACGGCCGCCGCCCCGAGCGCCAACGTCTGCAGCCAGAGGAGGATCAAAGGATGCGGCAGGAGACGGTAAAGGGGAACGATGAAAAAGGAGATCAGGTGCGCGTGGTTGCCGAGAAAGTGCAGGCCCAGGATAGATGAGGTGCCGGAGCCATTGAAAGCCAGATTCCAGAGGACCTGGGCGTGGACCGCCAGATCGAAGTCGTCGTACGCAAAGGTGAAGTACTTGAGCGTGCAGGCGCCGCCGAAGAAAACGATATAGGCACCGACGAGCGCGAAGGCCGCGGCAAGCGAATAATCCTTGTCTTTGCGGAGCGCCACCGGCTGTGCGAGCGTCGTCTTCAATCTCTCAAGCCACTGCATAAATCTTACGCCTTCCGGTAGACCGTCTTCCAATATCGGGTGAGCTCTTTCAGGTGTCCCTCCAGCCACGGGCGATGGTCCAGACACCACGCCACCACGTCCCGCATCCCGCGCTCGACCGTCACGCGCGGCCGCCACCCCAATCTCTTTATCTTTGTCGCGTCCAGGGCATAACGGATATCGTGGCCCGGCCGGTCCTTGACAAAATGGATCATCTTCTCAGGTTTATCCATCAGGCGTAGCAGGAGCCTGACCGTATCGATATTGCGGCGCTCCTGGCCGCTGCCGACGTTATAGACCTCGCCGGTCCGGCCCTTCTCGAAGACGCGCCAGACGGCACGGGCGCAGTCGCTGACGTGCAGCCACTCGCGCACGTTGTGCCCCCTGGCGTAGACCGGGATGTACTGATCTCTCAATGCCCTCAGGATGACGACCGGAACGAGTTTTTCCGGATACTGCCACGGCCCGTAGTTGTTCGACGGCCGGACGATGATCGCGGGGAACCTGTACGTGCGGATGTAGGACTTGACGAAAAGGTCGGCCGCCGCCTTCGAGGCCGCATAAGGCGAGTTCGGCGCCAGGGGCGACGTCTCCTTGAAGTGCCCACGGGCGATCTCGCCGTAGACCTCGTCGGTCGAGATATGGAGGAAACGGCCGATACCCTGCCGACGGCAGGCGTCCATGAGCCCCAGCGTCCCTTCGACGTTCGTGCGCACGAAGGGATGGGCCGCCTGGATGCTCCTGTCCACGTGGGTCTCGGCGGCAAAGTGGACTATCCCCGCGGGCCTCTCCTTTTGAAGGATCTCCTTCATCTTGCGCGCGTCGCCGACATCCGCCCTGTAGAGACGGACGCGGCCGCGCACGCTCTTGAGGCGCCGCGTGTCACCGGCGTACGTCAGCTTATCGACAACGACAATGTCCTGCCCGGCGGCCACGCCCCGGCGCACGAATTCGCTGCCGATAAAACCGCAGCCGCCCGTAACGAGTATCGGGGCTCTTTTCTTCTTCATAAGACTCCTCGTTTCTTGACAGGCAAGACCTCGCCCCCCCTGTAATGGAGAGCATCTTAGGTATGCAGGGTGGTGAGACGTTGTCTGCCTGCACGCTACCACGCTGCGCGCTGTTGTCAGTTCAGCCGCCCTGCCGGACGTACTCCCGGATGCACTCTTTATAGACTGAACGAATCGGCCTCATGCGAAAACCCGCCTTCTCGAGCTTGCGGCAGGACATGATAAGGTTGGTGCGCTCCAACCCCAGCGACCGGAAGCGGATCTTCTTATAGGTAAAAGCGGGGCGCAGCCGGCGGTACGCCTCCATGAGGTCACGATAACGCATCGCCCCCTTATTGACGACGTTATAGATGCCGCGCGCGTCGCGCCGCAGCAAGAACTTCATCGCCCGGAGAAAATCAGGCACGTAGGTAACGGAATTGGCGAGCTCGATGACCTTGCCGTAGCGCAGGAGCTTCGTCAGGACGTTCTTCGGGTGCGGCCGGTCGTCGAGCGGGATGCGGATACGCACGATCAGGACGTTGTGCCGGTCGCACAAGGGCCTGAGCGCCTGCTCGGCATAGATCTTGGTGCGGCTGTAAAAGAGGTCGAAGTAGTCCGGCACCCGTGTCTCGGTGATCGGCCTGTCTTTCTTGTAATCATAACGATAGATACAACCACTGCTGATGTGGACGAACTTGATACCGTGCCGGAGGGCCGCTTCGGCGAGCCACAGGGGGACAAAGACGTTCGCCGTCAGGGTCCCTTCCTTGTCCTTCTCGCAGTCATCCACGTTCTTCACGCCGGTGTAGCCGATCGCATTGATCAGGACGCGCGGCCGGTGCCTTTTGACGATCCTTTCGGCATCCGCAAAAGAACGGATGAAGGTCGCGACCGCCTGAGCCCCCAAGGCCGCCTCCAGCTTCCCGCCGATAAAACCCTTTCCGCAGATCAGGATGTCACACCTTTTCATCGGCGCGCTCCTTCAGGTAGTCTCCGTATTCCGTGGGGATAGACCCGGCCAGGGACAACAGCCGGCGCCTGCTGATATACCCCTGACGATAGGCGATCTCCTCGATGCAGCCGACCTTGAGCCCCTGGCGCTCCTGGAGCGTCTTGATGAAGACCGACGAATCGATGAGGGAGTCGTAGGTCCCGGTATCGAGCCACGCAAACCCGCGGCCCAGGCGTTCGACCTTGAGCTTGCGCAGGGCCAGATAGGCCGCGTTGATGCCCGTGATCTCAAGCTCTCCGCGTGCCGAGGGCCTCAATTTCTTGGCGATCGATACAGCGCGATGGTCATAGAAGTACAGACCGGTGACCGCCCAGTTCGAGTGAGGCCGGCGGGGCTTCTCGGTGATGGACCTGGGCCGTCCCCTCACGTCAAAACCGATGACGCCGTAACGCTGGGGGTCTTTCACGTAATAAGCGAGGACCAACGCGCCGTCCTTGAGGCGGGCCGCGCGGCGCAGGATCGGCGTCAGCTCGTGGCCGTAAAAGATGTTGTCACCAAGGATGAGCGCCACGGGGTCCTTGCCGATAAAGTCCGCGCCGATCAAAAGACTCTGGGCGATGCCGCCGGGCCGCTCCTGGACTTTATAAGAAAAGCGCACCCCGAGTTCCTGGCCGCTGCCCAGAAGGTCGCGGATGCGCGGCACGTCCTTGGGGCTTGAGATGATCAGGATGTCCCGGATACCGGCGAGCATCAGGACGGACAACGGATAATAGATCATCGGCTTGTCATAGATAGGCAACAGCTGCTTGCACACGCCGCGGGTGATGGGAAACAGCCGCGTCGCCCGCCCGCCTGCCAGGATAATACCTTTCATGTCAAATCCTCCTTATCATCGGTCGGCACCGAACAGTTTCCCGAACAACTTCGAAACTGTTTCCCGAACAACTCTAAAACTGTCTCTGACCCGTGGCTCATCGATGGGGAATCCCGATGTCGGCCACGCGCACCGTGCCGGCCTTCCGCGGTCCCTGGCCGCGCACGAGCCCTGTCTTCAGGGCCGTGAACGTGACCGTGCGCCGGGCCTTGACGCAGTCGCCGAGGCACCTTCCGGTGCGCGCGTCGAGCCCCGACGGCACGTCCACCGAGACGATGGATGCGCCCGATGCGTTCATCAGCCGGATGACGCGTGCCAGCGGTTCACGCACCGCACCGCGTGCCCCGATCCCCAGGAGCGCGTCCACCACCGCGTCCGCGGCCTGTAACGCCCTGCGAAATCTCTCGAGGTCCTTCTTGCGCTTGAGCGGCCGCAACGCCACGCCCTGCTTTGCCAGGATGCGGCCGTTCAGGCGCGCGTCACCCTTGAGCGCGCGCAAGGGGACCGTGCCAAAGACATCGACGCGCACGCCCAGACGGATCAGGTGGCGCGCGGCCACGAAGCCGTCCCCGCCGTTATTCCCACCGCCGCAGGCGCAGACGACGCGGCTGCGCCGCTGTCGCAACCGATTTGCGTCCGTGTTTCGGGTTGCGACGGCAGTTCGGCGCAACAAACCATCAACCACCCGTGCCACAGCAAGGCCCGCGTGCTCCATCAGGAGCAGCATCGGAATACCATAGCGCTCCTCAGCCAGACGGTCCAGACGCTGCACGGCCTGAGGAGTAAGGACCGGCCTTCTCACGCCTGACGCCCTCTCGTGTATCTCCGGCGCCAATACGTCAGGAGGTCCTCAAAGGTCTTTTCAATGGGGATCTCCGGCTCCCAGCCCGTCGCCTGCTTGAACTTCGTGCAGTCCGGGATCTGCAGGGTCACGTCCGACGGCCTCAGGAGCGCCTTGTCCACCGTGACCTTGATATCCCCCTTGCGGGGCGAGAGCGAAAGCAGCATCTTCAGCGCATCCCCGACGCTCATCGTGCGGCTGCCGCCGATATTGTATACCTCGCCCGGCGGGCACTTCTGCACCAGGAGCCAGTACGCCCGCACGGTATCGCGCACGTCCGCGAAGGTGCGCACGCTCTCGAGGTTACCCACGCGCAGGACCGGCTCCTGCAGATCGTTCTCGATGCGCGCGATCTGCCGAGAGAAAGCCGAGGCACAGAAGATCTCACCCCTCCGGGGTCCCGTGTGCGTGAACATGCGCGTGCGGATCGTCTTGATACCATAAGAAAGGAAGTATTGAAACGCGATCATGTCCTCCCCGACCTTGCTCACCGCATAGGGGCTGGCCGGCCGGAAGGGCTGCGACTCCTTGATGGGGACCTCGTCTTCCCTGACCTGACCGTAGACCTCCGATGAGCTGCAGATGTGGATGACCGGATCGATCTGGGCGTGCCGGACCGCCTCCAGGAGGTTGACCGTGCCGCAGACGTTCGTCTCCAGGGTATTCACCGGCATATCAAAGCTCGTCGGCACGAAGGACTGCGCCGCCAAATGGAAGATGACGTCGGGCCGGATTCCGGCGACCGTGTCATAAACGGACTTGGAATCCAGGAGCTCGCAGTAATGGAGGCTCAGCTTATCGGCGATCTGGTCAATGTTGTCCATCGGGCTGCGCCACCGCCGGATCCCGTGAACCTCCAGGCTCCTGCCGCCGAGCCCCAGGATGTAATCGGCCAGGTGGCTGCCGACAAAGCCCGTGATCCCCGTGATCAGTATCTTTTTCATCGCGCTCTCCTTGTTCAGACTTTTTCAAGAACCACTATCATCTCATGGCCGAGCCAGCGCATCAGCGGCGCGGCCAGCTTCTCTAAGGCGTTGACCGCGCCGAAGAGTCCGCGCGGCACGAAGGGGCGAAAGGACAACCCGCCCGAAAGGGCGTAGCGCAAAAAATCGTGGTACAAAATCCGCCGGATCTTCAGCCGGGCAAAGAGCTCTTCGAAGCGCTTGCGGTCGCGGCGGAATATAATATAAGGTAAAGCCATGTTCGCGCCCGTGAGCCGGCCGTCCCCGACAATCCCCCACTCCCGGGCATGTTTGTCCGTGTGTTCGTGATTGAAGTGCCGGTTCATGAAGTATCCGAACGCCGTAGACGACGGTTCATCCAAAACGCAACGGCCTCCGACCACGAGCACACGGTCGACCTCTCTAAGAAACCTCTCAGGATTCGGGAGGTGATGCAAAACACCCAAAGCGTAAACCGCCCGCAACGACGCATCCGCAAAGGAGAGCGCACACGCGTCCTCGACCCGGTCGATCTCTTCGTCCGCCACCACATCAGAGGTGACGACGTCCGGGATATAGGACTTCAAAAATCCCGCCCCGCTGCCGATCTCAAGCGCCGGACGGTTCAACGGCGCGAGCCCCGTGTCCAAAGAGCGGAAGAGCTCATACACAAAGACATAACGCGCCTGCAACAGCGGATTGCTCCGAATGATCTGCCGGTGCACCCCCAGCGCATGGGGACCGTCGAGTTCAATCCCCCGACTTAGCGGATGGGCCCACCGGCGCCGCAACCAATCCCTCAAAACCCTCATAGGGACCCCTTGAGCCGGCCGGGACGCAGGCGCCCCACGGACCAGAGACGCCGGGCCACGCGGTATCCGTCGGGAGTACCGAAATCAAGCAAGGGCTTCTTCTCGACGCGCCCCCAGCAAGGCCGCCCCTCGCGGACCATCTGGGGGAAGAAATCGTACTCCAGGGAAAAGGGGGACCGGGGCATCAACCGCAGGGCCGTGCGGCTCATCACATAGATGCCCGCGTTATCAAAGGTGCGACGCACCCGCATCCTCTTCTCCACAAAAGAAACGATACGGCCACGCGTGTCCAGCGTCACGTTCCCGCGACCCGCACTCTTGCCGGGCGGCACGACGACAAGAGAGACGAGGCCGCGTTTCCTGTGATGGAAGACCACGAGACGCGCAAGGTCCGCGCCGCAAAAAGAATCTCCGTTCAAGACCAGGAAAGGATCGCTCCCCATCCAGCGCCGCGCGCCGGCGACCGCACCGCCCGTGCCCCGGGCCGACTTCTCGACGACACAACGCACGCGCCAGGGCCGTTCGATATCTTTGGCGGCGCGCCGGATCATCTCGCCCTTATAGCCGGCGCACAGGATGAAGCGCCGCAGCCCGAAGGACGCGCAATAATCCATCAGCATCCCCAAAAAGGGCACGCCGCCAAAATCAGCGAGCGGCTTAGGCCGGTCGGCGACCAGCCGTCTCAGGCGCCGGCCCTCGCCGCCGCAGAGGATCACCGTGTCGATCCGGGAAAGGTCAATGGCCATCGTCAAAAATTCGTGTCCGGACGGTAATAGATGATCTGACTGCCCAGATCATCGAACTTAAAGGGCACGCGCAGGAGCGACCGCATGACCCGGCGCACCCGCGGCTGATCGTCGGGCCGCACGAAGAGGAGCATGAACCCGCCCCCGCCGGCCCCCAGGATCTTACCCCCTAAGGCCCCGGCCCGGCGGGCCCGGCGGTACGCCTCGTCGATGGCGGCCGTGGAGATCTTGTTGCTCAGCGTGCGCTTGATCTTCCAGGCCTCGTGCAGGAGCCGGCCGAAGTCGTCCAGGCGCAGGCGCGGCGCGTTCAGGATCGCGAGCGCCTCGGCGACCATCTGGTACATGGCCCTGAGCTCAGGTCTCTTGCGCGGGATATTCTTGATCTGCTCGCCCGCGATCTCGGTCGCCAGACGCGAGAACCCCGTAAAATACAACATCAGGTGGTCGTGAAAGACCTTTATCTTCCTGGGCTCCAACGTCACCGGGCTCACCTCGATGTTGCGTTCGCCCTTGAACGTCGTGTGATTGAGGCCGCCGAAGGCGGTGATCACCTGGTCCTGCGAGCCGACGTTCTCCTTCATCCAGTTCTGTTCGATCTCGATCGCCTCGATGGCCAGCTGTTTCTTGGAGACCATCCGGCCCAGGACGGCGTAGAGCGCGTTGAGCAGGCCCACGGTGAAGGCGGAGCTGGAACCGATCCCCGAGCGAGCCGGCAGATCACCCACGTGCTGAACACTGACTCCTTTCTTGATCTTGAGAAAACGCAGTGTCTCGCGCACCGCCGGGTGCTGTATCTGACGAACACTCTTGACCATCTCACGCTTCGAATACACGACGCGGTGCTTGCAGCCGAAGAACGGCGGCAGGTACCCGCACGTCAGGTAGCAATACTTGTCGATCGTGACGCCGAGCGTCGCGCCCGGGTGGCGCCGATACCAGACGGGGTAGTCCGTCCCCCCTCCGAAAAATGAGATGCGAAACGGTGTCCTGCTAATGACCATACGTCAGCTCCCGCGTAGAAAAACGGTTCCAGAAAAACCCTTCATCGGCGTCCCGCCAGGTATCTGAGATAATCGTCTATTTTCTTTTTGGGGTTGCGCTCGTACGCCAGCCTCTGGAGGGCGTTGCGGCGGCCCCAAGGCAGGTCATCACTCTCCAGGACGCCCGGTTCCTGTTTGCCATACAGGTCCCAGTCGTTGGAAAGGAGCCTCATCCGGTAGGCGCCCTTCGAGGCGAGGGCCCGCAGCTCCGTCCCCGGAAACGGCGTCGCGACCGGGAACGTCACGGAATACATCTCCAGCTCCTGAGCCAGATCGATGGCCTTCAGGATGTCCTCCTCGGTGTCGCCCGGCAAGCCGATAATAAAGGCGCCCACGGGCAGGATCCCAGCGGCCTTCGTCCACGCGAGGGTGTTCTTGATCTGGGCAACCGTGATGTTCTTCTTGATCCTCTTCAGTGTCTGGTCGTTGGCGCTCTCGATCCCGTAAAAAATAAAGTAACAGCCGGCCTTCCGCATGCGCTTCAGGAGCGCCGGACTCATGCTGTCCACGCGCGTGCTGCAGGACCAAGTGATCTTTTTGTGCAGGCCGCGCTCCATCATGACCGTCAGGAAACGCTCGAACCAGGGCATGCTGACAATGAACGTCTCATCCAAAAAGACGATGGACGTGCACCCGAAATCCCGGATGTTGCGCTCGATCTCGGCGATCACCGACGCGACACGGCGATGCCGGATACGCTCTCCCAATGAACGACAACAGAAGACGCAGCGATACGGACACCCCCGCCCCGATACCATCGGCAGCTCGCACGCCGTCCTGTGGGGATACGTACCACGATAGTTGGAGAGATGGAACTCCTCCCATGCTGGAAAGGGCAGGGCGTCCAGATCCATGATGCGCTTGACCAAAATCGCCTCCATCCCCGGGACCACCACGCCGCCGATCTTCGAGAGCGCCCGCGGGTCATCCAGAGAGCCCAGGACCGACACAAGGATATCCTCCCCCTCGCCGCACACGGCAAAGTCGAACTGCGGGAACTCCGCGAGCGTCTCGCGAGGAAGCGCGATCACATGGGGCCCGCCTACGCAGGTCTTGACCTCCGGGAAGTCATTTTTGATGCGCTGCGCCAGCGCCGCGGCCGTCCGGATCTGGACGGTGAGCGCCGTAAACCCCACCAGCGCCGGCCGCACCCGACCTATCAACGCAAGCAACTTATCGGCCGAATAACGGTCCATGACCATATCAACATACCGGGCCCTGAGACCATCCCTCTTAGCGGCCGCCAGAAGATAAGCGATCCCGATGTGCGGGGTCTCCTGATTGGGCACGCCCTCTTCGATGCGAGCCCGCAGCTGACTCCTCTGATCAACCTCCCAGCCCTTGCTGGGGTTGACGAACAAGACGTCCACGCGTTTATCGTTATGCGACGATGGGATCATGGTGTGCGCCCGGCCTCACGTATCCCGGCGGGAAAGGATCGGATCCCGCGCGGGCCACGAGATGTCAAGGCGTGGGTCGTTCCAGTTATAGGTGAGCTACTTCTCCGGATGATAATAGGTCGACTGCTTATAAGGAAATACCGCCATGTCGATCGTGACGCCGAGCGTCGCGCCCGGATGGCGCCGGTACCGGCCGGGGTAGTCCGTTCCTGTCTAAAAACGGTTTCCGATGAAGACCTCTCGAATGATCTGAAACAACGTCCCGAGGCCGCTCTTGATGATCGACATCTTCCGGACGCCACCGACGCGCTTGGGTTCGTCACCGGGGATATCACAGACCTTCAGCTTGAGCTTGGCGGCACGGATACTGGACCCGGTCTCCCAGCTGTTCATGCGCCAGAAACGCCTGGTCAACCAGTCCCCGCTGCTTAATCGCGGTAACCCCATCTTGACGACCGAAGCACGCCGGTAGGCCCTGAGGCCGACAAGTGCATCGGTGTAATGACCGCCAAACAAAAAATTGATCATGTCCGTAAAAAGCCGGTTCCCGAAGGCCGTGAAGACATCATCGTCTTCGCTCTTGGCCGCTCCCGCGTACCGGGAGGCGATGACCATGTCATGACCCTCGCGGATCTTGGTCACCAGCTGCGGAATAAGCTCAGGCAGGCTATTGCCGTCCGGCGTGCACATCACGATGATCTCGTTTTGGACCAGAGGAAAGACCTCTTCCTGGGCATTCGGCAACCCCTTTCCCGACTGGATCAGGACGGGATACTTGTGCTCCCGGCAGTATTCCAATGTCCCATCTGTTGAGCCGCCATCGGCCACGATGATCTGATCGACCCCTTCTTTATCGAACCGGGACATGAACCACTTCATGCCCTCGATCTCATTGAGGGTCGGCAGGAGCAGGGTCACCCTGTCCCGCTGGCGCTGGGCCTCAGACATGGATCCCTGTCTTCACGCGTCCCTCTCTGAAACGATGGGGTGAGCACACGGCCACGGAATATTGAACCGCGCATCGTTCCACTTATGCGTAAACTGCCTCTCGGGCCGATAGTAGGTCGACTGCTTGTAATAAAAGACCGCCCTTTCGCTCGTGACATAGTGACCATTGCCATATCCGGCCGGGACGTAGACCTGGAGGCGGTTGGTGGCGCTCAGCGTGAAGGTCTGCCACTTGCCGAAGTGCGGCGACTCCGGACGCCCGTCCAGCACGACAAAGAAAAACTCCCCCCACAGACACGAGATCAGCTTACACGTCTCCATGTCCCCGTGGATGCCGCGCAGGACGTTTTTCCGGGAGACCGAAATATCGTCCTGGATGAACCGAACATCGATGCCGTGACGCCGGTAGAGCTCTTCGTTGTAGGTCTCCACATAATAACCGCGCTTGTCTTCAAATATGTCAGGAGTGACCAGCAAGACGCCGGGAAGTCGTGTCGGCGTAACTTTCATATTATCTCTCCTTGAAGTAATTCTTTTTCATTTTGAACTCATCCTGGTTCTTGATGAACCACCCCCACGTCTGCCTCAGGCCCTCGATGAGCGGTGTGGAGGGCCGATAGCCGATGCGGCGGCGCGCCTCGGTGATGTCCATGACGCGCTTGGGGAACCCCGATGGTCTGGTCGCGTCAAACGTGTACCGGAAGTCCAAAAAAGAGTGCAGGGCCTCGATGAGCTCCCGGATGCTGCACGGCGCCCCGCTGCCAAGGTTCACAAAACCGCCCCCGGTCCCATGGGTGAGCGCAAGGATGAGCCCCTCGGCCACGTCCCGGCTGAAGACAAAGTCACGCACCGCCGAACCGTCCCCCCAGACGACCAAGGGATCCTCTTTGCGGTAGATACGACACATGAGGCTCGGGATCACCATGGCGTTCTCCGGATCGAAGTTGTCGCCAGGACCGTAGACGTTGCTCGGCCGCACGATCGCAAAGTTCTCAAGGCCGTACTGGACCTTATAGGCGTGGATCTGGAGCTCGGCCATGCGCTTGGCCCACCCCGCAAAGTCCATCGGGACGCTGTCCAGGCGGTAATCCTTCTCGCGAAAGACGTCCGTCGGCGCATACGCCCCGATCGAACTCGTGTAGACGACCTTACCGACGCTGTTCACACGGCAGGCCTCCAGGATATTGGTGTTCATCAGGAGCGTCGGGACGAAGTGGCTGGCCAGCTTCTTCTCCGTCACCTGCGCCGACCCCTTGATCCCCGCCAGATGGCAGACCGCGTCCATCCCCTGTGTGAGCTTCCGGCAGAGCTTCGGATCGGTGATATCTCCATAGACATAACGGACGTTTGCCGTAATATGAAGACGATCCAAAGACACCACCGTCACGCGGGCGCCGGCATCATGCAAGATCTGGACCACGGGCCGGCCGATCAGGCCGGTGCCGCCGGTGACCAGGACTCTCTTGCCCACAAAGTACTTCAACACGTTGGGATCAATCATAACGTTCCTCTATTCGTCACTCAAAAGCCGGATCCCCGGCTGGCGCGCAGATGTCTCCGGCCCGAAGCAGCGAAAAACAAGAACCGTTCAGTACACAAGACGCATGCGGGGCCGCCCCTTTGCGCAAGGCTCAGCGGTTTTTTTTGCACCATCCCTCGTACCACCTCACGCTATCAATGAGCCCTTCTTCCAGAGAGACCTCGGGTTCGAACCCGAGCACGTCCCTGGCCTTGGACGTATCCACCATCCGCCGGGGGATGGCTGTCGGCCGGTCCGCATTGAAGACCACGCGGGCATCGCTATAGCCCGCGGCCTTTAGGATCGTTTCAACGCACGCCCGGATCGTGACGGCGCGGCCGTAACCGATGTTCACCGGATCGCACACCGCGTGCTTCTCCAGCATCAAGAGGCACCCGCGCGCCAGGTCCGTGACGTGCAGGAAATCCCGCACCTCCTCGCCCGTGCCCCACACCTCGTAAGGGTCCAGCCGCTCCACGGCCTTGCGGATGAGCATCGGGATCACGTGGCCGGCGTGCATGTCAAAGTTGTCGTAGCGGCCGTACACGGCGCTGGGCCGCACCAGGGCGATCTTGACCTTGGACTTGGAGGCCACGAACTCCGCGAGCCGCTCCAGGTATCGGCGCATCCACCCGTAACCGAAGTACGACGGGTGCGTGGGCCCACTCCAGAACTCCTCTTCTTTCACCGGATGGTCGCTGACCGGATAGCCCGTGCTGCTGCCGAAGATGAGGAAGCGTTCGATCCCCGCCGTCCACGCGGCCTGGAGCATCTGGGCGTTGAGCACGAGGTTGGCCGTGATCGCGGCCATGGGGTTGCCCGCTGTCACGGCGGCCGCGGCCACGGCCCCGGCCGCATGAAAGACGTACTGCACCCCGTCGCAGACCTTCAAGCAGTCTTCCTGGCGGGTGAGGTCCGCGCGGACGGTCTCGATGGCCCCGTCGGCTATCGGCAGGGGTCGCTCGTGCACCGGCACGCGCACCTTCGCCCCAGCCTTCAGCAAGGCCTCGACGATGTGCCGGCCCACGAAACCCGTGCCCCCGGTCACGAGGACCCGCGCGCCCTTATAGAAAACCGACTCCTCCATCCTATCTCTCCTCTAATGACCTATCGAACGGATTGAACTCGTTTCTTTTTTCGGCGTCTGGGGTCATCCGATGACCCCCGTAGCGGAGGGGGGACCCAGAGGCCGAAGGCCGATGGGGGGAACCACGGGAGGGTTCCCCAATGGGGGCGCGGGGGACAAGGATGACCCCAGGCGCCGAAAAACGCCGAAATCTCCGTAGCCGACGGCGAAAAACTTCGTCTGCGGGGTAGGGATGTCCGCCACGGCGATGTTGCTCATGATTTTGAATGCTCGAGCTTCTTTTTCAGGGACTCCCGGATCGAGGCCGGATCGAGGCCGATGCTCCGGCGCACGTCCGGCAGCCTGCCGTAACACGAGCAGAAGTCGTCCGGCATCCCGTGATACGCCATCTTCAGGTGCCCCACCTCGGCGATGGCCTCATACAGGCCGAAGGCATCATGGACCACGACGATCTCGGTGTCCTTAAAGCGGCATATCGCTTCCTGATCAATGGGTTTTATCGTGTGAAAATAGACGAGGTTGACCGCCAAGTCCCGGCACGCCTCCAGGACATTGCCCAGGAGGGGGCCCGCCGTCATCACCGTCACCGCCGCGCCCGCGTCCTTGAGCACGACCGCCTCACCGAAGACGGGGTCCGTGTCGATCGCGTGCGGATGGTCTGAGAGCCGGAAGTACGTCGGCCGGCCGTTCGCATACTGGCTGCGAAAAAGGACATCCAGCTCCTTTTCGGAACCGGGCTGGATGACCTCCATGCCGGGCAGGAGGCGCAGGATCGCCAGGTCCGTATATGCGTGGTGGGTCGCCCCGTCCCAGGCGTAGTCGAACGACGCCCCGCAGGTCACGATGTTGCCGCCGAAACGGTTGTAGCACAGGTCGATCTTGATCTGCTCATAGCTGCGCTCGGTGATGAACGGGGTGATCGTGTGCATCACCGGGATCATCCCCGCGGCGCTCATCCCCGCGCCGGTGCTCACGATGGTGTTCTCGCAGATACCGATATTATAGAAGCGGTCCGGGTAGGCCGTCTTAAAATCCTCGAAGAGATACACGCTCACGTCGCCGAACAACAGGACGATGCGTTCATCGCGCGATGCCAAGTCCATGAGCGTCTGTCTAAACCGCTTCCTCATCCAACTCCTCCATCAAACGCGTGAACTCTTCATCCGTCGGACACCGGCGGTGCCACGCGTAATGATCGCAGACCATCGTAGGGCAGCCGTATCCCTTCTTCGTCTGGGCCACGACCGCGCGGGGCTTGGCATCGGCCGGCGCCCTGGCCAGGACGGCCTTGAGGGCCGCCACGTTGTGGCCGCGGACCTCCTCCACCCGGAACCCGAAGGCCCGCAACTTCTCGACGGGGTTGGTGATCTGCAGGCCCCGGCCGTGGGACATGTTATTATCGTAGATCACGGTGAGGTTGTCGAGCTTCAGGTTGCTGGCCACCATCAGGGCCTCCCAGACCGACCCTTCGTTGGCCTCCCCGTCGCCGATCACCACGGTGACGCGCCGGTCGGATTTTTTGATCTTGAAGGCCAGGGCCATGCCCACGGCCACGCCGATCCCGTGGCCCAACGAGCCCGTCGAGACCTCTATCCCCGGCACCTTCAGCCGGTCCGCGTGGCACCCGAAGTCCGTCCGGAAACTGCCGAAGGATGCGACACGCGCAATGTCAAAATAGCCCAGGCGCGCCAGCGTGCAATAGTGCGCGAGGCTCGCGTGGCCCTTGCTGAGGATGAAGATATCCCTTTGGTCCCAACCGGGATTCTTGGGGTCGTGGCGGTGCGTCCCGTAGACCGCGCACAGGATCTCCACCACCGAGAAACACGACGGGATGTGGCCGTGCCCGCTCGCCTTGGCGATCTTCAGGATGTCTTGGCGCACCGCGCGGCAAAAACGATTCATCTGATTTCAAGATAAGAGAGGCGTGAGGTCATCGGCAGGCGCTGGACCCGGACCCTGTTCAACCCGAAGACCTCCTGCAGGGCCAGGGTCTCACCGGGAAAGATATCATCGCACAGCTCGTCAAAGACAAGAATGCTGCCCTTCATCAGGTGCGGCTTGACCGCCTTCAGGGCCGCCCGCGTGGGCTTGTAAATATCGAAGTCGAAGATCGCCAAGGCCACCATCGTCTCGGGGTGCCGGCGCAGGTACGCAGGCACGGCCTTGGCCGCGTCGCCCTTGATAAGCTCAAAGCGCTTGATGTGTGCCATGGGGTTGAGCTGCTCCTGGAGCCTCAGCAGCTCGTCGAGCTGGTCGGCGTAATCGCGCGCCACGCCGTAATCGCCTTCCCGGCACCCGTGGGACTCACCGTCCTTGGCCGCCACGCCCTTGAAGCCGGCGAAGGTGTCAAACCCCAGGATCTTGCGGTGACGATTAAAGGGT
Source organism: uncultured Planctomycetia bacterium (assembly GCA_964622605.1). Taxonomy (GTDB): domain Bacteria; phylum Omnitrophota; class Gorgyraeia; order Velamenicoccales; family Velamenicoccaceae; genus CAZCSY01. Next base: position 57,395 of record CAZUQR010000009.1, read on the forward strand.
TCGAGGATACTGCGCAGCGACACCAGCCACGAGAGCGTCTGCCCCCAGCGGACCCCGAACTCGATCACCACGCCGTGGGTGTGGAGGATCTTTTTGTATATCTCGTAAAAAAACAGGAGCCGCGCCAGGGCGCGCGAGGGCGCGTAGACGCCGAAGTTCGCCAACAGCTCCTTGTCCGGGATGGGGGAGTCCTTGAGGAGCTCCACGAGCCGGCGCTCGGTGTCCCTTTCCCGGCCGCTCGAAAGCACGACCGTCTTGTTCGCCTTCCTCTTCCGCCGTCTTGTCATCGCTGCCATCCCCTCTTGTTCGCCCGCCACCACGCCACGGTCTCGCGGATCCCCTCTTCGATCCCCCGCCGGGGCGTCCATCCGAGGACGGTGCGGGCGCGCTCTGTGTCGAAGGCCCGGAACTTGACGGCCGCCTCACAACCAGTCCCATAGGTGATCTTTTGGGGCCGGTGGTCCGCCGCCGAAAGGACCCAACCGACCAGGTCCCCCACCTTCACCTGACGTCCCGATCCGATATTAAACACGTCGTATTTCAGATCCTCTTTCTCAAGCATCAGGGCGAGGGCCTCGGCAAAATCGGCGGCATACACCACGTCGCGCGTCACGTCCTGAGAGCCCCACACCTCAAAGGGATCCTGGCGGTCCACCGCCTTGCGGACCAGGGCGGGGATCACGTGAGAGACCTTCGGATCGAACTTCGCAAAAGGCCCGAAGATGTTCGTCGCCCGCACGATCACCGTCTCTATGCCCGTCTCTTCATGCCAGAAGCGGCAGAGTTTCTCGATAAAGCGCATGCCCCACGCGATGCCGCGATGGGCCGCCGGCGGATCGACGCTGAAGTCAAGATCGCCCTCTTTTAAGGGGACCGCGGCCTCCTGATAGGCCGTGGCCGACCCGATATAGACGACGCGCCGCACGCCGGCCTCGGCGCACGCGCGCAACAGGTTCATGTTCATCGTCACGTTGTCGGCGACCTGCCGGGCCTGCAGGGCAGCTGTCCCGGCCGCGCCCGTGACGTTGCCGGCCGCCAGGACCGCCATGGTGCAGCCCGCGACGCACGCGCGCGCCTCCTCGAAACAACGCAGGTCCGCGCGCCGCCAGGTCAGGCGTCGGTCCTTCAAGAAGGGCTTCGTGCGCCGATACGAGGCGCGCAGGGCGGTGTCGGTTGGCCCGGCCAACAGGACCTTCACGATGTGCGCGCCCGCACATCCGGTCGCCCCGGCGATGAAAACGGTCCGTCTCGTGTTCATGGTCTGTTCACCGGCGGATCGCGGTGGACGGTCTTCATGATCTTGCGGCCGTTGACGAACGGCCGCCTCTTGTGCACGCCGCCGACAGGGCGTCGACGGTGGCCGCCGCGATGCCGCGCGTCTTCTGGCGCACCACATCATAACCGACCTCACGGACCAATGCAACTGTTTCATCCGTGGATCCGCCCTCAACCACCAAGATCCGGTCTACCCGCTCCTTTCGGATCCGCGGGATGACCCGCCTCACCCCATCAGCCTCGTTCAATGTCGGCATCATCAATGTCACACGCATGCTGCTCTTGCATCGTCTAACGCATCATATAAAAATAGGGGATGATCTTGCGTCCCAGCAACAGCCAGACGGAGATGGTGTCATACGTCCCCATCTCCACATAGACCTTGTGGAAGAACTGTATCTGACTGAAACAGATAAGGAGAACGGCCACCTGCACGCCGAAGAAGGACCACCAGTTCCGGGAACGCAAGAGCTGCAGTAAGGCCAGGAGCGCGAAGAGACACATGACGATCTCCAGGCTCATGGCGAACCGGATGACACGGGTGAACTTCAAGACGCTCAATAAAGGAAAAAGGACGAGCAGAAACAAGAGGCCATACGCGTGCAGGTGCCCCATCTTGCGCGCGGAGAGGAGATAAAAAACGTACCCCAAGCAGAGGATCGTGACCCAGGGGCATAAGAGCAGAAAGTCCACCAGAAACTTGAACCACGGCCCGGTGCCGAACTGGCTGTACGAGGTCATCCCCGGATTGGCGACCGGCCCACCCATATGCACCCCGGAAACGAAGTCCACCAGCGCGGCGAAATTACCCCATCCCCCCAGAAAGACGATGTATAGAACAAACGCCCCGACGGGAGGTGCCAGCACGACCCAGGCAAAGTCCTGCAAGGGCAGGTCCTTGACGTAGAAGACCTTAAAGACGATCCAGGCCACAACGAAGAAAAAGATCAGGAAGGCCGAGGCCTCTTTGATCGTCAGGGCCACGATACACGCCGCACAGAAACCAAAAAAGGCCCAGCGCCGGCGGGTCATGAGGTATTCAAAAAAGAGCCAAAATGGGACCGCCCAAAAGAGGTGCAGCAGGCTGTCCTGGAGGATCCGGCGAGAAGAAGCCATCATGAGAGGGCTGCAGGACAAAAGTAGGGTATACAAGACCGCGAACTCCTGACCCAGGTAACGCCTGGAAAAATAATACGAGAGGGCGAGAAAAAGCACGAACGCCATAAAGGAGAGGTGGGCGAGGGAACGGTATGTGTCAGGGAAGACCTTGAGCCACGTCCCCGTGAAAATGGTGAAACCAAAGCGGCCCGGGTGCGGGAAAGGATGGATCTCCGGGGTGTCGAAGTGGTGGTGTAGCGCGCGGGGGATCGACCGAATGCCGTCCTGTGCAAACGCCTGCGCGTACTTCATGTAATACCCTTCGTCGGAAGACGTTGCGAAACGGTCCTCCGCCGGGATGGACCGGTAGGCCATCACCAGCGGCACGGCGATCAGCAAAAGACACAATCCCTCAAAGAAATAACTCATCCTGCCTATCCACCACGCTTCCTGGACATTCTCCGGTGCGGTCCTGCGGCCGTCTCCTTTTTCATATCGTCTTGTGTTCATCTATCGGCACCCTTCTGTGTGAACATGGGCAGGGTGACACAGAAACAGGCCCCCTTGCCGGGCTGCGAGGTGACGGTGATCTCACCGCGGTGCTGTTTGACGATCCCGTAGGCCACGAACAGTCCCAGCCCCATGCCGGGCGCGCGGTCGTCCCCGCCGCCCAGGATCCCCTTCGACGTGATGAAGGGGTCGAATATCCTGTCCTGCATGTCTTGCCGGATCCCCGGCCCCGTATCGGTGAAGCACGCCCGGACGGTCTTCGTGTCCAGGTCGCTGTCCAGGGTGATGGTCAGCCTGCGTTCGGCCCCTGCCCGCATGGCGTCGCGGGCGTTGACGATGACATTGCTAAAGACCTGGGCCATCTGGGCCGCGTTGCACGCCACGCGCGGGGCCTCGCGCATCTGGGTGGCGACCTCGATGCGCTCTTCTTTGAGCATCCTCTCAAGCAACACCAAGACCTGCTTGACCACGTCCTTCAAGTCCACCAACCCCCTTTTGTCCGCCTTGGAACCCGAAAAGTCCAACAGCGACTTGGCGACCCAGGAGCCCCGGCGCGCGATATCGATGATCGCCTGGAGCGCATCGCTCTTCGCCCGCAGATCGGCGCTGGCATGCGCCAGCTCCGCCCGGCCGAGGATGACCTCAAGGACGTTATTGAACTCGTGGGCCACCCCGGTCGCGAGCGCCCCGACGGTCAACATCTTTGAGCGCTGTAAGAGCTGCTGCTGGGAGCGGCGCTCCGCCGTGACGTCACGCGAGTGCACGATAAAAAAGGGGGCCGCCGCCGCGACACGCAAGGGAATGATCGTGACGGCCTTCACCATCGGACCGCCGCCGGGCCTGGGGACCTCGGCCTCAAAGACCTGGGGCCTGCCGGTTCGTGTCACCCGGCTCAACACCCCGCTCAACTTCTCCCGGGACGACGGCGGCCAGTGTCCCAGCAGGTCGCTGTCCAGGGCCTCCTCGCGGGGACGGCCCATCATCGCCAGGCCCGCGCTGTTCACGGACAGGCACCGGCCCGATTGGTCGTAGAGCTCGATGCCGTCCTTAATCCCCTCGACGAGCCCTTCGTAGAGCATCTCCGAAGAAGAGATCCGGACCGCATCGAGCCAGAAGCGAAAGAGAAAAACGATGATGATGCTCAGGATCAGGAAGAACCCGAGAAAGATAAAGATGATGAGAAAACGGACCGTCGGGACCTGCGTCGCCGCATCCACGAAGAGGAGCGTCCACCCCGGCAGGCTCGGCAGTGCGACCCGGACAAAAGAATAGCGCTGACCCTGAATAGTCAGGGTGGAACGGATCGCGTCAAAATCGTCGAACCCCGCGGCCTCCCAGGGCCCTGAGCCGAACTGCATCGATGAACGCAGCATCTCCTTCTGTGTCTCGGATAAAGGGCGGACCGTGCGAAAGACCCACTCCGGCCGGCTCGAGACGAAGATCACCCCTTCCGGACTCAATAAAAAGACGTAGGACCTGGAACGGAACTGCAGTGAAAGGTCGTCCAGCCGGCCCTTGGCGACCGCCACACCGAGGACAAAGGACGTGGGATCGGCGGCCCGCACGATGGGAAACGACACATAAAACCCTCTCTCACCCGAGGTCACCCCCTTGGCGAGATAGACGGCCGGCTCCCCCTCCAGGGCCCTCTGGAAATAGGGACGGAAGCTGTAGTTCTCGCCGACGAAGCTCTTCGGAGAGTCCCTGTTCGAGGAGGCGACGGTCAGGCCGGTGCGGTCCATCAGATAGCACACATCGGCGAGGAGCGCGTTGCGGTAACGGTCCAGGCGCTCGTTGATGACCGCCAGATCCCCCGCCGACAGGGCGGGCCGGGTGAGGGCGTCGGCCACCCGGGGATGACGCGCCAGCGCCTCGATGCCGCGCATCCGGTCGATGGTCGTCTCGACGACCTGGGCGAAGAGTTGTGTCTCCAAGCGGCGCGCCCGCGTCTCATCCAGACGGGCCCGCTGGGAGTGGAAGAGCACGACGTGATAGACCAGGGAAAAGAACGCCGTCAGCGACACGACCGCGAGCAGGAAGAAGAAGACGGCACGCCGCCGCTGCCGCCGGACAAAGAGGACGGACCGCAGATTCTGCCAGATCGCGAAAAAGGCGATGCTCGCGGCAAGGACAAAACCAAGGAGGCCGCGGAAAAACGAGATCGGGACGCCTGCCACAGAAAGAAACACATCCGTATTGAAGACGCGGGCAGGCATGAAACCGGCCGGAGGCACGATGAGACCCGCAGCCAACCCATAGAAGATCAACGCCGCTGCGGCGACCCGCAACGAACACACGCAAAGGGAAGATTTCAGGTCATGGCGTCGGGAAAAATGACCGAGCAGGGCCGCTGCGCCGAGGGCGCCGCCCAATCCCAGGGTATAGCGCACGACGATCTCGCAGCCCAGCGGCCCGCCCAAAAACCCCAGGGACACCGCTGGCAGGACGAAACCATAGAGCCAGCGGGGATAGCGGCTGCCGGAGAGGCGCTCCCATCCCGCCCGGACAAACTCCACCAGAAAGACAAATGAAAGGAACAAGACGACCAGGCGCGCCAACCGGAAGGCCGAGCCGTCCCCAAGACAGAACGCCACCATCTCCAGCCACTCATGGACGCCGTGGATGATGCCGAAGAGACCCAACCATAACCAGGAGAGCGAGGGCCTGTCCGGTGACGGCCTGAAGAGGGCCAGGCACACCGCACCCAAAAGGATAAAAGAGGCGCCGGAAAAAAAGGTGATGAAATCCAGCTGCTCAGCAAACATCGTCGGGCATCATAAAAAGATGATGTTCGATATCTTCATGTTGCACTTGGCGATCGTCGAGTCCTTCTCCTTGGGTGTGATGTTGATGCTCTCGACGAACAAGAGGTGCGGGGCGCTCGCCACGGCGTGCATGAACGTCAGGATCTGCTCCATCTGCGCCTCGCAGTTCAGGTCCACCGAGACCTTGCGGCTGACGGCATCCTCTTCGGTGTTCAACGGCTTCATGTCGACGATGTAGAGCGACGCGCTGCGGGCCATCTCGTCCACCTCGCCCAGGAGATACGCCACCTCCTCTTCCTGTGTGCTCGCCTTATTGGCGTAGTAGATCTGGAACGCGTCGGCCGCGGCCTTGACGCGGTCCTTTTCCGCGACGATCCGCACGTTCTTAGAGATAAGATCCGTCTGCGTCGTGATCCGTTCGTCGAGGAGCATCAGGCGGCCGGCGACGGGCGCGATCAAGAGGTGGACCACCAGCGCCGCGCCCACGACCACCGCAGCCGCGCCGAAGAGCAGCCGTTCCCGCTTGTTGAGACGCGCCAAAAAGGCCAGGTTGATCACGTCATCTCCCCCCACTTCTCAAGCGTGCCGGAAAGCTCAAAATCCACCAACTCCCGCCCCTCCATTTTTTTCTTCGAGGTGTAGCGCGTCTTCACCTCTTTGAGGGTGTCTGACTTTTCCAGCTCCCCGGCGTAGGCGAAGACGACGGCCATGGACGTTGCCTCGCCCTTGACGGAAAAGGCCCCGCCCTCCCTCAGGCGGACATTGATGACGGCGACCTCGTGGGGGGTCAACCGGTGCACCTCAGCCAGGACGTTCAAGAGATACCCGCGGCGGTCCAGGTACTTGCGCACGACGCGGACGCGCGAAAAGTCCTTCTCGATCGCCGCCGCCTCGCTATTGAGCTTCCTGTACTTCTGGTTAAGCTTCTGCAGGTACTCCGCCTTGAGATAGATGTGGACGAGAAAGGTAGCAAAGATGAATAAGAGCGTCGTCATGGCCAGGATCCCCGTGCGGATCACGTCACGGCCGCGCTCTTCCAGGGCCTGACGCAGCTTCATCTCCTCGGGGATAAGGTTGATGCCGGGGACGACGCTCGCCGCGGCCGGGGCGGCCACGTTCAGGATCGAGACCTCCTCCATCGTGAAGGCCTCCTTGGCCAGGTTATCGCTGCGCGTGAGAACGTCCGGCGCCTCGATGATCTTGATCGGGATGCGGAAGGCGTCCAGCATCATGACCTCGAGATCGCGCAGCCGCCCCACCGCCCCGCAGAAGGCGACGACCGTCGGCGACACCTCGATATCCTCAAGATGGTAGGCGTCCAGAGACTTCTTGAGCTCTTCGATATAGCGGGTCAGGTGCTTCTCGCGCTCGGTCAAAAGCTGATGCGCCCCGACCGCGATACTGCGGGAAAAGATCAGTTTGCCCTTCAAGAAGACGCCGAAGTCCGTCGTGGCGGTGTCCACGTGGATCAGGGCAAACGGCGCCTCCTGCACCTCGAGCCGAATATGCTGATACACGAGCGCCCCGACCGCCTCGGAAGAAAAGAATATCCGGTCGAGCCGCGCCCCCGCCTCGTTGAAGAGCGCGAACTGACGATTGACGATGTCCTTGTTGACGATGGCCAAGAGGAGCTTCGTGTAACTCTGGCGGAAGACGCCGATATTGACGAAATCGATGATGACCTCTTCGCGGGCATACGGCGTCAACCGGCCGGCCTGGAGGTTGATGATGTCCTTGATCTCCTTGGGGTCTTGGGAGGGGATCTCGATGTTCTTGGTGATGAGAAAGTGCGCCGACAGACACAGGGCCAGATTGAAGTCGCCGCGGCGGCGGTGGTGCGCAAGGAGCTCCTTGAGCGACGCGACGGTCTCCTCGCGGCTCGCCCCGCGGATATCCTTGTAAAAAAACTCCGTCACGATCCGCCGGGGTCCGAAGACCTTGACGCGCGCGGCCTTGATCGCGTCCGTGACGAAATCAAAACAGACCAGGTCCTTCGCTCCCGAAGCACAAAAGGCGCGGGGCCAACGCCCCCTCCTCTGTGCACGCCGGGATCCCTGGGAAGACGCTCGTGGGCTCATGGGGAAGTACGCCAATAGCGGGGGCCAACCTCATAGCCCTCTTCGGCAAAGGTGCGCTCAAAGACGGCGGTCACGGAAAAAGACCCCCCCCTGCCTGCCATCTGCGCCGCGCATGTGGCGGAAAAGTACGACGAAGTGACGGTGAACGCCTGGGCCGCCAACTGCTCCAAAGAAAGCTTCTCCGGATCGGTGAGACCGACAATATCCTCCGCGATGCGCTCGGCAGACGCAAAGACACCATCGTCCAGCGTCCCCCAGCGCGCATCGGGGCCGCGGCGGTACCGGTCGATCTTGCCGACAAGCCCGGTTTCCAGGCCCAGGGCCTCCAAGACCTCTGCCGACACCGTATTGATATTCAGCCGGCCGCCGCCAAAGACCGTGACGTAACCCTTTATATTCTCATATATTGTAACGTCAAACCCACGAACAAGCAACAACTCATCCGGGCTCTCAAAAGAGGCATCCTTACATGAGTAAGGGGCGGGCAACCCTTCGTAAAAATCATCCTCAGCACCCTTGGGCTGGGCAGCGGCATCCGAGTCCCGCCAATCCACCACGGCGTCCGCCAACTCTTGGGCTTGCGGGGGTCCGACACCCAGTACGACCTCAAAGAGACGCACGAGCACATCCTGCGCCGCGGTGTTGAGGTTGACCTTGGCCTCCTCATCCGCCAGGCCGTAAAAAAACCGCGACTCACACGAGATAGGGCCTCCCAAGGTATAACCCAGGGAGAAGACGGCCGGACCGATGCTGATGTCCTTGAAGAGGTCCTCCCGCTCCAGCCAGGGCCGCACGGGTTCCTCTTCCTCCTCTGGCGCCCCGTCTTGACGGCGCGCCAGGAACGTCCGCGCCCGGTTCAGGCCCGCCTCGCAGGCCCGGCGCAGGGTGGCGTCCTGAATCAGGCGCTGCGAAAAAAGCAACTGATGCCGCGCCGTCGTGCCGAGCGACACGGCAAAGAGGGCAAGGAGGCTCAGGACCCACGCCACGAGGATAAGGACGCTCGCCCGCCGGCCCGCGAGGGGGACCCGCCCATCGGCGAGGTGAACCCGCTTGTCGGCGAGGCAGGCCCGCCTATCGGCAAGGCAGGCCCGCCTATCGGCAAGGCAGGCCCGCTTACCCGCCGAGCGGCAGAGAAAAGATCTTGACGGCCTCATAGATCCTCTTGTCATACCGAACGGTCACTTCGAGCCTGACGGCCAGCGGCCAGGCTTCTTCTTTGAGGACCGCCTCTTCAGGCGGCCACTGCTCTGACCAGACATATTCGTTCCCCCGGGGATCCAGGAAATAATACGCGAGGGCGAAGCGCTCGACGCCGGAGAGGACGGCCTTGCCGTTCCTGGGGATCCCTTGAAAATCGTCGCTCAGGGACGTGACGGACCGCAAGACCTTGGCCCCTGCCCCGTCCCAGAAATAAAGGACGCGGGCCGGTGCCGGCGTCTTCCTGCCCTCTTCCAACGTCACGGACCCGACAAAGGCGGGGAACTCGCACTGTGTCGCGTTGCCGCGCAAGACCCACGTGGCGTACGCAGAGCCGTTCTCGAAATCGCGCTGTATCCGCTCAAAGAGGAAGGCGGTGTCGCGTGCGGAAAACCCCTCCTGATGACGCTGCCACAGCCGCAGGCCGCTCGAAAAGGTCGAAAAGACGACCACGCCCACGATGGCCGCCAAGGCCACGCCGAGGGTGATCTCGATCAACGTGAAGCCGGCCCCGGGAGCCCGCTTTTCAAAAAGGAGATGCTTCATAACGGTGTGGGGACATAGGTCGCATAGACCATCTCGTGTTCTCTGCCGCCTGCCACCCATCTCACGGTGAGCGTCAGGACGAAGAGGCCCGGTTCGACCTCCTCGGAACTCCTCTCCCAAATATAGGTCTTTTTCCCTAACGAGACCTGTCCCGCATCGAACCCCGCAACGGCCGGACCGACCCGCTCCAGGGCCCGAGCGTCCTCCCAGAGCTTGTTTTCAGCCCACGGCAGCGCGACCAATTGGTCGTTCGTGATGCCCAGCGCATCCGTTGCCAGAAAAAAGGACGGGAAGAGAAAGACGACGCCCACGCTCAGGATGACGGTGGCGACGAGGACTTCCAGGAGGGAAAAAGCGTCTTTATTCCCAGTTCGTGACATCATCCACACTCTGGGTGCCATCACGTCCCAGGGAATACAGGTCATAATCATGGGGACGATGGATCCCGGGAGTGACGTACTTGTAGGCACGCCCCCAGGGATCTATGGGTTTTTTATTGAGGTAGGGGCCGTTCCAGTTCGCAGCGTCGGCCGGTTTCTCCGAGAGGACACTGAGACCCTCCTCGGCGTTGGGCAGAGATCCGGTATCGAGCTCATAAAGCTTTAACGCGGTCGCGATGTTGGCCTCGATATCCGACTTGGCCGCCGCCTTGCGCGTCTTTTCGGAGCGGCCCGCAAGCTGCGGCACCACCATCGACGCCAGGGCGCCGATGATGATCACGACAAGGAGGATCTCGATCATCGTATAGCCGTTCTTCTTCATGTCAGGATCACTCCGGTAAGGCCGTCACGTGCACGCGCAGGGGGCCTTCGACATCGACCTTCTTGTCGGCGGAAAAGTGCAGCCCCGCGACATACTTGAGCCACGCCCCCTCCATCTCCTTGAGGCTGCGCATCTTCGCGGGATAGGCGAACCGCAGGGCCTCGTCCAATGTCTTACCGTCGCGCAGCTGGCGGCACAGGTGGATAAAAGAACTCGCGCCGTGCCTATCGATCAGGAAGCTGACGACCGACGCAGCCTGGATATAAAAGGTCCTCGCATTGTCGGGGTCCTGGATCGCGCCCGAGTCGGCGCGCGCCAGGCGCTCCAGGGACCAAAGCTTCTTTTCCCGGGCGAGCTTCCAGACGTAATAATCCAGCGCCTGTTGCTTGCTCTTCTCCTGGCGCTGTGCCACCCCTTCGTCGAGCCACAGGGGGATGTCACTCTCGAAGCCGACGAAATCCCTGAAGATGAGGTGCGCGATCTCGTGGGGGAGCGTCTCCTCGACGAAGGCCTGGCAGTCCGAATAACTGAGGACCTCCTTGCGGCCGTAGTGCGCGCTGCCGACCGACCACGACGGCTGCCCCGTAGCGCGCAGGTACATCTCCTTCTCCGGGAATATATATATCTTACAGCGCCGTTCCCACTTCCAAAAGTTCTCGTAGCGCGCGTAACCCAGGTCACGGGCGATGCGGTCATAGGAGTATTCGGCCTTGCGCAGGACCTGACGCGCGAATCGTGTCTCCCCCTGATAGTAGACGATAAAGTGGTCGCCCTTGAGTTCCTCCCATCCGGCCTCCTCGGCCCGCGCCACCCCACCCCCCACCCCTAAACAAACGATCGTTATAAGCAACAATCTCATATCAATCTTGTGGCTGACGCGTCGGGCGGGTCTTCCTCCTCCGCCAGACAATCAGA
>CAZUQR010000010.1:0-64656 GCA_964622605.1 uncultured Planctomycetia bacterium
GGGGAACGGTCTTCCCCCTTAAGAACCCCCATTGCGGCTCATACAGCCGTATGAGGAAATCTAATGACGGCGGAAGGGGTCGAACCTTCGACATAGCGGGTATGAGCCGCTTGCTCTACCAACTGAGCTACGCCGCCGAGAGATCTACGTCTGAATGAAAATCCTGCCGCTTGTCAATGAGGACATGATTTACGGAACGCAGTGAACGTAAATCATATGTCCGAATTGATGCCGGCGGCTGCAAGAAAATTTGGAACAAATTTTCGCAGCGGTGAGCCGTCGGCCTCTACCAACTCAAGCTACGCCGCCGAGAAATCAACGTTTGAACCGGAACCCGAGCCGCTTGCCGGGTCTTCAAAACACGTCCCAATCCCCTGTCTGGAGCTTCCACCTTTGATGGAGGAAACGCTCGGCAGGGGCGCCCAGGGGATAGACCACCAGGACCTGCTTCTTGGGAAGAAAAAACGAGGGGACGACCGCGAAGCCGCTCGCCAGACCCTCAACGAAAGAAAGATCCGTATTCATCATAAAGAGCATCTTCTTGCCCTGCCCGACGGCCCAGGCCGCAACGGACCTGAGGATCCTGACCCGGTCGGACCAGGAGCGCCCCCACAGCTCCATCACGAGCGCGAAGTCCCTTCCAAAGACGCTCGCCAGGCGCGCGACCGCATACCCCCGGCGCTCTCCCTGATGCTCGTGCAGAAAATAGTGGTAGGCGTTATTCGGATGCTCGGCATACCGCCAGCGCAGGTAATCCTGATCCCTGCGGACGGCCGGCGCCTTCGTCTCTAAGTCCCTGCTGAAGGTGTCCAGCGGGATCCGGTCGCACTCCAGGACGCGCGGCGAGTGCGCCCCCATCAAGCCCGCACAGGGGTTGATCCACGTCGTGAGTATCTGCTTGACCCGACAGCCCAGCTTGAGAAAGCTCGGGATGGACGCCGTGTTCGGAAAAGCAAAGACGAGGCCCTCCCGGGGAAGCGCGTCGAACAGGCCTTTGAGCGTGGCGAAGAAGTGTCCTTTGCGCCGCGCCGCCGGGATCGTCGCCACGTCCAGACAGTGCCAGCCCACCAGGGAACCCACGCCGTCCTTCAGATGATACGGGATCACGGCGCTGCTGCTGAGGATCTCCTCCCCTTCCTTGATGAGAGCGACGCGCCCCAGGCCTGCGGGCGTCCGATACTTCCATCTGTAAAAATCGGGGGTCATGAACGCATCGCCGGCCTTGTTCTTTTCCAAAAGGTCCCGATACGCCCTTCTCAGGAAATCCGCGTAGACCCCGTAATCAAGCCTGTCCGCCTCGACGATCTCTAACCGCGACATGTATCCTTGAGCCTCTTGAGGGCATCGAACTCGGCCCTCCGGTTCTCACTCAGCACGAAAGCGGCCTTGCCGGTATCGTTCTTCCAGCGCGCGAGCTCATTCGTTGCCGCCTTACCGATATGCAGGAGGACCTCCAAGTTCTTAAAACCGAGCCGCCTGGCCAGGGTTGCCTGCCGGCGGATGGCGGCCTCGTTCATCATCCCGCTGTACAAGACCCCCAGCATCCCGTCCGGATGCAAGATCCGGTATCTTTTCGCGAACCACGCGTCCTGCAGGGCGAAGCTGCTCAAGAGCACGTGCTTGACGATGTTGCCGGCGAACGGCCGGCTGAAAGACTCTCTGCCGAAAGCGTCAAAAGGTTCCCGGACCAGCCGCAGCGAAGGGATAGAGAACGCGCGCGCCAGGCGACAGGCCAGACGGAAGAGAAACGGGATCATGTGGATATGCATGTGGCTGTCCACGACGTCGAGGCGGCGGGGCCTGATGCGCTCGATGACCGTCTTGATCTGGGCCCTCCACTCCCGCTCGATCTCTCCCACGAGCCTCTTGCGACGGTCCCCGAATGAGCTGTAATAGGCCTTGAGGATCCCGGGAAAATCATGCCGGAAATAACCGTCCGCGTCGACCAGAAAAGGGACTTCGGACGCCGGACACACGGACGTGCCTTCCGTGAGATTCAGATGGATGCCCAGGCGCACGGCCCGCTCAGGATTTCTCGCCAGCCTTTCGGTGAGCGCGGGCCAGTGGTCGCAATTGGCGAAGATGCTGAAGCCATCCAGCAAGCCGGCCTCCCAGGCCTCGAAGATCTGCTCGCTCATCCGGGGCGTGGCCCCTAAATCATCGACGTGAAATATCAGGTCCATCATCGGCGCTTTTGAGACAAAAGTGACCTGGTCACTTTTGTCTCACCTTCTGGTCTTCAGGTACGCGTCGAAGTACGCGTCGCAGTAGATGTTCTTGTTCAGGACCAGGTCGCCGGCGACCATCGTCTTCATGAGCTCCGCGTCCAGCGGATCCAGGATCGCCGCGTCCAAGCCCGCCCCCTGCGCCATCAAGAGAAACGCGCGGTTGATCCACCGGCGGTCCCTGGCGCCCTGGGAGATATTGCTCAGGCCCACGACCGTGCGGGCCTCGGGTGCGAGCAGCTTCAGATCTTTGATGACCTCCAGTATAACAAAAAGCTGGTCCTGGGCAACATTTACCGGCATCAGGACGGGATCGAGAAAAAGACGCTCGACCGGGAAATCCCGTGTCGCGGCCGCCTCCACGATGCGCGCGGCCAGCTCCAGCCGGCGCTCCTTGTCCTGCGGCACCCCCTTCTTGTCGAGCGTCACCGCGATCAGGTCCGCGTCCTTCTTCTTCGCCAGCTCCAAATAAGCGCTTAATTTTCCTTCATCAGCCGTCGTGGAGTTGATGAGGACCTTGTTTTGGCACACGGCCAGGCCCGCCTCGATCACCGCCTGTTTCGTGCTGTCAAGGCTCAAGGGCAGGCTGACCTCTTTCTGGACCGCCTCCACCAGCCAGCGCATGTCGGCCGCCGGGTCCCTGGACAAGGGGCCGCAATTGATATCCAGCGCGTCCGCGCCGGCGACCGCCTGCCGTCGGGCCAGCTGACCGATGAAGGTCGCGTCCCGGCGCTCCAGCGCCCGGGCGACCTCCTGGTACATCCCGTTGATCAACTCTCCGATGACGAACATAGGGCGCTCACTTTTTCATCAACTCGTCGATCGCCCGGCGCACGATGCGAATCGCCGTCGGGTGCACCATCGTCAGGATGTCGGCGCCGGCCTGCAGCATCGAGAGGGCCGTCACGACCTCCCACATGATGCCGCGTTCGGCGGCATCGCCCCACTCCGGGACCTCCCCGGCGCTTGCCTTCGCCTCTTTCGTCTTCCACGCCTCCTGGCCGACAAAACAGATGAAGGGCATCGCCAGCATGTTGTCGCCCGATAAGGCCGCCGTGCGCGCCCGCTCCATGATGGAATACGCATACTCCATGCCGTAGCCCAGGGCCCCGATCGTCGGGTTGATGACGATGCGGTCCGCCGGCATCCCCAGGTCGGTCAAAAGGATGTTCAGCTGCTTGGCGATGTTGACGTCGATCGGCGATTCGGCCACGATGTTGTGGCCGTCGGCGGTGCAGGCCGCCGCGATGGTCTTGTAATTCTCCTGAACGACGTCGCCGAAGAGCAGGCGCTCGCCCTTCGTCGCCTCGGAGACGGCCGGTAGCACCTCGTTGTCCGCCTGCGTGTCGCCACAGCCCAGAACGATGACCGGCACGCCGACCGCCTTCAATATCTTCTTCGTCAGGGTCACGGCCGCCTTCTTGTCCGTCTTGCCCTCTTCCGGATGTATCCCCTGGAGCTTCAGGCAGACCAGGTCCGCCTCTTTCAGGGACTCTTTGGCCCACGCGACGGGATCCTTGATCACCGGCTTCAACTTCTGTGTCAGGGCAGGCGGTCCGTCGGGATCAGGCACGTCGTAGACCTCGGCGGCGATCAGCGGCCGATGAGGCAGGACGCCTTCTTCAAAGAGAAAGGGCAGAGTCTTTTGTCCACCGACCTCAAGGACGCTCGCGCGCGTGCCGCCGTCGTCCTTCTGGGCCCCCAGGCGCACGACGTGGACGTCCAGACTCCACTTCTCAAGATGCCTTAACCCGTCGGCCATAACGCCTCTCCCATCTTTTCCACGGCGGTGCGCGCAACGCTTGCCGGACCCAGCACGGACACGCTCTTTCCCTGACGCGCCGCCTCCAGGAGCGCATCGTCCTTCGGGATACCGAAGACCCTCCGGACGCCGAACTCCTCTTTCATCGCGCCTTCGCTCAGGTCCTTCTCAAGCCGGTTCACGACGAGATAGCGCTCCTCGACCGGGATGCCCAGGGCCTCGACCAACTCGAACATGCGCCGCGCCGACTTCAGGCCCACCACCGTCTCATCCGAGACCACGAAGAGCTTCTGACACGCGCGCGTGGTCTTGCGCGAAAAATGCTCCAGGCCCGCTTCGTTATCGACGACCGTGAACGCGTAATCGGCCGTCATCTCTCCCATGATCCGGCGCAGCACGTTGTTCGCATAACAGTAACACCCCGGCCCCTCGGGCCGGCCCATCACGAGGAGGTCGAACCCGTCGCTCTCGGCGATGCCCTGGTGGACCTGATAGGAAATATACGCGTCCTTTCCCATGCTCACCGGCACGGAGTCGGGCTTCTGCGCGACCTGTTCGATGACATCCGAGACGCTCACCACGCCCTTGATGCCCAGGGCGTCCCCCAGGGTGCTGTTCGGATCGGCGTCGATCGCCAGCACCCCTGCCTTTTGGTGCTCGGCCAGCCAGCGGATCAGCAACGCCGCAAACGTCGTCTTACCCGTCCCGCCCTTACCTGCTATCACTATGACCTCAGCCATGATGAGTGCCTATCGCAGCCAGGCTGCGGAGTCTCATTTTTGCCGGGTGTAGCGGGCGCTCGGGAAACGCGTCACGTCCGTGTGCGGAAAGAAGAGCGCCGCCATGTACTCGTCCATATATTGCGGGTCCGTGGACAGCTCGAAGTACGTCGTGTTGGCGGCAACGGCCTCGGTCTCACGCAGCAACTCCCGATGCAGCAACCTCAGGCGGGCGCCGGCCAGAGAGGTATTGCCCATGAAGACGAACCGGCCCTGCTCCACATCCGGCGCCAGGCCGATCTGCACGGCGCTGTCGATGTTGAGCGCCGTGCCGAAGCCGCCGGCCAGATAGATCTTTTTCACGTCCGCGGCGGTCATGTCCATGTGACGCAGGAGCGTCGCAAGCCCCGAATAGATCGCGGCCTTGGCGCGCTTGAGGTTATCGAGGTCCGCCTCGGTCACCACGATGTCGCGGTCGACACCCGCATCCTTCTGCCAGGCAACGACGAACTCCCAGTCGTCTTTGCCGCGGCGCAGGCGCTTGGTCTTCGTCTCCTGATGGAACCTGCCGTTTTTATCAAGCAGGCGCCGCTCGAGCAGGCTACGCATGAGGTCGATGTATCCCGATCCGCAGATCCCCCGTGGTCTATCGCCGCCGATCGTCTCAAAGGCCACCTCATGGGTCTTCGGGTCCAGGACGCACGTCTGGATAGCGCCGCGCACGGCGCGCAGGCCGCACGACATGCCGCTACCCTCAAAGGCCGGGCCGGCCGATGCCGCGCAGCTGATCATCCACTCGTTGTTGCCCAGCGCGATCTCGCCGTTCGTGCCGATATCGATCAGGACCGAGACATCCGGAGACCGGTGCATCCCGCAGGCGAGCAGGCCCGCGGTGATATCGCCGCCGACATAGCTCGAGACACCCGGCGCGCACAGGAGGACGCCGTGCGGACCGATCTTGATGCCCGCGTCCGCGGCGCGCACCATGGGCACGACGTTAGCCACCGGCACGTAGGGCTCCTGCCGGATATGCCTGGGGTCGATCTTCAGCAAGAGGTGGATCATCGTCGTGTTGCCCGCCACGGAGACCGAGGAAGCGTCGTTCAGGTCCACGCCGTGCTCCCGGCAGAACGCCTCGATCATCTCGTTCATGGCGTCGACCACGGCGGCGTGCAAGCGCTCCAGGCCGTCCGGTGCCTGCGCGTAGATGATGCGCGCGATGACGTCCGAGCCGAAGGTCGCCTGGCGGTTATAGGTCACCTTGGTGCCCAGGACGCGGCCCTGGCGGCACTCCACGAGCTGACCGCTGATCGTCGTCGTGCCGATGTCAAAGACAAAGCCGTAGTGGTGGGCGCTGCGGTCCCCGGCCTCGATCGCCATGATCCGCGGCGCCTCGGGGTCGTGCAGGACCGTCGCCGTCACCTTCCAGTCGCAGGAACGCAACAAAGGCCCAAGCTCCCGGATGTTGGCCAGGCCCGAGGGTACGACCTCGACGCCCGTCTTCTGTGCGACCCCGCGGCAGACCCTTTCGAAATCGCTCAAGCGGTCATTCAAATCGGGAGGCGGCAATTCCAGATAGACCTTTGTCACCACCGGCGCCAGCTCAGCAGGCTGCTCCGGCGGCTTGCGCTCAGGCGTCGCCGCCTCTTCGATCTGCTCAAAGAGTCCCTTGCACCTCAGGTCCATCTCTTCACCGCCCGGCGCACCGGCATCCAGCCTCGCCTCCGGCGGTATCTCGACGTTGAGGTCAGACATCACCAGCGCCTGACAGGCGAGGACCGTCCCCGGCGCTCCACCCCGCAGGGCCCTCTTGGCGCGGCCGGCCGCCGTGATCCTCCCGGCCTTCACGGCGACCCGGCACTTGCCGCACACGCCCTCGCCCCCGCAGTCGGAGGCAAGTGCGATCTGCGCACTGAGGGCGGCCGACAACACCGTCGTGCCGGCGTCCACCACGACCTCTTTGCGGTCGGGAAAAAATGTCACCTTGCACTTCTTTCCCATTTCTTCCTCTCTAAGAACGGCAAAAACTTTTCAGGTAAGACGAGATGCCCGATGCCTCGCGCGGGCCAACGTGGATCGTCCAGCCGGACTTGTCTTCCAGCTCGCCGCTCATCATCGAGACGTAGCCGGGGATGATCAGGTTCCTGTGCGCCACCACCTCGCCAAGCTTGAAACGGCTCAAGGAGTCGGCGATCCTCTCGGGAGTAAACTTCTCGGCGGCCCAGGCCGTCAGGACCGACATGCCCTCCGTGTCCACGCAGATGAGGTGGCTGGGGACGCGGCTGGCCTCGATCTCTCCCACGACCGTATAATAGGTAAGGGAAAAATTCGTGGTGATGAGGACAGGCGCCTCTTTATCGGCCGCGCCGACCTGGTAGACCTTGGGCTCGACCTGGAGGGGTTTTTGCGGGTCCGTGAAAATATTCTGGCGCTGCGTCAAGAGCGGCAGGATGTATTCCGCCCGGCGCGTCTTGAGGAGGACGATACTGGCGTACTTGACGATATAGGTGCTCGCCTGACAGACGGCGCGCACGGGATCATCGTCCTCGATCACGGCCATCGTCGGAAAACCGAGGCTCCTGTCGGCCTTCTTGATGGCGAGGCGCCTGATCTGCGTCAACTGCCACAGCCGCTTACCCGCCACTTCCTCGGGCAGGTCAAGGACGATATCCTTAAGGCCCTGGCCGGTGAGCGCCCTGGTCCGCGCACTGAACGCATCAAGGTCCCTGGCCCGGAAGGCCAGCGGCACGTCCGCCTCCTTGCACGCGGCCGCCGCCGCGTCTATCAGAGACGGGTCCGTGACCGAGACGAGCGGCTTATCCGCCTTGACGTGCGCCAGCGCCTGTTTCAATGCTTCGACAGACCGCGGCATCAGGATCAGGGCGCGGTCCGTCCTTGCCCGGACGGCCTTCACGAAGGCCGCGAACGTTTCGGCGCTGCCGGTCTTCTGCCGCAATGCGAGCGCGTCCACGGCGATGACCTCACCGACGCGCTCGAACCGCAGGCGGTTGACGGCCGCCACCGCCTCTTCAAGGGCCGCTGTTCCCAGATCGTCTTCGAGGATGACCCCCAGGACCGTCGGGTGGAAGAACTTCTCTTCGTGGCGGAAGAGCACCGTCTCGTGCCCGACCGCAAGACGTGCGTCGCCCGAACCGAACTCAACGCAGCGGATCGCCGGCAACGACGCCTCTTCCAACTTTGCCCTCACGTCCTCGGCCACGAAGGGACACTTCTCGAGGCTGACGGCCTTCTTGGCCAGCTGCATGGCAAACGCCAGACACGTCTGAAAACCGCACTTCTTACAGTTGGTCCGAGGCAATAATTTATAGATCTCTAATCCAGAGAGCGCCATCGTGACTCCGCTTTGTGTCGAATGCCTTCGTAGACCTCTTGGACCGGCCGGCCGGTCGCCCGCGCGGCCGCGCGGCAATCGTCATACTCCGGCACCACCTTCGTGCCGGCCCCGGTGAGCGCGCCGACCTTGCACCGCACGCGGTGCCCCCGCCACGTCAGAGACCTGTCCCGCCGGGGCCACTTCAGGCGGTGCGCCTGGGCATACCGCAGCCCGGTCGTGGTCGTGTGCCTTAAGATGATCCGTGTTATCTTATCGAAATCGACGCCTCTTGACAACACCGTTAACAAAAATCCGGGCCGCGACTTCTTCATCACGAGATGCGCGACCGCGACGTCCAGCGCCCCCGCCCTGAAGAGACGCTCATAGACGTCCTCGAAGAACTGGGGGTTCATGTCATCGATGTTCGCCTCTAGGACCCAGATGCGGTCGTGCTCCCATGCCGGCCGCTCCTGGAGTGTTGCGATGCGCAGGACGTTCGTGGTGCCCGGCGGGTCCATGGAGCCTGCTCCATAACCGCAGCGGCCCCAAACGTAGCGTTGCGACACCGGTGTGTCGATCTGACGGCCCAGGGCGGCGAGGATGGCCATGCCGGTCGGCGTCACGTTTTCAAAGAGAAACGGCAAAAAGACGATGTCCTTGCCCTCCAGGAGGACGCCGGTTGCCGGGCCGAAACGCTGACACAGGGAGACCGCCCCGTATAAGATCCGGTCACAGCCGAAATAATCCAGCCCCATCGAAGCCGCCACGATGTCAACGACCGAATCCACGTCGCCGAGCTGGTCAAAGCGCAACTCCCCGTGGCGGTGGCCGTGGGCCCTCGCCTCGGCATCCCGAAGGACACCGTAGATCTTGAGCGCCCGATCCTGGGCGCCCTTCGGCAGGCGCGCCCGCTTGATCCTGCGCACGATCTGTGTGTAAGAATGATTGCGCGACGTCCCGGCGGCCACGCCGAAGTGGCGCGCCCGCACGTGGCCGCGCTCCACCGTGCGCACCTTCACCTCGACGCCTTTAAGCTTCAGGCCGTCGATCGTCCGGCGCAGCAGTGACTGCGGCAGACCCAGATCCACCAGGGCCGCCACCGTCATGTCCCCGCTGATCCCTCCGATAAGGTCAAAGTATAAGGTATTCATGACCACCCCCACTGTCCCGAACAACTTTAAAACTGTTTCCTCTTGTTCGGGAAACAGTTTTAAAATCAATCGGGAAAGTGTCTGCTGTTTGCGCGGACCATGGAGCCGGCGACGTAGCCGGCGCCGAAGCCGTTGTCGATGTTGACGACGGCGATGCCCGGCGAGCAGCTGTTGAGCATCGTCAGGAGCGCCGCAAGCCCCTCGAAACTCGAGCCGTAGCCGCAGCTCGTGGGCACCGCGATGACCGGGCAGGCCACGAGGCCGCTGACCAGGCTCGCGAGCGCCCCCTCCATCCCCGCCACGACGATGACGACGCGCGCCTTCCTGAAGAGCGTCTTTTTGTCGAGCACGCGGTGCACGCCGGCGACGCCGACATCGTAAAGCTGTGTCGCGTCCAGGCCCATCAACGCGAGCGTCGCGACCGCCTCTTCGGCGACGGGGATGTCACTCGTGCCCGCCGTCACGACCACGATCCCCGCGTCCTTCAGGCGCGCCGGCCGCCGGCAGTAGGCCAAGTGCGCCCGGCGGTTATAGGTGAGCCCCTTGAGGCGCGTGCGCACGCGGCGAAAGACCTGTGCCGACAGGCGCGTCAGCAAGAGAGGGGTCTGTTTGTCCTTCAAGAGGACGCGCGCGATCGCGACGATCTGGCGCACGGACTTCTTCTGACAAAAAACGACCTCGGGAAATCCCCGGCGCCTTTGCCTGTCGGTGTCCACACAAGCAAAACCCAGGTCCACGTAACACGCGCGCTTCATAAAGTCACGATGAAAAACAAGAGGAAACCGATGATGACGAGAGACAGGAGGTAGAAGTCGTAGTGGTAGACGAAATCCCGGAGGCGTTCGGAGAAGGTGCCCTGGATCGAGACCAGGGTCGCATTGGGCTTGATCTTGTGCCGGACGGCGTCGATCTGCTCCTTCTTGAAGCGCAGGAACACCCCGCCGACCTTGTACGCGGGGATGACGCCCCTCTCGGCCAGTTCGATGACTTCTTTTTCCGTGATATTCAAATACTGGGCGACCTCCCGGATCGCCAGCAGTTTAGCCGTCATGGATCACGCCTTTCCTGTGGTCGTCACGCCACCTTGTTCGAAGAAACCCACTCGTCGATCTTCTTGCGCTCAAAGCGCCAGTGGTTGGACTCCTTGAAAGCGGGGATCTTGCCGTTGTTGGCCCAATCGAGGATGGTGGCCATATCCACCTCGAGATAACCCGCCAGCCCCTCGGTGTCGAAGACGTCGCTGAGCATGGCGCAGCGCCCCTGAAAGACCGCGCCCTCCTCGATCGTCAGGGCGGGCGTCTTGATGTTGCCTTCGAGGATCGCGTGGGAACGCAGGGTGATGCGCTTCGTGGCCACGATGTCACCGCGCACCTTTCCCAGGATCAGGATATCTTCGGCGGTGACCGTCGCCTCGACCGACGCGCCTTCGCCGACCTCCAGGATCCCCTGCGCCTCGAGCGTCCCCTCGAACTTGCCGTTGATCCGCAGGTGGACGGGATCCTTGAACGTCAGGCTGCCCTGCATCGCGGAATCGACGGTGATCACGCGGTCGTCAATCTCCCTCTTCCTGTCTCTCATCGCCATCGGTCACTCCTTTTTTGAGCATCCGAAACTCGATGCGCCGCAAGAACAACAAGACCAACAACACCAAAGCCGTTGCGTAGACGGCCGTTTTAAAAAAACCGCAGCCGATGCTCAACCCCAGGGCCGCCACGACCCATAATGTCGAGGCGGTCGTCAGGCCGCGGACATGTTCCTTCGAACGCATGATCGTGCCGGCGCCCAAGAAGCCGATACCGGTGATCACGCCCGCCGCGATGCGCGTCGGATCAACGACACCTTGCGATTTATATATATCAAAAACATGCAGCGATGTCAACATGATGAGGGTCGAACCCAGACAGACCATGATGTGCGTCCGCAGGCCCGCCTCATGACGGCGCCACTCGCGCTCCAGGCCGATCAGGCCGCTCAACAAAAAAGACACCGTCAACCGAAAGATCATCTCATTGTCCGTCAACATCTTACCCCCTTGCCTCACGCGCTTGCCTTAGAGGTCTGGTCCCGAGACTGCTACCCTTCCGAGACTAATCGGCACCCCAGGCTCGCCACCATCGCGGCATTATCCGGGCAATAGGGCCGCGGGGCGATAAAAAGCTCCAACCCTGCCGCGTCCGCCGCCTCCCGCAGCCGGCGGCGCAGATATCCGTTGAAGGCGACGCCGCCGCCGACGGCGAGAACCTTGGCCCTTTGCCGGCGGGCCGCGCCGATGGACTTGGCGACCAGGTCACTCACCACCGCCTCCTGAAACGAGGCGCACAGATCCGCAACGGTTTCGCGGGCCAGGTCCCCGTACGTTCTTTTGAGCTCCCTGACTTTATAAAGGACCGCGGTCTTGATGCCGCTGAAGCTGAAGTCAGACCCCTCGCAGGCACAACGAAAGGGAAACGCCGCCGGCCGGCCGTGCTCGGCCAGGCGCTCGATCGCCGGCCCGCCGGGATACCCCAGTCCCAGGATCTTTGCGACCTTGTCAAAGGCCTCACCGGCCGCATCGTCGCGCGTCGCGCCCAGAAGGGCCTGGCGGCCCGGCCCCGAGACCTTGGTGAGCGTCGTGTGCCCGCCTGAGACGACGAGGCCCACAAAAGGAAACCTTAACGGGTCCTCGATAAAGGCCGCGTACAGGTGCGCCCGGATGTGATCAACGGCGAAGAGCGGCAACCCCCACGCGCGGCTCAACGCCCGCGCGAAAGACGTGCCCACCAAGAGAGAGCCGATGAGCCCGGGGTTCTCGGTGACGGCGATCGCGTCCAGGCGCCGGGGGGTCATCCGGGCCCGGCAGAGGGCCTCGTCGACGACCGGCACGATAGACTCCAGGTGCGCGCGCGAGGCGATCTCCGGGATGATGCCGCCGTACGCCGCGTGATGGGCCAGGCTCGAGGCCACCACGTGGGCCTTGATATGCCCAGCGCCCGCGGCCACGGCAGCGCACGTCTCATCACAGGAGCTCTCGATCCCCAGGACGACCGGCACCCTCTTCACGTCTTCTCCCGCAGGGCCTCGCTGACATTGATAAAACGGAATCCCTCCCGCTCCAGCCTCGGGATCTCCTCTTCCAGGACCCGCACCGTGAGCGGACGGTCGTGACCGATCCCGACCGCCACGCCGTCGGCCCGGGCCTTGCCGGCAAGCTCTTCGAGCCGGGCCCGGATCGCGGCCGCGTCGTTCTCATTATCGATAAAGACGTCACGCTGGGTGAAACAGATGCCCACACGCCGGGCCACGCCGGAACACACGCTCTCCGGCGTCACGAGGCTGTCCACGAAAAGGAGTCTCCTCTTCTTCAGGTACGTCATGACCGTGCGCATCAGGGCCGCGTCTTCGGTGGCCTTGGAGCCCATGTGATTGCTGATCCCCTTGGCAAAGGGCACGGAGACGAAGGCCTCGTCGAGCAGCTTGATGACGTCGCCGGAACGCATCCCGCCCGACAACATCTTCTCTTCAAGGCCGTAATTCTCCTTGTCGTGCGGCTCCATGGGCAGATGCACGATGACGTCTTTATCCTTGTCGTAGGCGAGTTTCGCGATGATGCCTGAATAAGGCTTGAACGGCAGGATCGAGAGCGTGACGTGGAAGTCGTTGTCCACGATAAAATGCCTGTGACGCAGGTTGTATCCCCAGTCATCCAGGATGAGGACGATCTTGCCCTGCAGGGGCGCGGCCGGCTCCTCTTTTTCAACGATGGGCCCCTGTGCCTCCTTGACCGGCGGCAGGGGCGCCGGCGCCTCGCGCCTTGCGACAGGACGCACCGGCCGGCGCTCGGAGCGCCCAAAGACATAGAACAGGACCGCGGCCTGGACCAGGACGATAACGGATAAAAGAAGGATGACGGCGTTTTTGGAGTCATTCATGGGAAACCCACGGGTCAACCCCGGCCATAGCGAAGATTTTGCCGGGGTGAGCCCGGTTCTTCTGCAAGGGCGCGATCGATGCTTTAAGGGGACGTCCCTTCCGGCGCCCCGACGCAATTTCCAAAGACCTTCAGGCTCTTGAGCAGATCGACGGCCCGCGCCAAAACAGGATCGGCAGCGACCCGGGACGCGACTTCTTGCGGCGCCGCCTCCTCGTCTTTTTCTTCCGGGGGCTCGATCTTCTCGAAGATCTTCTCCAGGCGATCCGAGATGGTCGGCTGCGGCTCTTGCGCCTTTTCGGTGACGACGATATCGGGCAGGATACCGTTCTCCTGGATCTGCTCCCCCGACGGCGTCAGGTAATGATTCGTCGTCAGCTTCAGGGCCGAGCCGTCCCGGAGGGGAAAGACGGTCTGGATGGAGCCCTTGCCGAAGGTCGGCGCGCCGATGAGGACGGCCCGCTTGTAATCCTTCAGGGCGCCGGCCATGATCTCGCTGCCCGAGGCGCTGCCCTCGTTGATCAAGAGCACCAGAGGCGTGGTCGTGTCAGGCTGGCCGTAGCTCGAAGAGAACGACTCCCCCTTCTCGGGGTCGCGGCCCCGGACCGTGACCAGGACCGACTCTCTGGGCAGGAAACGCTCTGTCACGTCGATCGCCTTGTCCAGCAGGCCGCCGGGATTGTTGCGCAGGTCGATGATCAGGCCCGTCATGCCCTCTTCCCTGAACGTGCGAAGCACGCGGTCGAGCTCACGCGGCGTGTTCTCCCGGAACTCGACGAGCTTGAGGTAGGCGATGCCCTCCTCTAAGATCCTCGCCTCCTTGATGTCCTTGATCCGTATCATCGCGCGCTTGATCTTGAAGGACCGCAGGTTCCCCTCTTTCTCGCGCCACACCACCATCTCGACCTGCGTGCCCGGCTTGCCGCGCAGCTTCTTCACCGCGTCGCTGAGCGTGAAGTTCCTGGTGACGGTATCGTCGATCTTCACGATCCGGTCGTTGGGCTGCAGGCCCGCCTCCCAGGCGGGCGTGTCTTCAATGGGCGTGATCACCGTGACGAGATTGTCCTTCATCGTGATCTCCACGCCCACCCCGCCAAACTTGCCCTCGGTATCGATCTTGAGCTCTTCGTACTCGTCCGGCGTCAGAAACTGGCTGTGGGGGTCAAGGTCCGTCAGGAGACCCGCCATCGCCCCATAGATCAACTCCTTGGGGTCCGCCTCCCTGACATACTGCGTCTGGACAAAGGCGAGCGCGTCGGCAAAGAGCTCCAGCTCCTTATAGGTGGCGTCCTTCTCCTTCTGGGAGAGGGCCGCAGAGACGGCCAGGCTCGACAGGACAAAGATCGAAAACACGATACAAAAAAGCACAAAGGTCTCTTTGACTGCCTGTAACCAACGGGGAGCACTCATGTCGTCAACCTCTTCTTCAAAAGCTCCTGGGCCACCTTGGGGTTGGCCTTGCCCTTGGAGAGCCGCATCACCTGGCCGACCAGAAACATCAGGGCGCTCTCTTTTCCCGAACGGTAGTCGGCCGCCGTCTTTTCGTTCTTCTTGAGGACTTCTTCTATGATCCCGCCCAGCGCCTCTTCACCGGACATCTGTGCCAGGTTCTTCTCTTTGACGATCTCGGCCGGCCCCTTCTTCGAATCAAGCATATGGCCCAAGACGTCTTTGCCCGCCAGATTGCTGATCACCCCGTCCTCCACCAACCGGATCAATGCGACGAGGGATGCCGGCTGCAGGCCCAGCTCCTCAAAGGAGACGCCCCGCGCGTTCATCTGACCGAGGACCGGCCCCATCAGCCAGTTGGCGACCTTCTTGGACTCCTTGAAGAGCTTCGCGCCTTCCTCAAAGAAATCGGCCATGTCCTTAGAGGCGATCAGGACGGCCGCCTCCTTCGGGCCGAGGCCATAGTCGCTACAAAAGCGTCTTGAGCGTTCCAGCGGCAGCTCGGGAAGCTCGCGCCGCAACACCTCCAGATCCGCCTCGGTGAAGGTAAAGGGCGGCAGGTCCGGCTCAGGAAAATAACGGTAGTCGTGCGCCTCTTCTTTCGAGCGCATGGACCGGGTGCTCTGGCCGTCTTCATCCCAGAGCCGCGTCTCCTGGACCAGGCGGACGCCGGCCTCCAGCGCCCCGGTCTGGCGCGCGATCTCGAATTCAAGGCCCGCGCGCACGGCCTTGAACGAATTCATGTTCTTGAGCTCGGTCTTCGTGCCCAGACCCTTCGTGCCGGCCGGCCGCATCGAGACGTTCGCGTCACAGCGCAAGGTCCCCTTCTCCATGTCGCAGTCCGAGACGCCCAGATACTGCAATAAAAGCTTGAGCCCCGTCAGGTAGACGTAGGCCTCCTCCGGCGAAAAAAGGTCCGGCTCCGAGACGATCTCCAGGAGCGGCGAACCGGTCCGGTTGAAGTCCACGAGGCTCGAGGCGCTGCCTTCGGGGTGCAGGAGCTTGCCCGCGTCCTCTTCCAGGTGCACGCGCTTGATCCGGACCTCCCTTGAAACGGCCCCGCCCTCGATGACCAGATGCCCGTGCTCGGCCAGCGGCAGGTCAAACTGGGAGATCTGGAAGTCCTTGGGCAGGTCCGGATAAAAGTAGTTCTTGCGGTCGAACTTCGTGAAGTGCCGTACGGTGCAGCCCAACGCGAGGGCCGCCTTCGCGGCGCTGCGCAGCGCCGCGGCATTGAGCACCGGCAGCGACCCGGGCAACCCCAGGCACACCGGGCATATCTGCGTGTTCTCGGGCGCGCCGAAGGCGTTCGCGCAGCCGCAGAAGACCTTCGTCGCGGTCTTCAACTGCACGTGCACCTCAAGTCCTATGACCGGCTCATACTTTTGTACGCTCATGATATTAGTGTCCTGCAACTCACGGTCCTGTCCTCGGCGGTCGCCCCATCCGTGCTCGCTCCACCCATCCCCCCGTGGGACCCCTTCCGCTGCGCGCGGATGGGTCGCCCCGCCTCGCCCACCCGCCGATAAGCTTCAGGTTAACTCTGTTCAGCGGCCGGCGCGACCGTTTCGCCTCGCGGGGCCTGTTCGCCGCCGGAGCGGCCACGGTTCGCCCTCGCTCGCTTTCCCGCGGGAGCGACGGCGAGCGAACACGGAGCGAAGTCCGGCCTCGGTGGGGCCGGACGAGCATACCCGCGAGGGGAAATGGTCGCCCCGGCCGTCAAGCAGGGCTATAGTTTCGGCTTCAGCGTGTGCCAGGGCGTCTTCTGCTCGTAGAAGTGCGCCAGGCGGTAAATGCCTTCCTCGTCAAAGGGCCTCGCCAGGACCTGCAGGCCGATGGGCAGACCTGCCTTCGTCATGCCGCACGGTATCGAGAGCGCCGGCAGGCCCGCCAGGTTGACGGAGATCGTATAGATGTCCGAAAGGTACATCGCCAGGGGGTCGTCCATCTTCTCGCCCAGCCGGAAGGCCGGGGTCGGCGCCGTCGGGGTCACGATGAGGTCACAGCTTGAGAAGGCCTCCTCGAAGTCCCTGCGGATGAGCGTGCGGACCTTCAGGGCGCGCGCGTAGTACGCATCGTAGTAGCCGCTCGACAGGACGTACGTCCCCAGGATGATGCGGCGCTTGGCCTCGGAGCCGAAGCCTTCGCCGCGCGTCTTCTTGTACATGGCCACGAGCGCGCCGTCCTCCTTGTTCGACGGGTCGAGCGCGCGCGTGCCGTACTGCACCCCGTCGAAACGCGCCAGGTTCGAGGACGCCTCGGCGGTCGCGACGACATAATACGTCGCCACCGCATACTCCGTGTGCGGGAGGCTCACCTCGACGAACGTGACGCCGTGCTTCTTCAACAGGGCGATCGCCGCCTCGAGCGCGGCGCGCACCTCGGGGTCCATCCCTTCGATAAGATACTCGCGCGGCAGACCGACGCGCAGGCCCTTCACGTCGCGGCCCAATGCCGCGGTGTAATCCGGCACCGCGAGGTCCGCACAGGTCGCGTCGCGGTCGTCGTGACCGGCGATCGTCCGCAGGAGGAGCGCGTTGTCGCGCACGTCTTTGGTCACGGGCCCGATCTGGTCGAGGCTCGAGGCAAAGGCGATGAGGCCGTAGCGCGACACGCGGCCGTACGTCGGCTTCATCCCCGCCACCCCGCAGAACGAGGCGGGCTGACGGATGGAGCCGCCCGTGTCCGAACCCAGGGCCAGGACCGCTTCGTCGGCGGCCACGCAGGCCGCAGAGCCGCCGCTCGACCCCCCGGGGACACGCTCGCGGTCCCACGGATTGCGTGTCGGGTAAAAACAGGATGTCTCGCACGACGAGCCGAAGGCGAACTCGTCCATGTTGGCCTTGCCTAAAATGAAGGCGCCGGCGTCTTTCAGTTTTGTGACGACCGTCGCGTCGTAGGGCGCCGCAAAGCCGCGCAGGATCTTCGAGCAGCACTGCGTCGGGTCGCCGTCGCTGCAGATATTGTCCTTGATGACGACGGGGATGTCCCGGAGCGGCCCCTGGACGCCGGCCGCGGGCGCCCCCTTGAAATCAGGCGGCCGCGCAAAGGCGCGCACCTTCTCCTCCACCGCGGCATAGCGCTTCTCCAGGTCCGCCAGGAGCGCCGCGCGCGTCGCCTTCTTCTGCCGCAAGCGCTCCAAGAGGACCGAGGCGGTGAGGGTATTCAGGCTCATTCGATCACCCGGGGGACCTTATAGTAGTCGCCTTCTCTCTGGGGGGCGATGCGCAGGGCCTTGTCAGAATCCAAAGAGGGCCGCCGCGTGTCCGGCCGCAGGACATTTTTGATGTCCAACACGTGGGCCGTGGGCGCGATCCCCTCGACATCCAGCGTCTTGAGCTTATCGACATAAGCCAGGATCCCTTCCAACTGGCCCTGGAAGTCCTCGATCTCCCGGTCTGTCAGCCCCAGGCGGGCGAGGTGCGCGATATAGCGGACCTCGTCTTTTGAAATGGCCATGGAATCACCTCTAACATGCCGTGTCGCAACGCAATGCGATTACTATATCATCGGGGGTATCAATTGTCAAAAATTTGATTGGCGAGCGCCGTAAAATCTTCCAGGCTCATCTCTTCGGCGCGCCGGCCCAGGTACTTTCCGGCGGCGGCCGAACGCAAAAAATCCGAAGGCAACAACGCCTTCAAGGCACCGGCAAGCCGCTTGCGGCGCTGGCCAAAGCCCGCCCGGATAATCTTAAAAAGGAGTTCTTTGGATTTTACCTCCGATCCCCGAAGACCGTGGGGCGTCAAACGGATAAAGGTGGACGTGACCTTGGGCCTGGGCCGGAAGGAACCGGGACGGATCTCAAAGAGCGCCTTGACCGCAAAGTGGTAGCCGAGGAAGCACGTCAAGGCACCGTAGGCCTTGGAGCCGGGTGGAGCGCCAAGGCGCTGGGCCACCTCCTTCTGAACGGCCAGATAGGCGGCCTTGACCAGCGGCGCTGCCTCGCACAGGCGCGCCAGGATAGGCGACGTGATATTATAAGGTATATTACCCAGGACGACCAGGCGCCCGGCCCGATAGTCCCGGGCGATCTTGGCAATATCCGTTTTGAGGATATCCTGGCACAGGATGGTGGCCCGGGAGCGCTTTGGCAGGGATGCCTTGAGGGCCGCGGCACGAGCCCGGTCGATCTCAACGCAGACGATGCGCCGCACCCGCTCCATGACGGGATACGTGAGCGCGCCGTCTCCCGGTCCGATCTCGAGCACGACATCGCCGGCCGACACATCGAGGCAGGCAAGGATCTTTCTTTTTATGTTCGGGTCGACGAGGAAGTTCTGGCCCAGGCGCCGCAAAGGGGGCAGCCGGGCGCTCATCAGGAGGCCTTTCGGACGAAGGCCGCAGCCAGCCGCAGCGCCGCCTCCATCGAACCGGCGTCCGCCTTGTTCTTTCCCGCGATGTCGAATCCGGTGCCGTGGACCGGCGAGGTGCGCACGAAGGGCAGGCCGACCGTGACCTGCACGCCGCTTGAGAAATCAACGGACTTGAATGCCGTCAGGCCCTGATCGTGATACATCGCCAGGACGCAATCGAACGCGCCGCGGCAGGCCAATTGAAAGACGGTATCCGCCGGCCACGGTCCGCTAAAGACCCCGGGGGCCCCTTTATTCAACAGCCGGATGGCCGGAAGGATATGGCGTGCCTCCTCATCGCCGAACAACCCGCTCTCGCCGGCATGCGGGTTCAGGCCGCAGACGGCGACGCGCGGGCTGCGGATGCCAAAGCGCTTCCTCAACAAGGAGAGCACGAGCCGGCCGCACGAGACGATGCGCTGCCGGTTGACCGCGCGAACGACCTCGCGCAAGGCAAGGTGGCGCGTGACGAGGGCGACCTTGAGACGCTCGCCGACAAAGACCATGGCGACCTCTTTGACGCCGAAGCGTTCCATCAAAAACTCCGTGTGGCCGCTGAACGGGATGCCGCACGCCTGGATGTCTTTCTTGGAGACGGGCGCGGTCACGAGCCCGCTATAGACCTCTTGCCGCAGCAGGCGGACGGCCTCTTCGAGATAAAAGAGGCTCGCCGCCCCGGCTGCCCTGGAGGAGTGCCCGATCGAAAAGGATGTCGGCGCCACGGCGTGACAATCGAGGAGGCGGACGTTGGCCGCAGCCCGGAATCCGAAGCGCTTCAGGACAGGACCGTCCCCCAAAACAAAAAAAGCCGCATCCTTGATGCGACGCGCACGGCGCAAGGCCTTGACCAACACCTCGGGGCCGATCCCGGCGGGATCGCCCATTGTGACCGCAATCCGAAAGGGTTTCATTCCTCCCTGATAGAGATGTACGCCTTTTCCTTCAGGCCCTCGATCCACACCTTGTAGGCCTTCTCGAATTTTTCCTCTTCGATCTTCTTCTTGATCTCGGCCTTCACCTCATCAAGCGGTTCACGGGAAGGCGGATCGATGCGCCGGAGCACAAAGACGTAAAAACCGTCGTCAAAGGCATACGGCTGCGAGGGGACGCCGGGCTCAAGAGCAAAGACAAAATCCTCCAACCCCTTCTTCAGCTGGCCCCGCCGCACCTTGCCCAGATTGGCCCGCTTGGAAAACTCCCTGAAAACCTCCTCGAACGCCGCGGCGTCTGCCAGCGCCGCCCGGACCGCGGCGGCGTCCTCCTCCTTTTCGACAAAGACCGAATCCACCACGGCGGACTCAGGAACGGAAAACGCCGACGGGTGCTCCTGATAATAGTCGGTCACCTCGCGCGGCGTCACTATCACCTTCGAGCGCACCTCCCGCTGGACCACGGAAAAAACGAGATACTGCTCGCGCAGCTTGGCGCGCAGTTCGGTCAAAGAGAGCCCCTGACTGCGCAAGGCCTGATCGAACGCCACCCCGCTGCCGGCGCGGAACTTCATGTCCCGGATGCGATCATCGAGGGCCCCTTCGTCCACCTTCATCTGCTGGGCCTTGGCCGCCTGCAGGATCAGCTGGTCCTCGACCAGACGCTCGAGGAAGAGCCGACGAACGTCCCCGGGGTCCCCCCCCATCTGCTCCAAGGCGACGTCCGTCACCTTTACGAAAACGGCCAGGTCCTGCTCCGTGATGACGTCCGAGTTGACGATGGCAACGATCTTGTCGACCTTCTGGGCGAAGGCCCGGGAGGCCAACAGACAACAGATGGAAAAAACGATAATAAAATAACGCGTGTGCACAGTTTCCGTCCTCATGAAAACCGTCTCCGTGTCCTCACAAGGCAAAACGCCGGACGGGAAACGGTTTCCGCGACTCACGAAGTTACCCCCCTTTGAAATTGCTCTCTAATGCCGATACCGCTTCGCGCAGCAACCGGCAGTACATGTCAAAACCGACCTGGGCGATGTGGCCATGCTGCTGGACCCCCAGGAGGTTGCCGGCCCCCCGGATCTCGAGGTCCTCCATCGCGATCTTGAAGCCCGACCCCAGCTGGCTGTACGCGTGAATAGCTTCCAGGCGCCGCTTCGACTCAGGGGTCAGGAATTTATCCGGGTCCACGACGAAGTACCCATACGCCTTGCGGGTGAAACGCCCCACGCGGCCGCGCATCTGATGCAGGTCCGCCAAGCCAAAACAGTCCGCGTTATGGATGATGATCGTGTTCGCGTTGGGCACGTCGATGCCGGACTCGATGATGGTCGTCGACACCAGGACATCGACGCTGCCGTTCAAAAAATCGATCATCACCTTTTCGAGCGCCTTGGCCGGCATCTGGCCGTGGGCGGCAACGACGCGCGCGCCCTTGGGGACCAGACGCCTGACGTCTCGGCACACCTGATCGATATCCTCGACACGGTTGTGGACAAAAAAGACCTGGCCGCCGCGCTTCAGTTCCCGGTGCAGGGCCTGGCTTAATAAGGCGTCGTCGCGCGCCACCACGTGGGTGGCGATCGCCATGCGGCGCTCCGGCGGCGTGTTGATGATCGAGACGTCCTTGGCGCCCATCAGCGACATGTAGAGCGTGCGCGGGATGGGCGTCGCCGTCAGGGTCAGGACGTCCACCAGGGCGCGCATCTGCTTGAGGCGCTCTTTGTCCTTCACCCCGAAGCGCTGCTCCTCGTCGATGATCACGAGCCCCAGATCCCTGAACCGGATGTCCTCGGACAAGAGCCGGTGCGTGCCGATGACGATATCGACCTTCCCCTGTTCGAGGTCCGCGATGATCCCTTTCTGCTGGACCGGCGACTTGAAACGGCTGAGCATCTCGACGCGGACCGGGAAGTCCTTCAGGCGCTTGATAAAATTCTGATAATGCTGTTCGGCGAGGACCGTCGTCGGCACGAGGAAGGCGACCTGCTTGGCGTCCATCACGCACTTGAAGGCCGCGCGCATGGCGACCTCCGTCTTGCCGTAGCCGACGTCCCCGCACAGGAGGCGGTCCATCGAATACGACGCCTCCATGTCGCGCTTGGTCGCGGCCACGGCCGCGGCCTGGTCCGCCGTCTCCTTGAACGGGAAGGTCGCCTCGAAGTCCTTCTGCCACTCCTTGTCCGGGGAAAAGACGAAACCGCCCATGGTCTTGCGCATGGCCTGGAGCTTCAGCAGATCGAGCGCCACCTTGATGGTGGCGCGCTCGGCGCGCATCCGGACGCGACGCCACTCCCTGGAGCCCAGCCGGTGCAGCGCGGGCCTGCGGCCGCCGAGACTCACGTACTTCTGGACGAGATGCATCTGGTCCACGGGGACGAGAAGCTTGTCCTCGCCCGCGTACTTGATGACCATGTGGTCCTGGGCACCGTCGCGACGCGCGACCTTCTCCATCCCCAGAAACCTGCCGATGCCGTATTGCTGGTGGACGACGAGGTCGCCCTTCTTGATATCGACGAAGTTCGCCAGCGGCACCTCGCTCGGGATGCCGCCCGCCTCCACGTGGGTCTGCGTGTGGCGGGGCAGGACGATGACGATCTGGTGCTCCCAGAGCGCGTCCCCGGTCTCAAGGCTAAAGCTCTTTACCGACTGGATCGTGGCGGCGTCCCAGACGACCCGGACGGGCAGCTCAAAGGTCACGGGAAAGACATCGACGGTGCCGCCCCGGCGGGCAAAGTCGCCCTCTTCCAGCACCCGCTCCTGGAAACCATAACCCAGGTCTGACAAAGAACGGCAAAAAGGCGCAATATCTATGGATTCACCGACATAAAACTTAAACGACCGGAACATGGAGTACCCCTGGGCTTGCCATTCAGCGACATCCCGCCGAGCCGCCTACCCCGGCATCCGGCGAGGCGGGATGGCATCCGGTCTTAACGGCGCCGGCGGGGGCGCATCAGCGTCCGGCAGGCCAGGACGATGGGGCTGGCCACGAAGATCGTCGAATAACAGCCGATGACAAAACCGAAGAGCAGGGCCAGGGCGAACGTGTTCAGGATGGCGCCTCCCAGGACGAACATCGAGAGCGCCACCAGGAGCGTCGTGACGGTCGTCAGGACCGTGCGCGGCAGCGTCTGGTTGAGCGCCAGGTTGATCACCTCGCGGAACGACGCCTTGTGCCGCGTGCGCATCAGCTCGCGCACCCGGTCATAGATGACGATCGTGTCGTTGATCGAATAACCGGCGATGGTCAACAGCGCCGTCACGACCAACAGGTCCACCTGCCGGCCCATCAGCACCAGGAACCCCATCGTCAGGACCACGTCGTGCAGGAGCGCGAAGACGCCGCCCACGGCAAAGTCGAAGTGGCGGAAACGGACCGTCACGTACAACAGGATGCCCAGAAGGGAATAGAGGATGGCGAAGACCGCCTTCTGCTTGAGCAGCTTGCCGACCGTCGGTCCGATCTTCTCGATGCGCATGATCTCGAACGGATTGTCCGGGAAGGCATCGCGCAGGGACGTCTGCACGGCGCTGGCCGTATCGGCCCCGCCGCGCAGGATGATCTCGCGCGGCTCGTCCTGGACCTGCTGGATGTTGATGTCGCCCATCCCGATCTCCTTGAGCGCCCCGCGCACCGTGGCCATGGGGATTGGCTTGCGGAACAGGTACTCCTGGACCTGGCCGCCCGTGAACTCGACGCCGTAGGCGTCCTGACCCTTGCGGGCCACGGACCACAACCCCGCCACCAGGAGGAGCCCCGAGAGCGCCGCCGCGAAGAAACGCTTGTCGATGAAGTCGATCCGGTGCTCCGGCTTGAAAAAACTGCGGAAACGCAACCCCTTGATGCCGTGCTTGTAGATCAGGAATTCGAAGACCAGGCGCGTGACGACCACCGCCGTGAATAAGCTCGCAAACAGACCGATCGTCAGCGTCACTGCGAAGCCGCGAATGGGCCCGGTGCCGAACTGGAAGAGGAAGAACGCGGCGATCAGCGTCGTCACGTTGGCATCCAGGATAGCGGTAAAGGCCTTGTCATAACCCTGCGAAACAGCCATGCGCAGGGTCTTGCCGGTGCGCAGCTCCTCGCGCATGCGCTCATTGATGAGCACGTTCGCGTCCACCGCCATGCCCATCGTCAGGAGGATGCCGGCGATGCCCGGCAGGGTCAGGGTCGCGCCGAAGAGCCCCAGGCCCCCGAGGATGATGAAGATATTCAACACCAGCGCCAGGTTCGCCACACATCCTGAAAAACCATAATAATAGGCCATGAAGAACAGGATGAGAAAACCGCCGACGAGACACGCGGCGATCCCCTTGCGGATGGAGTCCTGGCCCAACAGCGGCCCGACGGTGCGCTCTTCCTCGATGACCAGCGGCGCCGGCAGGGCACCGGAGCGCAGGACGATCGCCAGGTCCTTGGCCTCGTCCGGCGTGAAGCGTCCGGAGATGATCGCCTCGCCGCTTGGGATCGGCTCGTTGATCCGCGGCGCGGAGTACACGCGGCCGTCGAGGACGATGGCGAGCAGCCGCCCCACGTTCTGTCTGGTCAACTCGGCAAACTTCTTGACCCCCTCGCCTTTGAGTTTCATCGCCACGATAGGCTGACCAAAGGCGCCCTGGTCAAAACGCACGTCCGCCGTCTCAAGGTAATCGCCGGTCAGCTCGGCGGTGGCCTTCACGAGGATCTTCTCCTTGTCCAGCTCCTTGAGCTCGAATCCCTCCGGCACATTGCCGTCGATCGCCTCGGTCAACATCTGCGAATCATCGCCGACGAGCTTGAACTCGAGCAGCGCCGTGCGGCCGATCAGGTCCAGGGCGCGCGCCCGGTCCGTCATCCCGGGCAGCTGGATCACGATCTGGTCCTCGCCCTGGATCTGGACGATGGGCTCGCGCACGCCGAACTGGTCGATGCGGTTGCGCAGCACCTCCAGGGCCCGCTCCACCGCGTCCTCCCTAGCCCCCTCATCAAGGGCAGACGTATCCACGCGCATGATCAGATACATGCCGCCCTGAAGATCGAGACCCAGGTTGATGCGCTCATCGAGTGGAAAGGCCAGCAGCACCGACGCGGTCAAAACGGCGAACACAACGATGAAGCGCCAAAAAAGATTTTTTGCCATGAAAACAGACTCCCTGTTGAGGCCCTGCGTCGCACCCCCGGCCTCACCCCCGCCCTACTCGGCCGCCGCCTTCTGTCTGCGGACCACGGCCGTCTTGTCGATCTCGAGGCGCGTGTTATCGTCGACGCGAATGACGAGGGTCTTGTCCTTCATGTTGACGATCGTCCCGTGGACGCCGCCCACGGTCACGACCTGGTCGTTCTTCTTCAGATCTCCGAGCATCTGCTTGTATTCTTTTTGTTGCTTCTGCTGCGGCCGGATGAGCACGAAGTAGAAAATCACGAAGATAACGAGCAGCAGGATAATCTGGTCGGATGCCATCTTTGCCTCCGTCTGTCTTGCGGCCTTAGACCTTGGCCTTCTTGACGATGTTCTTCACCGTTGGCGAGAGCTGGGCCCCCTTCTTGATCCAGGACGCCATCTTCTCTTTGTCGAACCGCACCGCCGCCGGCTGCTTGGCCGGGTCGTAGTACCCCAGCTCCTCGATGACGCGGCCGTCGCGCGGAGAGGTCCCCTCGATCGCGACGATGCGGAAGTTGTACCGCTTCTTGGCGGTATCGGATAACTTCTTGAGCCTGATACGAACTGCCATTCGACTTCCTCCTTAGGTTATACGCATTGTGCCGGCGGGTCCTGTCCGAGTCGCTCGCCCCATCCGTGCTCGCTCGTCATCCGGGCTCGGTGGGACCGCTTCCGTGGCCCCGGCCGGCCTCACGTCTCAAGCGGCCCGAGCGTTTCTAGGCCGGACGGGGAACCCTCTGCCCGTCAGACGAAGTAATCCGGCGTCTGCTTCGGTTTGCCTTTTTGCCGTGACGCTCCATTGACCCGGGTCGCTACGGCAAAAATGCAATCCCTCGCAGACTTTTGCCGAAAAACTTCTGATTATCTTCCGGCAGAGGGTCCCCCCGTCCGGACGAACATAGCTTACTTCTCGACACCCAAGCTTTGACGTGGCCGCTTCCGCGCCCTACCTCCGGTGTCGGACAACAAAGGCCCGCACCGCCTCGGTCCCCCGCCGAGGCACGGACAACGGGTCAGCAGCCGTGCACCGCTTCCAACAGGGCCCGCGCCTTGTTGACGGTCTCCTGATACTCCCGGTCGGGGTCCGAGTCCGCGACAATGCCGGCCCCGGCCTGCATGTAGAGGGTCTTGTCTTTGATGACGATGGTCCGGATGATGATGCAAGAGTCGAGATTCCCCGAAAAGCCGAAATACCCGATGGCACCCGCGTAGGGGCCCCGCCGGACGGTCTCCAGCTCGTCGATGATCTCCATGGCGCGGATCTTGGGCGCGCCGCTGACGGTGCCGGCCGGAAAACAGGCCGCGAGCGCGTCCCAGGCGTCCCTGTTTTTCTTCAGGCGGCCGACCACGTTACTGACCAGGTGCATCACGTGAGAGTACCTTTCGATCACCATGAACTCGTCGACCTTGACGCTCGCGTACGTGCTGACCCGGCCCAGGTCGTTACGGCCCAGGTCCACCAGCATCAGATGCTCGGCCCGCTCCTTCGCGTCCGCTAAAAGCTCTTTGGCCAACCGCGCATCCTGTGCTTCGTTGTTTCCGCGCGGCCGCGTCCCGGCGATCGGCCGCGTGCTCACCACGCCCTCCTCGCAGCGCACCAGGAGTTCCGGCGAAGAACCGACCAGGACCAGGTCCCTCATTTTAAGGTAAAACATGTAGGGCGAAGGGTTGACGGCCCGCAGGGAGCGGTACACGTCGAAGCTCTTTGTCTTGAGCGGCGCCGAGAAACGCTGGGAGAGGACGACCTGGATGACGTCCCCCTTGCGGATGTACCCCTTGGCCTTCTTCACCGCCTGCTTGAACTGCAGGCGCGTCACGTTCGAGGTGACGCGCACCGGACCCGAGACGCGGGGAGCAAGAGCCGAACCGGCGAGCGGCCTCTTGAGGCGCCGCAACACGTCGTGGATCTTGCGCCGGGACTTCTCGTAGGCGCGCCGCGTCTGGGCGGCCCCACCGTCCTTCAGGAGGGCGTTCGCCACGACCCTGATCTTGCGGTTCACGTGGTCGAAGATGAGGAGGGTGTCTGAAAACATGAAGAGGCCGTCCGGCACCTTCAGATCGTCGGGATTTGCGTCCGGGATGCGCTCGAAAAAACGGACCATGTCGTAGCCCATGTATCCGACGAGGCCGCCGCAGAACCGCGGCAGTCCGTCGATGGGGACGAAACGCAGGCCTGCCATCAGGGCGCGCAGCTCACCCAGGGGATCCGCCGAAACCCTGGAACGGCGCACCCGGTACCCCCGCCGGGCCGCCTGCCGGACCGTCACCCGGCCGTCCTTGGTCTCAAAGACCAGCGACGGCTCCGCGGCGAGAAACGAGTAGCGACCGATATTCTCCTGGGACTCCACGGACTCAAGCAGATAGGCGTAATCGCCGCGCGCCACCTTGAGAAAGGCCGACACCGGCGTCTCGAGGTCCGCCAAGATCTCCTCATAGACCGGGATGACGTTCCCTTTCTTCGCCAGTTTTTTAAATGTCTTAAAGTTTGGATACATAGTCTTTGGTATTGCGGACGGCGCGACCGTTCCCCCTCGCGGGTCCTGTCCTCGGCGGTCGCCCCATCCGTGCTCGCTCCACCCATCCCCCCGCGGGACCCCTTCCGCTGCGCGCGGATGGGCCGCCCCGCCGCGGCCACCCGCCGGTGGAACAAATCACAACCAACGTTTCTTAGTCTCGCTTTACTTGAGTTTCAGCTTGCGGTAGAAGCAGCTCCTCTTGTTCGTGTGGCATGCGGCGCCGATCTGGCGCACCTGGATCACCAGGGCATCGCGGTCGCAATCGTAAGCGATGCTCTTGACGTGCTGGAAGTGGCCCGAGGTCTCGCCCTTGACCCAGTACTTCCGGCGCGAGCGCGACCAGAAGCAGGTCTTTTTCAGCCGGATGGTCTTCTTCAGCGAGGCCGCGTTCATGTAGGCCAACATCAGCACCTCGCCCGTGGCCGCGTCCTGGATGACCGCCGGGATCAGGCCATGGGCGTCGTACTTCAACTCCCTGACGCTGCGGATCTTCTTCTTCTCGTCCTTTGTCATCAGACCTTTCCCGAAACGCCGTTTCCAAACGGGGTTTCCAAACGGGGTTTCCAAACGGGGTTTCCAAACGGGGTTTCGAAATCAGAGGCGGACGCGCACGCCCTTCTTCTTGAGAAACCTCTTGACCCCGGTCACGGTATACGTCCCGTAATGGAAGACGCTCGCGGCGAGCGCCGCGTCGGCGCGGCCGCGCCCCAGCACGTCGGCAAAGTGCTCTTTCTTGCCCGCTCCTCCGGAGGCGATCACGGGGATCGTGACGGCGGACGCGACCGCCCGCGTCAGGGCGATGTCGTAGCCGTCCTTCGTGCCGTCGGTATCCATGCTCGTCAGGAGGATCTCGCCGGCCCCCAGACGCGCGGCCTGACGGGCCCAACGCACGACATCGATGCCCGTGGCTGTGCGGCCGCCGTGGATCACGACCTCCCACCCCTTGCGCCGGCCCGCCTTCTTTCGGGCGTCGATGGCCACCACGATGCACTGGCTACCGAACCGCCGGGCCGCCTCCTTGATCAGGCGCGGCCGCTTGACCGCGGCCGTATTGATGGAGACCTTGTCCGCCCCCGCGGACAAAAGCGCGCGGATGTCCTCGATGGTATTGATGCCGCCGCCGACCGCCAAGGGCATGAAGACCTTGGCGGCCACGCGGCGCACCACGTCAATCATCGTCCGACGGCCCTCGTAACTGGCCGTGATATCAAGAAAGACCAGCTCATCGGCCTTCTGTTTCTCGTAGGCCTTGGCGATCCTGACCGGATCTCCGGCATCGCGCAAGGAGACGAACCGCACCCCCTTGACGACGCGTCCCTCTTTGACATCCAGGCACGGTATGATGCGCTTGGTCAGCATGACGTCAACTCACTGCGGCGATGGCGTCCTTCAGGGTAAATTTATTCTCGTACAGGGCGCGGCCGACGATCACAGCGTCGATGGCGTCCGCCCCGAGCGCCTTCAGGGCCTTGAGGTCGCCCAACGATGAAATGCCGCCGGCATACGTGATGAGGAGTGGTTGGGACGCGGCCTTGCGCACCACCTTGAGAAAGTACAGGATCTTCTCCGTGTCGGGCCCCTGAAGCATCCCGTCACGGGCGATGTCGGAAAAGTTCAAAAAACTGAGGCCCGCCTGCGTCACGGACTGGATCAGGCTCGGCACGTCGATCAGGAGGTCGCCATTCTCGGTCCAGCCGTCCGTCCCGCCCGTGATCAGATCGGCCGACGCCAGATGCTTGATGTCGATGCTCAGTGATACGCGCGCCAGGTGATCCTTGATCTCGCGGCTCAACAGGAACGAGGCGTCCTCCAGGATCTTCGTGCTCAGGACCACGCGCTCCACGCCCGCCTCCAGATACCGCTGGATCGTCTCGATCGAACGGATCCCGCCGCCCACCTCGATCTTGACGCCGACCTGACGGGCCATCTGTTGGACGACCTCAAGATTCCTGGGCGCACCCTCCCGCGCCCCGTCGAGGTCCACGACGTGGATGAAGGTCGCCCCCTCCCCGGCCCACCACTGGGCATACTCCAGAGGCGTCTGGTCATAGACCGTGGCCTCGGCGAACTTGCCGCGCGCCAGGCGCACCACCTGGCCCTTCATGATATCGATAGCGGGAATGATCAGCATC
Source organism: uncultured Planctomycetia bacterium (assembly GCA_964622605.1). Taxonomy (GTDB): domain Bacteria; phylum Omnitrophota; class Gorgyraeia; order Velamenicoccales; family Velamenicoccaceae; genus CAZCSY01. Next base: position 29,624 of record CAZUQR010000010.1, read on the forward strand.
GTTTTAGAAAGTTTTTCAGGAGCCGCAGCCCCGTTTCCTGGCTCTTTTCCGGGTGAAACTGGACGCCGAAGACGTTGCCGTCGCGCACGATCGAGGCAAAGCGCGCGCCGTAACGCGTCCACCCGATCGTGACGCCGGCCCTTTCGGGCCGGACAAAGAACGAGTGACAGAAGTACGTGTAGATCGGACTCTTCACCCCCGTAAAGAGCGGTTCGCCGGCAACGGCCTCGATCTCGTTCCAGCCCATGTGCGGGCATTTGAGACGCGGACCGAAGCGCCGCACGCCGCCGGCGATCAGCCCCAGCCCCTTGACGCCGGGCGCCTCCTCGCTCTTGTCCATGATAAGCTGCATTCCCAGACAGATCCCCAAAAAAGGCCTGCCCCTGTGCACGAAGCGGCGGATCGGCTCTATCAGGCCGCGGCCTTTAAGCTCGCGCATCGCGTCGCCGAAGGCGCCCACGCCGGGCAATACGAGCCTGTCGCACCTCTTGAGCGCCGCCGGCGTCCCCGCGATCTCAGCCCGCACCTTGAGCGCCGCAAAGGTATTGCGCACGCTGAAGAGGTTACCCATCCCGTAATCGATGATGACCACGCGATCCGGCATCTTACAACCGTCCCTTGGTCGAAGGGATCCTGCCGGAGCGCGCCTCCTTCTCCACGGCGCGCATCAACGCCTTGGCAAAGGCCTTAAAGACCGCCTCCAGGACGTGGTGGGCATCCTTGCCGTCCAGGATATCGATGTGAAGCGTCAGGCCCGCCCTGGTGCACAGCGCCCTGAAAAACTGCTCGGCGTAATTGAGGCTGTACTCCGGCATGTCCTTGATCTTGCCCTTACCGACGGAGATCTTCAGAAACGGCCGGCCCGACACGTCGACGGCGGCGCGCACGAGCGCCTCGTCCATCGGGACGGTCGCCTCGCCAAACCGCTTGATGCCGGCACGCTTACCCAGGGCCTTGTTCAGGGCCTCGCCCAGCGCCAGGGCCACGTCCTCGTTCGTGTGGTGGATGTCGACCTCGAGATCGCCCCTGGCCGTTACCTTGAGGTCGATCAGGCTGTGACGGCACAGGAGCGCGAGCATGTGGTCGAGGAACGATATGCCCGTCTTGACGGCGTAGCGTCCCTTGCCGTCCAGGCAGAGGACCACGCCGATCTGCGTCTCCGTCGTCTTGCGCCGTACCGTGGCTTTACGTTTCATGGGCGTCTCCTTGTCCTTGGGGCGGCCGGCGCGACCGTTTCCCCTCGAGGGGCCTGTTCGCCGCCGAACGGGAGACCCTCTCCCGTCAAACGAAGTTTTCCGCCGTCTGTCCCTCGACTGCGCTCGGGATCCTTCGAGGGATCCTGAGCGATGTCGAAGGACTTCGGTTTGCATTTTTGCCGTGACGCTCCATTAAACCGTGTCGCTACGACAAAAATGCAATCCCTCGCAGACTTTTGCCGAAAAACTTCCTTATTGTCTTCCGGCAGAGGGTCCCCCCGTCCGGCCCAGAAAAGGTCGTGGCGGCCGCCTGCCGCTATTCAAAGCGCTGCTTGACCGAGTCGTAGTGCTTGCCGAGGCCTTCGATCCGGCAGAGCCGCTCGATGTGCGGCCGGGCCTCCTCGAGGGCCTTCTTCGAGTACGAGATGATGTGCGTGCTCCTCAGGAAGTCGCCTGCCGACAGCCCCGAGAAGAAACGCGCCGTGCCGCTCGTCGGCAGGACGTGGCTGGGGCCTGCGTAGTAGTCGCCGACGGCGGCCGGCGAGAACGGCCCGAGAAAGAGCGCCCCCGCATTCTTGACGCGCTTGACCCACTTGCGCGGGTTGGGCGTCAGGATCTCCAGGTGTTCCGGCGCGATCCGGTTACTGATCGCGATCGCCTCTTCGATGTTCTTGACGAGGACGATCGCCCCGCCGCGCGAGGCCGGCAGGGCCTGCTTGACCTGCCGTGCGAGCTTCTTGCTCGGCGTGAGCAGCATGACCACGCCGCCCAGATGCTCGGCCTGGGCCTGCAGGTCCGCCACGACGTGGTTCAGGTTGCTGTGTCGGTTCGCTATGACGACGAGCTCCGTGGGACCGGCCAGCATGTCGATGTCGACGTACCCGAAGACCTGCCGCTTGGCCTCGGTGACGTAGTCGTTGCCGGGCCCGACGATCTTCTCGACCCGCTTGATCGTCTTGGTGCCGTAGGCCAGGGCCCCGATCGCCTGGGCGCCGCCGACCTTATAGATCTCCTGGACCTTCAAGAGGTCCGCCACGACCAGGATGTGCGGGTTGATAGGACCGTTCCTGTCGGGCGGCGTCACGAGCACGATGTCCTGGACGCCGGCGATCCGGGCCGGCAGGACGCTCATGAAGACGCAGGAGACGAGCGGCGCCGTGCCCGCCGGCACGTAGACCCCCACGCGCTCGAGAGGGTCGATCTTTTCCCCGAGCATGACGCCGTCGGCGCCCGTCTGGCGCCAGGAACGCTTGAGCTGTTTCGAATAAAACTTCGTGATGTTGGCAAAGATCTTCTTGAGGGTCGTCACGAACTCCGGCTTGATGTCCTGATACGCCGCGCTCTTCTCCGCCTCCGTGACGCGCAGCTGGCGCGGGGAGAGTTCCACCCCGTCAAAGCGCCACGTGTATTTGGTGAGCGCCGCATCGCCGTTCAGACGAACGTCGTTCAGGATCTTGGCCACGCGCTCCTTCACCCGACGCTTTTCGAGGTGGTCGAAACGCGAAAAGAGCTTCTCCAGGTCCTTGGAAGGGGGGCGGATGATCTTCATAACATCTCCTCGAGCGCCTTCTTGGCTTCGCTGAAAATCTTATCGGTCTTGCCGGTCTCTCGGATACCGCCCTGGGCGAAGTCCTTGCGGCCGCCGCCCTGGCCCCCGGCAACGGACAATACCCGCTTGATCAACGCGTCGGCGGACAGGCCGCGCTTGACCATGTCCGGCGTCACGCCGCAGACGAAAAAGACGTCCTCACCGCGCGTGGCGCTCAAGAAGAAGACGCCGGCCTTGGGCACCCTGCCCTTGAGCAGGTCCACGGCCCGACGCAGGAGGCGCACCTCCGCGTTGGAAAGACGGTGCGTGATAAAATGCACGTCCCTCACCTTGGTGCCGGACTTGACGATATCTCCCAGCGAGCGCTCCAGCTCCTTTTCCTGCAAAGCGGTGAGCTCTTTCTCCATACCCTTGATGCGGCCGATCAGCTGCTCGACGGCATTCAGGACCTGCGCGGCCGGAGACTTGAGCTTCTCTCCCACCTCAGCCAAAAGGCGCAGGTCGTCAAAGGCGCGGCCAAACGCGAGCTTGCCGGTCAAGGCCTCGATGCGGCGCAGGCCGCTGCCCACCGACGAGCTGCCCGTGATGAAGATCATGCCGATGTCGCCGGTCAGCTCCAGGTGTGTGCCCCCGCAGAACTCCTTGCTGTAGCCGGCGATGGAGACGACGCGCACGGTCTCGTCATACTTTTCGCCGAAGAGCGCGATGGCGCCGGTCTTCTTGGCCTCATCTTTGGGCATCACCTCGGCGGCCAACCGGTCGTTACGGATCACGTATTCATTGAGGAATCGCTGGACGTCCTCCATCTCCTCTGCCGCTATCTCCTTGAAGTGCGTGAAGTCAAAACGGAAACGGTCCGGCTCGACGTAGGAGCCTGCCTGCTGGACGTGGACGCCCAGGACCTTTCGCAGGACCGCCTGCAGGATGTGCGTCGCGGTGTGGGCCCGGCGGATGGCCTGACGCCGTTCGGCATCGACCTCGGCCGTCAGCGTGTCGCCCACGGCCAGGCGCGCGCCGTCTTGGAGTCGCGCTTCGTGCACGATCGCCTTGTCCTCCTTCTGGGTATCGCTGATGAGGGCCAGGACCTTTCCTGACTTGTCCTTCAACCATCCCGTATCACCGACCTGGCCGCCGGACTCCGCGTAAAAAGGTGTCTTGTCCAGGACAAGGACGAAAGACTTTCCCGCCGGCGCCTCGGCGACCTCCTTGGCGTCGCTTGCGATCTGGGTGACGCGCGCCTCCTGGGTCCCGGTCTCGTGACCCACGAATGCCGACGGCTTAAAGGTGATGCCGCTGCCTCCAAAGATCTTACCCGTTCTCTTGCTCGCGCTGCGCGAGCGCTCCTGTTCTTTCTCGATCAAGCTTCTGACGGCCTCCTGGTCCACGCGGATACCCGCCTTGGCGCAGACCTCGCCGGTGAAAGACGGCTGGATGCCGTGCGTGACGTAAAGATCGAGGCCGATCTCCGGGGACAGGGTCTTCTGGTGCCTGCTCTTGAGCTCGCTGATGACGGCCGCCAGGCGCTCGCTGCCTCCCTCGAGGATATTTTTGATGAATTTCTCCTCTTCCGCGTGGATGATCTGCGCGATATTGTCGCGCCGCTCGAGCACCTCGGGGTACGGCCGGCGCATCACGTCCGCGACGCTGGAGACGATCTTATACAAAAACGGCTCAGGGCTGTCTGCCTCGAGCATGAAGTGGCAGCGCCGGATCAACTTGCGCAGGACGTAGCCGCGGCCGTCGTTCGACGGCAGGACCCCGTCGCCGATGCAAAAGGTCACCGCCCGGGCGTGGTCCGCGATCAGGCGCAGGAGGCGCGTCTCCCGCGTCGAAACCGCCTTTTCGACGGCGGCCACGATAGGCGCAAAGATATCGATCTCGAAGTTCGATGAGACACCCTGCAGGACCGAGCTCATGCGCTCCAGGCCCATGCCGGTGTCGATGTTCTTTTTAGGCAACGGCGCGAGCTTTCCTGCGTCCTGGCGGTCGAACTGCGTGAAGACGAGGTTCCAGACCTCGACGTCCGTGCCGTCGGGCCTGTGGTAGTAGATCTCGGAGCACGGACCACAGGGGCCGTTGGGCCCGTCCTGGATGGCGTTCGACGGCCAGAAGTTCTCTTTGGCCCCCAACTTCCTGATCTTGGCCGCGGCCACGCCGAGTGTCCCCTTCCAGATGTCCAGCGCCTCCTGATCGTCTTCGTAGACCGAGACCCAAAGGTCCTTCGGGTCGACCTCAAGTGCCCGGGTCACGTATTCCCAGGCCCACTGGATCGTCTCAATCTTAAAGTAGTCGCCGAAGGAAAAGTTACCCAGCATCTCAAAGAACGTGTGGTGAAAAGGCGTCGTGCCGACCTCGTCGAGGTCGCCGGTCCTGAAGCACTTCTGGCAGCTCGCCGCACGCGTCAAGTCCGACTTCCTGCCCAGAAAGTAGTCCTTGAACTGGTTCATCCCCGCCGAGGTGAAGAGAACCGACGGGTCGTTCGCAGGAACGAGCGCGTCGCTCGGCACGCGGGTGTGACCCTTGGCGGTGAAAAAGTCAAGGAAACCGTCTCTTAATTCATGTGTCGTCAGACGCTTCATCGTCGGGCAACTCCTGCCTCAGGACGTCAAAAATGATCTCACGGGAAAAGCCGCGCCGCGTCAAGAGCGCGAAGAGGCGCGCCTTCATCTTTTCGCGGCCCACCCCTTTAAGCCGGCGGACCCTCTCCTGCACGAGGCGCCGCACAACCCCTTCTTCGCTCAAGGCCCCCTGGGTCGCAACAGAGAGCGCCTCCTCGATAAGAGAAGGCGCGATCCCTTTACGCCGCAACTCCCAGCGCAGGCGCCGGGCGCCAAGCGGCCTCTTGATACGGCCGGCCACCCACAGCCGCGCGAAGAGCGCGTCATCGACGAGGCCGGCGCGCCTGGCATACGTCACCGTCGCCTCCTCGACCTGCGGGGAAAAACCTTTGAGCGCGAGCCTGTCACGCAGCTCGCGTTCGCTGCGCTCGCGGACCCTGATCAACCGCACGACATACGCGCGAGCCCGCTGTTCGTCGTCCGGGTCCGGGACGCGCGACCTGCGTCGAACGGTCATTTCTTTGCGGCCGGGACATGCCCTTCGGCGAGGCGACGGGCGTGCTCCTGGCGGATGCGCTTTTCGATCTCGGCAGACACCCTGGGATTGCTCTTCAGATACTGGCGCGCGGCCTCCTTGCCCTGGCCGAGCTTCTCCTCGTCCATCAGGAACCAAGAACCGGACTTGGCGACGATCTCCAGACGCACCCCCGTGTCGATCAGGTCCGACTCCCAAGAGATGCCATCGTCCTGCAGAAAATCGACCTCCGTCTCGCGGAACGGCGGGGCGACCTTGTTCTTGACCACGCGCACGCGCACGTGGTTGCCGATGATCTGGTCGTTCACCTTGATGTAGCTGAGCCGGCGCAGATCCAGGCGCACCGAGGCGTAAAATTTCAGGGCCCTGCCGCCCGTCGTCGTCTCGGGGTTGCCGAACATCACCCCGATCTTCTCGCGGATCTGGTTGATGAAGACGACACAGGTCTTGGACTTGGAGATCGTGCCCGTGAGCTTGCGCAGGGCCTGGGACATCAGGCGCGCCTGCAGGCCCATGTGGCTGTCGCCCATGTCGCCCTCGATCTCGGCCCGCGGCGTGAGCGCGGCCACGGAGTCGATGACGATGAGGTCCACGGCGTTGGAGCGCACGAGGGTCTCGGTGATATCCAGCGCCTGCTCGCCCGTGTCGGGCTGGGAGATCAAGAGGTCATCGAGGTTCACCCCGACCTTCTTGGCATAGGTGGCGTCAAAGGCGTGTTCCGCGTCGATGAAGGCGGCCACCCCGCCCAATTTCTGGACCTGCGCGATGACGCTCAAGGTCAGCGTGGTCTTGCCGGAGGCCTCGGGGCCGAAAACCTCGATGACGCGGCCGCGCGGGATACCCCCCACCCCCAACGCCAGGTCCAGCGAAATGGAACCCGTGGGGATCGCGGTGACGTCCTGACGGACGTCCTCGCCCAACTTCATGATCGACCCCTTGCCGAACTGCTTTTCTATCTGCGCAAGGGCCAGCTCCAGGGCCTTGACCCTGTTATCCATCTCTTCCTTTTTCCTTCCGGCAACGTCTTTCTCTTTGGTCTCTCGGACACTCATGATACTCCCCTTTCCTCTCCTCTTTGTCAAATGGTGTTTAATTATACATCGCAACCGTTGTCGAGTCAATCGCTTTCATCCTATTCAAAACCTTTAAAAAGTACCATGTTGGGGCCCCTTGAGCCTTGAAATGACCCTGCCCATGTGCTATTCTTACAATAGGTATAGTTCTTTATATATAAGGGCAAACTATCCGAAAGGATAGGGCGCAAAGCTACGAGCCCCAGCCGTACTTCGGCGGGACAGTCGGGCTGCCGGTGAGCCTCAAAAGGGCACACCGTGACGTTCAAGGACCCATTCTCCCTTGAATGGGTTTTTTTTGCGCCCTGCCTTCCGGTCAAGACCGTTCAAGCGTAACGATGGAAGGTATCATGGGCACGCTTAAAAAAATCCTCCTTTCCCTGATCGTTCCCGTGTTGTTCGCGGGGGTGCCGGCCCTTGCCGGCCCGGCCACTCTCACGGGCACGGCGCGCTGCACCATGCCCGACCTCCTCGAGATGAAAGCACTACCCCATGCCTTGGAGCGCGACGCCCAGGCGCCCGAAGCCGTCGCCTCGACGGGTCCCGTCGAGGTCAAGGAAGAAGAACGGTCGGGGTCGCCGACCGGTGACGTGATGGTCGCGCGGGCCGATACCGACAGCAAGGAGGGCGTCACGGTCTATACGGTTTGTGCCAGGTAAGGAATGCGGGAAGATTCGGCACGTCACGGCCGTCCGAAAAAAGGACGGCCATGTTATTTTTCCTGAAGCGCCAGAGGAATGTGGTACGAGAAGACCGCGCCCTCGGCGACCGTCACGACCTTCTTGACGGGCACCCTGGGGATGTACACCACGGGGATGGACCTCAGGTTGAGCGTCACGGTGTGGTCACCGGCAGAGAGATTCCGGAACATGTATTCGCCTAAACGGTTGGAGGAGGTCTTGAACTTCCCGTCCAGGATCAAGACGACGCCCTCGAGAGGTTCGTCGCCGCCGTCGTAGGTGCCGCTCGCGTTTTTGTCCGCAAAGACGATACCGGAGACCTCGGTGCGGGTAGCCACGCCGAAGTCCACGCGCCGCGCCGCCAGGGGGACGACCTCCTCATCGCGCCTGGCGGCGGAGGTCGGATTGTATCCAGACGGCAGGGACCCCGGGTCGATCTGGACCCGGGCGCTGGGCCCGACGACATCGGGGATGTAGTAATATCCCTGTGCGTTCGTGAGCGCCTCCTTCTCGCCGGCGCGCACCCGCACGTCCGGCACGCCCTCTTCATCCTCCTGGCGCCTGCCGTCGCCGTTCGTGTCCTTGTAGACGAGGCCGCAGAAGGCGCCGCGGGCAAACCACCGGACACCGGTATCCCACACGAAGCGCATCCCCCAGCTCAGGTCGAGGTCCACGTGCTTGGCGGCCCCGGCCTTCTCGGCCCAGACGTTCGTCACGCGCAGGCGCACGAAGGCCTCGCTGTTCGGATCGGGCTTATACGTCAGCTCGCCCTCGCCCTCGAGACGGTCCTCCCCGCTCAAGTAACTCAGCGTCGATTCGGTATCCTCTTCGTCACGGTAATAGAGCCGCGCCCGGCCGTAGAACGGGGTGGTGCCGACCTGACGATAACAGCTCAGGCCCACCTCCTGGGCCTGAGGCTCGGCGCGCTGGCCGGAGAACTTGTTACGCAGCAGGTTGAATTCCTTTCTATAATAACCATACAGGTCGCTGAGCAGCCTGAAGCTGACGCCCATCAGGATCCGGTTGTTGTTGACGTCCTGGGCCGGGGAAGTATAGTTCTTGCTCTTGCTGTTCTGGTAGCTGAGGAACGTGCCCAGCCGCCTGAAGAAAAACAGGCGCTTGCGCAAGGTCACCTCTTTTGTCTCGGTCACCGCGGGGGCGTTGGAGCCCATGCGGTCATCCCAGACATACCCCAGCTCAAGGTCTGTGTGCGGATCCGTAGCCCACGTCACCCGGGTGTTGGAGTTGTAGTTCGGCCGGTCCGGCCTGTCGGGGTTGAAGAAGTAACGGTCGAGGTTCCCGGAAAAGGCCTCGCTGATCGTCAGCTCCGGGACGGGCCGGTACGCGATATTCATCGCCCCCGAGATGGAGCCGCCGGCGGGCTGCCCGCCGAAGACGGAGGCAAAGTTCTTGCTGAGGTCCATCATGGACACAAAGATGCCCAGCTTCGGCAAGTTCAAGGCGGTGCGCGCCGTATAAGAGACGTGTTCCGTATCGGAGGCCATCTCGGCGCCCCAGTTCCAGATGCCGCCCCCACGGCCGTGAAAACCGATCCCCCACACGTCGCTCGTCACGACCGGCTCAGTCCGCTCCGGGCCGTAGGCGTGGGCAAAGAACGTCTTGACGTTGACAAGCTGACCAAGCTCGTAACTCAACCCGATCCCCTCAAGCCACGCCTCCTTTGTCTTCGAGAGGCCCGACTCGGCCGACAGACGCGAATAATCGCCCTCCGGGAGGGCGCCCCAGAAGGCCGTATAATTCAGACGGCGGTCCGACATCGGCGCGTCAAGACGCACCCCCCGCAGGGTCGAGGACGGAAAACCGAAGGCCGCAAAGGAAGTGCTGAAATCGAACCAGCGGATATCGATGTCCTTCAGGCTGCCGTAGTGCGCGTCCGAGAGGCCCATGCGGATGTTGGGGATGTAATACTCTCCGGCATCGCTCCGGGAGGCCTGCACCGCCGCGTCAAAACTCCCGATGGGCGTCTGGCCGAGCGCTGAAGACGTGTAGAGATACTTGTGGCTCCGACGCTCGCTGTGACCGAGGCGACGACCCGTGTAATAAGAGTCGCCCTGGAGGGAGTAGCTGAGCCTGAAGCTCTCCGGCAGCCGGGCCTCAAGCTCTCTTTCTTCGATCTGCCTGGCCCACGCCTCCTGCCAGCGCTGGGGACCGATGTTGAACCGGAAACCGGTACGCCCCTCTTCGCTCCAGACGTAGAACACCGTCTTACCGATCTCTTTGGGCACCACGCGCAGGGCATCGGGCCCTGTGCGCGTCACCACGAGATAGCCCGGGTCGGTCGCGAGATATCGTTCGATGCGCTGGGCCCGGATGATAATGATATCCTGGACCGCCACCTCCATCTCCTGCAGCGGCTGTGTCTTGTCCGCCTCCCGCAGATCGATAGCGAACTCTTTGGGCGGGGCGATGGGGACCCCCAGCGCCGTGGCAACGCCCTGGGGCACCTGCGGTTCAAAGACGGCAGCGGCTTGTTGCTGTTCCAGCCGCTTCTCGGCGATCACCGTGTCCACCATCTCCTTCATCTTCTTCTCAAGGCGCCAGATGAGTTTCTTGCGCGACCGCCTGTCGGGTCGCAGCGGTGGTGCCGCGTCATCAAATCCCTGTCTTTGCGTGACGAGACGCTGCGGCGCCGCCGCGGGCAGAGGTCCCGCTGCGGCCTTCACGGCCGTCTGTTTTGTGAGCAACTCCATATACCCGCGCGCCTCGACGCAGCGTGGATTCGCCAGCAAGGCCTTTTCAAACTCCACCAGGGCCTTAGCCGTCTGGTTCCTATTGAGTAAGGAGATACCGCGCTCGCAAAGAAATTCGGCGATCTGCGGCGAGGCGGCCCGGACAGGGGCCGGCGGCAGGATAAACGACAGAGTTACTAAAAGGGTAAATAAAGTGGTGACTTTTTTTCGTTTCAACATCGACTTGCCGGACCGGTCTTTTCCGGACTAATCTTTTAAGGTTAAGGGTGAGACGGTGCCGTCTGGACCGAGGGTAAAGGAAGCCTCTTTCGTCAGGACCCCGCCCTGTTCGTATTCGAGGGTGACGATGAGGTCGTAGCTGCCCGCCCTGAGATTCACCGACGAGGCAGCGGCGTGCAGGGTCGCCTCGTCCCCGGGCAGGGTGTAACTCTCCTCAAACTCTCCGCGCGCGTACACGTAACCTTCGGCGTCGAAGACATTGAAGGTGCCCTGCGTGATGATGTCGGTGTTTCCGGTATTCACGAAATCGGCGCTCACGATGAAATCATTGAGACGGGGACCGGCCTCCATCTTGAGGATCTCGCCCCGGCGTTCGATCGTTCCTTCCGGCTCGATATAGAAGAGGGCGCCGACGCGGTTCAAGACCTTGACGGTCATCAGATTGCCCGTATCATCCACCCGCTCCATCGTGCCGCCGCCGGTCTCGAAGAACATGACACAGAAGTGGCCTCCCGCGGCGCCTTGCGGGACCGAGACGGTGTAGCGGACCGCGTGGGTAGACCCCTGCGCCAATTCGAGGTCTGCGGGATAGAAGTTTATCCACGGAGCGCACGACATCTTCTGCGTGCCCTTAGGGAAGAACGTCTTGCCGCCCGTCTGGTCGCTGAAGACCCAGTCCTCCAGGTAGACCCGCACGGCGATCGGCTCCTTGCCGGTATTCTCCACCTCGACCTCCCCACTCTGGTGTCCGCCGGCCACCATGGAAAGCCGGACCTTGGGACTGTCGATGCGCAGGCCTGCGTGGGCCGGACCCGCGAGGAGACACACACCCACACAGAATATGATCAAAGAAAATAACGGCGTTTTAAAATGATGCATTCTCCTCCTCTTTATCGTTATCCCGCTTTATCATTATCCCGCCTTGTGGTGGTCGAGCCCCCGCGGCCTCACAAGAAAGGCGCCGACCCTGCCCCCCCCAGCGCCGGCGCCCCTCCTTATGATGATCCCTCTCAAGATGATAGTCCCTCTCAAGGATCAGTTCAATACCAGCGTGAACGTGACCGAGCCCGTATAGTCACCGCCCTTCTGGCTCAGCGGGACCGGCTTCCACTGTGTGTAAAACTGCTGAGAGCCGCCTGTGCCCGGAGACGGACCGTTGTATCCCAGACTGTAGTTAAACGGATACTGGGCTCCTGCCGGCGGACCGGTGATCGCCACAATGGCGCGGACGATCCGGCCTTGGCCGTTGATGTCGCTCTGATAAACGAGCGACTCCGAGAGCGGCGTGGCCGAGGCCACGGGCCCCAGATACGCCCCTGTCGGAGGCGCTCCTTGAGCGATCCCTCCCAACGTATCCACCCACTGGTAATCGGGAACCAACAGGACGGATTCGCGCGCCAGGGCCCCACCAGGACCCGTCAGCTGCGTCCCCGTCTCGGTGATCTTGTAACGCCGGCCGGATGTCGACGCTATCAAAAGGACGTAGTAATAGAATTTCCCTTTCATGTAGAGGAATTGTCCGTAGGTCTGCGACGTCGGATTCGTGTCATAGACCTCCCGAAGCACGCCGAAGTCGAACTCCGGCGGGTCTACCGCGACGCCCTGGTTCCAGGGATCGGTCTCGCCCTGCGTCGAATCCATCTTCTTGACGGTATCCATGGAAAACTCCAGGTGGGACGGGACGTTCGCCTTCGCCGAACCTGTCGGTCCCGCAGCGCTCGTCTGCTGCGCCCATGCCAGCGGCGCCGCACTCATGCTCAACAACGCGGCCACGGCCACCGTCACCATGATCTTCTTAAACATAGTGCTCACCTCCTCCTTTTCTTGCTTTCATTATAATACCTTTGTGGGAATCACTTCAAGACCAGTGAATACCCTAACTGTGTCGTGTAACGGCCCCCTTTGGAATCGGGCCGCATCTTCAATTCATAGACCAGCGTCACCTCGACCGGATGCCCTTCAGGATCCGAGGTGCACACGACCGTCTCTCCCTGCTTGACGGGCGCCGGGTCCTTCAAAACAAAGGACGCAGCGCGCGCCCCCTCTTCCTGCGCGGCCCGGACCGTGAAATCCTCTTCGGGGACCTTCACGCCCTCGGCGCTCATCATGGGGCCGCCCGCCACCTGAACGATATGGTAGGGCTCACCGAAATTGGTCAGGGTCCGGATCGTGACCTCCGACGTCCGCGGTCCGGTCTTAGCACTGACGTCGCCGAACTCGAGCTGGACGCCCTCCTGGCCCCCCGACGTCACGTAAATATCAAAGAGGCGCGCGAGCTCGAAGACCACGTCCAGCGTCCTGAGGTCCTGGCGCTCTACCCCGCTGCCGCCGTCGAGCTCCATGAAGAATTTCAGGCGGCCGCGGTAATCACCGGCCTCCTGCAGCCAGAGGTCCTCGCCCGGCACATAGCGCACGACCAGCTCCGCCGGAGATCCGTTGAGATCCGAGGTGTAGAGCAACTGGCGGCCCCGTGCCTCGTTCAACGTCGTTTCGGCCGCGACGACGCCGGTGCGCGCAGGATCAGCCTTCACCCGCACGGGGGATACGTCCAGCCGCCGGCCATCGGCGTTGGTCGGCTCCATGCCGTCAAACGTCTGAAAGATACGGTAGGACGCCCCCAGCGGCGTGACTACCCTGATGCCGATCTCGGCACCTTCCGTGATCCCTGCGGTCCCATCACCAAAATCGTCCGGAGAACTCAAAACCAGACGGTCCCGATCTGCCTGTGTCGTGATCTCGACGACAGGCTGCGTCCCGGCGGCCAGCTCCGCGGTGACCGTCATGTTGACGACCACCTGGGACGCCGTGGAATTGACGGGGACAAGGACATAGGCGATGCGGCCGCGATAGGTGCCCGGCATCTGGGGCTCGCGGGGCGTCAACGTGTAGACGACCCGGAAAGAGTCCCCCTCTCCCGTTCCACTGGAGGTATACACAACGTTGTCAAAAGAGCCGACCGGCGCCTCGGCAAATGTCAGGAGCGAGCCCGTCGTGTTTGAATTGACCAAAGGGTACATCTGGAACTGCCCCGATGGCAACTCCCTGCCCTCTGCACTCCTCAGGGGCTCGACGAGACGGTGCAGGACCCGGTATTGCTCCCCCGTGTCATTGACCACCTGCAGGGTCACCTGCTTGACCACCTTAAAATCAGAAGGGCTGATACGCCCAAAGCGCAGGTCAAACCCGCCATCTTCGGGGATCGCCGTGAGATTGAGTGTCGCCCATGCGGGAGTGGTAAAAATCAGCGAAAAAACTATGGCGAGACAGGAAAATTTTCGGATGGCCTTAAAGTCCATGCAACATAACGCCTTTTGACTTAAAACTTTTAAAAACTTTTACCTAAGTAAGGCTCAGCTTACCACTTTCGGTCTTTTTTGTCAATTATTTTGGGACGCAACATCCTTATGATCTTGATCTGCGACAAATATGACCAATAGCCCCTTCCCCATCCAAATCCTCAACAGTGACCGGGACGATTTCGCCGGACAGGCACATATCCGACCGCAGGCCCACGCGCAGGTAATTACCTGAATATCCGACCCAGCGGCCTTTGTGCCGTCCTTCAACCAGGACATCCAACCTCTTGCCCAGGAAGCGTCTCTTAAAACGCAAGGAAAGATTTTTTGTCAGCTCCTCCAGCCGGCGCCGGCGCTCACGGACAAGGCGCGCATCGAGGGGTTGCATGCCCATCGCCTCCAGCCGCGTCCCGCGCCTGGGGCTGAACGTGAACAGGTGCGTCCTGAGCGGTTCAACCTGTTCTAAGAACGAGCAGGTATTCAGAAAGCTCTGCGCCGTCTCCATGGGATATCCGACGATCACGTCACAGGTAATCGCGACATCCGGCACGCGGCGCCGGATGCGGTCTACCAGATCCAGGTAATCGGCCACGCGCGCCCGACGGCCCATGTGCCGGAGGATACCGTCATCGCCGCTCTGAAAAGGGATGTGCAGGTGCCGGCAGAGCTTGCCTGAGGAAGCCATCCGATCGATCAGGTCCTGCGTCACGTCGGGCGCCTCAATGGAGCTCAGGCGCAGACGCGCCAGGCCGGGGAGGAACACAAGGGCATCGATGACTTCCAGGAGTCCGTGACGTCCGTTCCCCAAGACCCTATACGCGCCCAGATTGACGCCGGTCAGGACGATCTCATTGTGGCCTGCCTCCGTCAGCCGCCTGGCGCGCGCCAGGATATCCTTGAAAGGGACACTCTGCGATGGGCCGCGAACGTGCGGGACCACGCAATAGCTGCAATGATTATCACAGCCCTCCTGGATCTTCAAAAAGGCGCGGGTCCTTCCCATAAAGCGGGCGTCCGGCTCCTGACGCCGACGCTCCGCCACGAGACGTTGGTCCACCCATCGCCAAAAATCCCGGCGCTGGGTATTGGAAAAGACGGCATCCACGCCGGTGAGCGAACTGATCTCCTTGCTGTCATAGCCGGGATAACAACCGACCACCGCGAGCCATGCCCCCTTCTTTTTTGATCGCGCTGCCTGACGGATGGCCTGGCGGGACTTTCGGTCGGCCTGATGGGTCACGCAACAGGTGTTGATGATAAGGAGACGCGCATCCCGGGGCCTTCCTGTCTGCCGGCAGCCCCGACGAGTAAACTCCTCCCGCAGGTCCTGGGTATCGCACTGATTGACCTTGCAGCCCAGTGTCTTGACGAAAAAGTGCGTCATGGTTCGTAACGCAGTCTCACGTAGCTCGCCACCGCGATGGCCGCGGTATCGACGCGCAGGACCGAACGCCCCAATGAGACCCCGGTGCAGCCGGCGTCAAGGGCGCAACGCACCTCGCTGCGGGAAAAGTCGCCCTCCGGGCCGATGAGGACGACGATCCGGCCGCGGTCAAATCCCTCGAAGACCTGCGCGAGAACGCGCGCCTGCTCGGACAGGTGAGGCAGGAGCTTGAGGTCATGCTCCCCGAGGCGCGCCAAAAAGTCTTGAAAGGACACGGGCCGCTCGACGACAGGCAAAAAGAGGACGCCGCTCTGCCTGGCCGCCGCCTGCCGGACACGTTCCCAGCGAGGCATCTTTTTCAGACACGACGCCTCGCCCACAAGACCGCGCTCGGTCACCAGCGGCACAAAGGCATCGACGCCGAGCTGTGTCCCTTTATCGATGACACCTTCAAAGTGGTCCGCCTTGGGCACGGCGCACGCGACCGTGAGCCGCACCCGCCGCTGGGAGCGCTGCTGGACGGGCAGGCGCTCCTTGATGACCAGGCGCGCGTGGGCGCGCGTCACGGTGCCGAGCGTCGTGACATACCCGGCGCCCTCGCCGTCGCTGATAAAAAGGTCCTCGCCCGGCCGGACCCGAAGGACGCGCGTCAGATGACGCAGGTCCTGTGTGTCGGTGATATCAATGTGCTCCTGACCGATATTTTTTTTATCGACGCTGAACCTGTTCACGCCCCGCCCCCTGCCGGCCACGCTCCCCAAATAAGCCACCCGCCCAGAAGGATAAAGATCAACCCGCTTGTCACGCGGACCGCCCTCAGGACGACCCTGTGCTTCTGAAGCCACGATCCGAACCAGCCCGTCAAGAACACGAGGAGGATGAGGGGGCTGATCACCGTCCCCAGCCCGAAGGCGCCCATATAGACGATCCCTTTATACCAGGCATCGGAAACGAGGGCGACATACCCGAACATCGCCAACAGCGGCGCGCACGGCGCCAGCGACACGATCAACGCGAAGACGGCGATGTTGCGCAGATCGCCGCGTCCCTCATGGCAACAGGTCAGGGAGGCGCGCCACCGGTGGGGGACGAGGTCTTCGAGTATGAAAAAGAGGCCCAGCAGGACCAAAAACGCGCCAAAGGCGGCATAGAGGACGGCGAGCGACCCGCTCTCGAGGAAACGGTGCACCACCCAGGCGCCGAGCATTCCTGCGCCGGCGCCGAAAGACAGATACACGGACAGGCGCACCCCGCAAAAGACCAGGTACGTCTTAAGCCCTGAGACCGCGCCTGTCTTGGTGGACGCGACGTAGGACAAGAGCAGCGGCCCGCAGCTCAACAGGCACGGCCCCGAGCCCAGGAAGATCCCCGTAACAAACAAACTCCAAGCAATGGCTAGCATGGTAATGACTCCCGGTTGCAATCACCGACGTCCTGCCCGGCCCCCTTCGCTCATGGCGGTGCTCCCCCGCAAGATCATCGGGGTAAAGGGGCTTGAATCCGCTCCAAATGGTCCGGGGATACCCCTGGCGGAATTCTTCAGCGTGGCAAGAGAATGTCAGTTCCGGATTCCCCCGTGCGGTCGTCAGGGCCCAGATGCAGAACCTATAACGCGGCAGCGCAAGTTATTCGTAAGCCCATGTTCCGCGTCTTCACAACAGCCCCTGCGCTCCGCTCTACTTCGCTCAGGGGACCGGGCAGGCCGCGGGTGGGCCCAGCGGCCGGCCGCGAGTAAAACTCCACAGCCAGACTACAAACTCTCACTCCAGGTGGTCGAGCGAGAAGACGTCGGCCTGGAAGGTCAACAGCTTTGTCGCGGGGTCTTTATAGCACTCCCAGGGGAGCCCGGCCTTCTGCGAGCACAGCTGTCCCAGGAACGTCTCAAGGTCCCAGCCCGTCTCGGTCGCGACCTGCGGCAGAAAGACGCCGGAGGCGCCTGCCCTTCGGACGATCACGCCGTCCACGCCGAGACGGATTTTCTTCCAGTCGTCGATGGGCTTGGGCTCGCTCAGGACGGATATCTCGATGTCGATATCCTTGAGCTCGGCAGCGCTGACCGGAGGAAAGCGGTGGTCCTGGGTCGCGGCCGCCACCGCCATCTGGGCGACGACCAGATACAGGGGGTCGGATGAAGTGAACAATCCGATGCAGCCGCGCAGACGGCCTTGCTTGTGGAGCGTGACAAACGCCCCGCGCTTCAGATCGAGGCCGGCAGAGCCCTCGCGCGTCCTGGACACCTCCCGGCCTGCCAGCCGCGCCTCGATGGCCCGGCGGGCGATCTCGATAAGGCGCTCCTTGTCATCTCTCGTTAACATAGCGTCCTCTTTATTATTCCTGTTTGGCGAAGCGGATGCCGGGGCGGCTGTTTGGGCATGCGCCGCCGCGCCGGCTGAGAACGCGATACTGGCGTAACCAACGACGCGGCTCTTGTCGCCGGCCGTATCGCCGGAATTGGCGTATTTCAACAGGGTGCCCTTCCCGGCGCCCCGCGCCCGGGCGTAAGACATGCCGGCCACGACAGGTTTTATCCCACAGCAATTTCCTCCGCCAGCCGAGACCTCCTCCCATAGCCCCTGCGCATCGCCGTCCAAAATATAATCGATGGTCCGCCGATCCAGGGCGCACGCGGCGTCATACCCTTTATAATGCGACAGGTCGGTGCTGACGACGAGCAAGGCCTTCTTCCCTTCCAGGACCATCGCGAGCTTGCTGCCCAGCATCTCGAGATCGCCGAAGGCCGCCTCCCCGAAGATGACCGGGAGGATCTTGAAGCCGGACAGAACGCTCTGTAAGAACGGCAGCTCGACCTCAAGGGAATGCTCGCGCTCAAAGACCTCGGGCGCCTCCTTGAGGAATCCGGGCATCCCGGCAAGCAGGGCGTCGGCCGTGGCCGTATCAACGGTGACGTCGCCGAGCGGGGTCCGAAAGGCTCCCTCGCGATAGACAGCCGCGCCGCGAAAAGAAAAAAAGTGCGAGGGCGCCAGGATCGCGACCGTATCGTAGCGCCTGCCCTGGACACTCTTGAATCCGTAGGCCGCGACCGGCCCCGAATAGATATAGCCCGCGTGCGGCACGATCAGGACGAGAGGGTCTTCGGGGACCTCCTTCCCAAGGGTCGCCTCCTTAAGGTACGCCTCGATCATCCCCTTGAGCGCGGCCTCCTCGCCGGGATAAAAACTGCCGGCCACGTTCGGCTCCTTGACACCGCCGCGCGCCCCTGACGAAAAAGAAAAAAGCGCCATGATCACCACCCCCATGATCCTCAAGATCCGTCGTCTCCTACTCATAAGGCTTACAACCCTTCTTCGTCTACCATCTCCCGTCGATCTTCTCCCCGCAAAAAGCGCAGGCGCCGTCGACAAGGTTGAGTTCCTTGATGATATAACCCGCGCGGTCCACCACGACCTTGCCGCACCCGGGACAGACCGTGTCTTCGGCCGGATGCCCGCCGATATTGCCGATGTACACGTAACGCAGACCCTCCTCCATGGCGATGCGCCGCGCCTCCTCCAGCGTCGCCGGTGAGGTCGGCGCCAAATGCCTGAGCTTGTGCATGGGCCAGAAACGCGAGAAGTGCAGCGGCGTCTCCGGACCCAGGTTGTCGCGAATCCACGCGCACATCCTGCGGATCTCCTTGGGGTCATCGTTTAACCCCGGGATGATCAGGTTGGTGACCTCCACCCACACCCCCTCCTCGTCCAGGATCTTAAGGGTCCGCAGGACATCCTGGACGTTGCCGAAGCAAAATTCATTATAAAAACGCTCATTGAAGCCTTTCAGGTCGACGTTGGCGGCATCGAGGTACGGGGCGAGGGCCCGCAGCGGTTCCTCATTGATAAAGCCCGCCGAATGCATGACGTTCACGATGCCGGCCTTCTTGGCCAGCCGCGCGATGTCGAACATGTATTCGTAGAATATCGTGGGCTCCGTATACGTGTAGGCGATCACCGACGCGCCGCTCGCCTGGGCCGCCGCCACCACCTCTTCGGGAAAAAACGTGCGCGTCCGGACATCCTCGGGTGCGGCCTGGGAGATCTGCCAGTTTTGACAGAACAGACACCTGAGGTTACATCCGACGGTGGCGATGGAGAAGGCCTTGGCGCCGGGCATGACGTGAAAAAGGGGTTTCTTCTCGATGGGATCGACGTGCAGGGAGCAGGGTTTGGCGTAGACCAACGTGTAGAGCGTGCCGCCGCGGTTCTCGCGCACGCCGCAGACGCCCCGCTGGCCGTCGGCGATGACGCAGCGCCGCGGACACAACACGCACTGCACCCGCTTGCCGTCGAGACGATGATAGTACATCGCCTCGTGGGCGGACTCCTGCCCGGCCGCCAAAGAAATCAACAGCAGCCCGACAAAAAAGAGAGCAGTGAAGAGGGAGATTATACGAGCCTGTCGCATGGTCGATAAGGCGGGCGGCGCGACGGTTCCCTTCGCGGGGCATGTGGACGGCCGAAAGCGGCCATGATCCGCCGGCTCTAAATATCCCGCGGGAGCGAAGGCCGGTCACACTGAGCGAAGTCCGACCTCGGTGGGGCCGGACGAGCATACCCGCGAATGGAACCGTCGGCCGGCCGCGCTTGCTCGGACGAGTGGCGCTCGGGTCGGCTTCGAATCCCATCTATCGGGATATCTGGTGGAGCAGATGGGATTCGAACCCACGACCCCCACGTTGCGAACGTGATGCTCTCCCAGCTGAGCTACTGCCCCAAAAATATTATCGAATGGACATGCCGCGGTACTGTGCGGTCGTATTGAGGGTGATCTCCGGATTGGTCGCGTTGACGGGTCTGCTCGGGTCGCGGCGCAGGGTCAGCGTGACGAAAGAACATCCGTCGCAGCCCTCGCCCGTGGCATTGCCGATCCGGAAAAAGACGACCTTGTCGGAGAGCATCACGACCGGCGCCCCGTTGCGGCCGTACCACAGCTCGTCGACCAACCCCCCCCAATTCATGCAATAGTAAAACTCGTCCGCGCCGTCCGTGGGTTCCAGGACCCCATCCATATTGGTATCCCGTCTCACGCGGTAACGGATATACTGACCGGCCACGGTCAGGTTGTCGACGGGAGTGTTCTGCAGGTTGCCGGGGGCCGTGTTGATCCTCTTCGACACGAAGGTCAGGATGCCCGCGGCCTCCCCCATCAGCTCGCTCTCCACGTCCGAGACGAAAAAGAGACGCCGCAGCCCCATCTCCATGGAGACCCCCGTCAGGACGACGACGCTCAAAAGGAGCATCGCCAGGATGAGTTCCACTAATGTGACGCCCCGGGGCGTCTTAGAGTTGAGTCTCATTCCAACGGACCTGCACCGTTACCCGGCGCGGACAATCCGCGCACCCGGTCGGAACGGAATCGATGCGTATCCTCGATTGATAGGCGATGTTCCCGAGCACCGTATTGCACCCCCAGGCGGACCACGTCCCGCTCGGGTTGAGCGGATCCGAACCGCCCGCATACCACGTATCCGCCCGGACCCAGGACCGCCGGAACTCGATCTGCCGGCGCGCCAACTCATAGGCGACCAGCCGACGTTTCGAACGGGATACGAGATAGCGCCCCGAGGTGATCACGCTGAAAAAACCGGCCGCCAAAAGCCCGAGGACGACCATGGAGACCATGATCTCGACAAGCGTAAATCCGGAACGCGAAGGCGCGTGTCCTGGAAGGATTTTTACAAACATGTGCCTGTGCAGGCGGGTTGAGCTGCGGTGTTCGTGATCGTCCAGGTGCGGCCGCTGCGGACGGCCGTGGCCGTAAAGGCCGTCGGGCTCGACGTGCCGACCGTGTAGTCCCAGACGCGCTCGTTGAGATCCAGCGTCAGATTACCGTTGATGAGAGCGATGTTGCCCTGGGTGCCGGCCGGCGCAGGATAGAAAGACTCTATGCGCGAGAAGAACATGCGCTCGGAATTCCGGATCAGCAAAAGGGAAGAGGTCGCCTCCTTGTCCAGCGCCTTTTCGCGTGTCGTCACATAATTCGGGTAGGCCATCGTGGCCAGGATCCCCACGACGATCACCACGATCATCAATTCGATCAGCGTAAAACCGGCCTCTCTCGCGACAAATCCCCTCTCGTACATAGACACCGCCGGGAAAACTCTTTTTTAAGCCCCTCTTAAAGAATGCTCGGTTCGGTACAGGCCAGGACCCCGCCATTGTTGAGCGTCATGGTGTAGGCGAAAGGGCCGTTGGGCGACCGGCCACCGGCCGTGCAACGCACCGCGCTGCCCGTAAAACTCGCCCCGCCCCCGCCCAGGGCGACGGAATACCGAAAGTAATAACTCGTATTGCACGCGGTCGGCACGCTCACCCCCAGCGCCGACAAGCTCGTCGTGTACTTGTCATACTCGAGAAAGTAGGCCACTTGGGCGTCGCGGATGACGCCCAGGACGTTGCGGGCCTCGGCGGAGCGCCCCTTCTCCACGACGCGGATGAAGCGCGGCACCGCGATGGACGCCAGGATACCGATGATGACGACGGCCACGACAAGCTCTATCAAGGTAAAACCGGGTTCTTTCGCTTGTGCCTCTTTCTTCATGACATCCCTGCCCGCTGACTCCGAAGCATGGCTTTTTCCGCGTGTCCTCTTAAGGAAAACGCTCCGGCTTACCTAAAAGTTTCCCTCTCGTAAACCGGAGCGCTTAAGGATCCCGCTTTCATTACGACAACCTGACGCTTAGGCCGTTACAACAATGGCAGGACAGCCGTGTTCGCTGACGTCAGCTGGCCGCCGATCGCGATCGTGATGGTGTACCCGGCTGCCAGCGGCGCACCCGGGTTCTCGACCCCGTTTCTTGTCGCCGTTGCGATGACAGCAGTTTCGGCGGCTGCGATAGTCGCTGCGTTTGTCACGAAAGTAAAATACTTGGCCGGCGGTGCCGGCGTGTCTAGCAGGGCGATGTTGCCCGTATACGCATTCCACTGGGCAGCATACCGCATCTGCGACGAACGCAGCGCATCCAGGATACTCTTGGCCTCGGCCATCCTTGCCCTCTCGGCCACGCGGATGAAGCGCGGCAGCGCGATCGAGGCGAGAATTCCGATAACGATGACAACGATGATCAATTCAAGTAACGTAAAACCCTTCCGATTCTTAAGCCGTAACATCGTATTCCCCCTTTCCGTGGGTTTGAAACCCTCTTAGATGATGGATTATGAGTCCGTCTTGTGCCTCTATTTTTCACCTCCTTCTTATCAAAAAGTATATCATCCCCCAGCATCTTCGTCAATCAAAAAATACACTAACCCGTTGTCTCAAACAGGCTTAGATGTTGCGAGGTTAAAGATCGGCAAAAAGATCGAGATGACCATCGCCCCGATGATGATGCCGATGAAGACGATCATCACGGGCTCGAAGATCGTGGCCAGCCTGTTGACGAACGTCTCCAGGTACTCCTGATAATACTTGGAGATACGCTTGAGCATGCCCGTCAGCTCGCCGATCTCCTCCCCGATCGAGACGAGCTGGATGCTCATCGGCGTGAAGATCTCCATCTTCTCCATGGGCTCGGCCATGCTGCGGCCCTCCTTGACGTTCTTCTTGATAAAGGCGATGCACTCGGACATCTTCGCCGAGCCGGCGCTGCGCTCGGAGATCTCCAGGGCGTAAAGGATGGGCACGCCGCTCTCGACAAGGATGGCCATCGTCGTCGCGAAGCGCTCCAAGAGCATATAACGGAAAAAGTCGCCCATGACGGGCGCCTTGAGCCGCATCTCCTCGAAGAGCCGGTTGAACTTGGGCTGGGCATTCAGATGCCGGAAGAAAAAAACGATGCCGGCGATCGCCGCGACGAGGATATAGGACTTCTCGACGAGAAAGTGGCTGATGTTGATGACGACGCGCGTGGCCAGGGGCAGCGGCACGCCGAACGACTCGAGGATCCCGGCAAAGGTCGGGATGATCTTCATCACGAAAAACATGACGGCCGATACGGAGATAAGGAGCAGGATCCCCGGATACAGCAACGCCGAGAGGATCTTGCGGCGAAAGGCCATATCCTCCTCGAGGTAATAAGCCAGCTTCTCCAGCACCGTGGGCAGGTTGCCGCTCGCCTCCCCCGTCTCCACCAAATTGAGCCACAGGGCGCTGAAGACCTTCGGGAACTTGGCCATGGCATCGCGCAGCGTCCGGCCGCCCTCCATGTCCTGCCGGATCTGGCCCACGATATCAAAGAGCTTCTTGCTGTCGACCTGCTTGCCGATGATGTCGAGGCTGCGCAAAAGACTCACGCCCGCGCCCAGCAAAAGAGCCAGCTGGCGGGCCGTGATGACCATATCCGTGGCGCGCACCGCGCTGTGGGTGAACTGAGACCTCTTTCTGCGCGCGATGTTCCGGGGCGCCGTCCCCGCCGTCATCTGCTGACTGATCTCAAGGGGCAGGATCGAGGTGACGATCAGCCCCTTCTGCTGCAGCTGAAGCACCGCCTCGTCCGGGGAGAGGGCGTCCAGGATCCCGGTATCGCGCTCTCCCGTACCCTTGCGGCCGATGTAAGAAAACCTAGGCACCCTCCACCCCCACCGTGGCGCTCAATGCCTCATCGAGCGACGTGACGCCTTCCTTGACCTTCTTGATCCCGCTGTCAAAAAGCGTCAGCATGCCTTGCTGGCGGCCGAGCTCCTTGAGTTGCTGGGCATTGACGCCCGGAACGATGTACTTGCGCATATCGTCGTTCACGTAGAAGACCTCGCTGATGCACGTGCGCCCCCTGTAGCCGAAGTGATTGCACTTATCGCATCCCTTGGCCCGGTAGATGAGCTCGGTAAAACCAAAGCGCTCGCGCTCTTCGGGCGTCGGCTCGTAGGCCTCCCGGCAGTGCAGGCAGAGCTTGCGGACCAGGCGCTGCGCCACGATGACCAGAAGCGACGGCATCAGGAGGTAGGGCTCCACGCCGATATCGATGAGGCGCGTCACGGCCGACGGCGCGTCGTTCGTGTGGAGCGTGCTCAAGACGAGGTGACCGGTCAACGCCGAACGCACGCAGATCTGGGCGGTCTCCAAGTCGCGCACCTCGCCGACCATCATGATATCGGGGTCCTGGCGCAGGAAACTCCTCAGCGCCGTCGCAAAGGTCAGGCCGATCTCAGGCTTGATCTGCACCTGGTTGATCCCGTCCAGGTGATACTCGCAGGGGTCCTCGACGGTAACGATGTTCTTCTTCGGCGTCTTGACCTCGGTCAGGACGGCGTACAGGGTCGTCGACTTGCCGCTGCCGGTCGGGCCGGTGATGAAGATGAGGCCGAACGGCGCATACATCGCCCTGCGGAACTCCTCGAGCTGTTGCGGGAAGAACCCCATCTGATCAAGATCGAGCACCACCCCTTCCTTGTCCAGAATACGCAGGACGATCTTCTCGCCGTAGATGGTCGGCATCACGGAGATGCGCAGGTCGATATCGCGGCCCTCGATGCGCACCCGGAAGCCGCCGTCCTGCGGCAGGCGCTTCTCGGCGATGTCGAGCTTGGAGAGGATCTTGACGCGCGAGACGATCGGCAAATGCAGGTGACGGGCCGGCGGCGGGATCTCGTGCAAGACCCCGTCGATGCGGTAACGCAGGCTGATCTTTTCCTGAAACGGCTCGATGTGGATATCGGAGGCCCGCTCGTCGATCGCCTGCTTGATGATGAGATCGACGAGCTTGACCACCGGCGCCTCTTCCGCCCGGGCGACCAGACGGTCGATGCTCAGCTCTTCGGGCTGAAACTCCTCGACCGGCCGGAAGTCGTCGACGGTCCTATAGGAGTCCTTGACGGCCGCCTTCAGGATGTCGCGCTTGCCGTAAAACTCTTCGATGGCCTTGAGGATCTCGGACTTCGTGGCGATGACGGGATTGATCTCGCAGCCGACGAGCTTGCGCAGGTTGTCGATCAGGATGACGTCCAGGGGGTCGGTGATGGCGCAGGTGATCGAGTCCATGGTCTTGGACAACGGCAGGACGGCGTTCTTGACCGCGAACTCCTTGGGGATGGCCCCGTCCAGGTTCTGGTCCAGGGCCGGCTTCAGGAGACCCGCCCCCATGGAGACATAGGGCAGGTTCAGCTGCTTGCCGAGCGCCACCACGACGTCCTCCTCGGTGGCGAATCCCAGCTTGAGGAGGATCTCGCCGAAACGCCCCCCTTCCTTCGCCTGGACCTTGATGACCTCATCCAGCTGTTTCTGCGTGATGATGCCTTCTTTGAGGAGGATCTCGCCGAGCTTCAGATAAGGTCGCACCATGGTATCCTGTAAAATGGTCTATAGTCTTGAAATGACAAAACGTACCATCAATTTTCCCACCGCTCGAGGTAGCTGTCAACCTCTCGTTTCCGCGAGACGGCGGGAACCTGCTCCCGGAACACAAAGGAAGCGCCCTGCGGGAAGGGCCTGTCGGCCTGGGCCAGGGCCGCCACATTCTTGGCGTCGATGATGTGGGGCGTGATGAAGACGAGCAGCTCGCGTTCCTGGTGCGTCTCGTCCTTGTGACGGAACATCATGCCGATCAACGGAAGATCGCCCAGGATGGGCCACTTCTTTTCCGTCTTCTCCTCTCTGGTCCGGATGAGGCCGCCCACCACGATCGTCTCGCCGTCTTCGACCATCAGCGCGGCAGCCGTCGACCGGATCTCCGGATCCCTGTATTTCCCCGGGAAGGTCTGACTGTCCTTCGCCTCGATCACGCTCGGCTCGATGAAGAGCGTCACGCAGCGGCCCTCGACATCCACCTGGGGCGTCACCTTCATCAGGATGCCCGTTTCTGTCCGCTCCGCCCCTGACGTCATCGTCGACGTATTGCCTTCCGTGACCGACTGCGTCTGCTCTCCGATGGCCTCGTTGGTCGCGATCTTGATCTGTGCGGTCTCATTGCTCAAGGTCAGGATCCGCGGCCGCGCCAGGAACTTCGTCTGTGTGTCCGTCCTCAGGAAATCCAGGGTAGCCGTAAAGACCTCGGCGCTGAGCTTCCCGTACTTGAAGGCGGGGGCTGTCCCGTCATCCAGGCTGGAAATGCCGTTCTCGTGGATCGGGACACTGTCTGCGAAGAAGTTGGGAAAGCGCGTGTCTCTGGAGGCTCCCTGCAACGACAAGAGGCTGGACGTCATGTCCACGCCCAGCTCGTCCATGGTGCTCTTTGCGACGTCGAGCATCTCCACCTCGATCATGACCTGCGGGACGGACGTATCCAGGAGCCGGATGACCTTCTCGATGACGTCGAATTGAGCGGGCACGTCCGTGACGATCAGGCTGTTCGTCCGGGCATCGGCGATCACCTTGCCGCGCTCCGTAAGGATGTTCTTCACCGTCGCCTCGATCCCGACATCCTTGTCTTCGCCTCCTCCGGTTCTCCCCTGCCCTCCCCCAGCTACCAGGGAGGAAAGGGTTATCCCCGCGGTCGGCCCTTCCTCGATGCGCTGGTACAGCTTCGAGGACTTCAGGCGCGCAAAGCGTAACGAATAAACCCGCGTGAGCAATTCGGGATCCGGCCGTCCCGTCTCCTTGACGACAAAGATGTTGCTGCCGGGATCCAGCTCATAGGTCAGGTTGTTGGCGGCCATGATCTTTTTCAAGGCGTCGTTCAAAGGCACGGCGTCCAGGTAGAGCGTCACCGTCCGGTCCTGGATGGACTGGGAGGCGATGAAGTTCAGGCCCGACTGCTCCGAAAAGATCTTCAGGATGTCCTTGAGGCTCGCGTCACGAAAATCCATGGAGATCTTCTTATACGACTCCTGGGCGATGAGGTCCATCGCGTAGAAGTCGAAATCCTGCGCCAGGGTCGAGGAAACCAGGCACCACCCGCCCGCCAGGACGAGCAGCGTTGCGGCGCGCCCCACCGCACGCCTCACCTTATTACGATAGCGTTTCATGATCCGGCCCTCCGCTTTTAGTTGGATCCATCAAGGGGTTCTTTTGAGAAGATACTCGCGTCCGTGAAAACCAAAAAGGATGCCGTCGCGGCCGATGCGCAGGACCTGCGCCTCCCCTATCGCGTCTCCGACCGCCACGATCTCGCCGTTGATGATGGCGCGCGCCTCATCGATCCCCCAGACGAGGCCCGCGACCGAGAATTGCGACAGATCCAGCAGTTCTTCCTCGGGGATCGACTCCGTATTCTCATCCGTCGACGACGCTTCCGCCCTCTCTTCCTGCTCGACGACGTCAGAAGGGAGGAATGACTGAAACGGGTCGCGAAAGGAAAGGTCAGACGCCGGCGGCGCCTGCCGACCTTTCGGGGCCCCCTGCGGGGCCGCCGCCTCAGGGGGGGCCGAAACGGCCTCCTGGGCGCGGACGGTGCCCGGCGGCACCGCCAGCAGACCGATGATCACTAAAGCCAAAAATCTCATGGAAGCCTTATTTGAAATAAAACGCCGCACCCTTGAGGTTCATCTTCAACATCCTATCGGGACCCACCTGTCCCTCTGAGGACTCGGGGCTCAACGTCACCTCGTGCACCCGCAAAAGTTCGGGAAGCGCCCGGACCGCCAGCAGGAATTTCGCCAGGCTCCGATACGTCGTATTGGCATTGAGAAAAAAAGGTATGCTAAGCAGATGCGCCTCGTCCTCTTTTTGCAACGGCGTGATATCCTGCACACGCATGCCCGCCTCCTCCCCAAGCTGCGACAAGACCTCGACGACCGCGGCAAAGTCCGTCGAAGGCCAGCCGTTCTTCCTCAACTCTTCCACCCTTTCGTTCAAGACGACGATGCGATCCAGGCTCTTGGCCTTCTCTTCTTCCTTGCGGACATTCTCCTTGACCCACCAGGCCTTGCCCATTTGAAAGTCATAGGCCTTCTTGGCCAAAAACAGGCCCACGAGCGCCACACCGATGACGACCAGCGTCTCGCGATGTTTTTTAAAAACTGCTGGGTCTAGCATGCAGGTCTCTCTTTTGTGCCGAACTGCAAACGATCTTGAAGGTCAGGTAGGCGACGTTGCTCTCCTCCTTCTCCCGGTAGGAGACGAGCTCGATATTGGCATACTCCTCATCAAGGGTCGCGTCCTCCTTCAGGCGCGCCAGAAAGTCATTCATGAGATCAAGCCGCCGGCGCGGTTCTTCATCGTAGGAGGCGCACTCCAACTCAAGGTAACCATTCTCCGAGGAAAAAAAGATGCGCACCACCCATACCCCCTTCGGCACGAGGCGGGGCAGATGGACCAGGATGTCCTGGGCCCGGGCGGCTTCGATCGCATCCGTCCAGGACTTTTTCTTCGTGATCAGGTCGCGCTCACTCTGCTCGATGGTCTCCAGCGTCGAAAGGTCGAGGCCCGACAGAAAGGGCGGCTGCGCGACGGTCTTCACCTGCAGCTCTTTCTCGAGGGGATACAGCTTCGAAAAGCCCATGCCGTAGCCGACCGATACCAGGATCGCTGCGATGACGGAGCCCTTGATCAACGACTCCCGGGACTCCTGGACGAAGTTCAACAGGACCTGTTCGGCGTTCTGGCTCGCCAAGCCCGCCATCACCACCGACATCGTGTCAAACTTCTCCGGTTTGGCAAGGTTCAAGGTGACCAACGAAGACCGCATGTGCCGGCAAGACGCCCCGCAGGCCTTGAAGACGTCAAAGATCATGTCATCGGGCACGTCCCTGCCTTTAAAGAAATCCTTCACCGCAACGACGTGCGTCTTCAAGCCCAGCTCGCGGTGGAAATGGTCGCCCCATTCGGTCCTTCCCTGAGGCGACAGGATCAACATCTCGTCGATATCTTTCTTCATGAACTGACGGCGGAAATAATCCATCGACACGCGCACCTCGTTCACAAGGCGGTAGAGCATCCCCTCCGTGTCGCGCTCGGCGGCGCCGCCCTTGCCGAATCCCAAGAGGCGGATATCGCGCGTGAAATAAGGAAAGCCCTTGTCGATGATCAGGATGTCGGCCTCGTCCTGGTCCACCTCGAGGATGACGTAGGACTTGTTTGCGGAGATCTTGCCGCGGACGGCCAGAAACCGGAAGAGACTGAAGAGGCTGGGCTCGAAGGCCACGACATCGAGGTTCAACTGTTTGAAGAGATTCTGATAACGGTTGAGCCCCTCGCGACGCATGCCGCACAGGATCACCTCGAGGATATTCGCCCGCGGCCGGATCCGGTACTGGAAGTCATACGAAAGGTCCTCGACCTTGAAGGGGACGTACTTCTTCATCTCGAAGTTGATCCCCGCCACGATCTCCGATTTGGGGATCTGGGGCATCTCGAAGAAGCGGATGATGAGGTCTTTGGAAGGCAGGGCCACGACGATGCTGCGCGTATCGACACGGCTGTCGCGCAGGGTCTTCTGCATGAACGCTACGAGTTCGACCATGTTGTTTTGAAAGACCTGGAAGATGTCTTCCGTCCCGGACGCCTGGGAGCGCATGGCCTCAGGGTACGGAAAACACGAGAACTTCTCGAGCCTTCCCCCGCGTTGCTGCACGATCACAAAACCACGTGAGCTGAAATAGACCCCTGCGGCTTCTTTACCGAAAAATTGAAACATAGCCCCGTTCCCCTATCTCTTCACCCTGGCCGAGCGATGGTGCGCCCTGAGCCACCTGTCGATCTCTTTCTTGTCGAATCGCCAGACACCGCCGACCTTGATGCCGGCGATCTTGCTTTCATGCAACCAGTTATAGATCGTCTGGCGCTTTAAGCGGAGATAATTCGCAAGTTCGTCGACATCCATGAGCGTGTACATACGCATCCCCTGCTGAGTGGTATATTTTTCCTTAGAATTAATTAAAGCATAATGTTTTTACTTCGTCAACTAAAATTTTACCTATATTTACCTGGATTTACTTGAGGGTGAAGCGGAAAGGCGGAGAGATTACCAGACAGATGTGTAGCCGCTCGTGGTGTTCAGGCAGACGGTGTTGGGGGGGCAGAAGCCGCCGCTATTGGTTGTCACGTTCACGTTCGTCGTGCCGACGACCGCGCCGCTGTTCTCGTCGATCGACCAGGGTATCGCGTAGGACGTCGCCAAGGGCTGTTCCAGACGCAGCACCTCCCGCGCCAGGATATTGGCCGCCTCGGCCGCGTACCAGCCGCGGATACGGCGCACGTCGGCCTCGATCTGACGCGTGCTCGATGACATCAGCCCCAGCATCGTCGCCGCCAGGAGAGAAAAGACGACGACAAAAATGAGCATGCTGACGATAGCGAGCCCCCGTCTCATGGTCGCTTCCTAAGGGTGATCTTATAGTCCTTTTCTTCGTTAAGCAACACGACGTGCCCTTCGCGGGCCAGCCACCCGACGCTCATCAAAACAAGCTCCTGGGACCTGTCCAGATCTTTGACCAGTCGCGAGAGCGCCACGTCTCCGTGGGCGTCCAGATAGTGCCATATGTCGCCGGCAACGATTCCGATCTCCGTGATCATGGACCCTCCCCCTCTTTTTGTTCCCTCTTATTCAAGGTCCCGCACACGGGACACGCACTGATCCGTAAGGGCTTGGGATCAAAATAAGTATGCAGGCAGACCGCACACTGCCACACCTGGCGCGAGGAGCCCCGGACCCGATCCCATCGAGGAACCTCCCACAGGAAGGTCCCCACAAAGTAAAGACACAAGGCCCCAAGGAAATAATAACAGAATAAAAATAAAAAATCAATTTTAAACATCCCTGCCCCTGTGCTTGTCTACTTGAGCCGGATGAAGAGACGCACCGGCTGCTCCACGTTCAGATCGTCGGTCTGGAACACGGCCCGCTGCAGCTTAAAGATGATGAAGCTGTCCAGGATCGGGTGGCCGCTGCCGGTGATACGGCGCACGGCGCGCACGCGGCCGTCCGGCGTCAGCGTGAGGGCACACTCCATGTGCGCGGCGACATCTTCGCGCTCGACCATCTTTTTCAAGTCCGAAAAGTCCACGTTGCGCAAAAAGGCCGGCGGGTCGAACAAATAGAAGTGCACGCGTGCCGGGCTCCTCGGAGCGCCTGCCCCGTGTGCCGGCACCGGTGACTCTTGCGGCGCCCCCATGACCGACATCTCGGCAAGGGCCGGCAGCGGTTTGAGAGGAGCCTGCGGCTCCTTGGCGTGGTAAGACGCTGCCTTCCCCGGCGCAAGCAACACGGCACCCAACGCCGTGCCGCCTTCTTGCAGCGATACACCGACCGTCTTAAGGTCGACGCGGGCAAGGATCGCCCCCAGAAAGACGGCATCCCATCGGGAAAACGCGTACCTCTCCGGCGTCAGGCAGGGTGTCAGGAGACCGAAGAACAAGAGGTGCAGTCCCAGCGACGCGACCGCCCCCCCGATAAAAAAAGAAGAGGACCGCGTCACGGCGCCTCCGTCAGCGTGACGATGTGGATCTGCCGCACCCCGGCCTCCCGGCACAGGCGCCAGACGCGCGCCACCTCGCGGAAGACGACCCCCGGCTCGACGACAAAAAGGAGGTTGCGCCGTTGGGGCTCGATGAGCCGGATCTCCTGGGCCAACGCCGGCAGCCCCACCTCTTCGCGATTCAGCGCCAGGCGGCCATCCTCAGCCAGAAAGAGCGTCTGCCATGTTCCCGCCTCGGGGACCTGCGTGAAGACGACGGGCAGGTCCGCGGAAAGAACCGGCTGCGAGGCCATGCCGCAGACCAGGAACACCCCTCCCATCCCGAGGACCGCACCGTAGACGAGGACCCACAGGAACGGATAGAAACGCACGCCGGTGAGGGTCAGACGCCGCGAAAACCTCATGTACTGACTCTCCGTTCGATAAGATCTTCAAGAAAGACGGTGGCCGTCTGTTCCAGCATCGCCTTCTCCTGCTCGATGCGCGCGGCGAGGAACCGATACGCCAAAAAGAGCGGCAGGGCAAAGAGCAGGGCCACGAACCCGCACAGCACCATCTCCCAGCCGCCGGCCAAGAGGTCCGAAAAACCGACCGCCACCTGGTGGGACGCCTTCGCCTCCACCGTCCCCAGGACCTTTAACATGCCCGCCAGACCTCCCAGCAGGCCCAGGAGGGGCAGGGCCTGGATCAGTGTCTCCAGAGCGTGCATGCTGCTCTCGAGGAACGGAACTTCGCGCAGAAATCCGTCGTCCAGGGCCTCGCGGATCTCCTCTTTGCGGCGGTCGTATTTCAGGATACCGGCGCGCAGGATCCGGGCGACGGGGGTCGGATCCTTATGCGTCGCCTCCAGCGCCTCCTTGATGCGCTGGCGTTCGATGCCGTCGAAGACGCTCTTCAGGAGCGCCGTCACGTCCTGGCGCCAGGCCGCCATCTGAAAGGATTTCGCGAAGACGACGCCCCATGCGAGAAACGAACAGACGAATACCGGCACGAGCATCGGCCCGCCACGCTCGAAAAATGCCGTCCGGCGCGCCAGGACGAACGAAACAAAGACAGCCGCTAAGCACCACATCCCCGCCCCGAATACCTTCTTGATCATGGCTTCACTCCGATCCCGCTTGGGCCTTCATCATCGTCAACTTTTCCCGGGCGTACGCCGCCTCGGGCACATCCAGAGACGCAATCGCTTCAAGGATCCTTCTGAGCTCCTCGTGCGCCGAACGGTTTTCATAGATCTGAGCCACGCGCAAAAGGGCCTTTACGGAAATCTTCTCATCGGGCGAAAGGTAATGGACCTGCATATATGCCTCCACGGCCTCCTGCCAGCGGCCGGCCTCTTCGTAGACCTCTCCCATCTCCCAGAGGGTGGCGCTGTCCTGAATGCTGCCCATCGCGGCCCGGGCCTGGTCCAGCGCCTCGAGCGCGCCGGCCTGGTCTTTATCCTGCACCAGAAGGCGGGCCGTCTTCACGTGGGCCGTCTTGACCCACGGACCGGCAAGCGCCGCCGCCTGCCGGAAGGAGGAGACGGCGCGCTGCGTCTGTCCCTGGGCAAGATAGACGTCCGCCATCGCCATCAACGCCATCGCGCGCGTCGCGTCGGTCGTCTGGGGGTCTTCCAGAACACTCTCGAAGCTACGCAGGGCCATCGGAAAAGCCCCCTCGGCCGCATGCGCGCGGCCGATCCCCAGATACGCGTCCGCGAGGCCTTCGTGATGAGGATAATTACGGATCATCCGCTCGAAGGCGCGGCGGGCGCCGGCATAATCCTCCTGGGCCGCCAAGGACTGCCCCAGCCAGAAGAGGACGTTGGGCGAAAAGGGCGAGTCCGGGTAACGCGTCACGAAATCCAGAAAGAGGCGCTGCGCCTCGGACATCTGCCCCATCTCAAACGTGGCGTGCGCAATCTCGTACTCCGCCTTCTGGCGCAACGTCCCTTCCTGGGGAAACTGCTGGCGCACCATCTGATAGTATTCGATGGCCTTCTTGTAGCCGCCTTCGTTCATCCAGCACTCGGCCAGCAAAAAGAGCGCCTGAGGCCTGAACGGCGAATCCCTGTAATTCTTCACGAACGCCTCAAGCTCCTGGCGGGCCGTCGCGAACAACCCCTTTTGGAAGTACGTCGCGCTCAGGAAGTAGCGTGCGTCGTCCACGAGATTGGAAGACGGATAATCGGCCAGGAGCTTGCGGAACGCGAGGATGGCGGCGTCGGTATCGTCCGACCGCAGCCAGGCCACCCCGAGCTGAAATTGGATATAGTCGTTGTAGACGCTGTCGGGGTAGATCTCAAGGAAGTTCATGTAGCCGTTGATGGCCTTGTCATACTCCCCCGCATCCAGGTAGGTGTCGGCCAACTGGCACATGGCGCTCAGCTTGAAGATCTTGTCCTTGGTCAGCGTTACCACCTTCTGGAAGGCCTCTTGCGCGGAAGGGAAGTCACCGACCTTCAGATACGACCAGGCGAGGCCGTAATAGATCTTATCGCGCAGCTCCCGGTTGTCGGCAAGACCGCGGAAGACGCTCTTGAGCTTGTCGAGGGATATCCTGTAGGAGACGATTGCCTCCTGAAAACGGGACAGATGATACAGGGCCTCGGCCCGGCCGAAATAGGCGAGGGGCAGAAACTCGCCCTGCTTGTCAGCCGCGACGACCTTGTCATAAAGGTAAAGGGCCTCGGCCGGCACCCCTTCTTCAAGGAAGATGACCGCCCGGCCCAAGACGACGGACAACGGCGCGTCCTCTTCGTAGGCCGCAAAGACCTCCCGGGCCTTCTCGTAATTCTTCTCTTTCAAATGGGACCAGCCCAGCCCGATGCGCGCAAGCTGGCGCAGCTCATCCGCGCTCGTCTGGTCCAGGCACGCCTTGTAGGCCTTCACGGCACCGGCGAAATCCCCGAGATAGAAGCTGGCCTCTGCCAGATAAAACAGGGCGCGGTCCAACTCTTGGGCCTCGGGGTAGCTTTCCAGGAACCGGCCCAGTTCATCCTTCAGCGCGCCGTAATCGCCCTTGCGGTACAGGACCTCGCAGATGCCGAAAGCGCCCTCCTTGCCCGCCGAGGTCTTGGCGTAGCCCGTCAGGACATCCCGGTAGACGGCCATGGCCTCCTCGTACTTCTTTCCCGCGAGGTACGCCCGCGCCAAAGAAAAGTGAGCGGAGAGAAAATAGGAAGAGTCCTTGTGGTCCTTGATCAGCTCACGGTACAGTTCCTCGGCGCGGCGATGGTCGCGGCCCTTGCTGTACACCTCTGCCAACCAGAAGAGGACCCTGTCGCGGATCGACTGGGCGCCTTTCATCTCCAGGAGCATCTCGAACTGGTCCAGGGCCTTGAGATACTTTTCCTGGGCGAAGTAACACTGTCCGATGTAGACCAACGCCTCCAGCTTCTTATGGGTGTCGTCGTAGGTCTTGATGAAGCGGTCGAACAGGGTGATGGCCACGTCATAGAAGCCGTCCTGGTAGGACTTGACGGCCACGTAAAACGCGTCCTCCTCCTTGCGGTTGAGCTCCTGCGCCGCCGCCTGCCCCGCCAGGAGCGCGCCCGCCAACACCGCTATCGCTATCCATCGTCGATTTCTCATATCACTTCCATGCGTTCATCGCCATAATGTGCCG
>CAZUQR010000011.1:0-57225 GCA_964622605.1 uncultured Planctomycetia bacterium
CTCGCTCGTCATCCCAGCTCGGCGTGGCCGCTTCCGCGGCCCCGGCCGGCCTCACATCTCGTCCGGCGCGCTACCCGGTCGGCCTTATTCGGCCGACCA
Organism: uncultured Planctomycetia bacterium; assembly: GCA_964622605.1. Lineage (GTDB taxonomy): Bacteria > Omnitrophota > Gorgyraeia > Velamenicoccales > Velamenicoccaceae > CAZCSY01. The sequence goes on from CAZUQR010000011.1 coordinate 100, forward strand.
GCGCCCCATCCCCCCGTGGGAGCCTTTTTTGCTCGACACCTTAGGTTGGGCGTGGGCGCTTCTGCGCCCCGGGCCGCCTCACCGACTCGGCGGCCGCGCTCATCGGTCCGACTTATCCGTCGGACCAGCGCCCCTTACGCTCGCGCGTCTGGGGCCGAGCCGCCTCGGCCACCCGCCGAAACAAACATCTGTCCATCAGGCGCGGTCGTAGCGGCCGGCGACGATGTTCCTGGCGGCGGACAAGAGGTCGCGGGCGACGAAGTCCGGCTTGGGGTCCCATTGCGAGGCGTCACGCGCCTTTTCGCGGCCGGTCAAGACCATGACGGTCTTGCAGCCGTAGTCTCTGCCGGCCCGGATATCCATCATGCTGTCGCCGATGAAATAACTCTCTTTTTTGTCGACACGGATGTCTTTCGTAGCCGCCTTGAGGGCGCCGATGCGGGGCTTGCGGCAGTCACAGCCCGCGTCCGATCGGTGGAGGCAGTACAGCACGCGGTGGATCCTGCCTCCCCCCTTGCGGACTTCCTCGAGCATGTACCGGGTCATGCGGGTGAGCTCTTTGCGGGGAAAGAGGCCCTTGGCCACGCCCGCCTGATTGGAGACGACGAAGAGCCGGAAACCGTGCCGTGTCAGGAGGGCGATCCCCGCACGCGCGCCTTTAAGTATCTTGAACTTTTCAAGATGAGTGACGTATTTCTTGCGGCCGGGAAAGCGGTTGATGACGCCGTCGCGGTCGAGAAAGACCACCCTATGCTTTTTTCTTTTTGGCGATCGCGACAAGGTCACGTCCCCACCATTTCCTGAGCAGGAGGCTTATGGGATTTTTTGAAGGGTCTTCGCACACGACGACGCCATCAAAGTCTTTCAAGAGGCGCCTGAGCCGGGCCGGCGTCATGACGTTGACGTGCATCTTCCTGTTGCGCTCTCCGCGTGAAAGCCGGATGCGGAAGATCCGGCGCAGGAGGTCGCGGCCGTCTTTGGCCCGGCCCTTTCCTCTTGCGACGCGCACAAGCTCCCGGATCAGGCGAAACGGCAGGTCCAGGAGCCGCTTGAGAGGCGAAAGATATTTTTCGTAATTCAGGTTGGCCGTCGACAGGATGAGGCGGCCGTCCGGCTTGAGGTGGGAGCGGGCCTTCACTAAAAGCGAGTGGATCTGTGCGTCGGTCAAATGCTCGATGACCTCGATGACGAAGATGACGTCGAAGGTCCCGCTGACGTAAAAGTCCGCGATGTCGGTGCACGTGACGCCGACCAGATCCTGCCGATCTTTGGGCAGGAGCCGGACCGTCATTTCTTTCACGAGAGCCACGGCGTCCGGGCTGTAATCAAGACCCGTGACCCGGGCCCCCTGCCGGGCGCAATAGTAGAGGAGCTCTCCCCGGCCGCAGCCCACATCCAGGATGTCCATGCCCGGCGTGATGGGAGAGGCCAGCCTCAAGGCGCGGGCGAACTTCGGGTGCATGCAGGTATCCAGGCCCAGCTGGAATTCCCGGCACCCCTCGTTGTCCGTCAGGTAATAATCCCTGTCGTAGATCTCAGGCGGCGGCGCCTGTTCGGTCTTATGATGTGTCATGTCCGTCAGGAAAGCTTTTGCTTTCAACCGAAACCTTAACTATAATAATATCAAAAGTAAGGAAAAGCACAATGGCAAAGAATGAGAGAGTGCTCATCACCCAGCCTTACGGCCTCGGGGACGCGGTCTTCATGCTGCCTTTCTTGAAGGCCCTGCGCGACGACAAGAAGGTCGAGCGCATCGACATGATCCTGGGGCACCGGACCCGTGAGATCTTCGAACATAGCGGCCTGGTGGACGACATCTTCGTCATCGACAAGGACCTCTGGAAGGCCCGGGGGCGCTGGTACGCCCTTAAGGACAAGGGGCGCCTCTTTTGGGCGCTTCGCCGACGGCGCTACACGGCCTTCGTGGACCTCTCCATGCAGCCGGAGTACGGGTTCTGGGCCAAGTATCTTCTGGGTATCCCCGTCCGGGCCGGCTTCAATTACAAGAAGCGTAACAGATTCCTGAACCGTCCCCTCAACCTGCCCGTAGAAGGCTTCCAGGGCAAGCACATGATCGAGTTCTTCTGTGACCTGGCGGCCCTGCTGGATCACGCCCTCCTTGACCGTAAACCGCACCTGTCGGTCCCGGAGGAGTTGGCCGCCTCGGTGTCTAAGACACTGCTCGCGCCCAACGGCATCACCGGCCGCTACGCCGTGGTCTCACCCGGCGGCGGGGTCACGTGGGGCAAGGATGCCTGCTTCAAGCATTGGCCCGTTCGTCACTTTGCCGGGCTCCTGCGTTTGCTGCGTGCGCGCCGCTGTTTTGACGCGGTCGTCATCCTGGGGGCCGGACACGAGGAGGATATCGGCGATTCTCTAAAAGGGTCTCTGGAGGGTCCCGTGGTCAACCTGTGCGGCCGAACGAGCATCATGCAGGCTGTCGCGATATGCAAAGGGGCGGTCGTCTTTATCGGAAACGACGGCGGCCTCGTCCATTTGGCCGCGACGCAGGATATTCCCATCGTGGCCTTTTACGGCCCTGCCGATCCGCTCGTCTACGGCCCCTATCCAAGACAGAAGCGCTTTCTGGAAGTTTCGAAGAAGCTCCCCTGCCAGCCTTGTTACAAGAGTTTCCGCTATAACAAGGAGTGCGCGCGCCTCGCCTGCCTGAACGACCTTGTCCCTGCCGACGTGCTCGAAGAGATGGCCCGGGCGGGCATCCTCTCCTAACCTTTCCTTAAAAAGAGCGCTCCGAGGAAAAAGCCGGACGGACAATCGTCCGCAAGCGCCTGGTTGCCCCAGAGGGTGAGGCGGGAAGGCGCGAGGATCTCTTTCTGGAGTTTTGCAGGGAAGCCGAAGCGCAGGCCCTGGTCCATGCCGGGGTCGCACCGGCCCTCATCGTAGTCGATGGTCAGGCCGCAGAGGCCGCCGGGCTTGAGGACGCGGTGGATCTCGGTCATGGTCCTGGCCCGCACCGCCGGGCTCAGGTGCTCCAGGACGCAGACGCAGAAGACCTTGTCGAACGAGGCATCGGTGAAAGGCAAGGGTCGGCACAGGTCCCGGTTGACGACCGTCATGGGCCAGCCGAGGACACGGGCCACGTGGCGGGCGTTGTAGATGAGGCCGTGCAGGCCCCAGTCGTTGTCCACGACCGAGACGCGCGCCCCCTTCCAGGCCAGGTAAAAGGAAAAGAGCGTCGAGGCGCCGCCGACATCCAGGATCTTCTCGTTGGCGGCGGGAGGCATGTGCGTCAGGAGCCACGCGTTTTCCCAGAGCTTGTATCTTTCCTTTAAGGGGACGAAGTCTTTTTGCTTGAAGCTTCCGGCGGCCGAGGTGGGACGGCAGCCTTTCTTTTCAAGCAGGGCCCTGAGCCGTTCCAGGTCCTTGACGACGACGGCGACATCCGGCCTGGACAGGTCTTCGTCGAGGGCCGAGAGCGTCTTGTTGATCAGGGGGAGGGTCTGTCCTCCCAGACGCGTCTCCTTCACGAAGGGCTCCCGCGGGGAGGGATCCTGCTGGGCTTGGGAGGGATCCGGCGGGGCTTGGGAGGAATCCGGCGGGACCCGTGAGGAATCCGCCGGAGCCTGGGCGGGGCTTGGTGAGGTCGGGCCCCGTCTCTTGCCCACGACGCGCTTGCCGCAGCTGCGCTGCAATTTTTTCGTCAAAAGATACGCGCGGTAAGGTAACGGCACGCAGCGCGGCACGATGGTATCGCCGAAGAGGATCTGCCAGGTGCTGCTTTGCGTGAAGGACCGTTTCTTCATTATTTACCGAAACCACCGACCGAAGTCGGTGGTGGTTCATTTCCTGATCAGGAGGTCTCCTAGCACCAGGTATTCGAGCCCGCTCTCCTTGAACATCAGGAGGGCGTCCCGCGGCGAGCAGACAATGGGTTCCCCGCGCCTGTTCAGGGAGGTGTTGATGACGAGGGGGATGCCGGTCTTCTGGCGGAAGAGGTCGATGAGCCGGTGGTATTTAGGGTTTGTCGCTTTGCTGACGAGCTGGGGCCGGCAGGTGCCGTCGACGTGCACCGCCTCAGGGATGCGTTCCTTCCAGTGCTCCGTGACCTTGAAGGAGAAGGTCATGAAGGGCGACGGGTGCTGTGAGCCGATGATGTCGGGCGCGTATTCTTCGAGGATGGAGGGGCAGAACGGCCGCCACTTTTCGCGGAACTTGATGATGGCGTTGATCCGGTCGCTGGTGCCGCGCAGCGTCGGATTGCCCAAAATGCTGCGGTTGCCCAGGGCCCGCGGCCCCCACTCCATCCTGCCCTGGAACCAGCCGACGATCTTGCCTTCCTTGAGGAGCTCCGCCGCGGGGACGCAGATGTCCGCGCACGGTGTCGCGGCGTATCCGGCGTCCTGCGCGGCCTTTTGGATCTCGGCGTCCGTATAGGCCGGCCCCAGATAGACGTGTCGCATCTCTTCGGGGGGCTCTCCGGCCTCGGCCGCGGCCATCGCGGCGGCGCCGACAGAGCCGCCCGAGTCGTGCGCCGCGGGTTGGACCCAGAGGTTTTTGACGAGCGGGTGCTCGATGAGGCGCCGGTTCAGGGAGACGTTGAGGGCGCAGCCGCCGGCGAAGACGAGGTTGCCGTGGCGCTCAAGCTCCTCGGCGAGGTATGTCTCCAGGATCTTGAGTGTCAGGTCTTCCAGCTTTTTCTGGGTGGCGGCGGCGATGTGGATGTAGGGCGGCTCGAGGCCGTCGCCCTGGCGCTCGGGACCGAACTCGGCCACCGTCTTTCTTGAATAGACCTTGTCCAGCCGTGCGCGCAGCCGGCGCTTGACCCAGACGTAGTCGTCGTTGCAACGGTAGGTGCCTAAGTCATCCCGCCACCAGAGGATGTGGTCGAGGTTCACGCGACCGGGGTCACCGAACGGCGCCATGCCCATCACCTTGTACTCACCGTCCTCCCTTTCGAATCCCAGGTAGTCCGTCATGGTCGCGTAGAAGTTTCCCAGGGAGTCCGGGGCCACGATCTCCCGCAGCTTCCGGATGCGGTTGTCGCGCGCCGCGGCGATGAGGGTCGAGGTGATCTCACCGCCTCCGTCGATGGACAAGACAGCCGCTTCCTTGAGGCCGGAAAGGTAAAACGCGGAGGCCGCGTGGGCCATATGGTGTTCGACCCACCGGACCTTTCGGAGGTTCGAGGCAGTGAATCCCGTCTCGCTCAGGGTACGGCGCACGAAGTCCTGCTGCCCGTTCCACTCTTTGCGGTTGCGAAAGAACTTTTTGTAGGCCCGGGAGGGGTTGTTTCGGAGGTTGCGCCGGAGATACTCCCAGCGCTTGGCGCGAAGGGCCTTGAGCGACCAGGGGTAGGCGATGATGTCGATATCGGCGGGCGTGATGCCGGCCGCGGCCAGACAATAACGCGTCGCATGGACGGGCCTCTGGTCACGCGCGTGCTTCTTGCGGGTGAAGCGTTCTTCTTCCGCCGCTGCCACGATCTTGCCGTCGATGAGAAGCGCCGCTGAGGCGTCGTGGCCGAAGGGCGCGGCAATCCCCAAGATGTTCATTTCTTTTCCTTGTGAGACAAAAGGCCTGGCCTATTAGTCTCATTTTTTTTCTCTAGGAGCATCTGGCGGTACTTGGCGTAGCTCATGATCTGATACAGCGTGTCGAAAAAGGCGACCATGAAGCCGATGAAACCGTCTCTCCACCCCATTTTGCCGATGAAACGGCGAAAGAACCGGTCGATGGCGCGCCAGGTGATGCGCCCGCCCCCCATCCTGCGGCCGGTCGAGACCCACTTTTCGGCCTCCAGGGTGGTCTGTCGGTTGAGACTGGCCAGGAAGTGTTCGAAGTCAGGATACCCCTTGTGGATGATGTCGCACGTGAGGTGGCCGCAGGTGCCGTCCACCTCGGCCCGCGGATGCACGCACACTTCTTCGTACCTGAACCTGTCTTTTCGAAAGAGACGCACCTTGCCGGCCGGGTACCAACCGCCGTAGCGTACCCAGTAGTCGCCGATGAAGTTGCGCAGGGGGACAGAGAAACAGGCGTGCGGGGTCTCTTCGAGCGCGGCGTCGATCTCTCTTCGGAGCTCCGGGGTGACCTTCTCGTCCGCGTCCAGGCTCAGGACCCAGAGGTTCGCGGCCTGGGCATAGGCCCAGTTGCGGTGCGTGCCCTCGACCTCCATCTTCTTGATGAGGACCTTATCGGCCATCTGTTGGGCGATGCGGACCGTCTCGTCCGAGCTGAAGTCATCGACCACGAAGATCTCCTGGGCCCACCCCTTGACCGAGTCGATGCACGCGGCGATGTTGTCTTGTTCGTTCTTCGTAAGGATGACGACGCTGACAGGGACCCTTTTCATTCTTTCACCAGCCTTTTGAGTGTATGGACAACGGCGCGCGTCTGGTTGTCCGTCATGTGCGGGTGGATCGGGAGGCACAGGATCTCCTTGGCCGCCTCTTCGGCTACGGGGAAGTCTCCCCGATGGTAGCCAAGATCCCGGTAGACCCTTTGAAGGTGCAGGGGCACGGGATAATGGACTATGGCGCCGATCCCTGCTTTCTTCAAACCTTGCAGGATGCGGTCCCGGCGTTTCACGCGCACGGCGAAGATGTGATAGACGTGATACCCCGAGCGCACCTCTGCGGGGAGTTCGATACCGGCGACACCTTTTAAGAGGCGGCGGTAAAACGCGGCTATCCGGCGGCGGGACCGGTTCCACCGGTCGAGCCTCTTGAGCTTTTCCGAAAGGAAGAGCGCCTGGATACTGTCGAGGCGCGAGTTGTAGCCGAGGGCGTCGTGCTCATAGCGCGCCGTGCGGCCGTAGTCCCTGAGCTTGAGCAGTCGCGCAGCGATCTTTTTGTCGGATGTCACGACGGCGCCCCCGTCCCCCACACCCCCCAGGTTCTTCGTCGGATAAAAACTGAAGGCCGCGCAGTCGCCCCACGCCCCGGCCTTTCGGTCCCTGAAGGAGGCGCCGTGCGCCTGGGCCGCGTCCTCGATGATGCCAAGGCCCTGCCGGCGCGCCAGACGTCTTATCGCGGGCATGTCCGCGCACTGTCCGTAGAGGTGAACGGGCATGAGGACCCGTGTCCTGCGGGTCACGGCGCGGCGGACCCGGCCGGGATCGAGGGTATATGTCCCGGGCTCTATATCGACAAAGACGGGCCGCGCGCCGGTATAAGAGACGGCGTAGGCAGAGGCGATGTAGGTATAGACCGGCACGATGACCTCGTCCCCGGGACCGACACCCAGGGCCCGCAGCCCCAGAAAGAGGGCGTCTGTCCCGGAATTGACGCCGATGGCAAAAGAGGCGCCGAGATATCGCGCAAAGGCCTGCTCAAAGTCCTTGACGTCCTTACCTAATATAAAGTCGGCGTCCCTGAAGAGCCGGCGCATGCGGCCCCGGGCTCCTCGTTCGATCTCACGATAGGCGGCAGGAAGGTCCAGAAAAGGAACTTTCACGATGTCTCCTCCTTTTCGTCCGAACGGATCTCTGTGAGGATCACGGACAGATACCCTACGGGTGTCCAGCCCTTGATCAGGACCGGGGTGCGCGTCGGCCCCTTTGATATCCAGATCGTGAAGCGGCCGCCGTGCGAGGACGTGCGATTGGCCCTGTAGATCTCGACCTGATAGGCCGCGACGGCCGTTTTTTGCCGCAGCGGCGTCAGGGTGATGGTGTAGAGCTCTTTTTTGGAGATAAACTCGGAGCGCAGCGGCTCGGCCGAAGGCGTCCTGGAGACAAGCAGGAAGAACGCCGAGAGCGCATCGCGGACACCCTCATGGATCTTGATGGTGCGTTCGCCCTGGCGCACGACCATCTCTTCCATGTCAAAGAGGAAGACCTTCATCTTCTTTTTATCTTTGACCTCGGTAGACTCCGTGTACTGACGCGGGGCGAGCGTCAGCGGGTCCAGCAGGGACGCGATCTCGGCTTGCGCCTTCAGGATACCGCCCAGGGGTGTTCCTTGCGTCGTTACGCGCGCCCGCAAGAGACAGGCCCCGGGCGTGGCACGCGTCGTGATGATAAGCCTGCCCAGCGGCACGACGGACGCGTAGGTGACGTCGTAGACCAGCGTCTTATCGCGGAAGAAGATCTCGGTGCGCGTGTCCAGGGGGGCGCTGATCCCGTAGCCGGCCAGCGGCGAGACGGCCGCCTGGGGGCTGCGGAAGACCGATTCGCGGATGACGACGGCTGCCAACAGGACACCCAACCCTATCAAGAGAATACGTTTACTTTTCTTCATCTTTTGTCTTCTCAATCGGCAGCGGCGCGTTTTTGACGGACGCACATATAATACCGAAAAACAAAAAAACTACAAGGGCGATTTATCCCGCCTTCGCAGAACGCCCTGGGTTTACCCCGGCAGAATCTTCGCTATGGCCGGGACTTGCCGCGGCAAAGTCATGCTAGGACCAGGACTGGCCCGGGAGATTTCCATCCGCCCAAGAACTACTTCTCTTGAGACCATTTGGCCAGGGCGCGCTGCCACAGGTTTTTGACCTGTTCGAGCTGGCCCGTGCCGGACAGCTCCCTGCTGGACCGGCTCCGGTATTCCCGGAACCTCTTGGCTATCAACGCGTCGGGCACGGCGTCTATGAGCGCCTGAGCCATCTTCTTGTCGAACCCTTTGATGCTCCGGATTACTTCCTGGCGGCTCATGTCTTGGCGGAAACCGTAGGTCTGGCGGACATCGGCCGGCAGGTCTTTGAGTATCTCCTTGACCTTGCGAGAGCGCTTCTGCCACTTCTCCTCGCTCATCTTATTGATCTTTTTGATCCCTTTTGTCTTTAAGGCCTCAAAATCAGTGATCAGAAGGAATCCCCGCGCCAGAAGCTTGAAGGTCTTGGCCACGAGGAGGTCGGTCATCGAGGCGTCCTCCTCGCCTTCCCGCGGGACCTCTTCTCTTTCCGTCTGGACCGTCTGCGGCCGGACGACATAGAGGTGCCACAGGGGCTCGGTGTCCGTGCCCCGGACGATCTCCGGCTGGATATCCGGGTGCATCTTCACGAAGAGCTCCCGGAAGGTCTCGTCCGTGCCGTAGACATAGCCGTTGCGGTTGTCGAATTTGAAGAAACAGTAATACAGGCTCCTGCCTTTTCGCCGCTGCCCTTCTTCAAAGGCCCGCCACTCGTCTATCCTCGGCGGGAAGTTGACGTCGAATTGCGACAGGAACGCGACAGGGGCCCGCCCCTCGAGCAAGAACCGGGTCATCCTGGCGCCCACCTGCATCTGCGGCAGCGTGAACAACACCAGGGATTTCTTGTCGGCGCCGGCCCTGCGGATCTTCCGGGAAAGCTCCAGGTGTCCCATGTAGGCGCCGCCGTCATAGAAGTTGTCGTGCGGCAACTTATGGAAGATGAGACGGCCCCCGGCCAGGGCGCTCGCCGCGACGAGAAAGACCGACAGGAGCGCGACGGCCTTTTTCATCGGGAACTCTTCCCAACTCCACCACCGGAGGACCCGGGCCACGGCCTCGATCCCCATCGCCGTGATGGCCGCGAGGGCCGGAAGGATCCACACGAGGTTCTTCTGTCTATAGACGATCAAAAACGAGTAGACCGCGACAAAGAAGAGCGCCCACCACAGGAAGAGGGCCGAGCGTTCCCTCCTCTCCCGGCATAGACGTACCGCCCCGGGGATGAAGAAAAACAGGAAGAAGCGCGTGTACAGGTAGGGGACGCCCGGCGGGGCGATCGTCGTGTGCCAGTCCGATGTCCGGCCGCTCCAGAAGAGACCGTTGAAAGCCTCCTTGGTGTTTTGTGCGATGCGGCCGGCGTGGAAGAGGACGATGCCGCTGACAGAGTGCGACGCGACCTCTCCTTTCGCGAAGTACCCTTTGAACCACTGGACGACCGTCGCCAGGAGGGGCAGGCGGAAGTAGAGGCAGTGGACGATATTGATAAAAAGGGCGCCCAGGAGGGCCAGGCCCAGGACCTTGAAGAAGAGGCGCAGGGCTCCAGGACCTTCGTCCTTGACGGCCCACCTGTGGCAGGCGAACGTCAGGAGGATGAGCGGGAGTGTGAACGAACCGATATGAAAATACAGGAAGTTCAGGGCCATGGCCCCGCTGGCAAGTCCCGTGAAGCGCGTCCGTTTCGTCTGGAAGGCCAAGAGGTAAAAGAGCGCGGCGAAGAGACTCAGGGTCAGGTTGTAGGCACGCATTACCCCGCCGTCGAAGTTATAGGTGAGCCACACGTGGGGCGAGAAGAGAAAGAGGCAGCCGGCCAGAAAGGCGGTTCGGGGCCCCATCAGCGTGTGGACGAGGAGGAAGACCGCGAGGACGCTCGCAATCCCCAGGAAGGAGACAAAGACCTTGTGGGCCACCATCAGCGCGGCGCCCCGCAGGCCGAAGACCTTGTAAAAGATGTAAGGCACCAGGTCGGTGTAGCTGTAGAGGTAGCCGAGGTTGTCGGCCTTCTCCTTTCTGTCGCCGAAGAGCTCGGTGAGGAAGGGGTCGCGTTCCTGTGCGATGGCTTCTTCCCATGTCCGCGTGCGGCTGCGGTCCTCGAACTCCACGAGGTCCAGCTGCCAGTGGCCGTCGCTCGGCAGGACCAGCCGTCCATAGGGGATGAAGGTGTAGAGAAGTCCCAGGAGGAGGAGCCCGGCCAGGCCGGCACGCAAAGGCGATGCCACCCACCTTTTGACCGCTGCGATCTTGATCATACCCATCCCTCCTCTTTCTTTTCCAAGACGCCGACGACCTCATAGACGTCCGTGTCGCCGAAATGGATCATGCCTCTCCTCCTGTTGGAAGCGCCGCGGCGCCGGCAGGCGGCGCGCCGGCCGGGGCCTGTGGGGCGATGACTTCGTATATCTCGGCCGCACCGAATCTGCGGAGGAAACGGTAGCCGTCCATGCGGTCCACCTGGGGGACCGTCCCGGCGACAGCCACGTCGTCCCGGTATCCGCGCGTGTATTCGTCGGTGTGCACGATGATATAATCCGTGCCCAGGGCCTTCAGGAGATGCGGTGTCCGGGGGTCATCGACACGGCGGACCGCCTTTTTTACCTCAAAGGCCTTCGTCCCCGGGTAGGCGCCGTTGACGAGACGCCTGCCGTGGCGCGTCTGATAAAACTGGTAGTCGTATTCGAACTGCGCCTCACCGCTGTTGGCAAGGGTCATGGGATACTCGGCGACGATCACGTCTGCCGGCTGAAGGGCCAACCACCGGTAGACCTCGGGTGTCCGGGAGATATCCGTGGCGCGCCAGGGCGGGATATTCGTAAATTCAAAAAGTATGCCGATAAAAAGAAGCGTCGCAAGCGTCCCCTTTGCGTTCCTCGTCCGCAGGCGTTCCAGCAGAAATTTTATGCCAAAACCCGCAAGGACGCTGACGCCGAGCATCACGACCATGCCGAACCGCGCGTAGGCCCGGAACATGGGCAGGAGCTTGTGCAGAAAATAGGAAGGCAGGTATATCTTGAAGATCAAAAGGTCGATATAGGGAGGCAGGGACACAAAGAAAGCGGTCGCGGTCAGCGCCAGAAAGAGACCGATGGCGTAGTCTTCCCTCACCAGGAGGCCGTTTGTGCGCTCGAGGCCCTGCCTCCTTCTTTTTTTCCACTCACCGTAAGCCGACCAGGCCAGGAACAGCGGGATCCAGCCCACGTAGAGCGTCTGTTCTATCGCACCCCGGCCGTAGAGAAAGGAGCCGAACATCCTCTGCGTGAACCGGCCAAAGACGGGGTGGGTGGCAGCCGGCAAGAGGTAACTGAGAGGCCGCGCCGATTGCGCGAAGAGATATTTGAGCGAGCGCACGTATGGGATGTCCGCTGCCGGCCCCGGGCCCTGCCCCGCAGCGAAGAGCGCCTTGATGACGTTGACGGCGACGGGGGCATTGAACAACAGGGCGACCGCCGCGACGACGGCGAGGGGAGCCATCGATCGGAGAGCGTCTTTAAAGAGGCGGCGGACTCCGGCGTCCCTGGGGTCCTGGCGCACCCTGAGGCGCCAGGCGTAGAGCGCGTCAAAGACACCGTAGACGGCGAGCCCGACGACGCCGAGGAATCCGTAATAGGGCGAGAAGGCCGCCGTCACCCCCAAAGACAATCCCGCCAGCAAGAGGGTCCATCGGTTTTTGTTTTGATGGTAGAACATCAGGGAGAGGACGAACAACACGAACCAGTTGCCCAAAAAGAAGAAGCTGAACTCGGCGAGCTTGTTGAGGTGGTAGGGCGCAAAGGTAAATGCGGTTGCGGCGATGAGCGCGGCCGCCGTGTGGCCGGTCAGCCGCTTGACGAGGAGAAACGAGACGAGACCCGTCATGGTCAGCGTCAGGAGCGTCAGGAGGTTCAGGCAGGCGAGCGGCGAAAGCGGGGCAAGCAGGGCAAAGAGGAGCCAGAGGGCGGCCCAGGAAACGGGCTCCCGGGACAGGTCCGCGCCAAAAGGGGCGGCGACATACGGGCAAGAGGCGAAGTCGAGGCCCTGGTGGATCGCCTGCTTGTACCACCAAAGGTGCCATACGGCCCCGCGCATGTCCGTTCCGTAGAACGGACCATAGATGTGTGTGGTCATGCCCAGGACCAGCGGGAAGGTGGCCAGGAGCGCCAGGAGGAGGAAGAACAGGGTGACCGCCGTCAAGGTCTTTATCTGTCCGGGCCGGGTCATGGTCTTTTTCTCCGTCGGAAGAAAAGGAACGAGAGGGTGCACAAAGAGGCCAGGCCCGTCAGCAGCATGCCCAGATAGAGGAAGGACTGCGGCCAGAAGAAGACGGCCAGATCAAAATCTTCTCCCAGGTTTTCTTCTGCCGGATCGATGAGCCAGCCGTTGGCGAAGCCGTTGACCTTGACGTGCCGGCCGCGCACCGTCTTTTTAAAGAGGTACCCGAGATCGCGTCCGTCAAAGAGGGCTGTCGGCTCACTCTCCTGGACGTTGAACGGGCGGAATGTCTCGTTGACCGTTGAAAAGAGCTCCTCACTCAATTTCGGGACGGCATAAAGGCGCCAGAGTTGATGGTAGCGTTCTCCCAGGATCAGCCAGAAGGGGTCTTGGCCCCCCCGGACACGGACGAAATATTTCGATGGGCTGTAGCGGCGCACGAAGAGCGTCGGTGTCTGCGGCTCTTGCGGGGCGGGCCCGGTTGCGGTCGGCTCTACCGTGAGCCACCTGAGCGCAAGCGTATGCCCGGACAGATGAAAGGGTGTCTCGTTATCCTCCGGCGTAAAGGTTTGAGTCAAAAGAGACAGGTCGACAGAACGCGCCTCGGGCATGTCCTCCAGGGCGAAGAGGCCGCTTCCCATCTTGAGCCTGCCGCGGCCCGCGTCGGATGTCCGGTCCTCCTCCTCTTTTTCTTCCTCCCCCTCTTCTTTCTTTTCTTCCTTCTCCTCACCGGCGACAGGGGGCCTTGAAAAGACGACTTGCACGCGAAGGGGATAACGGAACCCGGCGGATGGGGTCTCGGGGAACGCGATGGTGCCTTGCGGCTGATCGGTAATGAAAGAAAAACGGACGTCCCGGCCGCGCAGGACCTCCAGAAGCTCCTCTTCGGTCTTGGCGAGCGCGTCGGCACAGACCAGATAGAAAGACGCCGCCACGTCCGCCGCGCACGTGATCGCGTGATCCCCTTTTTCCAAAAAGACGCCCGCGACGCGGTGGTAGAGGCGGCTTTGACTTTGGGGGTCTGCGGCCTGTGTCTTTATCTCCTTGCCGTCTACGGAGACGAAGGGCAGGAAGGCCTCTCCGCGGCCGGGAGAAGAGCGTTTCACGTAGATCTCATACTCGTTGTCTTCGGGGATGTTCAGGGTCTGGCGGCCCCGGAGACTTGCAAGCGCCGGCAGGAAGTCAAGGACGAGGTCCTTCCAGGAAGAACGGCACAGGACGATCGCCGAGAGGCTCTGCAGGAGGTCAGGGGACGCCGGCGCGGTCTCCGAAAAGAGGATGAGAGGTCTGTCATCCATTTGATCCGTATAACAGAGGCCGGCCAGGCACTCCTCTTTTCCCTCGACCCAGATGACGCCGGCATGGGCGCGTCCTCCAAGGACGGCGGCCAGCAGACTCCCCAAAAGAAGGATTCGGAAAAGAAGGATCCGGCAAGGAAAGCGACCTCGTCTGTTGAGCCGGGGAAAGTCCGTATTATTTTTCATGATTTTTTTCATGAGGCCTGTATTTTTTGAACCAGGCGATCGTCCTTTTGAGACCCGTCTTTAGGCCTGTCGTCGCCTGAAAGCCGAAGGCCTTTCGGGCCCGGCTCGTGTCCAGGCGGCGCCTGGGCTGGCCGTCCGGTTTTGACGTGTCCCAGACGATGCGACCCCTGAAGCCCGTCAGGCGGCCGATCAGATACGCCAGCTCCCGGATGGTGGTCTCGCACCCCGAACCGATGTTCACGGGCCCGGCGTCTTCGTAACGTTGCGTGGCCATCACGATGGCCCGGGCTCCGTCACCCACGTATAGGAATTCACGCGATACGCGCCCCGAACCCCAGACCACGACTTCCGGCGAGCCGCTGACGGCCGCCTCGTGGAATTTGATGATGAGGGCCGGTATGACGTGCGAGGAGTCCAGGTTGAAGTGGTCGTGAGGGCCGTACATGTTGGTCGGCAAGAGGTGGATGCCGTTGAGCCCGTATTGCCGGCGGTAGATCTGTGTCTGGACAAGCATCATCTTCTTGGCCAGGCCGTAGGGGGCGTTCGTCTCTTCGGGATAGCCGGACCAAAGGTCGCCCTCTTTGAACGGGACGGGCGTGAACTTCGGATAGGAACAGATCGTGCCGATGCCTACGAACTTTTGGACATGGAAGCGGCGGCTGGCCTCCACCATCAGCGTGTTCATCATGATGTTGTCGTAAAAGATGCTCGCCGGATGGGCCTTCATGTACCCGATGCCGCCGCCGTGCACGGCCATGTGGATGACGATATCGGGCCGCGTCTCCCTGAAGAGCCTTTGGACGGCACGCGGCTCCCTGAGGTCGACAGCGGGATAGGCCGGGGCCAGGATGCGGCCACCCGTTTTTTTCAGGAGCGGCATGAGGTGGTGGCCGAGAAAGCCCTCGCTGCCGGTGACCAAGACCCTCTTGTCCTTCCAGAAAGACCGCTTCATGTCCGGATACCTCCCAGGATATCTGTAAAGGCGGCGATGATCCTTTTAAGATCTTTTCGCGTGAGATACTGATGGCACCCCAGGTAGAATCCCTGTGCTCCCAGGTATTCGGCTATGGGGACCTTGCCCGAGGCCCTCTTTTTATAGGCCGCGAAGGCGGGTTGCTGGAGGGGCAGGCATCCGAAGAGGTACCGGTTTTCGATCCCGCGCTCCTCGAGGCCGCGGCACAGGTCGCTGCGGCGGATCTTTTTGGGGTCACGGATGATGACGGGATAAGCGAGATAGCTGACCTGGCGCGAATAGACGGGCAACTGCAATACGTGCGCGAAGCGCGCCAATCCCTCATTGAGGATGCGTATATTGTCCTGGCGCTTGCGGATGATCGCTTCGGCGCGTTCCATCTGAGCCAGTGCCAGGGCGGCCGGAAACTCCATGGTCTTGAAGTTATATCCGATGACGTCGTGGGTGAAGCGGGGGTCTGCGTCCACCCCCCGCCGGCTCAGGGGGCAGCGGCCTTCATGGCGCGTGCAGGTGGGGCAGACGCACGCGCGGCCCTGCGCCTTTATCTTCTTGCACAAGACGTATAGGTCCTTGTCGTCCGTGGTGACCGCCCCCATCTCGCCGGCCTGGATATTATGGGCGATATAGAAAGAGAATATGCCGGCGTCGCCCCACGCCCCGGCCCGGCGGCCCCGGTAGACGCTCCCGTGTGCCTCGGCCGCGTCTTCCAGCATCAAAAGACCGTACTTTTTTGCCAGGCGGCGCAGCGCATCCATCCGGGGCATGTATCCGATCAGATCGACGGGAAGGATCAGCTTGTAGGCCGAGCGGTCCCGGCTCTTGCGCAGGATGGCTTGGGCCTTGTCGGCGTCCAGACAGAAGGTATCCGGTTCCACGTCCACGAAGACGGGGTCGAACCCCGTGACGATCAAGGCGCTGAGCGTCGCCGCATAGGTCAGGGGCGTGACGAGGGCCTTGGCGCCGTCCCTGAGACCGTACTTGTATTTCAGGGCGGTCAGGGCCGTGATAAGCGCCCCGCTTCCGGAGCTGGTCGCCACGCAGTAACGTGTGCCTACAAAACGGGCCCACCGTTCCTCGAAGGCCCGCGTGAACGGCCCTTCCGAGATGCGTCCGGAGGCCAGGACCTTGTGCAGGGCCGCCTTCTCGGCGCGACCGATCCTCAGGTCGCCGACACGGATGACATCTTTTAGTCGTTTTTCCACTTTTAGTCTTTTTTCCACCATTTTTTCTCCCCGAATATCCTCTTAAGGGCCGCGTCGCCGGCGCCCGGAGGCTCGAGCCCGATCTTACGCATGTCCGCATCCACCATGATATGCGCCAGGTCCTTGAAGCCGACCTTCGGCTTCCACCCGAGGACCCGGCGTGCCTTGTGCGCGTCCGCGGTGAGGCTGTGGACCTCCGTCGGCCGGAAGTAGCGCGGGTCGATGCGCACGTGCTTCTTCCAGTCGAGCCCCGCGTATCCGAAGGCCTCCCGGACGAACTCCCGGACTGAGTGGCTGGCGCCGGTGCCGATCACGAAGTCCTGGGCCTTTTTCTGCTGCAGGATCATCCACATCGTTTCGACGTATTCGGGCGCAAAGCCCCAGTCGCGCCTGGCATCAAGGTTGCCCATGTAGAGGCGTTTCTCTTTTCCGGCGAGGATGCGCGCGATTCCCCGTGTCACCTTGCGGGTAACGAAGGTCTCCCCCCGGCGCGGGCTCTCGTGGTTGAAGAGGATGCCGTTGCTCGAAAAGATCTTGTAACCTTGGCGATAATTGGCCGTCATCCAGTAGGAGTATACCTTGGCGCACGCGTAGGGGCTGCGGGGCGCGAAGGGCGTGGTCTCGTTCTGCGGGGGCGAGGTGGCGCCGAACATCTCCGACGAGGAGGCCTGGTAGAAGCGGATCTTGCGCCTGCTGCGACGGATGGCCTCCAGGATCCTGGCCGTTCCGAGCGCCACGATATTTCCGGTGTACTCCGGGATGTCAAAGCTGACGCGCACGTGGCTCTGGGCGCCGAGGTGATAGACCTCGTCCGGCCGGATGTTGTAGATGATGTGGGCGATCTGCTCGGAGTCCGAAAGGTCGCCGTAATACATGAAGAAGCGCGCCCGGCGTTCGTGGGGGTCGACGAAGATATGGTCGACCCTTTCCGTGTTGAAGGTGCTCGCCCTCCGGATGATGCCGTGGACCTCATACCCCTTTGACAGGAGGAACTCCGTGAGGTAGGAGCCGTCCTGCCCCGTGATGCCCGTGATGAGTGCTTTTTTCACCGCATGCTCCTTGTTATTTATTCTGGACGAGATGATATTCCTGTATAAAATCGAGGACGTCGCCCCTCAACGCCTTGAGCTGTTCATCCGAGAGGCGGTCGTGCGCGATCACGAAGTCCTTGTCTCGCTCTTCACCGTACAGGCCCCGGGTCATGACGAAGTCCTCGAGATCGATGTCCGTGCGCACGCGCACGTCATAACGCTGGGGATGCGTGTGGATGTCGCAGCCCGGGAACGGCACGAAGGTGGACAGGTCCACGGCGTCGGGCCGGGTGGCCTTGATGAACGAGATCATGTTGGCGGCCACATCCTTGTCCTGGCCGGGGAGCCCGATGATGAGAAAGACGCGCGTCTTGAGCCCTCTTTGTCGCGCCGCGGACAGCGTGGCGTAGGCCTTGGCTATTTTCATCTTTTTGTTGCTCTTGTCGAGCACGCGCTGTTCGGGGGACTCGATGCCGAAACACAGCTCGTCGCACCCCGCCTCCCGCATCGCGTCCATCAGGTCTGCGGTGACGGTGTCCACCCGCGCGTTGGCCCGCCAGGTCATCCCGAAAGGTCTCATGCGGCCACAGAGGTCTTTGAGCCACTTGCGGTCGAGCTCCAGCGCGTCATCCTGAAAGCGGAGCTGGCGCACGCCGTAATGCTCACGGAGATGCCCTATCTCTGCGATCACGTCTTCCACGGGCCGCATGCGCACCTTTTGCTTCCACATGGACTTGCTGGCGCAGAAGGCGCAGTCAAAGGCGCACCCGCGGGAGGCCAGGACCGTCGTGGCCGGCCGGCCTTTCTCGACGAGCGAATACGAGATGAAAGACTCCGGCGGCAGAAGGTGTCGGGCCGGCCAGGGGACCCGCGCAACGTCGACGGGTCGCCGGACCGCATAGATCCGGCGCCGGAGGCCCGCCTCGCGGTCTTCTAGGACGCGGACCAGGGTCTCTTCTCCTTCTCCCCGGACGAGGACGTCGAAGACGGGGTCGATGGTTTCGGGTGAGACCGTGGCGTGGAATCCACCGATGACGAACAGCGCATGGGGATTTTTGGTCTTGAGTTCCCGTGCGATGCGCCGGCAGGCGGGATATTCGGGCGTGGTGGCGCTGAAGGCGTAGACGTCGGCCCCGGCCGCGACACGGTCCGCGGCCCCTTTTTCGGCGACGTCGCGCAGGTCCGAGATGGCGGTGGGGTATCCCGCCCGCTCACAGACCGCTGCCAGATACATGACGCCCAGAGGCGCGTTGCGCTTGGGATCCCCCAGAAAGGGCAGCGGCGCAAGGATGAAGTGGACACAGGGTCTTTTCATGAAGACGCGACGACCTCCCTGATCTGCGTGCCCCGGATAGAGGCGATGTAATCCAGGATGCGGCGCCGGTAAGCCTGTTGGTCCTCAAATATCTCCTCGGCGGCGCCGACAAAGATCTCTGTCCGGGGTTCGATCACCCGGCCGATGCCGCGGGTGGCCACGGTTTCGGCGAAGGACCCGATGCCCCGGGAGACGATCACCGGCAGGAGGTGCTGTATATAATGCATCATCTTGCCCGGGACGGTATACGAGGAGTAAGAGTCTTCCGAGGTCAGGAGATTGATGCCGCAGAAGCAATCCGCCAATACCTCCGGAAAAAGGTGGCTGTCCAGAAAGCCGGCAAAGGTCACGGCCTCCTCCAGGCCCAGCGTGCGGACCGCCTCCCGGCACCTGGCGTAGTCGTGCGTCCGGGGGCCGATCACGAGGAGGCGGATGTCGCGGCGTTCCCGGAGGCGGCCGAGGGCGGACAGGACGATACCCAGGCCGCTGTCGGGCCGCATCTGGCCGATGAAGACCATCTGCCGCGCCTGCGCCTCCAGGAGGAAGCTCGCGTCTTTGACCTTCACGCGGGGCCGGTATTCATAGAGGTCCACGCGGCGCGGCACCCGGCGCTTCCAGAAGGCCTCGCGGGCCTGTGTGATCTTGTGCGAGTGGTCCAGGACACGGTCACACAGCCGGCACGCGAGGAAATCAGCCCTCGGAAACAACCAGTTGTTGGCGAACCGGATCAGGAGCCCTCGATACGACGCGTTGACCACCCAGTCGCCCGGCAGGTAGACGGCCTTTTGGCACAGACCGCACCGCCGCAGGAACCCGGCGATGATGGCGGCGAAGGTGTGTTCCATCCAGCAGGCCCGCGGCCGCAGCCGCACGAAGTAACCCGCCAGGATCCGGAAGAAGAGCATCATGTTCAAGACGAAGAAGAGCGGCGACAGATAATAGTTGAGACGCGGGTGACCCGCCTTGAAAAAAGAAAAAGAACGCCTGGCGCCGCGGAACCCCGGCGGCAGATGCCGGACCGTGATCCGGTCAAAGTCATAGACAAGGACGACGCTGTTGTCGCTGTAGGCCAGGACGTCCTCGAGGAACCCCTCGGTGTCCGACGACTCCATCTTGAAGGCGAACATATCGGCACGGGTCATGGGTCCGCCTCATCTGTTTTGACGCCGACGGCATATATATGGGGCACGAAGGCGGCCGTGTTGTCGTAGAGGACCAATCGGCCGATACGCCGGGAGGGCATGAGGGGGCCGAAGGACCGCTCAAACTCTTCGGGCGTATGCATTCCTCCGGTATATCCGAACCAGCCGCTCTGGTCCGGATTTACGAGCAGGTGGCGGATATTGAAGAGTCCCAGCAGGTGCGCATAGCGCGGGCACCCGAAATTTTCAAAAAGGAGCCTGCGCAGCCACGGGTCATTGTACGCCGCCACGACCGGTTTGTTCAGGTTCATCTGAAGGGGGTCCATGCCGACGTAGCGATGGCCGTCCGCTCCGGTGAGACAGACCTGGTAATTGCCCACGCCGGGCAGCCCCAGCAGGCGCCAGGTGCCGGCATCGGCGTTGATCTCCCGTCGGCAGCACGCGTAGGAGACCGGTTCCTTGTAGGTCCGCTGGATACGACCGTAGCCTATTTTGTACGGCGGGATCAACTGTCCCGCCGCGACGGGCACGCCGGCATACAGGACGTACAGGAAAAGGCCCGTGGTGATCCATGCGGCGGCGCGCGGGGAACGCGGCGAGCGCATCGCAAAGGCCAACAGGAGCGTCAAGAGATACACGTACAGGAGGCCGAATTTTTCAACGGGGGTCTTGAAGAGGTTGAAGAAGGGAATGGTGTTGAAGAGGGCCTTGTACACGAATCCCAGAGGGAAGGCGTTTCCCTTTGCCAGGAACATCACCGCAAGGAACGCCGTAAAGACAAAGAGCTTGGTGCGCGTCTCCTCGGTCTTCACTTTTTCGAAAAAGACGCTCCACAGGACGATCAGCATCGGGACCGCGAGGAGCAGATGCGCCGCCAACGAGTGATACCATAGCGAAAAGAAGTCGTAGGTCGGGTCCCGGGGGATCAGGACGGGCAGGAGCAAGAGGCGGGGCCAGATGGGATAGGCGCCCCGCACGGTGGTGGTCAACCAGCCCTGCGCAAAGTCTTCGGTGTAAAGGGATACGGCGGAAAGAATGGTGAAGCACAGCGGAAGCAGCCACCAGAGCGAAAAAGAGATGAATCCCGCCAAGAGCACGCCGGCGCGGCGTCCGAAGAGACTCCAGGACCATGACCGGCGGCACAGGAACATCGTCGTCGCCAGGGACAGCAGGGTCGCCGCGTGAAAGATCAAGAATAACGGGGGATTCGTGAAGGCAAAAGAAAAGACGGCGGCACAGCATCCGTAGGCGAGGAACAGGGCGCCGGGCCTTTCGAAGAAGCGCAGGATCACCCAGAAGGTCAACGGCAGGAGCCCGAGGGCAGAGACGTTCCAGGGGTTGAGGCTGTTGAGAAAATAAATGCTGAAGGGGTTGACGACGTAAAAGGAGGCGACGAGAAACGCCGCAAAGGGCTTGAGCGCGAGTTGCCGGCACAGGCCCATCATCGCCAGGAAGGGGACGAAGTAGATGAGAAAGACGAGGACGAAGCTGGCGGAGCGGACGTCTCCCGTCATGAGCTGGAGCGCGGCCAGAAAAGGGATATTGACGCCGAAGGCCATGGGGGCCAGGTTGGGCAGGCCGGTCCCCATCATCGTCGGGTTCCAGGCGAAGTAGAAGTTCCTGAAGTAGGTCGGATAATCCAGGACGAAGTTGCCC
Source organism: uncultured Planctomycetia bacterium (assembly GCA_964622605.1). GTDB lineage: Bacteria > Omnitrophota > Gorgyraeia > Velamenicoccales > Velamenicoccaceae > CAZCSY01. Next base: position 21,460 of record CAZUQR010000011.1, read on the forward strand.
TCTCCCCCCAGCAGCAGGCGGCCGTCCAGGTAAGACGGAGACAGCCCTCCTGCCAGCAGCAGGGCGAAGCACGCGACATAGAACAAGCTCCCATGCCGCAACAAGGTCCGCAGCCGGTCCTTCATGGCGTTATCCCCTATTGATAGCTGAACTGTCTGAGGACGTGTTTCCGGAACTGGATCCTCAGAAAATGTATCACCAGGTCCACGCGGCAGTGCGTGAGGACGGGCGAGGCCGAGTTGACCCACTTGAAAACGATGATCAAGAGCCGCTTCAGGAAGCCCACGCGCAGACACGTGTCATACGAATAAATGAACAGCTGCTTGCGGCGCTCTTCGTCGATAAGCCCCCGTTCCATGCAATACCTGTAGAGCCCCGTATTTTTGATCGGGAAGAAGATGCTCGTCTGGGCGCCGTCGGGCCGCATGCGGTAGTTGAGCCAGACGGTGCGTCCCATGTCCCTTAACGATTCGTCCGGCAATCCCACCATGAGGTATATATTGAGCCGGATGCCGTATTTGCGGATGGTGCGGGCGGCCTGGAACAACATCGCGTTCGTCATGGGACGGCCCAACACCTTTTGCCGGTACGGCTGGGAACCGCTCTCGACCCCCAGGAATATCTGCGTGCAGCCGCTTTCGGCGAGAAGCCGGATGCGTTCCTCGCTGCAGGCCAGGCGCGGATTGAGGAGGCAGACGTACGGCAGGCCGGGGAAAGATTCTCTATAGAGACGCGTGAACGTCTTGAGCCATTCCAGATCGAGGGCGAAGATATCGTCATAAAAATAGATGTACCGAAAAGACGTCTGCTGCCGGCACGCCGCGATCTCTTTCAAGATGTTTTCGGGGGAACGGTACCGGACGTAGAGGCCCGGGTTGGGATAGAGCTTTCTCATGGCCGCGTTGGCACAGTAGGTGCAGCCGTACGGACACCCCTTGCCGGCGAAGACGGGCAGATAGTCTATTCCTTTTTGTTGGTCCGCCACGATGGACCTGTCGGGAAAGGGCAGGCGGTCCAGGTCGTATTCCAACGGCCGCGGCGGGGTGTAGACGATGCGGCCGTCGCCGTCACGCACGCATAGGCCCCTGATGCCGGTGAGCGGCCGGCGGGCACGTATCCTCGCGAGCAGGTCCTCCAGGACAGGCTCCCCCTCTCCCACCACCACCATGTCGATGGCGCCTGACCGCAGATAGTCCTCGGGGGCAAGCGAGGCCGCGTGGCCCCCGACCACCGTAAGGATGTCCCTGCCGTATCGCTTGACAAGATCCGCGCAGGCGATGATGAAATCATGGTTCATGTCGTAGGCGCTGAAACCGACCATGTGGGGACGCCAGGACGTCAGGGCCTCGGCGACGGCATTGGTGTGTTTGACGAAGTCATCGCCGGCGAAGATGGGCACCTCGAGATAGCGCACCGTGCACCCCCGCTGTTTCAGGAAGGCGCTGAGCGCGGAGATCTGTGACTGCACCGTCCGGTAGGGCGCAAACATGATCAGCAGGACGCGCTGATCTTGTCCCTGGAGCGTTCTACCTTCCCCGGAAGCTGTCATTGTATCGGACGTCATGTTCTTGCCTTGCTCAGAGGCTATGTTTTTACGTTGAGGAGGCCGCCGGCACGCGGGCCGTGGTCGCCTCGTAAAGATAATCGCTGCTTTTTTTATACACGGGATTAAAGGTCCTCAAAAAAATGAGCAGGGCGCGGCGGACCAGGCGCGCCACGAAACAGACCTCTTCTGTGTCATGGACCTTCCAGAAGAGACGCCACGGGTGCACGAGATAGGAGAACACACGAAACAACAGGAACGACCGGTAGGCCTGTTTCTGGAACCGGCTCAGCTCTTCTTTTTTAAAATGCACGGTGTCGCACCCCGTCTCGTTCAGGACGTAATTGATGCGCTCGAATTCCTTTTCGTCGAATGCGAGCGACTCGAAGAAGGCGTCGAAGTCCAACAGCCCCTCCTTTTTGAAGACCTGGTAGACGTTGGAGGTGGGTTGGGGTTGCAGGAGATAGAAGCTGGCGAAGTCCGTGCCGCTCTCTTTGGCGAAGCGCAGGGTCGCGTCCAGCGAGTCTTTGTCCTCATAAGGAAAGCCCAGAATATTGGTGGAGATCGTCCACAGGCCAATGCGGTTGGCGTGCCGGATGATCTCTTTAGCCTGCTCCAGGGGGTAGGGCTTGCCGAGGAAGCGGCGCGTCCGGGGGTCGCCGGATTCGATCCCGAAGGTGACCCGGTAGCAACCGGCCGCCTTCATCTTGTCAAGCGTCTCTTTGGTCAGGGTCCAGTGGGCGATGCCATTAGGTGTGCTCCACCTGAGACCCAATCGCCTCAGTGTTAGTTCGCGGCAGAACTCCTCCCATCGCCGGCGGTCCACGCTGGCGCTGTCGTCAAGCACCGAAAACTCACCTATGCCGTAACGCTCCTTGAGGAAGGCGATCTCATCGACGACGTTCTTCGCGCCGCGTCCGCGCCACGTCCGTCCCCATACCGCCTTCACCGTGCAATAGACACAGTCGCCGGGGCATCCCCGGCTCGTGACCACGCCGGCCGCGCACGCGCGCATGGCAAAAGGATTCCCGTGGTCGAGATAGCGGCCGTAGTCGAGGAGGTCGTACGCGGGAAAAGGGATCTCGTCCAAGTCGTTCAGGAGCGCCCGGGCGTCGGTGCGCACCGGCAAACCTGCCCTGCGAAAGGCCACGCCCGCCACGTCATGCGCCTCCCGGCCCTCCAGGACCCGCCGGACCAATTCCAGAAAGGTCTCTTCCCCTTCTCCGATGACCACGTAATCGACACAGGGGTCTTGGAGGATGTATTGCCAGTAAGACGAGGCGTGGTTGCCGCCCAGGACGATCTTGGCTTCGGGGGCGGTCTGTTTGGCCAGTCGCGCGATCTCAAGCACGTCACGGAAGTAGATGGAATACATGCAGGTGATGCCTATGACCCTGGGCCTTTCTTTTTCGATGATGTCCCGGAGGGCCCCGTCGTCCAGGCCGAAGCGGATGCGGCCGTCCTTCTTGAGGGCCTGGGCCGGCTCGAAGATCCCCAGCTCATGGATGCGCGCGTCGATGCCGGACCTCCGCAGGTAGGCGGCGATATACATCAGGCCCAGCGGCGCCGTGGCCCGGAAGAAAGAAAAGTAGCTCTTCGGCTGGCTGTAATAGGGATTTATCAGGATGACATCCATTGGCGTTAAGACGACTTCTGTTTACGGGCCAGGACGATCAGCACATCCCGGCTCAGACACTTGAAGATCGGATATAAGGGGTAGACCAAAAACTTGCCGGGCGAAGAACGCAGGCTCCAAAAGAGATCCAGCGGATATTCATAAAAGAGATGCATGCTTTTGACAACGATAAACCCCTGGTTTTCCAGAAGGATGCCGAGGCTGCGGGGTTCAAACCACGTCATGTGACGCGGGGCATCCAGATGGAACCAACGGGTCCCTCCCCACCTGAAGCCGAGACCCTGCGTGTTCGGAACGCTCAATGCCAGCAGTCCCTCCGTTTTCAAAATACGATGGATCTTAGCCACGGCCGCGGCAGGCCGCGGCAGGTGTTCCAGCACGTGCCACAGGGTCACGACGTCATAAAGGCCCTCGGTGAGGGTCGCCGATTCCAGGTCAAAGGAGAGCACGTCGAGTCCTTTTTCGCGGCAGGCCCGGGAGGCCTCGGGGTGACGTTCCAGACCCTGGCGTTGGAACACGGCGGGATCGAGGCTCTCCAGAAAAGAGCCGTCACCGCACCCCACATCCAGAAGGCGAAGCGGCCCGGCCGCCTTCGGGGAGAACCTTCGCAGGACGCGCTCCTTTTTTCGAAACGACGCCCGTATCAAGCGGTTCACGAGAAGGCCTGCCCGCGAAGCGGCCGTCGGATCCAGGTGATACGCACAAGGGTAGTGCCGCCGGTAATAGGCGTCGTCCACCGCGATGTCCGACAAAAAATAGGCCCCGCACCGCCGGCAGCGATAGACCGGGAACCGCGCCGAGGCATCGATGACGTGACGGCCGTGTGTGTCGGGCGCCTCAAAGGCGAAGTCCGTGTCCGGGCTTTGGCAGCTTCGGCAATTCATAGGTCCTTGCGGCAGACGAAGATCAGTTGGGAGGCCAGCAGTGTTGGGAGAACATTAAGGAAACTTACCACCGTGCCGGCGGGATAGAACTTTTCGACCCTCAGCCCGGCCGCGCGGATCATCGCCAACGCCGTCTTGAGGGTATAAAAGTGCAGGTGCGAGCGGCCCAAGATCCCGACCTCCGTATAGTCGAACCGGCCGAAGAGGAGCTTGAGACGGATCGGCAGTTGGGCGACGTTCGGCAGCGAGATGACGATCCGGCCGCCGGCCGCCAAGAGGCCCGTCAACTCCTTCAAGGCGGCGTCGGGGTCCAGGAGATGTTCCAGGACATCCCCGCAGAAGATGAGATCGAAGTCCCGTTCCGCGATCATCTCCTTCCTGAATCCGTTAAGGTCGATATCATAGAGCCGCTGGCAGTTGCGCGCGGCCGATCCCCTGAGGCGCGGGTCCCGTTCGATGCCGACGATATGGGTAGGGTCGCCCCTTAAGGCGCCGATCACGCCGAAGGAACACCCCACGTCCAGTATCTTCGGTTGCCGGGGGGGCGGGGCGTATTCCCGGAGGATCTCGGCGTAGATCCGGTGCGGCCGGCGTTTGAACCTGTCGTCTAAGGAACCTGTTTTCATTTGTCAATCCCCCACGCGACCCGGGAACCCTTTAAAGGATCAGATAAGCCTTTTAAAAATTTTTACGATCCGGGCGGAGGCGTGACCGTCCCAGAGTGCAGGGCGTCTGTGCCGCATTTTTTTCCGGCGAAGATCTTTGAACACTTTCACGATATGGTCCGGGTCGATGCCCGCCAGCACGTTCGTTCCCCGGGACACGGTGACGGGCCTTTCCGTGTTCTCGCGGAGCGTCAGGCAAGGTGTCCTGAAAAATGTCGTCTCTTCCTGAATACCCCCCGAATCGGTGAGCGCGCAATAACACTCTTTCAAAAGCTTCAAAAAATCAGAGTACCTCAGAGGGGCGAGGATCTTCAGGTTGTCGTCCTTGACGGGGCACGTCTTCAAAACGCCCTTCAGATGCCTGAGCGTTCTCGGATGGACAGGAAAGACCACGGGCATCACCCGGGTGATCTTTCCGATAGCGGCGAAGATCGTCGCGAGCGTCCGGTCGGAATCGACATTGGAGGGCCTGTGGAGCGTCAACACGGCGTAACGCCCGACGCGAAGCCGCAGCCTCTCGAGGATGGAGGATCTTTGGATTTGAGTCTCGTGGGCCAGCAGAGTGTCTATCATGGTATTTCCGACAAAAAAGACGCGTCTTGTATCGATCCCTTCGCGCCGCAGGTTGATGTCCGCGTCCCTGGACGGCGTCAATAAAATATCCGCCACGGCATCCGTGAGGACACGGTTGATCTCTTCGGGCATGCGCCGGTCGCGGCTTCTCAGGCCGGCCTCCACGTGGGCGACCCTGACGTGCATCTTACGGGCCACCAACGCGCAGGCCAGCGTCGAATTCACGTCGCCGTAGACGACAACGAGATCCGCCGGGACCCTTTTAAGGAGGGCCTCGAATTTCACCATGATCTGAGCCGTCTGGACCGCGTGGGAGGATGAGCCCACGCGCAGAAAAAAGTCGGGGTGGATCCGCAACTCTTCAAAGAAGATGTCCGTGAGGCGCGCGTCATAATGCTGCCCCGTGTGGACGAGATAGGACCGGAAATGCGGCTCGTTCTTCAAGGCCCTGAGCAGGGCGGCCGCTTTCATGAAATTGGGCCGGGCGCCGACGACATGGAGCAATGTTTTTTTCATGGAAAAGAGTGCCCTATTTTTGTTCTCGCCGCTGCCTGTTGCCGGAGAGGACGATATGGTTGCCGAGCGCCAGGATGTCCACCCCGCCTTCTACGAAGTGGGCGACCGCCTCGGCGGGCGTGCAGACGATCGGGTGTTCGTGCGTGTTAAAGCTCGTGTTGAGCAACAGCGGAAGGCCGGAATGTTGCCTGTAGGCTTTCAGGATCGCATGATATGACGGGTTGACGTCCTTTTTGACGATGTGGGGCCGGGCCGTGTCGTCGACGTGGTGCACGCCCGGCGCCAGGCGGCGTTTATCGCGCTTGACCGTGCAGGCGATCGTCATGAACTCGCAGGGGAAGGCCGCCCGGGGCATCTCCTCGTAAAAGTCCGCGGCGTCTTCGGCCGGGATGCTGGGTGCGAAGGGCATGAACTCCGTCCTTTTGAGCCGCGCGTTGAGTCCGTCCTTGATGGCGGGGTCGGTGGCCTGAGAGAGGATGCTGCGGTTGCCCAGGGCCCGCGGACCGTATTCCATCCTGCCGTGGAAGCGACCGACGACGTGTCCCTGCGCCAGGAGCTCCCCGATCCGGTCCTCGGCGCCCCGGGGGTGGTATTCCGATTCCAGCCCGAAGTCCGCGAGAACGTCCGCTATCTGCCTGTCGGTGAAGCCGGGGCCCCAGTAGACGTCGCGGATCCGCTCCGGCGCCAGCCTCTTCCCGCGCTCCTTCAGTTCGTCCGCCCAGGCCAGGCAGGCCCCTCCGAGGGCGGTCCCTCCGTCCCCCATGTTCGGATGGATGAAGACCTCCCGGACACCGGGGATCTCCAGGAGCCTCTGGTTCACCTTGACGTTCGCAAAGATGCCGCCCGCGCACGCGATGCGGTCGCACCGCGTCTCCTCCACGGCGGCGGTAGCCACCGTCACCACGGCATCCTCGAGGCACTTCTGGGCCGCGGCCGCGATGTCTTCGGCCTTTTCTCTCCGGAAGCTCTTTGCGAAGACGTCCATGAGACAGTTCGTCTCGAGGCTGCGGAAGTATCCGTTCCGGAGGAGGCGCGCCAGCCACCGCATCCTGGCCCACCGGGAGAAGTCGAAGGAGGCGTGCGAATAAAAGGAGGCCCGATCGTCGCTCGCGCACAGGAGCGCGGTCATCTGCGGATAAAGTTTCTCTGGATCGCCGTAGGCCGCCAGTCCCGTGACCTTGCCCTCGTGCCTGTGGCGCTCGAACCCCAAGAACTTCGTGACGGCCGAATAGAAGACGCCGGGGCTGTAGGCGCGGGGGGTCGCGTGCAACCGCCGCAACTCTGCGTCCTGCGCGACGACGGTCGTGTGGCTCAGGTCGTCCCCGCTGCCGTCCGCCGTCAGGACAAGGCACCTGTCGTACCCGGACGTGTAATAGGCGCTGGCCGCGTGGGCCATATGGTGGTCCTTGGCGATGAGGGGCGCGTGGATCCCGAGCGCGTCCAGGCTCTGTCTGAACGCATCCCGGGCGTACGTGTCTTTGACCGTCCTGGAAAGACTCAGGCTGACCTTTCGCCTGTTCCTGAGTTGATATGAAGTCTCGACCAGCAGGGAAGACAACGAGAGCTCATTACCGATATCGGGCATCGGACGATGATTGTCCATGATCAGGTTGATAAAGAACGGGTTGGCCCTCAGGTATTGTTCGTGCGGCACGACGACGGCGCCGACCTCTTCGGGCCGCACCCCGCCCAGACGCAGGACCTCCCGGATGGCCAGCCACGGGAATCCGATCTGGAGCTTGTTGCGGGTCAGGCGTTCCTCGGCCACGCCGGCGAGGACCGCGCCGTCCTTGAGGAGGACCGCCGTCGCGTCGTGGCCGCAGTTGATGCCGAGGATGATGTCTTTCATGGTCGGGCCGCCTTCTTTTTGAGCTCGAGAGAGACGGTCAGGTTGATCCCGGGCGTGCGCGCGAGGCTGAACGGAAAGTAGCGGCACCGCGTGACGGTGAAGCGCTCTTTCGCTTTCGCGATGACCTCGGCCGCGGAGTGGCAGTGCTCGATCCGGGCGACCTTGCGGTAGTCGATACCATACCGTCGGGAGTTCTTGCGCACGGCGATGAGGTCTCTGAGCGCATCGCGCAGCCACCCGCCTTCACAGGGCAGGCCGACGTAGAGGAGGCCGTCCGCCTTGACCACGCGCGCGATCTCCCGCAGCGTCACATCCAGACGGGCGATGTGCTCCAGGACGTGCAGGACGAAGACGTGATCGAGGGCGCCGTCCTTGAAGGGCAGGCGTTCCACATCCGCCTGGATCAGCGTGATGTCCTTGTTCCTCCGGCGGCTCTCCTCCAAAGGTGCCTGCCGGATATCGAGACCGATGGCGTTGTCGGACCTTTTGAAGTAGACGAAGTGGTCCCCAGTCCCGCACCCCAGGTCGGCGACCCAGGCATCGGGAGCGACCGCGTGGCGCGCAAAGGCGGCCGCGATCCAGCGGTGCGTCGAGTCATCGATAAACCTGTGGACCGGCCCGCGCGCCGCAAAGGCCTGCGGGAAGACCTCCTGCCACTTCAGGTAATCGGGATCCGAAGAGGCGGCCGGGACCCCTTTCGGATTCGACGCAAGCATACACAGGATACCCGAGGCGGTTACCGTGAAGGCGCGGCCGCAGGCCGGACACGACCAGCTCGCGGCGGACGCCACGAGGTTGCCGGGACGTTCACAGTCAGGACACTTCAGTAAGGCCGACAGGCCGGCGGAGGGCTTCATGGTCCGGGTCCCCTTGTCTGTGTCGTCACGGTCTGGCGCACGGCGTCCAGCCGCCGTTCCACGACGAGCTCTTCCGGCAAAGGGGACGGCGCGACCGCGTAGGGGGCGGCCGCGCTCCCGTCATCTGCGGTCGAGAGCCCCTTGGTGAAACAATAGACCGGCGTAAAAACGGCCGAGAGGCCCAGCCCCCGGACCTTGCCGTCATGAAAACCTTTCAGGGTATCGCGCACGACGAGCCCCTTGTCATCGAAGGTCACGGTCCGCTCCAGCGCATAGGGCAGCGGACGGCTGCGTCTCATAAGGCAACTGCGCAACCGTTCTTTGAAAGCGACGCGCCACGGCCGCACAGGCGCTGTCAGGCCGGCGGCGATGCGCAGGAGGATCGTTTTGAGCGGCGACAGCAACGGCGCCCGCCCCAGCAGGCGGAAGGTCCTTGTGATCGTGATGGAATCCGTGCCGACCTGTGCCTTTTGCCGCGGATCAAACAGACCGCTCGAGACCACGGCATCCCGCAATCGGCCGGTCCACCCCCTGTCTTTTAAGAGGAGCCTTCCTGTCGCTTTACTGTAGACCTCTGCGACCCCTCCCTTTTTGGCACTGATGACGGCGAAGCAGGACCGTGTCTTGCAGACAAAAAGACCTGCCTCCGGAAAATATCGCGAGAAGGGCTCCGGTCGCTCCACCGGCAGGACAGGACCTGTCTCGCTGTCCTTGCCGGCATGCACGTAGGCCTCGAGGTAAGCGGCCGGGTAAAAACAGGTAAGGGACGCGTCGTCGAAGTGTTCCGGGACGAGCGTCTTTTTCCCGCGGATGGCCTGACGGTGAAGGCGCGCGATCGACCCTGCCGCCGGCACGACCCCTGACATCATCTCGAACCCCGCCGGCAGGATGAGGCGTGTCTCGCGGCTGCCGTAACAGCCGCCCACGGTCCCGTCCGGATGCACAAAGTAGCTGATGAAGTCGACCAGCCGCGCGCAGGCTGGAACGAGGTGCTCGCCCGCGCCCAGCCGGCGGCAGTGGGCCAAAAAATAGAGGCTCACCGATGCGTATCCGGGGTCTGCGCCTGCGTCCTCCGGGAACCACCCTTCCCGTGACTGCATGGCGAGAAGGTCTTCGAGGATCCTCACGGCGCCGGTCTTATACTCCCCGCAGCCGGAGAACTCATACATCTTATACAAAGCGGCAGCGGCACCCGCGCTGTGGTTGCTTATGCCTGTGTCGCCCCGCCGCGACCCCGACGCCGCATAGGCCTTTAACAGAAAAGTGGCGGCCCGTCGCATCCTCTGCGTCAAAAAGGTACGCCCGGCGGCGTCCATCGCGTCGCCGACCCTGTCATAGGCCTCGGCGATGAAGTACAACGAGAAGGCGGTCGCGGCAAAGCTGTGGTCTCCCGGGTACGCCTCCGGCACGGAACCGTCCGCGTGCTGCATGCGCGCCCAAAAGAGCAGGCTCGCTGCGCACGCCTCGCGCAGACCGGGGTCGCCGGACCACGCCCCCGCGGCTTCTTTCAGGGAAGCGGTCAGGGCCAGCGTCAGGGCCGCGTATTGGGGGATAGCGGACGCGAAGTCTTTGGTCCGGTAGTGCCAATAAGCGCGGTCGAAGCAGCCGTAGGTCGGCGACTCCCGGGCCCTGTCCAATAGGCCCATCAGGCGCGGGATCTGTTTCAGCGTCCTCGTGAGATAGATGTCTTTCTCGGCCATGGCGCTAATCATTCCTTTGGAACAGGCTGCAGGCCCCTGCCCATAGTTTTTTGATGTCGTGCGGTCTCCTCGTGTGCCGCAGGTGGCGCAGGACCATCCGCGGGTTCAGGTAGACGTCCTGGTACGCCTTTTTTTGCCAGCGCACCAGCCCTTCCTTGTCCAGTCCCTTGGGGATGAAGGTCGGGCGGTGCGTATAAGCCAGGTCGCTGAACTTCGAGAAGGTGAAGGTGCCGTATTCCCGGGCCCGTTGCCACAGCTCCGTCCCGGGCAAAGGGGTCATCAGAGAGAAAGCTGGATAGTCCAACGGCAGGGAGCGCGCGAGCGCGATCGTCTCCCGGATGGACGCCTCGGTCTCGAGGGGGTGGCCGATGATGAAGAATGCTTGGATCCGGAACCCGAGCTCATCGGCCCAGCAGCAGACGCGCCGGACCTGGTCGATCGTGATCCCCTTCTTGATGCCGTCCAGGACCCTCTGGTTGCCGCTCTCCACCCCGACCCGGATCAGCCAGCACCCGCGGTCCTTCAGGGCCTTGAGGAAGCCTTTGTCCCGGATGCGGTCCACGCGCAGGTTGCACGACCACGGCAGGCGGATACCCCGCTCTCCCAGTATATCAAAGATACTTCGCGCCCTCTCTTCATCCAGGGCAAAGGTATCGTCGTTGATCTTGATCTCCTGCGCGCCGTGGTCCCTGACGAGGTGCGTGATCTCGTCGGCCACGTACCCGGCGCTGTGGAAGCGCACCTTGCGGCCGAAGGGCGTCTGACAGAAGACGCATCCGTACGGGCAGCCGCGCGAGGTCAGGACGTGCGCCACCGGGTGCCTCTGGGAGAGAAGGATCTTGGTGTGGTAATGTCTGAGGTCCGGCAGGAGGTCTCGCGCCGGGAACGGCAGACTGTCCAGGTCCGCGCACAGCGGCATCGGGTCGTTGCGGACGATCGAACCGGCCTCGCGATAGATAAGCCCTTTTAGGTCTTTGAAACCGGTCGCGCCCGACCCCAGGAGACCCAGGAGTCCCAGAAAACTCTCTTCCCCCTCGCCGAAGATGCCGTAGTCGAAGTGCGGACAGCGCAGCGTCTCCTTGCCGAGACCGGAGATGTGGGGGCCGCCGATGACGACCGGGACCGAAGGCAGCGTCTCCTTGATGACCCGGGCGATCTCCTCGGCGACCTCGATGCTCAGGGTCGTGGAGTAGAGGCCGACGACATCCGGGGCCTGTCGCCGGACCTCGTCCCGGAGCGCCTTGAGCGTCAGGCCGGCGAGGTTGGCGTCGCAGATGCGCACATCATGGCCTGCCCTGCGCGCGACCGCCGCGCAGTAACATAATCCCAAAGGCGGCAGGACGCCGCCCAGCTTCCTGAAGCGCCTTCCGTAGGCGACCCCGGGGTCCATGGGCGGGTTGATCAAAAGGATCTTCATGACGGATGCGGCCCTCTCAACTGCGGTCCTCTCAACGCAGGAAGCTTTTCGCGACCTGGACCTTGTGCGCCAGGTCGCCGAATGACTTGATCTTAAAAAGGGATCTCCACAGATAGGCCGGGCGCATGTAAAAGCGCCTATAGGCCAGTCTGTGGGACCGTTTCATTTCTTCGGCCGTCAGCCCTTTTGGTATATACAGCGGGTCGGCGTAGCGGGCGGCCGCGAACTTCGTCCAGTCGGAGAAGTCCAGGTGTTGTGCGACCGCGAAGTCATGGAACTCCGTTCCCGGGTACGGGGTGGCCAGAGAGAAGGTCGCGTAGTCCGGGTCCAGCTCCAGGACGAACCGGATCGTCCGTTCGATCGTTTCCTTCGTCTCTCCCGGCAGGCCCAGGATGAAAGACGTATTGACAGGGATGCCGACGGCCTTGACGACCTTGACGGCCCGCCGGACCATGTCGGGCGTTATCTCCTTGCGCAGCCACTTCAGGATGTCCGGGTCGCCGGATTCCACTCCGTAAAAGATCAGGACGCACCCGGCTTGTTTCATGATCCGGTAGAGCCGTTCGTCCGCCAGGTTCGCACGGCCCATGCACCCCCATTTGATCTTAAGGCGCCGCGCCAGGACTTCCCGGCAGATCCCCTCCACGAGGTCCGGGTTGACGGTGAAGGTGCTGTCGTCGAACATGAAGACATCTACCCCGTAGCGTCCGCGCACCTCTTCGATCTCGTCGACGACACGCACGGGGTTCCTCTTGCGCAGGAGATGTTTGAAGATGGTGTCGTGGCCGCAAAACTTGCAGTGATAGGGGCATCCGCGCGATGCCATGATGCTCGTGAACCTGTTGCCGTAGGCCTCCAGATAGTTGTTGGTCCGGTAGCGATCCATCGGCAGGAGGTGGCGCGCCGGAAAGGGGAGCGCGTCCAGCGGCTGGAAGAGCTCGCGGTCGGGGTTGTGGATGACGTGGCCGCCGCGCCGGAACGAGATCCCGGTCGTGGCCTCGGTCTCCCCGGGGCGGTCTCGCCGGGATAGGATCTCCTCTGTCGTCACCTCCCCTTCCCCCCGGACGACGATGTCGATCTCGGAACGCCGCAGGGACTCTTCCGGCAGGACACTGACGTGGGCCCCGCCGGCGATGAGGAGCGTCTCCGGGGCGTGCCGCTTGACGAGCGCGGCGATCTCGATCACCGGCGCCATCGTCGGCGTCGTGGTCGTCAGGCCTACCACGGCCGGCCGGCTACGGGCCAGTCTCTCTTGGATGTCTCCCAGGGTGACGGGTTCGACGTCCATGTCGTATATTTCGACCGTGTGCCCCTTGTCTTCGGCATAAGCGGCAATATAACCCAGTCCCAGGGGCGGGCAGCAGTCTCGCGCCTTCTCCAGGAAGCCGTAGCTCCCGCGCGACGGGGGATTGATGAGCAGAAGGTCAAGCGCCATCGTCCTGTGTCTCCTTTGCTTCCTGTGTATTGCACAGCCGCGCCAGGCGTGCGTAGACCCGGATCAGTTCGCGCTCCAGCTTCGTGATCTGCGAGGAGAGGAGCGAAAAGACAAAGACGACCAGACCCACCATGAGCGCCGCGATCACGTAGTGCGGGAAAAAGGGTATGCGCAGGAGCGGGAAACCGATGGCCTTGAGGACAATGATCGCGACGACGCCCAGCAGGCCCAGGACCACGAAGAAGAGTCCCAGGAGCCCGATGAAGTGGATCGGCGATTCGACGACCGAGAAGTACAGGTGCGTCAGGATGAGCCGCCGTGTCTTCTTGCCGGCCTGCCGGCGCCGGTGCCGGTTCTCTGTTTTGTCCCAGACAATCGTCCCCGGGATCTCGACGATCTCGGCCCCGATGCCCAGGAGTTTGGAGACGATCTCGAGGTGGATCTCCTTGCCGTTCATCTGCAGGAGGATACTGTCGATGACCTCCTTTTTATAGCCCCGCGTCATCCCCGTCACCATCGTCAGGTTGCCGGAGAGGCCGAAGGTGAGGATCTTGTTTCCGATGGAAGACAGCAGGCGCCGCGTCAGCGGTACGTTGCGCAGGCCGTTCTTCCTGAGATACGGCGAGACGATGACGGCGTCCGCGCCGGTCTTCTCGAGTGTCCGGATGATCTCCAGGATGACCTCCGGCCCCCAGCTCAGGTCGGACTCCGTGGTGACGATGAACCGGCCCCGGGCCGTCTCAAAGCCCTTGCGCAGCGCGTAGCCGCGCCCCCGGTTGGGTGAATAGGAGATCACGCGGACGGCCGCGGCACCCGCCAGGGCCCCGCGGGCCTTCTCGGCCGTGTCATCCGTGCTGCCGTCATTGACGAAGATGAGCTCGAGATCATCGAGGTCCTGTTGCAGGACGCCGAGCAGGCGCCGGATATTGCGTGCGATCCTATCCCCTTCGTTGTACATGGGCAGGATCACGCTGACATTGGGTCTCTTCGCCGCCTTTCTCAATATCATGATGGACCGCCTTTCTTAGAGCGCCTGAAAGAGTCCCGGCCGCGCATCGTGGGTCTTTCTTATGCCGCCGCTGCCAACGGGGCCTCCATCGCTTCCAGAAGGTATTCAGCCCGCATGCCCCAGTCCCACTCCTGAGCGATCAGATCCTGGGCCTCGCGGGCCTTTTCTTCATAGAGCGACGGGTCCTGCAGGAGGTGGATGATCTCTTTGGCAAACCCCTCGTTGTCCCCCAGGGGGGCCTTCAGCATCCCCTTCGGGTAATAGGTCTTGAGCGTTTCCAGATCAAAGGCCACGCCCGGCAGCCGCCACGCCATGGCCTCGGCCGCGGCCATGCCGCCGCTATCGTACGTCGCGGGATGGACGACGAGGCGGCTCTGCTGAAAGACCCTGAACTTCTCTGCGCCGTTCTTGAAGCCCAATAGGTCGATGTGGCGGTCGAGGCGGTACGATGCGATCCGGTCGCGCACCACCGGCGCCAGGGGGCCGTCGCCGATCAAGGCCAAGCGGGCAGAGGGGCGCGCATCGACCACGCGCCTCCAGATATCGACGAGCTCGAGGACCCCCTTTTGTTCGTGGAAACGACCGATGAAACAAGCATCATACTTCCGGTTCTCGATGGGGACGACGTTCTCCGAGGCCAGGTGCGCCCGCGCCGGACCCGGGTCGACACCGCCCCGGACCGCGACCACGCGTTCCCGTGGCCTGCGCGGGGTCACGAACCTCGGCACATCCGGAGCGCTTGTGACAAAGACCGTGTCGGCCCAGCGCCGGATCAGCCAGAAGACGGGCTGCTGCGATAGCCAGAAGGCCGCGCCCTTCCAGAATCCCGACTTTCGGTAAGGCGAACTTTTATCCCAGGGCCTGGGCGCAAAGAGATAGAACCCGGCTGTCCAGACACAGGCCCTGTGTCTCATCTTGAGGATGAACGCCGGCAGGACATCCGGCCAAAAATCAGAGGCCGAGTAGATGACGGCCGGCATCCGGCATCTCAGCCTCAGGGCCCGCCAGATTCCGAGGACGATACGCGCCGTATAGTGGACGATGAACCCGAATTTTTTAAATGTCCGCGCCGGCCAGAGGACGTAGGCAACGCCCGAGAGGTCGTTCCTTCGGCACATCTCCAGGCCCTCCTCCCAGACGATGAGGCTCACCTGTCGTCCGGCGGCCGCCCACCTCCTGGCGCATTCGATGAAGATATTATCTCCCCCGCTCAACAGGGGGCCCCAGGCCGCATTGGCCACGATATAGATGTTTTTATGCTGTGTCATCGTCGGTCAAGACATCGCCGTCTTGGTCTCTCCGTGGATCAAGGCATGGAGGAAGACCCCGGCCAGATCCAGGTCTTTTTTGAGGTTTGCGAGCGACCGCACGTCGCGCCACAGCCGTCTGAAGACCCACGGCGGGTTGAGATAAAAGGTGCGGTAGGCGCGCTTCTTGGCCTCCACCAGGTCTTTTTTCGTCAGGCCCGGCGGCACGTAAGCGGGCCAGACGTTGCGGAATCCCTCGCCCAGTTCGCCCCGGGCGTAGCGGTCCACGATATTTTTATCAAAGAGGCCTTCCTGGAGGGCCTGGTCAAAGAGGTCTGAGCCGGGCAGCGGGACGGTCAGGTGGATCCCCATGGTATCCGCCCCGCAGCGGGTCCCAAAGTGGACGGTGTCTTCGATCTCGGGGGGGCCCTCCTGCGGAAAACCGAGCATGAGAAAGATGCTGGCTACGATCCCGTGGCGCCGGGTCAGCCGCACGGCCGAGATGATCTCGTCATCCGCGATCACCTTGTGCAGGACGGTCTTGCGGATCTTTTCATTGCCCGATTCGATGCCGTAAAAGAGCTCGATGCAGCCGGCCTCGGCCATCAGCTTGAGCGTCGGCTCATCCACCGTATCCGCCCGCGTCATGGCCATCCAACGCACCTTGAGGCCCCGTTGCAGGATCTGCCGGCAAAGGTCCCGGGTCCTTTTTTTATTCAACGTGAAGCAGTCGTCGACGAACGAATAGTTCCCCGCGCACTCTTCGTACACGGCCTCCATCTCATCGACGATGCTCTTGACGGAGCGCAGGCGGACCTGATGACAAAAGCCCGGGATGCTGCAGAAAGAGCAGTGGAACGGACAGCCGCGCGAGCCGATCATCACGGCGCTGGGTTCGCGTGGATGGTACAAGCGCAGGTCAAGCTGCTGTGTGCGCGGAAAAGGCAATTCGTCCAGGTCTTCCACCAACTCTCCCTGATGGACGCCGGTGATACTCTCTCCCTTACGGAGCTTCTCGAAGAGCCGCAGCATCACCTTTTCTCCTTCGCCGACCACCTGGAAGTCGAAAACGGGAAAGCGGTGGATGAAGTCGGGGTCCACGTTCACGTGCGGCCCGCCGATCCCCAGCGTCACGTCCTTCAGGGCCTCTTTGACGGCCCTTGCCAGCCGCACCGCTGCCGGAAGGCTCGATGTCAAGGAAGAGAGACCCACGATGCGCGGCCGGGACTCTTTGAGTCGCTCCAGGACGTCTTCGAGCGACAGCCGCTGGGCCGCCGGGTCGAGGACCTCGACGGCGACGCCCCGGCTCTTCAGGTAGGCGGCGATGTAGAGGATTCCCAGGGGCGGCTCGGAGGTCTGGTCGCCGGTCTTGAGCGCCTGGTCGAACGTGATAGGGCAGTTGATGAGGACGATATCGCTCATAGCAACGGCGGCGCCCCCTTGCGCGCGACGGTGATCTGGCCCTTGGGCATAAGGCCGAAGTAACTTGCGTTCCACCGGTAGGCCACGACACGCAGGCCAAGCTTGTCGAGGAGGCGGGCCAGGGACGAGCGCGTGAAGAACCGGATGTGCGGCCCGGCGGGGTGAAAGTACCTTTCCCAACAGCACGCCGCGATGAGGACCTTTTTAGGCCAGTTAAAGTCCGAGGTCGTGATGATGAGAGGACCTTCGTCCTTGAGGACCCGGCGGATCTCGCACAAGAGGGCCTCCGGGTCCAGGAGGTGCTCGATGACCTCGATGAGGGTCACGAAGTCGAAGGAGTGGTCCGCAAAAGGCAGCTTCTCGCCGTCAAAGGCCTCGAACGGCACGTGGCGGTAGGAACGCTGCGCCCTGTCCACGGCCGCGCGGGAGACGTCGACGCCCACCATGCGCCTGACATCTGTCTGGCGTGTCAACTGGTCGGTGAAGAAGCCGTCGCCGCAGCCCACGTCCAGGCCGTTGCCCCGACAGAAGGGCCGGACCGCGTCCATCACGCGACGCAGGTCCTTTTCGTTCCACTCCGGGGGCCGGGCGGCCAATGCCTCGGCGTCTCCTTCATGGCGCCAGTACTTCTCGTAGAAGGTCATCTGTCTACCTCTTGGCGCAGAGCATCTCGATCGCCCGGTAACCGGGCACGGGGATGCGCGTTGCTAACCGTATCTTTTCCATGCACGTTCCCGAGAGCCACCTGCGTACACGCTGGCCGCCGCCGTGCCGGAAGAGACACTTGATAAGCGGGTCGATCAAGGGATACGCAATAGCCGGTTCCCGGGCCATGAGGACGTCGAATTCCCCCCGGGGCAGGAGACCGAGAAAGTTCTCTGCCGAGGGGTACTCCCTCAGATGCGTGGGCTCCAGCACGCACTCCCCCTGCGCCGAACGGTAAAAATACCAGGCCCTGCGGCTGCGCAGGACCGAGGTCAAGAGAAGATGCCCGCCCGGCTTCAGGAGGCGGCGCGCCTCGCGGATGAGCGCGGCGTCATCGACGTGCTCGATGGTCATGATGCTGGCGAGGAAATCCGCCGTGCCGTCTGCGAGCGTCGTCCGGGTCACGTCCTCGCGTCGGACCTGCGCCTGGGGCACGCACGTCATCAAGAGCTCCAGGGCCGTCTCGGAGAGGTCCACGCCGATAAGGCGTGCCGTCGTTACCCGGGCCGCATTCAGGAGAAACGTCCCGCCGCCGGCCCCTAGGTCCACGACCACGCCGCTCTCTTTTAGGAATGGAACGCACGCCTCCCAGATCTCTGGGTCGTAGATGCCAAAGCGGATATCCCGCGGCGAAAAAAATGCATTCCTGCGGTATTGCGCCTCGAAGTGCTGCCGGGTCTGCATGCCGTCTAACGGCGGCCGGCTTTCTTCAAATACGTTTTGTACCACGCGATAGTCTCCTTAAGACCGACTTCGAGCGAATACTGCGGTCTCCAACCCAGGACCTTGCGCGCCTTTGAACACGACAGGTACTGCCGGTCGATCTCGTTGGCGGCCTTCCCGAGGACCTTCGGCCGCACCTTTGGCTTGCCACAAAGCCTGGCGACCCGCCGATAGAGATCAAGGACCGCTATTGGCTGCCCCGTGCCGAAGTTGAAGGCCTCTCCGAGCACCTCCCGCCGGTCCATCTGTTGTGCCAGGGCGATGTAGCCCGCGACAGCATCTTTCACGTACATATAATCTCTTTGCGGCGTCCCGTCGCTGCGGATCTCGAACCTCTTACCCGTGAGCAGGCACCGGATCGCGTCGGGGACCAAGCGGCTGAAGTTCATGTCTGCGCCGCCATAGGTATTGGCGTTGCGCGTGACGACGACGGGAAGCCCGTAGGAGATAAAATACGAGCGCGCCAGGATATCCGCGCAGGCCTTGGAGGCGTCATACGGGAAGACGCCCGCCAGAGGGCTGTCTTCGGTATAAGGAAGTCTCTTTTGGGCGCCGTAGGCCTTGTCACTCGAGGCGATGATGACCCTTTTCACCGCCGGCGTCCGGCGGCACGCCTCGAGGATGTTCCAGGTCCCCTTGATGTTGGACTCGAAGGTCGACAGCGGACTGCGGTTCGCCGTCTGGACCAGCGTCTGGGCGCCAAGATGAAAACAGGTGTCGATGGCGTATTCATGGAGGATCCGCAGCAGGGCCGGCAGGTCCACGAGGTCGCCGGTGGCTTCATCGACCTTTCCGCGCAGCTCAAGGACGTGGAGCGAAGAGTCCTGCCTCTGGTCCCGGCACAACACCACGACGCGGCTGCCGAGGCCCGCCAGCGCCCGGGCGAGCCAACCGCCCACGAAACCGTCACCTCCCGTTATCAATACCCGTCGGCCCTTCCAGAATCCCATGTGTATCCTCCCGTGCTATGCTTGGCAGTCGGATGGGGTCCCCTCTATCGCCAGACGAACTAATTCGGCGTCCTGCCCGGCCCCCTTCGCTCATGGCGGTGCTCGGGGCTTGAATCCGCTCCAAATGGTCTGGGGATACCCCTCCGGAATTCTTCAGCGTATCAAGAGGGTGTCAGTTCCGGCTTCCCCCGAGCGGTCGTCAACACTAAATGCTCGTTACCTATAGTTTGGCTGTGTAAGTCTATCCTAAGCCCATTTTCCGCGTCTTCACAATAGCCCCTGCGCTCCGCTCTACTTCGCTCCAGGGGGCCGGGCCAGGCCGCCGATGAGCCCAGCGGCCAACCCTCCCGGCCGACAGAGCGACCATTGCCCTCGAAGGGGAATGGTCGTGCCGGCCACAGCTACTAGTCGTGCCAGACCTTCCAAAAGGCCTTGCCCGTCTCCCACAGACGCGTCAGTTCCGACTGGTCCTTCAGGGTGTTCATGGCCTTCCACGCGCCGCGGTGCCGATAGGCCATGATCCGGCCGCGACGGGCCAGGTCATGAAAAACCTCGCTCTCAAGTTCCCCTTGACGCAGATACGAAAAGATCTTTTTATTCATCGCCATGAAGCCGCCGTTGATCCACACGTCCAGGAGCGGCTTTTCGACAAACCGGGTGATGGCGCCGAGGCGGCCGATGTCCAGGATGCCGAAGTCCGAGGGCCTGCGCACGGCCGTCACCGTCACGATGCCCCCGTGTTTCCGGTGGAAGGTCAGGAGCTTGTCGATGTCCACGTCCGAAACGTCGTCTCCGTACGCCACGAAGAAATCCTGCGTGCGGATGAGGGGCGCCACGCGGCGCAGTCGCTCGGCCTTGGAGCTCTCCAGTCCCGTGTCCACGAAACGGACGCGCCACCCCCTGGGGTTCTTCCTTGTGAAATAGCGTCGGATCTTCTCCTTGCGGTGCCCCAGACAGAGGATGAACTCGCGGCAACCGTAGGCGGCGTAGATCTTCATCACGTGCCAAAGGATGGGTTCGCGGCCTACCGGGATCAACGGCTTGGGGATACGCGCGGTCACCGGCCCGAAGCGCAGACCTCGGCCCCCGCACAGGATGACGACAGGTAAAGAAGAAGCCCTTTTAATCCGCATGCGCGTAGCTCTCATAGATGACCTCTGCGTTGGTCTCACCGAAATTCTCCTCGGCATAACGCCGGGCGGCGGCGGTCAGGCTGTTCAGCAGGGGTCTGTCCTCAAAAAGATTCAGGATCTCTTTTTTAAAGATGTCCGGGGTGGGCTCCACGACGCGGCCCACGCGCCTGTCGATGACGCTGGGGATGAAGCCGCGGTCCGCGCCGATGACCGGCGTGCCGCAGGCAAAGGCCTCGATGATCACCTTGCCGAACGCCTCGCTGTACAAAGAGGGCACGGCCACCACGTCCGCCGCCTGGTAATACGGTATCAATTCGCGCCCCCGCTTGTCCTTGACCAGCGTCACGTTCGCACCGGCCGCCTCTGCCGCGGCCACGGCGTCATACAGGGGGCCGTGGTCTCCGATAAAACAAAAACGGATCTTTTCGGGGACCTGGCGGGCGATCTGCAACAGGAGGTCCACCCCTTTTGCCGGGATGAACCGGCCCACGTAAAGGACGAGAAAGGCATCGCCTAACCCCAGGGCGTTCTTCATCCTGGCTTTATCATCCGGCCGGTACTCTGTCAGGTCCATCCAGAGGTGGTAGCGCGTGACCTTCTCTTCGGGCACCCCGATAGACGTCAATTCCCGGCGCGAGCACTCCCCGAGAGCAAAGACCTTCGCGCAACCGGCAAAGACCCAACGGGCCACGGCCGCCCGGAAGGTCCCTTTCGCGTAGCCATAGACCGCGCACGTGCTCGCGATCACCGGTCTGCCGAAAAGGGGCGCCAAGAGGCGCGCCACGAGCGTGGCGGTCAACCCCTGCGCGTGGATCACCGCGATGTCCCCTGACCGGCGCGCCAGGTAAAAAAAGGTGGCGACAAAAAGGCCGGGCGCCAGATACACAAGCATCCAGAAGGGGTGCCGTTCCAGGTTATGGAACCAGTTGCGGCCAAACCAAGGGATGCGTCGGATCTCAAGCGTCCCTTCCTTTTCAAGGGCCGGTCCACGAAACCTTGAGGTCAGCGGCTGATACGTGATCACGGTCACGCGCCGGCCTCGTCGCACGAGATAACGGCACAGGTCGTCGAGATACGACTCCACGCCGCCGATGTTCGGCCTGAAAAAAGGAGTCAGGATGAGGATAGACGAAGATGTCTTCATCTTTTTGGGCCCTGCCATGTGTGCCGCGACACCGGCCGCGCGGGTCCAAGCATTCCCGTTGCGTAGGCCAGATATGTGGCCAGGCACAGGACGGGATGGCCGGCCATGCAGCGGTCGCGGCTGCGCCACCATCCCCGCAGCGCCTGAAGCAGCAACGGCAGGACGATGCCGCACGACAGGCAAAAGTAGACCACGCCCCCGCGGCTCTGGTCCCTCCAGCCATAGCGCCGCCGGCGGTTCCCGCTGAAATACCGGTAATCGGCGACGCGGCGGCGCTGCTTGCGCCAGAAATCGCCGACCGTTCGGCAGTAGAGGTGCACGATCCCCACCTTCACCTTTGCCACGGCGGCCCGGGCGTCCTTGGCCAGCAGGGCGGCCAGGATGTCGATATCAAAGAGGTACTCCTCGTCCTGCCACGGGGCCATCAGTGCCCGCCGGATCATGAATCCATTCGCCCCTATCGTCGGCAGGTGCGCCGGGTCCAGGGTGACTTTAAGATAGTCGTCTGTCTCGCGAAGCACCTTGTAGGGCATGCACGTCCAGCGGGAGCTCAGGATGTTCGTGCGGTCAAAGTTGCCCAAAAAGTAGCACAAAGGGTCGTTCATCCCCATCAGGGCGCAGTAGCGCGTGATCCAGGGGTCTTGCCGGCGGTAGGTGTAGCGGATGGGCTCCGCCGCGATGACCTCGGCATCGTCGAACGGCGTCACCATGCGCCGCAGCCATCCGGCGTCTTCGAGGATGTTGTCCGAATCCACGAACGCCACCACGTCTCCCGTGGCCTGGCGTAGGGCCGCGGCCTTGCCGGCCTCGCCGGTCTTGAGCGGATTTGCCACGACCCGCGTCGTGATGCCGCCGTGGGCCGAACGGAAGTGCTCCACGATCTTCAAGGTCTCATCCGAGGAACCCGCGTCCGCCACCACCACCTCAGTCTTTCCCTGCGGATAATCCTGGCGTCCGATCGCCTCCAGGCACGCCGCGAGCGTGGCTGCGGAGTTCAGCGTCGGGATGACAAAAGAGACCTGCGGCAACATCAGAGGGCTCCTAGGGTAAAGGTCACATATCTCCACTCTTTTTAAAATCAAGCAGGTGGCCCGTGACCTTGCGAATGCCCCTGCCGAAATAGGCCAGGTCCGAGGCATCCCGGATACTGGCGATGCGCCGCAGGACGAACTCCGGTGAGAACGCCGTGCGGTAGATGCCCTGGACCAGACGGCTCAAGGCCGCGTCCTCCACGGGCGTCGTCATGACGGGCTTCTTCATGTCGTAGTCGTCCCACTCTTCCGAGCGCAGCCATCCGTTCCGGCGGCACTCCTCGAAGAGCCGCGAACCCGGATACGGGATGACGAGGGTCGCCTGCACCGTGTAGGCGTGGCCTTTCACGAGGAGGCGCCGACCGAGCTCAAGGGTCTTTGCCGCGTCTTCCTCTGTCTCCCAGGGAAAGCCGAACATGATGGTGATGTGCGGGTAAAGGCCGGCCCGCCGCGCCGCCCGGCAGGAAGCCGTGATGTCTTCGACCCTGAGGTCCTTGTGGATGCGGTCCAGCGTCTTTTGGTTCGCCGACTCAAGACCAAAAAGGATCAGCCGGAAGCCGGCGGCCTTCATGCGGCGATACATTTCTTCGTCCAGCGCCCCGAAGCGCATGTTGCAGTCGATCGTCACGCGTCGAGGAAGCTGCCGGCGGATCATCTCATTGCAGAACTCAAGCAACCAGTCTCCGGCCGGAAAAGTCCCCGTGTCGTCCATGATCTCCCGCACGCCGTAACGCTCGACCAGGCATTCGATTTCATCCACCACGCGGCGGACAGAGCGCGTCCGGAACGACGGATAGAGCGTCGGCCAGGAACAAAAGGTACACTTGGCCCACCAGCAATCCCTGCCCGCCATCGTGTAGGCGCCCGGCGTCCTCTTGAAGTTACCGTTTTTAAAGGCATAGAGCTTCCAGCGCGTCAATTCCCGGTCTATCAGCGGCGCACCGTCAAGGTCATGGTTGAGCTGAAAAGGGCCCGTTGTCTTGACCTGCGTGTCTTCTCGGTACCAGATCCCCGGCTCGAGCCGCCGCACGTCCCATTTCTCTTTTCCCGCGCCTCTTGGCTCTTTTTCGCCAAGGACGTCGCAAAGATTACGCAGCAAAAAATCATAATCGCCGCCTGTCAGGACAAAGTCCACCCGGGAGCACTCGAAGGACTCCTGCGGCAAGGCGGTCACATGGTCGCCGAACAAGACGACCCTGGGCCTTTTGTTTTGTCCGGCCGCCTCCCTCGAATCGTCCCTCCCTTTCAAATCATCGATGATCCGCCAGTGCCGCTTGACGACCGGGGTCTTGGTCTCCATCGCTACGATATCGGGAGCGAAGGCCCGGACCCGCTCGAGAAACTGCGGCATCGTTGCCCCCTCGGCGATGGCATCCAGCCACAGCACATCGTGGCCGGCGTCCTTGAGCATCGTGGCGGCGCTCGCCGGCACGACCGGATAGATGAACGTCGGCTCCCTGAAATATTGGAACTGGCGGTTTTGGGACAGAAGCGGTACACCCTTATCCGATTCGATGGGAGGATACGCCAAGACGACCTTCATGGGTCTATATCTCCTCCTTGAGACGGGGCACCAGGAGCCCCCGCACAAAACAAAGACCGTACGTCAGGTGGCTCGTGACGATGCCGAGGATCGTTACCGCGACCAAGGCTGGCCGCCTGCCGTGCAGGGAACCCAGAAACACCGCAAGGACATAGGTTCCCAGAAACGCGAGGAAGAAGAAATACGCCGGCAGGAAAAGACGTCCCCGCACGAATAATGACACGAGGAAGACGAGCAAGAATGCCACGAAGGATACGGTTAAGAACGTCGGCATGAAATAAGGCCAGCGCCGCGAGGTCTGGGGATGTCGCTTGACAAAGTAACCCCGGTGCGTGGCATAGTTGGCGATCTGGCGCAGATGCGGCCCAAAGAGGGGCCGGCGGTGGTGATACACCAGGACCCGGGGATCATAGACGATCTTCAAACCGAGCTCCTTGACAATTTTCAGGCACAGCACCGTGTCCTCTCCGGGCCAGAAGACCGTATCGAATCCCCCTAGCTTAGAAAAAACATCCTTGCGCACCAGGAGATTGCACGACGGGTGATCATCCGTCTCCCGCCGGCGGCGCTGAAGATACCGGTATCGGTAGATCCCGCTCAGGACCAGCGACTCATAAACGAGGCCGCCGGCCTTTCGCCAGAACGGTTCGTCCGGCGGCGTGACCGCCGGACCGCCGACCGCGGCGACCTGAGGGTCGCCCTCGAAGATCTCGAGGGCCGATTCAAGCCAGCCTTCGGCCGGATAGGCGTCATCATCCAGGAAGGCCAGGATCTCGCCCCGGGCCTGTTGGGCGCCTCTATCCCTCTTTTTTGCGGGCAGACACGGTCCGGTCGGGATGACGCGCACCCGTGCGTCGGCATGATCGAAGGCCTCATCGGGCAAGACCAGGATCTCGACGTCCCCATAGGTCAATCGAAGACAGTGCGCCAGACACTCCTCCAGGCGTTCGTTATATCTCTTGACCGCGATGAGGACCGAGACCTTCATGCGACACCCGATCCTTGCGACGTTTTTTTTCGTGCGCCGGCCCGCGCCGCGGGCGCGGCCTCTTGCCTCACGTCGGGATCTTCTGCGGCCTTTGTCTTTTTGACGACGATCTTGTCGTAGTAACGCAAGAGACGCAACCTGTAAAAAATGGCCAGTGTGTCCCACCCCGTCTGCCAGAGGGCCCGCGGCCCGATGCGGCCGAATCTCCGGCGCTGTCTGAGGACGATCGGCGCCTCGGCGATCTTGAATCCTAAATGCCGGGCCAGCGCCAACACCTCCAGGTCAAAAGCGAACTTCTTGACCAAAATGCGGGGAAAGACCTCTTCCAGGACCTCGCGCTTGAAGATCTTGATGCCCGTCTGGGTGTCGCGCACGCGAAGATGGAAGAAGACCTTGATCGCAAGATAATAGATAAAACTGATGAACCGGCGTTGCAACGAATATTCGATCTGGGACATGGGGTGGAATTTTGAACCGATGACCACGTCCACGGCCTCCCACTTCAGGATATCCACCAGGATGGGGACGAAGGACGGCTCTAAGTCCAGATCCGCATCAAGAAAGACGATGAGGTCGCCCGTGCAATACCGGAACGCCTTTTTGAGCGCGCGGCCCTTGCCGTAGTTTTCAAAATTCCGCTTGACCTTGATGTTCGGATGCCGCCGGGCCGCCTCGATGGCCACCCGGACGGTCCCGTCCCGGCTTCCATCGTCGATCAAGACCACCTCGTATTCCACATCCATGCCGTCAAAGGTCGCCGCGATCTCTTCCAGGGACACACGGATGATCGCCTCTTCGTTAAAGGCCGGCACGATGATGGATATCTTCTCTTTAAAGGGCCGCACGTGGACGCTCCTTTAAGGAAAAGACGAGCCCCCAGAGGACGAGGGCCACGGACACGAAGACCAGGACGCCCACCACCTGGACGAGGGAGTGATGAAAGACGCTGATCCCCGCGACCTGCAGAAGGGCCGCGCCGGCGAGGACGTAGATAAAATTATTGTGATGCCGGGAAAGGTGGAAGAGCATAAGGATCTGGACCACGGCGAAGCAAGACATGCTCAAGGCGAAGTACCGGACCAGGCCCACGGCCTCGGCAGGGGCCTTTCCCGCCAACACGGTCAGGATCCAGGAAGGCCACAGAAAAGAGACCAGGACGAGAGGGCAGGTGAGCGCGCCCACGATCAGCAGGCTCTTGGCGAGAAGCGAGCGCACGTCCTCGGCGCGGGCGTGGGCGTCCACGACCTTGGGAAACATCACGAGGCCCACCGCCGACGGGAAGAAGAGCGCGATCTTGCCGACGATCTGACCCACCGCATAATGCCCCGCCTCGAGAGGAGAAAAAAAGTGTTTGACCAGGATAATGTCCGCGTTCGTAAAGAGATAAAACGAAAGCGTCGATAAAAAAACGGGCCCGAAGTACGGCAGGACGCCGCGCCAGGCCATGGGGCGGTGGCGCGTCCTAAGCCAGATGCCTGAGCGCAGCCATGACGGCAGCACGCGGTAACAAAAGAGGAAGCTGACGCCGAGCGCGACGACGAACCCAAGGAAGGCCCCGTGCGCCTTCCACCCCCAGAGCACCAGCAAGACACCGACGCCCAGCTTGGCGCCGCTCATGATGATGCCGTTGACCGCTATGAGCGGGAAACGCTGCAGCCCTTGCAGGGACCCCATCGTCAAGGCCAGCGTCAGACTGAAGAAGATGCCGACCGCCATCAACGCCACGTAGGAAACGTCGTGCAGCTGTAAAAAGACCGCGACAAAACGTCCGAAGGCCAGGAAGAAGACGGCCAGCGCGAGCGCCACCACGCCGACGAGCCGGCCCATATGGGCGAGGAACGTCCGGGCCGCTTCCCGGTCGTCCCGGGCGGTGTGGAGTGATATGAAGCGCGTCGTGACCGTCTGCAAGACGCTCCCGTTGGTCGCAAAGAAACTCACGCACGCCACAAGGGCGTTCAAGATGCCATAGGAAACCGGGGCGAGCAGGCGCACCATCGCGAGCCAATAGACGAAGTTCAGCGCGTTCTGGGCGAGGCTCGAGCCGAACATCAGGCCGCTATGCCTGATCAGGGAGTCGCTGGAAATTTTTCGCAAGAGGGCCTTCATCGCTTGGCAAAGATAAAACGCAAAAACCTGAATGTATCGCGCCACGGGTGGATGGCGCTGTACTGGCCGTCGTAGACCGTGGTGATGGCAACCGAGCGGATCTTGAAGCCTTTGCGGGCGGCCTCCAGGAGCACCTCGGACTCGATCTCGAAGTTGTCCGTCTTAAGCTCCAGACGTCGCAAGGCGCCCATGCGCATAAGGCGGAAGCCGCACTGGGTGTCCGGCAGGGGCTGACGGCATTTGAAAGAGAGGAATGCCGACATGGTCGCGTTGGTCAGCCATCGGATGAGAGGCATCCCCATGGCGCGCCCCATCCTGTTGCCAACGACGATATCGGCCCCGGTCCGGCGCATGCCTTCGATCAGGCGATGGATGTCCTGAGGCAGATGCTGTCCGTCGCCGTCCATCACCACCACCCTATCGTAGTCCCTGTCTTTGATGAAACCAAAGGCGTTGCGCAGGGCGGCGCCCTTGCCCAGATTCTGCGGGTTGACGAGAACCTGGGCCCCGGCCTCGCGGGCCCACGGCGCGGTCCGGTCCTGTGAGCCGTCATCGACGACGAGGACGTCATGGCCCAGGTCCCTGACGGATTGCACGAGCCAGCCGATGGTCTTTTCTTCGTTGTACGATGGGATGACGCAGACAGTCTTCATTCTTTCCAGAACTCGCGGAACATCAGCCACTGCGTGGGGTACTGACGGACCTTCTGTTCGATCTCCCGGACAAAGGCGGCCGTGATGCTCTTTTCTTCTCTGGGCGTTTCCGGCAACTTGCTGAATTCTATCACGATCTTGTCGCCGGGCTCCCGCAGGACGAAGCACATGACGATGGGCGCGCCGGTGCGCAGGGTCAGGACCGCCGGGCCGCGCGGGATCATCTTTTCGGCCCCCAAGAAGGGCATGCGCACACCCGTGCCCGCGAAGTCCCTGTCGCCGACGAGGGCGACGATGGCGTTGCCCTTCAGGCACGCATAGATGTGCCGCACGGCCACACCCTGCGACGGCACGACCTTGACGCCGATACGTTGACGCTGCCTGTTGAACATATTATTGATCCTGCGGTCGCGGTGGGGAAGCGCGACGGCCACCATCGGATAGCCCAACAGGGACATGAAGACCCCGCCGAGTTCCCAGTTGCCAATGTGCGCCGTGACGATAATGACGCCCTTGCCCTTGGTCAGCGCCTCATCGAGGTGCTCTTGTCCCTTGACGATGACGCGCCTGCCCAGCATCTCCAGGGTAAGGTATTTCAAGCGGAAGAACTCGTAGAGATACTTGCCGAAGTTGACAAAGACCTCCCTGGCCTTCTCGTGGATCTCCTCATCGGTCGCCTCCGGCAGGATACGCCGGAGATTTCCCAGCACGGCCTTGCGGTCGCGCGGCGAGATGCGGAATTTGAGGAGCGAGCACCCCACCGCGAACCATGTCCCAAAACGAACGGGCAGCCGCGTCGACAGCAAGTACGCCAGCTTGTACAGGAAGAAGGCTAACACGGCGCGCACCTGACACAGAGCTTGGCGATGTCCGTCGCCGCATGGGGCCTGGCCAGCCGGTTCATGCCGAACCAGAAAGAGAAGATCCCGTGACGCCGCTTGTGCATCAAGAGGATATCCATGATGGCCGCAAGGACTTCCTGGGGCCCTTCGGCGCGCACCGCGGCCTCGTGCTTGACGAGCAGCTGCGTGTTGCGCGTCTCCTGGCCCGGGATCGGGCTCATGATCACCATCGGCAGCATCATCGCCAGGGCCTCGGCCGTGGTGATGCCCCCGGGTTTGGTCACGAGGACGGACGCGACGGACATCAGCTCGTCGATACGGTCCACGTATTCGAAGACCGCCACCTTATGGCGGAAACGCCGGGCACGCGCCCAGCGAAAGAGTCCCTTGTTGATGCCGCAGACGAGGACGATCTGCAGCCGGACCGGGCTTTCATCCAGTTTCTTGATCACGCCCCGGATCGGCCCCAGGCCGTGTCCACCGCCCATGATCATTACGATGGGCAGCCCCGAGGCGAGCCCAAAACGCTCCAGGACCTCCTTGACGGGCTTACGGTAGGAAAAGGACGTATCGATGGGGATCCCCGACACGAAGATCTTGTCCCTGGGGACACCGTCCGCGCGCAGCTTCTCCCGCGCCTCCTCGCAGGACGCGAAGAAATAATCGACCTCGTCATAGACCCAAAAGGAGTGCGGCACGAAGTCCGTCAGGACGGCGATGAGGGTCAAGGGCCTGTGCGTGCGCCTCTTGTACTCGGCGACTAGGCCGCACGGAAAGGCCTGCGTGCAGACGACGACCTCGGGCCGGTTCTGTTCGATCAACCTGCCGATGCGTCGCATGCCCAACCGATGGATCGCCTGCCTGATGCGGTTGGTGCGCGATACGACCCGCGGGTTGTCATAAAGCCTCTCCCAGATACCGGGCGAACGCTTGATGATGGTCATATAGAGTTTATGGATGATCCGCTCGGAGACCGGAAAGACGAAGCGGAAGGCATTCACGCACGCGACGACGCTCCCCGGGGCAACGGACGCGATACTGCGCGCAATCGAGCGGGCCGCATGGTAGTGCCCTGAAGACTCCGTGATATAGAGCACGAGGGCTCGGATAGACCTAGACATAAGCATTTATTTTAGCACAATACCCTATGTTCGACAAGAAGATATGAAAAATCAGGCGGGATTACCCGGATAGGGGCGGTTCTACGCTGACGGCGGCCAGATAGGCCATCCCACCGGCCACAAGACCCTGGATCCTCAAGGGCAGGCGCCTGGAATCAGCGGAGAGCCAGATGCGGTACTTCTTCGGTATGCTTTCGATATAAAAGGCGTCGAAGCGCCCCAAGGGCACGCGGATGGGCTTTTTCTCTTTGACGACGAGCTTAAAAACGGTGGTCGGCAGATGGATGGTGAACTCCCGGCCGACCGAAAGGGCCGGGTCCCGGCGTAAGCGGTAGATCAGCAAGAGCACGTTGTCCAGGGGACGCTCTGACTCGATGATGGTCTCAACGGCCTGCCGGCCCTCCACCTTCTTTTCGATCACGACACGCCGGCCCTCCGCGCTATAGCGCTCGACGATATCCTCGTCGCGGCCGAAGACACGGATATCTCGGATGACGCGCACGGGCGAGGTAAAGTCCTCCTTGCCCAGGATCATCTCGTGGTCGTTGACGGAGAAACTGGTGACCTTGAAATCGACGTGCCGAAAGGTCTCCTTTTCCCCAATGACCGGGCCTTTGAGCTCCAGGCGGCCGGACCCCACTTTGAGGATGCCGTTGCTGTAGACACCGAAGCAGATGACCTCCCCGGTCTCAAAGGCCTGCTTGTCCCCGACACCTTGAGCATGGGCCGAAGGGTCATACCCGCAGCAACACATAACACAACACATCAGCATGCATAAAAGTCTGGGCATGGGATCCGGCATCAGGTCTTGAAGATGTCGCGTGCCTTCCGGCGGTCGGTCACGTCCTTGATGTCCTGGTATTCGACGTATGTCAGGTCCGGCCTTTTTTGCGCCAGGCGCGCCAAAAGCGCCCCTTTGTTGTCGGAGGCCTTCCTGCGCGAAGCGATGTAGCGGAAGTCCGTGCGGCACGCGGGGCAGTACTTTTCGCGGCCGTAATCGATCCCCACGTGACGGCAGGCAAAGCACTCACCCATCAATTCTCCGACGACGATAAGGTGTCTTGTCAGCGTCTCGAGGTCGTGTTCCTGCGCCGTGCGCACGAAGATCTTGTTCATCCTATTGCCCCCTTCATGCTAAAGACCTTATCTGCCGGGCGCACGTCCCGCATCACCTCCAGGGCCGCATCCTGGCCTGGCCGGGCCGTGGTGATGGGCACACGGTCGATCTGCAGCGACCCGACGGTCTGACGAAAATCCGTGGTGTTTCCCTTTATCCAGACCGGATCGCCGATGCTCAAGGGCCGGTTCAACTTCAGGACGGCGGCGCGCACCCTCGGAAAATAATGCGTGATCTCGGCAACGGGACGCAGGACCTTTTTGGACGTCGCCTTCTTGGCCCCGGACCAGGCCCTTTTCTTCGCGGACACGGTCCTTCTCTTCGAGGCGCGTCTCTTCCTGGCGGGTGTCTTCCTGCGGGAGCTTCCGGTAGGGGTGCGCTTGCGGGGGGCGCGGGTCCTCCTCTGATGGGTGCGCTTGCGGGGGGCGCGGGTCCTCCTCTGATGGGTGCGCTTGCGGGGGGCGCGGATCCTCCTCTTGTGAATACGCCTGGTCCTCTTGGCGGTGCGGCGACGCGGGGACCTTCGCCTTCCTCGGCGTACGGGCGTGCGTCCCCGTCGAGGTCGCTTACCGGAAGAGGGCTTTCCCCGGCGGGCGGACCGTCGAACGGACCTCCGGGCGGACCGATGGGCGGCCCGCTTCTTGATGCTTCGCTTGAAAAGCTGCAGCAGCCTCTTCCACAAGGTTCAGCCTTTATTCAAAATTATCCGGATGTCAGGGTGGCCCTCTATGGTCCTGTGAAGGAAACAATGCCTGGCGACTTCGAGGAGCGCCGGTTCACGCTTGCCCGGCTCCGCGTGGGGTAACGTTAAGGCGATCTCGATCTTCCCGTATCTCTTTTTGTCCTCCGCCACCTGCCAGGAGACCCGTAGGGTCATATCGCGCGCGTCCAAGCGGGCGTTTTGGCAATACCTGGCCACATAAAGGCCCACGCAGGCACCCAGGCTTCCCATAAAGGCCTCGGTAGGGGTCATGCCGGTATCCCCGCCGCCCTTTTCCTGAGGCAAATCGCATCTCGTCTTGTGTTGGCGGGCCTGGGTCTCAAAAGACATCCCTCCTTTGTACGCAACGCTGAGCTCAGACATGTTCAAAAGGTCTCCTTGTGGATCATGTCTTTGACATCGCGCTTCTGTAATGAGGGCGTCTCGGCCGGGTATCCCAACGCGATGAGGCCGATAAGCTTGTCTTCCTCCTTCCCCTTACAAAAGGCACGCACCTGGCCGGCATAATCCTTCTTGTCGCCGGCGATCCAACACGCCCCCAGGCCGAGGGCCGATGCGGCCAGGAGGGCCTGGGTGATCGCCGCCGAACCGTCTTCAAGGTAGTATTTTGTCTCTCGGCAAAAGACGACGATCCCTGCCGCCGCCCCGCCTAAAAGGGCCCCGTTGGGCGAGACCATCCCGGTGAGCGCCTTCAAGCGGCTCTTGTCGCGGACAATAACGAATTCCCAGGGTTGGATGTTGCGGGCAGTGGGGGCAAGGGATGCGGCGTGGACGATCAGCGTGATATCTTCGTCGCTGACCGCCTTATCGCTGAAGGCGCGGATGCTGCGGCGCGCCTGAAAAAACCTGAGGATGTCTTCGGGGTCCCGTCGCGTCATGCCTTGACGTTCAAGACGGAGTCGCGTTCGCCGAACGGGTTTTCCCAGGTCTCGGGATTCGTCGGGTCTTCCTGCCAGATGCCGTCCACGACCAGGCGGTAGCGGTAGGTGCCGGGCTTGAGCTTCAGGCGACGCTTCCACACACCGTTGACCTTGCTCATGCGCGACGCATCGTCGGCCTGCCAGTTGTTGAAATCTCCGACGACAAAGACGTTCGAGACGTCGTCCCGGCGCAGCTCCATCTTGACGGTCATGAACTCTCTTGCCTTCTTGCGCACGACCTTATCCATGGCCCGCGTGATCTTCTCCATGACCGGCTCTTGGCCTGAGATGATCTCGCGCGAGAGGCTGTAATAGTCCTTGGCGGCCCGGCTGTACTTGTCGAACTGGAAGATCGTCTGGCCCATGGACTGGGCCTCCTTGACCTTGACGTTGATGTGGACGATCGTGTTGAAGACCCGCTCACCGAAGGTCGTCTTGATCTTGTTGAGGATGTTGAAGGAGTGGCGCAGGCGCGAATCGAAGTTGTTCACCAGCACCCGGAACTCCACCGTGTGGTTGAGGCGGTCCCGGACGAGGTCCACGATATCAAGCAGCCGGTTGACGCCGTCCACGGCAAAGCGCGAGGCCTCGACGGGAATGATCATGCGCTCGGCCGCCCGGATGGCGTTGACCGTCAGGAGCCCGAGGTTCGGCG
Source organism: uncultured Planctomycetia bacterium (assembly GCA_964622605.1). Lineage (GTDB taxonomy): Bacteria > Omnitrophota > Gorgyraeia > Velamenicoccales > Velamenicoccaceae > CAZCSY01. The sequence continues at coordinate 54,565 of CAZUQR010000011.1, forward strand.
GGCAATCGATCAGGCAGATGTCGTAAGCGCCCTCGATCGCCTTCAGGACGTCCCACAGACGGGACTCCCGGCCGATCTCCTCAGAGAGTTCCTGGTCGAGGGTACTGAGCATGATGTTCGATGGCGCCAGGTCGAAGTCCGCCGAAAGATTGACGATGATGTCCTTGAGGCCGCACCTGTTCTTGCTGATGGAAGAAAGACAGTCGTAGATGCCGACCTCCCTGTCCACGCCCAGCCCCAGCGACGCGTGGGCCTGCGGGTCCAGGTCGATCAAAAGCGTCTTTTTGCCGTTGAGCGCCAAGGCAGCCGCGAGATTGGTCGCAGTGGTCGTCTTACCGCATCCGCCCTTCTGGTTCGTTATGGCGATGATCTCCATTTTGACCCGTCTCCTTGTGTTAAAGGGTTAATTGCGGGAAAATTCAATGCTATCTATCAAGAGCTCGCCTGAGCGCGCCTTCACGTTCCACGGTTCCAGGATAAAAGAGAGACGCGACACGCAAGACCAATCGTGGATACTCTTAAACTCTTCCAAGGGGATCTCCAGGCGGCGCCAGAAGGACGCGACGCCCGGCGTGTAGACGGCGTAGGATTCACGGCGGGCACTTTCCAGGACGATCTTCAATGAACCCAGGTCTCGGGCGTCGCCACGCAACCGAGACGAGAAGCGGACGCGGGTAAAGTCCTTTAGATCCAGGTTGGCCAACTCGATATGCAAGGCTTCGATCTCTGAGGGGTTGTCGTGAAAATCAAACTTCAGGCGGTAGGGCCCGCCGTGGCGCTCCACGCCAAGGCTCTGGGTGACCTCCAGCACGTTACGCTGTCCCCTGTGTCCCAGAAGGTTTACCCCATATATCAAACCCAGCACCAGCCCGAGACTTACGAACAGGAATAAAATAAAGCTGTATTCCTTGCTCTTGGGTCTCTTGAGGACACTCTTGGTCTCAAAGAAAACGCGCGCCAGGTGCTCCGATACTTCTTTTTTCATTCTATCATCTTGCTAAGTCTTGTCAAGATGATGAGTTACCGATGACCTAAAAATCCAGCAGCACTCAACAAAGACTTCTTCCTTTCTTAGCGGTTATCTTAACACGTTCAAACGCAAAAGCAAGAAGAAATGATTAAGGTGCGATCCCCCATAAAATGAAAACCCCGGGGCGATGTGCCCCGGGGTTTTGTGTATCCGTGCTGCCTAGACCTCGCCGCCTTAGAACTCCACCCTGCAGGAGGCGATGACTTCGTTAGCCACTTCTTTCTGGTTGTTGATCGCCGTCAACGCACGACCCGGAAGGAACCAGTCGACGCACAGACCGAACTGGACATCCTCCGTGTAGTCGTACATCAACGTCACGTCGATTTCCTGGCCGAGTTCTTTCTTGTTGGCCGCGTAATCGACGGTGGCATTGTAGTCGTTCGCCAGCGCCGAGTCCGCTGCCATGGCCTTGGACATGGCCTGGTAGATCCAGTCGACTCTGAAGGTGACGTCTTCCAGGAAGTCGGGTTTCAGCGTCAGCATCAGGTCTACGTTATGCGCGTTCCACTGGGGGAAGAGCGCATTGATGATGCGGCCGGCCGTCTGGTTCTCGAACATCGGATCCCAGGCATGGTAATCCTTGCCGACGTCCGTATTGCCCACGTTCGCATCGCCGGAGAAATAGGAATACACCATCCCGATAACGGGATCGTGCTTCCAGCCCGGCACGTAGGTGATCATGGTCTGGGAAGCCAGGGCCCTTCTGTCGCGCAGGCGCCCCGCGATTTCTTTTTTACCGAACTGGCCCGCCAGCTCTTGCTGGATGTTGAGCTTCTCGGTCGGGTTCGTGCTGACCCGGGCACCGAGCGTGTAGGTCTTGTCGGGCTTGCTGCTCGTATCGCCAACGACGTCGCTGCCGGCGATCTTCGCCCACAGGTACGCCTCGGCCGCCGTCTTCCACTTGTCATCGAACTGATAGCCGGCATTGATCCCGTACAGATCGAGATCATCAAAACTCTCGTTGCCGGTATACAGGTTCTCGTCGATCTTCGCGTAGACGATATCAATGACCAACGGATCGTAGTCCAACGTGGCGCGGATCGCATCAAAGGCCTTGCGATACGCCAGGTCGCCGTTGACGAAGAAGGCTCCTCCTGCGTCAACGAGTCCGGTCGCTTCGGTGTAGCTCGTGGTCTGGTTCGTCCCGATGGCGCCGGAATTCACGATACTGCCATTAGGATCGAGACCGACGCCGTCGCCCATGACCATGTCGTTGCCGAAGTGCAGCTCCTGACGACCGATCATGACGGTCAACGGGGAATACAAGAACTCCTTGAGTGTGATATAAGCAAGATCAAGGTCGATGTCGCTGTCTGTCGCGGCATCGTCTTCGCCCCAATTGCGCTCGTTGATCAGGCGGACGACCGTCGAAACGTTGTCCGTCAGATCCGCATCCACGCGTAACCGGACGACCGAATTGAAGACGCTGATCTCGTCTTCAAAGGCCATGCCGCTGCCCTTCGTCAGGTCAAAGTCGTTACGCATGATGGCGCGAGTGAGGATATCGCCGCTCACCTTTATATTCTGCACCGCTGCGAAGGCCGGCACACAGGCCGCCATCACAAATAAGGCGCAAAATACAAGCACCAAACGTTTACTCATTATGATTTCCTCCTTAAGTATCTTCTATA
>CAZUQR010000012.1:0-56410 GCA_964622605.1 uncultured Planctomycetia bacterium
TCTGATTGTCTGACAAGACAGACCCCTCCGGCCTGGACACGCCTCATTATTTCAGCTCGAAGTCGATGATGACGTTGAAGGCGAGCTCCGCGTGCTCCTTGAGCTTCTGGGGGAAGGGCGGGTAGGGCGCGGCCTGCTCCACGCTCTTGCGCGCCGTCTCCTTGAGGTAGGCGCTGTCGGTCGATCGCGCGTCATCGATGACCAGGTTCACGAGGGTGCCGTCCGGCGTCAGGCTGAACGCGAGGTAGACCTCCCCTTCCTCCAGCTTGCGGTAGTAGAAGTAGGCGTACTTACGGATCTTCTCGCGCACCAGCGAATAGTAGCTGCGGTACTCCGGCGTCTTGAGCATCTCGCCGGGTATCGAGGGCATGGAGACGGACTTCTTGAGTTTTTCCTTTTCGGCAAAGGGGCGCTCGGGTCTCTTGTTGTCGACGATCCCCAAGATGTCCTTTTTGATGAAGTCCGTGAGGGCGCGGGCGTTCGCTTCCAGGGGATTTTCCCGGGGCGGGGGCGGCGGCACGACGTCTTGCGGCGGCACCGGTTCGTTGAGAAGCCCGACGTGTCCCTCGTAGGCGACCTCGATCGTGCGCTGGGGTTCTGCCGGCTTGACGATGGGCCGCGGCGCCAGGCCCAGGAGGCCGGCGTGGATGACGACCGACCAGCTTAAGAAGACGACGAACGGATACCTCATGGACATAAAGATATTATACCACGGCACGACCGGGTCGCGGTAAGAGTCGCGATCCGGCCGTGCCGGGAACTCAGAACTTGAGGCGGCAGCCCGCGATGACGTTGCGGCCCGGCGCCGGGTAGAAGTTGCGGGTGCTCCAGAAGGTCGAGATCACGCCGTATTCCGAGTATTCGGCGTCGAAGACATTGTTGACGCCGAAGAAGAACTCGATGTCCTTCCAGTAGTATCGGGCTTTTATGTCACACGTTGCGTAATCGTTCATGCGCGCGTAATCGTTGTTCAGGTCGCTGATCAGGTACACCTCACCGACATAGGTCACGAGCAGGTTTAGATACAGCGCTTCCGTCGCCTGCCAATCGATCCGCAGGCAGCTCTGGTGTTCCGGGACCATGGGCAACTTCTTGTCTTCATACGCGCCTTCGCCGAAGCGGGCGAGCGTGTAGGTGTAGTCGGCCTGGGCCGAGAGCCGGTCGTTAATGCTCCAGCGCAACTCGCAGATGCCGCCCTGATGGCGCGTCTTGTCGTAATTCGTGTTCTTGCCGCTCAGCGGATCGTAGGGATCGTAGGGATAGTAGTAGATCTCATTTTTAATGTCGTGCTGGAAGTAGCTGACCTGGCCCGACAGCTTGTCTGAAAAATCATGGCGGACTCCGGTCTCCAGATCGCGCCCACTCTGTGTGCTCAGGGCCGTATTGAGACCTCCGAACCCCCAGGTATTGGAGGTGAAGAACTCATCGACCAGGGGGTGGCGGAAGCTCTGCGCAAAGTCCAGATACACGCTCGATACGGGCCCGAAGGTATACACCAGTCCTGCCTGGAAGACCTCGTCCACCAGATCCGATTTGGCCTTGCTTTGGACCTGGGTGATCTGCCGGAAGCGGTAAGTGGCGGCTTCCCGCCGGAGACCGGCCTTCAGGGACAGCCGGTCGGTCAGGCCGAACTGGTCGAGGGCGTACAGACCCCAGGATGTCTTGGTGATCTCCAGCCGGTCGTTGGCGCCGGTAAAGGCGCCGTCAAGGATGTCGTCTTCCGTGTGGTACACGTCGCAGCCAAGGACCAGCGTGTTGGGGTGCGCGCCGATCTCTCCCTTATGGGTGTATTTGGGGGAGAAGCCTGAAGTGATGATGTGGTTCTCGTTACGCCACGTCGATGACGTATAGACCGCGTCCACGCTGCGCTGGCGCACGGACGCGTGGATCTCGAGTACGCCCTTTTCATTACCGTCAGCCCGGACCCCCAGGTCGAAGAATGAGTCCAGCGTCTCGGCGTGGTCGTTGGGGTATTTCGCGGCGCGGCGTCCGAGGGTGATGAGGTTGCCTTCACTAAGGGCACCGGGCAGGCCGTATTCATCCTGGTGGTGGCCGGCGGTCACGTCGAGATGCCAGGCGTCGTTGATATCGTAACCGGCCTCCAGCCCGAAGTCCTGGCGTTCCAGGCCGGAGTTCGTCCGGTAGCCGGCCGTATCGAAGGTCTCGGCCGTCAGGCGGAAGGATGCAGGGCCGATCTGTCCGCCGGTCTCCAGCGTCAGGCCCCAGGTATCGAAGCTGCCCCCCTTTGTCTCGAGAGTCACGCCGGGCTCCCCCCTGCCCTTTTTTGTGATGATGTTGATGACGCCGGCGACGGCGTTGTCGCCGTAGAGGACGGAGCCCGCACCATGCATGATCTCGATGCGTTCCACCTGGGAGAGCGATATCTGGCTCCAGTCCGTATTGGACAGGTCGATGGCGTTGACGCGCCGGCCGTCGATGAGCACGAGAACGTTGCTGGGCGCGGTCTCGCTGAATCCGGCCATGTCCACATTGACGGATTTTCCGGTGCCGGTGTAGTCGCGGACCGAGACCCCGGGGACGGTGCGCAGGAGGTCCGTGATGGTGCGCGCATTGGTGGCGGCGATGTCTTGGGCGTCCAGGATGGTGGTGAAGCGCGGTGTGCGGTGGACCGCCTCATCCGTGCGGGAAGAAGTGACGACGATACGTTCGATAGGGATTACCGGCGCCGCGTGCCCGGACGCGGGCAGGGGCGTTGCGAGAGCGACGGTTAAGATCAGAAAAGCCCGGAACTTCGTTTTTTTTGACATGGCTGCCTCCTGTTCATGAAAGGGTGTGTCAATAAAAAACCCCTGACTTCATCTTGAAGTCAGGGGTAGCGACAGAACGACAAGTCACCCCCGGCTTTCCTCGAAGCCAAAATCAGGTCTTAAACTGCAGGCAGGTTTTCTGGCTCACCCGCACGTCACGGACGACCTTCCCATCCGGCGTCGTGATGCGACGCTCAGACAGTGGTCACCATGTCCTGACGTTTGGACCTCGCGCGTTGGACGCGAGGGCAGGTTCACAGCGGCGGGACCGCGGCCGAGTCTCCCCTTGTTACCCGGGGATCACGGCACTTCCCTTTTCCCACAGAGAATACGATTAATTTGTCAAAAGCGCCTTGGCGAACGCCGTGCGGCGGACCGCCTTGGCGGCAAGCGCGTACGTAACAAAGAAGGCCGCTGAATAGATCAGCGTGCCTGCAAGAAAGTTCCTGAAGAACGGGATCCCCGCGACGTAGCACTGAAGGAGCCCCTGGGGCGTGGGCGGGTACCAGCCGGCCAGCCATACCCCGAAGTTCGTCACGAGATAAAAGACCACGGAGGATGCCAGGGAACCGAAGAGGACGGTGGTCGTCTTGCGGCCCTTAGAGAGGCCCAGGCCGATGAGGCTCGCCAGGACCACGCTCCCCCACGTGAAGATGACGATATCGTGCAGGCCGATGAAGAGGTCGCTGATTATGATGAGGGCCAGCGGCATGATGACGGCCAGGCGCCTGTTCGGCAGAAAGGCCGCGCCAAAAAGGGCGATGGCCACCGTCGGCGTAAAATTCGGCGCGTGGGGAATGATGCGGAAAAGAATACCGAACATCATCAAGATCAGGGCGAGCATGCCTCCTCCTCTATCTTTTGCGGTGTGACTTACTTTTTATAACAAGGAGCGGCAAAAGTCAAGTGTTTTTAATCAGACTCGCGGACCATAGGGACGAAGCGCACGGGGATGAGGCACTCCTGGTGCGTGGTGCCGTCGGTCTCCTTGGTGAGGAGCACGAGATCCTGGAAGAGCGTCCCGACCGGCACGACGAGGCGGCCGCCGGGTTTGAGCTGGCGGATGAGTTCTTTCGGTAGGCTCGGCGGCGCGGCCGTGACGACGATGGCGTCAAAGGGGGCCTCTTCGGGCCAGCCCTTGTAACCGTCCCCGCACTTGACCGTGACGTTGTCATAGCCCATTTTTTTGAGTCGGGCGGCGGCGCCTTCGGCGAGCTGTGCGATGATCTCGATGGAGAAGACCGCGCGCGCCAACAAAGACAAGACCGCGGCCTGATAGCCGGAGCCGGTGCCGATTTCCAGGATCTTGTCTTGCGGCTGGATCCGGGCCGCCTCCGTCATCAAGGCGACGATGTAGGGTTGGGAGATGGTCTGGTCGTGGCCGATCGGCAGGGGTCTATCGGTATACGCCTCGCGGCTGAGATAGTCGGGGACGAACGCGTGGCGCGGGACGCGGTTCAGGGCATCGAGGACGCGGCCGTCCGTCACGCCCCTGGCCGCGATCTGCGTATCGACCATGCGCTTACGTTCTATAGCCCGCTCATCCGCGGCGCCGAAGGCCTTGTCCGGCTGAAGACCGTTGTTCATGATGCAGAAGGAAAAAAGGGCGAATAGGAGCCTTCGCAACATTATAAGACGAGAAGAACAAAAGAAAGGATCATCAATAAGACGATCGCCGCAAGGATCAGGGGAGCCGGCCGGTATTTGAGGTTCCCCATGAAACCGGCCGGCCGGCGCAGGGACGAGCCGCAGTACAGGCATAAGAGCGCATCCTCGTCTTGGATGGGCCGGTGGCACACGGGGCACGTGATCGCCATACGAAATATTGTACACCTTTGGCAGGGTCGTGTCGAGAGGGCAGGAAAAGCGGCCAAGCAATACACTTTCCCGTTTAGCTTGGAATCAGTTTCCAAGCTATTCGGGAAAGTGTCAATAAATAGAACGGACACCATTTATTCAATGGTGTCCGTTCTATTTATTTGGTTCCCCCAATCAACCGTGGCGGGTCGACCTATTTACAGATGCGAGAGGTGTGGATCCTGGCAGAGGTCGATCTTCAGCGTGTGGCAGAAGTTGATGAAGAAACACTTCTGCTTCGTGATGCAGTAGACCCCTCCCTTCATCCGGATGTGAAACTTTTCCGTCTTCTCCTGGGTGTCGCGGCACCGCAGGACGTGGATCGCGGGACGCCGGCTGTGCCGGACGTCCTTCTTGTCAACCTCCTTGACGATATAAATAAGGTACTTATGGATCTTGGTCAGGAGGCCGTTCTCGGTGATGGTCTCCGAGGCCCACAAGATCCTCTTCTTCTTGTCTGGTGACGTGAGGTTTTTGAATACCATGTCGCGCATCGTCGTGCCCTTGTTCATAGCGTCCGCTTACCTAGATATAAACAATAAGGCCGGGTTCCCCAGCATTGTTTCAGATTCTACTCTGGTCTTTTGAGGCAACCCGGCGCCGTTTAAGTGGTTATCTCAATGCTTACACCACGCTCAGCTATAATATAACACGCGGGTGGTCGAAAACAATGGTATTGCAAGGACTTACGGAAAGCGTTTTCTATGGGGTCTTTTTGAAGAACCGGTGGGTGTTGAAGCGGTTTTCACTTTTCTGTATCAACCTGATAATATTAGACTTATGTCTAAAAAGCGCGAGAATGCTTAAGATGCCGAGAAAGACGACGACCTCGTCAGGGACATGGAAAAAGATCGCCGTGGGGGCAAGAAGGATCGCCGACGCGACAGAGGCCAGCGAAACGTATCCGGAGACGAGAAAGACGACGCACCAGAAGGCCAGCATGGACAATAAGGTGCCGGCAAACCCCTGGATCAACACGGCAAAGGCCAGGAGCGCCCCCAGGCTCGTGGCCATGCCCTTACCCCCCTTGAAGCCGAGGAAGACCGTCCAGTTGTGGCCTGCCACGACGGTGAGGGCTGTGCAGCACAGGTAGGTATTAAGGCCGATCTCCGGGACCGTTTCATAGAAGAGGTTTTTGGCGAGCCCCACGGCGGCGAAGCCCTTGACGATATCGGTCAACAGGACCGTTGTGCCGATCTTCTTGCCCAGGACGCGGAAGGCGTTGGTGGCGCCGACGTTCCCCGAGCCGTGTTGGCGGATATCTATCTTCCTGAGGATCCTGCCCAGGAGAAAGGCCGTCGGGATGCTTCCCAAAAGATAACTGACGATCAGCCCCAGAAAGATGCTTAACATGTCTTTGCCGGCAGTTGGGTCTCGTTGAGCGCATGGATGCCGCGCCGCGCGTAGTCAGCGCCCGATATGGCCGTCAGGAGACACGCCGCCCACCAGACGAAACGCACGGCGGGTATCTCGAGGAGGATGCCGGCCACCGTTGCCATCTGAAGGGAGGTGGTCGCCTTTCCCCAAAATGTGGGCGCGATCTGCCGTGATTTATTCACCATGAGGATCAGCGCCCCGCCGATGAGGATCATCACGTCGCGGCTGACGACGAGGATGACGACCCACAAAGGCAGGGTCACGGCCAGGTGGGCCTTGGAGACGCGATAGAGGAGAAGAAACGCCGTGATGAGGAGCGCCTTGTCCGCCACCGGATCCAGGATGGCGCCGGCCGGCGTCTTCTGGCGGTGGGAGCGTGCGATGTAGCCGTCGATGCCATCCGAGACGACGGCCAAAAGGAAGATGCCCAGCGCCACCCATTTCAGGAAGGCCCGCTCGGGCGTATAGAACGCGAGGGCGGCGATGAAAAAAGGGATGCTGACGATGCGAAAGAGGGTGACCTTATTGGCGAAAGTCATAGGAAATCAATTAACGATTAAGGATTAACAATGAACAATTTTGAATTTCATTGTTCATTTTTAATTCTATTCGAGGATCCTGATCCGGTTCAACGGCCAGTAGATCAGGACCGCCTTGCCGATAAGATACTTGTCTTCCAGAAATCCCCAGTAACGGGAGTCTTTGGAGGAGGCGCTGTTGTCGCCGAGGGCGAAGTACCGCTCGTCGGGGACCATCAGCTCTCCCTCTTCCTGGCCATAAGGCCCCTTGTTGTAGTAAAAGAGGCGAAGAAAGGGTTCTTCCTGCAGGGTGTCGCCGTTGCGGACCACCCGGCCGTTTCGGATCTCGACCGAGTCGCCCGGCAGGGCCACGCACCGCTTGATGAAGTCCCGCCTGGGCTCCTCAGGGTAATTGAAGACGATGATATCTCCGACCTCGGGGTTGTGCCACTTGAAAAAGCGCTTGGTCGTGAAGGGGACCCTCAGGCCGTAGACGTAGCGCAGGACGAGGATTCGGTCGCCCGGCCGCAGGGTCGGCTCCATCGAGCCCGTCGGGATCTTGAAGGGCTGGATGATGAACGAACGGATGAGCAGGGCCAGGATCAGGGCCCAGGCGATGGTCTCTCCCATCTCCTTGAGCCACGCCTTCTTTTTAGGATCGAGGTCGCGCCAGATCCTGATCATGTTGAGCTTCGCCTTTTTGCCCTTCGGGCGAAATCCTGAAGCGACCCCGGCCCTCGCCGGGGCTTGAGTCGAAGGGTCAGATTTTCAATGCCGCCAGGAAGGCTTCCTGCGGGATCTCCACGTTGCCGATCTGCTTGAGGCGTTTCTTGCCTTCTTTTTGTTTTTCCCAGAGCTTGCGCTTGCGCGTGATGTCGCCGCCGTAACACTTGGCCGTCACGTTCTTGCCCACCGGCCGGATCTTCACCGAGGCGAGGATGTTGCCGCCGACCGCGGCCTGGACCGTGATGAGATAGAGCTGGCGGGGGATGAGCTCTTTGAGCTTCTGCGTCAGGGCCCTGCCCTTCGTCTGAGCCTTGCCCTTGTGGATGAGGCACGAGAAGGCGTCACAGACCTTGCCGTTCAACAGGACGTCCAGCTTGACGAGCTCGGTCGGTTCGTAACCGTCGAACTCGTAGTCGAGCGACCCGTACCCCTTGGTCGCCGATTTTATTTTATCGTAAAAGTCGACGATGATCTCGGACAGCGGCATCCGGTAGACGATCTTGACGCGGTCTTCGACGAGATAATCGCTGGCGACGAACGTCCCGCGCCGGCTCTTCGTCAGCTCGCAGACCGGCTCGATGGCCCAGGTCGGCGCGATCATGAAGACGCGCACGTAGGGCTCATCGGCCTCCCGGATACGCACCGGGTCCGGATACTTGGCCGGGTTGTCGATCTCGATGACGTTGCCGTCGCGCAGGGCGATCCGGTAGACGACGTTGGGGGTCGTCAAGACGAGGTTGAGGTTGTATTCGCGTTCCAGGCGCTCCTGGACGATCTCCATGTGCAGGAGCCCGAGGAACCCGCAGCGGAATCCGTAGCCGAACGACTGGGAGCTCTCCGGTTCGAAGACAAACGCGGAGTCGTTGAGGCTGAGTTTTTCCATCGCCTCTTTCAGGGCGGGAAAGTCCTTGGCGTTGACAGGGTAGATGCCGCAGAAGACCAGCGGCTTGACGGGCTTGTACCCCGGCAGCGGCGTGGACGCGGGGTTGGCGGCGAGCGTGATCGTGTCGCCGACGATCACCTCTTTGGGGTCGCGGATATTGGCCGTCAGATACCCGACGTCCCCGCACGCAAGGCTTTTGGTCGAGAGGATGTCGGGCCTGAAGATCCCGACGTCCTCGACGGTGTAGGTCTTTTGCGCGTGCATCATGGTGAGCGTGTCCCCGACCTTGAGTGAGCCGTTGAAGAGGCGCGTGTAGAGGATCACTCCCTTGTAGGTGTCGAACTGGGAGTCGAAGATGAGGCCCTCCAGGGGGCGATCGGCGCTCCCGGAAGGCGGCGGGATGACCTGAATGATGCGTTCGAGGATATCCTCGATCCCCGTTCCTTCTTTCGCGGAGGCGAGCAGGATCTCTTCATCGTCGATGCGCAGGATATCCCTGATCTGGTGTCTGACCCGCTCGATGTCGATGCCGGCGATGTCGATCTTGTTGATGACGGGGATGATCTTGAGGTTGTGCTCGCGCGCGAGATAAAAGTTGGCCACCGTCTGCGCCTCGATGCCCTGGCTCGCGTCGATCAAGAGGAGCGCCCCTTCGCAGGCGGCCAGCGACTTGGCGACCTCATAGGTGAAGTCCACGTGGCCGGGCGTGTCGATGAGGTTCAGGGTGTAGGAGACGGCGTCCCGGGCACGGTAGGCGAGCGTTACCGCCGAGGCCTTGATGGTGATGCCTCTCTCCTGTTCGATATCCATGTCGTCGAGCAGCTGATTATGGAAGCGGCGTTCGTCGACAGCGCCCGTGGACTGCAGGAAGCGGTCGGCCAAGGTCGACTTGCCGTGGTCGATGTGGGCGATGATCGAGAAGTTGCGGATGCGCTGCGGATCGTTCATGCCTTCTTGATCTCCTCGATGACCCTTTCGGTGACCTCGTCGATCGACAGGTGCGTCGTGTCGATGTAGACCGCTTCGGGCGACCGGCGCAGGGGTGCGTGTTCGCGCGTGGAGTCGATGCGGTCGCGGTGTTCGATATCCTGCTTGACGGCCGCCTCTTCCACCGGGATGTTCTTTTCTTTCATCTCGAGGTAGCGCCGGTGGACACGCTCCCGGGCCGTGGCGTCCAGATAAAATTTTTTATAGGCGTCCGGAAAGACGACCGTCGTCGTGTCGCGGCCCTCCAGGATCGCCCGGCGGCCTTCGGCGAGCCGGCGTTGGATCGTCACCATCGCCTCGCGGACCTCCTTGATCTTGGCGATGGAGGAGACGTGCTGCGTGACCTGCGGCTGGCGGATCTCCTCGGTGACGTCTTCTTCGTCCAACCGGACGCGCAGGGTGCCGGTGTCGGGGTCATAGGTCATGGCCAGGGTCGTCGTGCAGGCCATGCGGATCATCGCGGGCGCGTCCTTCGGATCGAGGCCCAGGCGCCAGGCCTTGAGCGCCAGGCACCGGTACATGGCGCCGGTGTCTATGTAAAAGAGGCCGAGCCGTTGCGCCACGCGCTGGGCGACGGTGCTCTTTCCCGAGCCGGCCGGACCGTCTATCGCCACGATGGGTTTGAGGGGGCTCATGTCACCGGACGGATTGACGTTTGCGTTGGCTGGCTGTCAACAGAGACAGGAGCCTGTGCCGTCGGCGGTTGCGGATCGCGCCTTTGAGGCGACGCAGGGCGCGCTCGTAGGACACGAGCGCCTTGAGGATCTCTTGGCGGTTGGCAATAAAGATATCGGCCCACAGGGGCGCGGGCGACAAGGCGATGCGCGTCGTGTCTTTCAGGCCCCCGGCGGCAAAGGGGGCCGCACTTTTGGGGAGCACCGCCATGAGCGCGTAGACGGCCAGGTGAGGCAGGTGGCTGGTGCGACTCAGGACAAAGTCGTGGTGTGCGGCCTTCATGGTGAAGACGCGGCAGCCCAGGGCGCTCCAGAAGGCCGCAGCCCTTTTTGATGCGGCAGATTTCTTTTTGGGCGTCAGGATGCAGAGGCTTCCATGAAAGAGGTCGGACCGCGCCGCCCCTGCCCCGCTGTATTCAGACCCTGCCAGCGGATGGGCGCCTGCGAAGTTCAGGCTGCCGGCGGCGCGCAGGATAGAGAGCTTGGTGCTGCCCGTGTCGGTGATGAGCGTTCGCGGACCAACGAGTTTTTTGAGCAGGGCCAGCTTGTGCTCGATATCGCTGACCGGGGTCGACACCACGACGATGTCCGCTCCGCGCACGGCCTCTTTGAGGTCGGTCGTCCCCCTGTCGATGATGCCTCCCCGGACGGCCAGGCGTATCTTTTTGGGATCGCGGAAGTGGCCGACGACCTCTTCGGCGAGCTTGCGTTTTTTCAGGGCCAGGGCGACAGAACCGCCCAGGAGACCCACGCCGAGGATCGCCACCTTGTTGTAGGCCTTCATGTCAGATCTCCCTTCCAACGGCCTGCGCGATCTTGCGTAGTTCTTGCATGAGTTCGGTCAGCCTCTCGGGCAGGAGTGACTGCGCGCCGTCGGACAGGGCCTCTTCGGGCCGGGTGTGGGTCTCGATGATGAGGCCGTCGGCGCCGGCCGCCACCGCGGCCTTGGCCAGGGCCGGCACGTACTGCCACTTGCCGGAGGCATGGCTCGGGTCGGCCACGACGGGCAGGTGAGAGAGTCGCTTGGCGACGGGGATGGCGCCGACATCGAAGGTATTGCGCGTCGCCGTCTCGAACGTCCGGATACCCCGTTCGCACAGGATCACGTTGGGATTGCCTTCGGCAACGACGTACTCCGCGGACATGAGCCATTCTTTGATGGTCGAGGAGAGGCCCCGTTTCAAGAGGACCGGCTTTTTGGTCTGACCCACCTCTTTAAGGAGGTTGAAGTTTTGCATGTTGCGGGCGCCGATCTGCAGGATGTCCGCGCACCGGGCCACGCGTTCCACATCCCGCGGGTCCATCACCTCGGTGACGGTCGGCATGTCGAGTTTTAAGCTCACGCGTTTGAGGATCTTGAGTCCTTCTTCTCCCAATCCCTGGAAGGCGTACGGCGAGGTCCGCGGCTTGAAGGCCCCGCCGCGCAACACGCAGGCGCCGGCAGACCTGACCTTTTCGGCGATCTCCAAAAGCCTCTCCTCGCTTTCGATGGCGCAGGGGCCGGCGATGAGGATGATCTTTTTACCGCCGATCTTGACGCGGTCCGTGACCGCGATCTGTGAGGACTCTTTCTGGAACTCCCGGGAGACGAGCTTGTAAGGCGCCAGGACGGGGATGACGTTTTCAACGCCCGGGAAGACCTCAAGGGGCACGGTCCGCAGGACGTCCTCGGGGCCGATGAGGCCGACGATTGTCCTCTTCGTCCCTTTTGAGATGTGGGGCTTGAGGCCGAGCTTCTGGGCGCGTTCCAGGATATGGTCGATGTCCGCCTGTGTCGCGTCAGGCCGTAAGACGATGATCATCGGGTCTCCTCCAGGGTCTCTTTCAGGGCCCTGATCAGTTTTGAGTTCTCCGGGCGCGTGCCGACGGTGATGCGGGCATAGCGGTCGAGGTCATACATGGCCATGTCGCGGATGATGACCCCTTTTTCAAGAAGGGCGCGGCAGATGCGGCGCGCCCCGGTGGCAAAGCGCACGAAGACGAAGTTGGTCTCACTCTCCTTGTACCATACGCCGAGCCTGCTCAGCGCCCGGTACAGGCGTTTCTTTTCACTCCGGATGAGCCGGCTGTTTTTTTCGGCAAATCCCCGGTCATCCAGGGCCGCGCCGGCGGCCGCCTGCGCGAGGCTGCTGACGTTGAACGGTTGGCGGACGCGCTCGGCCGCCGCGATAAAGGCGGGGTCGGCCATCATATAGCCGATGCGGCATCCGGCGAGGCCATAGGCCTTTGAGAAGGTGCGCAGGACCGCGACATTCCTTCTCTTGAGAAACCTGCGTGAATCCGGATATGCCTTCGAGGAGACATATTCGACATAGGCCTCGTCGAAGACCACGAGGACGTCGCGTCTCACCCTGTCCAGAAATCTCAGGAGGGCACGCCGGGAGACCATCGTTCCCGTCGGGTTGTTGGGGTTGGCGATGAAGACGGCCTTTGTCCTGGCGGTGAGGGCCCGGGCCATCGCCGCGAGGTCATAGGTGAAGTCGCAGAGCGGCACCTCGATGACGCGAAAACCGTTGATCTGGCCGGCGATCTTGTACTCGACGAAGGTCACGTCGGCCGTGACGATGTCGGCACCGGGTTGGCGCAGGGCCTTCAGGATGATGTCGATCAGTTCGTCGGAGCCGTTGCCGAAGAGGAGGTTCTTCTCAGGGACGCCGAGCCGGCCCGCCAGTTTCTTTTTCAGGACGGGGCAGCCGCCTTCGGGATACCGATGAAGCTGGGCGCAGGCCTTCTTGATGGCCGTCAGCGCCTTCGGGCTGGGGCCGACGGCGTTTTCGTTGGAGGCGAGCTTCACGATGTCCCGCAGGCCCAGTTCCCGGCGGACCTCTTCGATGGGCTTGCCCGGCACGTAGGCCTGGATCGCGTCGATGTCTTTTCGTATGCGTACCATGTTTATGCTCAGGCGATGTGATTCTCGGTAACCGGGGTCGTTCTTGCCCCCGACTCTTCTCTTGACGCATAGGTTTGACGCCGTGCCTTCGGCGGTCGCCCCATCCGTGCTCGCTCCACCCATCCCCCCGTGGGACCCCTTCCGCTGCGCGCGGATGGGCCGCACCGCCTCGGCCTCGGCGGCCGTGCCAAACGGCCGGCCTTATTCGGCCGACCAGCGCCCCAAATCCTTGCCGACATTTGCCAAAAAACTTCCTTATTGTCTGCCTGGAGACACATCCCCACCCGGCAGACTAGCCACCCCATGCCGGAACTTTACTTATTCCGTCATGGGGTAAGAGCCCAGTACCTTCAGGAACTTGCACTTTTCTTCCAGCTCCGCCAGGGCCTTCTGGATGCCTTTCTGTGAGCGGTGCCCCAGGAGGTCCACGAAGAAGAAGTAGTCCCAGGCCCGGCGCTTGGACGGCCGGGACTCGATCTTGGTCAGGTTGATGCCGTGTTTCTTGAAAGGCATCAGCATCTCGTGCAGGGCGCCGACACGGTCCTTGATCGAGAACATGATCGAGGTCTTGTCTTCGCCCGTCGGCTCGGACTCGAACTTGCCGATCACGAGGAACCTCGTGATGTTGTGTGGGCTGTCCTCGATGTCCCGCGCGATGACCTTGAGGCCGTACTCCTTGGCGGCCAGAAGCGACGCGATGCAGGCCGCGTTCTTCTCCTTGGCGGCGATCTGCGCGGCCCGCGTGGTGCTGGAGACCTCGACGAGATCGGCCTTGGGCAGGTTCGATTCGATCCACAGCCGGCACTGGCCGAAGACCTGCGGGTTGGAGTAGATGCGCCGGATCCCGTCCTTGGCCCCGCGGCTCAAGAGGTTGTGCGT
Organism: uncultured Planctomycetia bacterium; assembly: GCA_964622605.1. Taxonomy (GTDB): domain Bacteria; phylum Omnitrophota; class Gorgyraeia; order Velamenicoccales; family Velamenicoccaceae; genus CAZCSY01. The sequence goes on from CAZUQR010000012.1 coordinate 13,560, forward strand.
GATGTCGAGCATGATCTGGGCGCAGATCTTGAGGTCCGAGTCGACCAGCATGTCGAGGGTGTGGGAGACCGCGCCCTCGATCGAGTTCTCGATCGGGATGACCCCGTAGTCCGCGTTGTCCTTTTCGACCTCGAGGAAGACGTCGCCGATATTGTTGCACGGCAGATACGTAACACACGCGCCGAACCGCTTCATCGCGGCCAGGTGCGTGAAGGTCGCCCGCGGCCCCAGATACGCGATGGCGAGCGGTTTTTCCAGCGAGAACGACGCGGACATGATCTCGCGGTAGATGGCCTTGAGGCCTTCGTGCGTCAGGGGACCCTTGTTCTCCCGCGCCAGGCGCGCCAGGATCTCTTTTTCCCTGGCCGGGGCGTAGATCGAGGCCCGGCGCGCCTTCTTGAGGCGGCCGATGGCGAGGATCTTGTTGGCGCGCTTGTTGAGCAGCTTCAGGATTTCTTTATCGATGGCATCAATGTGCCGGCGGATCTTCTTGAGGGGCATCGGGCGCCTCCGGTGTTTCCTGTTCTTGTTGTGATGGGGCCTGCGGTAACGGTTCCTGTTGTTCGCGCGACAGGGTCTCTTCATCCTCCTGCGTCAGCGGCGTGATCTGGGCGTCGCCGCTGGCGAGCTGTATGTCCATGAGCATGTCCTGCTGGGCGAACTCTTCGATCTTCGGCAACTCGGTGAGCGACTTGAGCCCGAAGTAATCCAGAAAGAAGCGCGTCGTGCCGTAGACGAACGGCCGGCCGATGACCTCCTTGCGTCCGACGACGCGCACCAGGTTTTTTTCCACGAGACTCCTCAGGACGCCGTCCACGTTGACGCCCCGGATGGTCTCGATGTCCACGCGCGTGACCGGCTGTTTGTACGCGACGATGGCCATCGTCTCGAGCGACGGACCGCTTAGGCGCTCCGCATGTTTGATCTTATAGAAGGCCTTGACGGCGGCCGCGTTTTCGGGCGTCGTGACCATCATGTAGCCGCCGGCGATCTCCACGATCCGCACCCCGCTCATCCGTTCTTCGTAGCCGCGGCGGATCTCATCGATCGCCTCCTTGATCCCGGCGGGACCCATGTCCTCTATGACCTTGTGGATCTCTTCCAGGGTGATGGGCTTGTTCGCGATGAAGATCAGGGACTCGATCGCCGACTTGTTACGTTCCCGCTGGATCGCGTCTTCCATGAAACGTCAACTCCTTGCGCCGTGGTGTTGATAAACGGCGTTCAAGAGGTCCTGCAGGTCCTTGATGTCCGGTTGCTTCTTCAGGGTCCCGGTCACCATCTCCCTGGCCTCCGATCTCTTATATTGAAGCTGCATCAGGACGCGGACCGCCTCGTCCTCAAGGTCCCGCCGGGCGCTCCCAGGCGCCGCGGTCCGCGGCGCGCTCGGCAGCAGGCCGAAGCGGCTGATCCGGCCCTGGAGCTTGGCGACGATCTCCTTGGCGCGCTGCGGCCCGATGCCGGGCAGCGAACGCAAGACACCGATATCCCCTTCGTCGATGGCCTTGGCGATGACCGCGATCGGCAGGGACAGGGCCCGCAGCGCCGCCTTTGGTCCGATGCCGGAGACGGTGATGAAGACCTCAAAAAAGTCCTTTTCCAGGTCGTTTAAAAATCCTATCAGGATCGGGATGCTGCGTGCCGGCTCGACGTGGTGGTAGTGAAAGGTCACGAGACACAGCCGGCCGTCGGGCGTCTGGGCTTCGTTGAGCCGTCCGAGCGAGACGTCCGGCACGAAGACCTCATAAAAAACACCGTGGTTCTCGAGGATGACGGAGTGGTCTTTCTTCTCGACCAGTCTTCCTTCGATCCGTGCGATCATGACATCCTTTGGCGTTGCTGCTCGTGGAGCGCGTGGGTCACGGCCAGGGCGATGGCATCGGTGATGTCCACCGGGCCCAGCGTCTCGGCCTTGACGCCGAGCATGTGCTCGACCATGCGCTGGACCTGGCGCTTGGAGGCGTGCCCTTTGCCGGTGACGACCTTTTTTACCCGCGTGGCCGGGTATTCAAAATATTGGATAGCGCACTCCTGGGCCAGCATGGCGATTACGCCGCGGGCGTGTCCCAACAGCGACGCGGTCAGCGGATGGCGGTAGTGCGCATAGAGCTTTTCAAGAACGAGGGCCTGCGGCCTGTGGCGCGTGAACGCGCGCTTGAGCGTCCCGTGGATCTCCGCCAGGCGCCGCGGCAGCGGATCCCGCGCCGACGTGCGCACGTAGCCTGTCTCCTTCAACACGAGTCCTTTTTGCGTCACGGCGAGCAAGCCGTATCCGGTCACGTTCAATCCGGGGTCGATGCCGCAGATCAGCATTTAGACGCCTTCTCCACTTTCCATGAGCGCGTCCGGGATGTCGAAGTTCGAATAGACGTGTTGGACGTCTTCGTGCTCTTCGAGCGAGTCCATGAGGCCCAGGATCGTCTGGGCAATGCCTTTGTCCGTCACCTTGATGGACGTCGAGGGCACCATCGTGACCTCGGCGGACTGGATCGGGATCTTGGCCCCGGTGATCGCGCCCTTCACCGCCTCCATGTCCAGCGGTTGGGTCGCTACCTCAAAGGCGTCCGCTTCCGCCCTGAGGTCTTGCGCGCCGGCGTCCAGGACGATGTTCATGAGCTTCTCCTCGTCGATGGCGGACCTCTCTATCGTGATCAATCCCTTCTTTGAGAAGAGGAAGCTCACGCTGCCGGCCGACGCCATGTTCGCGCCTTTCTTCGACATGATATTGCGCAGCTCCGCCGTGGTGCGGTTCTTGTTGTCCGTGACCACCTCGATGAAAAGGGCGATGCCGGCGGGGCCGTATCCTTCGTAGGTGGCCTCCTCATAGGTGACACCGGGCAGCTCGCCCGTGCCGCGCATGATCGCCTTGTCGATATTGTCCGACGGCATGTTGGATTCCTTGGCCTTGGCGACGGCGGCGCGCAGGCGGATATTGGTTTCGGTGTTACCGCCGCCGGACCGCGCAGCGGCCGTCAGCTCCTTGATCACTTTCGTGAAGAGCTGACCGCGCTTCGCGTCGACAGCCGCCTTCTTGTGTTTGATGCTTGCCCATTTTGAATGCCCTGACATTACGTGACCTCCGGTTTACCCTCACTTACCTTCCCGCCAAAGGTCCCGTGGCGCCTCTGTTGCCGCGACACAGGATAAATCGCCCCGGCTCACCTTCACGCGCAATTCCGTGAGCCGGGGTTCACAACTCCCCCAGTCAACTGATACCAAAATAGTCGGTAAGCCGAGTTCTGTGCCGCGCCGGCTTGCACCGGCGGGCGGTAGTCATTCGACTCGACAAGCGGATCGCTCCGCCTGCTCTAGCAGCCAACCCTCCCCGCTCCTTCGGGCGGACCACCCTATCCCCGCACAAACCGGGGTGTCGGGGTCTACTTGGCATTGCTCCGCGCAGAGATTGCCGCGTTTCACCCTCCCCGCCGAAGATCTTTGGCGGGCAGACTCGTCTCTGTGGCTCTCACCGGCGGGCTCTCGCCTTGGCCGGTGACCCCGCAGTAGTTTTGCGGGGTGATCCTGCACAAGCGCTTACGCCTGTGCGGCGGTTTTTAGCCGCTGCGCTGTCCTGTGGAGCTCGGACTTTCCTCCCGCGCTCTTCGCTTACGGGCGACTACCGGTACTATTTTGGTCGTTTTTTATCTTTGTTCTTGACGGCCAGACGCGCGAGCTTATCGGCGCCCTTGTTCCTGTCGCGCGGGATGTGTTCGATGACAAAGGCCTCGAGGGCCGCCGCCAGCCCCGTAGCCCGGCCGAACAAAACCTTGAGGACGTCGTTCTTGATTTTATATCTGCCCGTCATCTGGCGGTGCAGGAGTTCGCTGTCCGTGAAGACGCGGACCCTGTGGGCCTTCATGACCAGGGCCTCTTCGAGCGCGTAGATCAGGGCCGTGTACTCGGCGACGTTGCTCGTCTGAGAGCCGATGTAGGCCGAGATGTTCTTGAGCGTGTGGTCGCCCTGGGCGATGACGACCCCGATCCCGGCCTCCCCGGGGTTGCCGATCGAGGAGCCGTCGATGTAGAACGTTACCTCACGCGGCGCCGACATCGTCTTCCAGGTAAAGGATGCGCGTGCACGTTTCGCAGCTGATGAGCTTTTCGTGCATGCGGATCTCGTTGATCACCTGCGGCGGGATAAGCATGTGGCATCCCTGGCAGGAGCCTTCTTTCACGGGCACGATGGCGACGCTCCAGCGGCCGTGCAGGATGTGTTCGTAGTGCTGGAGCATGGTATTCTCGACGCCGGCCGCCGCGACCTTGCGCTTTGCCTCCAGGTGCTGGACCTCGGCCTCGATCTGCTTGACGCGGCCGTTGAGGGCCGCGCGCTGTTGCGCAAAATTTTTCTCTTCTTCAGTGAGCCGCTGACGCTCCGTCTCGATCGGGGGCTTGGCCGCTTCGACCGCCTCCATCAGATTGAGGATCTCCTCTTCGATCACGGACTGGTCGGCCTTGAGGCTTTCGATCTCCGCGAGCTTGGCCTGGTATTCTTTGTTGGTCTTGAGCTGGCCCAGCTGGCCCTGTGCCTTTTTGATCTCTTCTTCCCTGGCCGCCAGGTCCCCCTCTTTCTTCTTTTGGTCCAGCAGCATCTTCTGCCGGTTCTCTTCCAGACCCTTGAGGTGCGCCTTCATCTCGGCCGAGGTCGCGTCGATCTGGGCGAGCCTGCCCGGTGCTTCGTCGTGCTCCTTCTTGAGATCGAAGATAGCCTTGTCGATCTTCTGGAGTTCGATCAGCTTGATGAGCCCTTCTTTGATGTTCGGGGCCACGCGGAGCTCCGTGTTTCAACTGGTGTTGTTTTCCCCGGGCCGGCATCCTCATAAAAGGTGTCCGGCCGAAAGAGGCTTCCAACCCCGGCAGGTGCCGGGAAACCTTGGGCGCAGAAGGACTTGAACCTTCGACCTCTGCCATGTGAGGGCAGCGCTCTAACCGACTGAGCCATGCGCCCGAATCTCAACGATGACTATTCGAATCAACATTTGTGGGCCCTCAGGGATTCGACCCGTCGGACGCGCTGCTGCGCGTCCTCCCCATAGGGGCTTCGCCCCTCTGGCGCTCCCCCGCCGGAGACCGCGGCGGTGTCGCTGTCACCCCAAGATCGCGGGGAAAAGTTTTCCCCGCACCCCTTTGGGGTTCGAATCAACATTTGTGGGCCCTCAGGGATTCGACCCGTCGGACGCGCTGCTGCGCGTCCTCCCCATAGGGGCTTCGCCCCTCTGGCGCTCCCCCGCCGGAGACCGCGGCGGTGTCGCTGTCACCCCAAGATCGCGGGGAAAAGTTTTCCCCGCACCCCTTTGGGGTTCGAATCAACATTTGTGGGCCCTCAGGGATTCGAACCCCGGACCAAGTGATTATGAGTCACCTGCTCTGACCGACTGAGCTAAGGGCCCTTCTTAGCCTTAACTATAAGCAATTATTATATATAGACTCTTGTCGGAAATCAACGCTTTTTTGGGCTCAAGGAGGGAGCTGCGGCAGGGGTCACAGGCCGGTTGCGGGGGGCTCGCCCTCTCTCAAGACGACCAGGATGGAGGATTGGGGGATGACGATGAACTTCTCTTGGTCGTACTCGATCTCGATGCCGGCGCTGCGCATGAAGATGCACATATCCCCTTCCTTGACCTGGAGGGGGACGTAGCGGTTTTCGTGTTTGGGGGTCTGCCAGGGCTCGGCATCGTTCGCCAAGGGGTCGGGGATGGGGTATCCCGGTCCGACCTTGACGATGATCCCGGCCTGGACCTTTTCTTTCTCATAGACCCCTTGGGGCAGGTAGAGGCCGGCGGTCGTCTTTTCCTGGTCCGCCTGAGGCCGTATCAGGACGCGGTCGCCGATGACGATGAGTTCCCTTTTTGTCATAGGGATCGGATCAGAGGAGGAGCTTTTCTCTAAGGAAGCCCGCGAGGGTATGCTGGTCGGCGTTTGACATAAAGCAGAACGAGGCACCGACCTCGAAGAGGTTGAAGACCTGGCTGTCGTCGCCGAAGACGGTCGTCGAGAGTTTTTTCGACTCGCACCGGTCGACGTCTACGACGCCCACGATGGAGTTCATCTTTTCCAGGTGCAGCTTGATCGCCACCTGCGACCCTTTGGGCAGGACCATATTCGATTCAAAGAGCACGCCGCTCATGCTGATGTTCTTGGCCGCGGTCCGGATGGTGTGCGGGTATACGTGGTAATCCAGCTCCAGGTCGTGGTAGAGCCGGCGGTAGCGCCGGCGGTTGGCGCCGGTATAGAGGCTGTGCGAGATAAACGGCGTCACCAGGTCGTCGCGCAGGACCGTATCATTGGGGAAGAGGTCGAGGTGGTTGGGTTCTTCAGTCTCTCCGAAGTACGTCTTGATGGCCTCGCGGACCTCCGCATAGGTGCTGATGAAGACGATGATCTCGCTCTCGCTCAGGTGGCGCAACAGCTCCACGACCCCTTTGTTCAGGGGGTCGGCCATCGTGATGGAGAGGAGCTTTTCGCTTTTTTCGACGGGAAAGACAGAGTAGTCGCGGATCGCCTCCGGCGCCAGGACCTTGAGGGCCGATTCGCTGATGTTGTACGCCTTGAGCGGCAGATAAGAGAAACCGTAGTGGCAGGTGAGGAAGGTCGCGAAGGCCGAGTCTTTGAGGATACCGCGCTCGATGAGGTGTGCGCTGAGGTACCCGCCGAGGCGTCGCTGTTCCTTGCGCGCCTCCTCGATCTGCTCGGGCGTGGCGACGTTCTTTTCTAACAGAAAATCTCCCAGATCCTTGTCCAGATCGGGATCGATAAACATAGGCCCCTCGGTCTGGTCACCCAACAAGAAGTCGGATTTTATTATAACACAAGGCTTTCTAAAATCAAACCAGTTCCAGGTCGGCTGTGCAGGATCAGCTGTCGCAGGGGCCGGCGGGAGCCCTTGCCCGGCTTGGCCTTCGGGTAGCCGAGGGCGAGGGCCGCGGCCATCTCGAGGTCCTTGTCCCAGCGGAGCAACCGGGCGACCTCCTCTTTTTTGTTCAGGATCTCCCCCAGCCAGCAGGCACCGAGGCGCAGGGACGCGGCCGCGAGCAGGATGTTCTGGATGGCGGCGCCCAGCGCCATGAGGTCTTTTTCCCTATTGTAGGAGTCTGCATGGTCGAGCGCGACGACGATCACGACGGGCGCCCGGCGGATGACGGCGCCGTACTTCGTGAACGCCGCCAGCCTTTCACGCGCCGTCTTATCCCTGAGGATGCAAAAACGCCACGGCTGGTTGTTGAGTCCCGAGGGCGCCCAGCGACCCGCCTCCAGGAGGCGTTCGATGAGGGCGTCCGGCACGGCCCGGTCCGTGAAGCGCCGTACGGAGCGCCGGCCGCGGATGGACTTTAGGACGTCGTTCATGGTCTTCGGAGTCACGTCACCTCGGCGCAGGCGCCGGGACGAAAGGGATTTATCCGCAGCGAGAGCGAGAAGAGATAGGGGTAGTCCTTTTTGAGGTGTCGCATGTGGTCGATCCAGCCCGCGCCGACGCGCCGGTAGGCCCGGTGGATATCCCCGGCGAGGTGTTCCTGGTCGGCCTGGGAGAAGCGTTCCAGGTGCGGCCGCGCGATGAGTTCCTCGGTGAGGTGGAAGAGGGCCCAGAGCATGTCGGTCGCGGCGTCGTGTTCGAGGAGGGTCGGGTTTTCAAGGAGGCCCAAAAGGAAGGGCCGCTTGTCCGACAAGAAGGTCCGCAGCTTCAGGAAGTCGATGGTCCCGGCGCGGACGGACGGGTCCGTCCCGCTCCAGCGGGACTTCGCCCGGGCGAAGTCCTTGTCCGTCCAGGAATCCGATAGGGCCACGCTCTCACCGAGCTGCGGATTGTCGCAGCGGATGACGTCAAGCAGGCGCAGCAACGGGCTGCCGACCTCGCTGAAAAACGCGTCGATCACCATGTTCAGCTTGGCCAGGCGCTGTTGTCTGTTTTTTGACTCCAGGATGTGCTCGAGGATCAGCGCGACCAGCAACACGTCTATAGGTACGAAGGCGATGTCACCGAGCAGGTAGATGAAGATGTGGTGGCTGTCGCGGAATATCCAGAAGTGGAGGGCGTACAGCAGGACCGATAACCCGATCAGGAAAGCGGCAAAGAGGATCTTCCAGGAAGGGCGCATGGCACCTGTTTTAGAATTCTCTCTCGTGGGCCAGCGTCATCTCCAGGAACGTGCGCAGCTTGCGGGAACGCGAGGGGTGGCGCAGTTTGCGCAGGGCCTTGGCCTCGATCTGGCGGACACGCTCCCGCGTCACGCGGAAGACGTTGCCGACCTCCTCCAGCGTCTTGGCGCTCCCGTCGAGGATGCCGAAGCGCAGCATGAGGATCTTTTTTTCCCGGTCGGTCAGGGTGTCGAGCGCCGTGTTCATCTCGTCCTTGAGCATCACGTGCACCGTGGCGTTGGCCGGCGAGATGGCGCGCTTGTCTTCGATGAAATCGCCGAAGTGGGTGTCCCCTTCGTCACCGATCGGGGTCTGCAGGGAGATCGGCTCCTGGGCGATCTTCAAGATGTTCTTGATCTTGTCCTGCGGCATGCGCATGGACTTGGCGATCTCCTCGGGCGAGGGCTCGCGGCCGAACTCCTGGACGAAGATGCGCGAGATCCGGATGATCTTATTGATCGTCTCCGTCATGTGGACGGGGATGCGGATGGTGCGCGCCTGGTCCGCGATGGACCGCGTGATCGCCTGGCGGATCCACCAGGTGGCGTAGGTGCTGAACTTGTAGCCGCGCTGGTATTCGAACTTCTCGACGGCGCGCATGAGGCCGATGTTGCCCTCCTGGATGAGGTCCAGGAACGACAGGCCCCGGTTGGTGTAGCGTTTGGCGATGCTGACGACGAGGCGCAGGTTCGCCTCGACGAGCGCCTTCTTGGAGTTATGGAAGCGTGTGTGCCGGATCTTGATGAGCTTGAGCTGTTCCTTGAACTTCTTGACGGGCATGCGCATCTCCCGCATGATCCTCTTGCGCCGGGCGAAAAGGTCCTTGAGGCCCAAGCGCCTTTTCTTCTCCTTGACCTTTCGGATCTCGCGCTCCGCGTTCTCGTACTGACGGTTGATGCGTGACATCTTGGTGACGGTCGCCTCGAGGCACGGGGTGGCAAGGCAGAGCTCCGAGAGGAGCCCGAAGACCGTGCTGTCGGCCTTGGCGACCTTGAGCTTCTTGAGGATCCGGGAGAACTTGCGGATCGCCTTGTCGCGGGTGACGCTGATGTCGTCCTTGACGATATTTTCGATGTTGACCTCGTCCGCCAGCACGCGTCGAATAAGGACCAAAAGCTCCTTTTTGACGAACTTGGACGACAGGACAAGGGCGCGGAAGTTGTTCTCCGTCTCTTCGATCTTTTTGGCCAGGCGCAGCTCGTCTTCACGGCTCAAGAGCGAGATGCGCCCCATCTGCTTGAGGTACATCTTCACCGGGTCGTCGAGCGGCAGGAGGCGGTCTTCGATCTCGTCGAGCTCCTTCGTCTCCTCCCCCCGTTCGGCCCCGGCGGTCTTCTCTTCGCTCAGGGCGTTGTCCACGACCTGGATGTCTTCTTCGTTGAGCGTTTCGAAGACCTCGTCGATCTCGTCCGAGGAGACGACCCCCTCGGGCAGGATGTCGTTGACCTCTTCGTAGGTGAGATACCCTTTCTTCTTGCCCAGGGCGATGAGCTTCTCGAGGGTCTTTTTGACAGCGGGTTTATCCATGGAACAGGCTCCTTTTCTCCCCTCCCCCTCCCAAGGTCCGGCGTGGCCGCCTGCGCGTCCCCGTGAGACAAAAGGACTCAGCGTCCTTTTGTTTCCCCCGGCGCAAAGCGCTTGCGCATCCCCGGGTCGCCTCACATCTTGAGCGACCGCGCTAAACGGACGGACTTATTCGTTCGTCCAGCGCCCTTTTCTTGATGAGGTGGTCGTACTCCTGGATCAACGCCCCCAAATTTTCTTGCGCGCCCGCCTGTTGCGCGTCTTCGATCCGGCGGTGCAACTCCCGGCACTGATAGAGGACCTTGTCGCGTTTGAGCCGGTGGACGCAGTCGGCAATGAGCTTCTCCCTGTTGGGATTCTCATGGATGTCCAGGGCCGCCAGCTCCGCGATGATGGCGATCGCCTCGTCGTCATCCAGGCAGCTCATCAGGATGTTGGGCTTGCAGGACTTGCCCTGGCAGAAGAAGTCGAAGATGAAAGCGACGATCTTGCGCAGTTTCTCTTCCATGAAGTCCGAGGGATCGATCATCGTGCGCAGGCGGTCGATGATCGGCATCTCCTCGAGCATGAGCTTGACGAGCATCCGCTCGGTGACGGGGATCTCCTGCAGCCGGTAGTGCTCTATCGCGCGGCTATCTTCCTGTGCCGGCGCGTCTTCCTCGTCGGTCGCGACGCGCTTGAAATCTTCTTTCAGGGCGCGCAGGTCGAGCTCGAGGCGCTTGGCCAGTATCTCCAGGTAATGGACCTGGGTCGTGGCGTGCGTGAATTTCTTGATGGTCGGCAGCAACTCCCGGACGATCTTCTCCTTGCCGGTGACGCCCTCGGCGTCAAATTTTTGCATCAGGTACGACAGCTTGTAATCAAAGAGCGTCTCGGCGTTGCCGATCAACTGCTGGAGGGCCTGCGTGCCGTGGCGCCGCACGAAGGAATCGGGGTCTTCTTTCGGCGGGAGCTGCGCGATGCGCACATGGCATTCTTCCTGGATCAGGATCTCCAGGGCCCGCAGGGTCGCGAGTTGTCCGGCCAGGTCCGGATCGTAGAGCATGACGACGTTCTGGGTGAAGCGCTTGATCAGCCGGATCTGGTCCTGCGTCAGGGCGGTGCCCAGCGATGCGACGATGTTATGGATGCCCGACCAAAAAGGGACGATCATGTCCAGGTATCCTTCGACGACGATGATCTCATCACACCGGCCCACGGCCTCACGGGCCTGCGGCAGCCCGAAGAGATGGCGCCCCTTGACGTAGACGGCGGTCTCGGGCGAGTTGACGTATTTGGGCAGGCTCTCGTCCATCACGCGGCCGCCAAAGGCCACGACGCGCTCTTTGATATCAAAGATCGGAAAGATGATCCGGTTGCGGAAACGGTCGTAAAAACCACCCTTTTCTTTACGTATGATGAGACCCGCCTTTTCCAGGATGTCGAGGCCTACCGCCTCGCGCTTCATCTTCTGGATCAGGGGATCCCACCCATCGGGAGCAAAGCCCAGCCGGAAGGCCGCGGCGGTCTCTTTCGCGATTCCCCGTTGTTGCAGGTAGGCGCGCGCCCCTTGTCCCTCGGGCGCCTTCATCAGGACGTCATGATAGTACTGGCAGGCCTTGTCGTTAGCGGCATAAAGCTGCTGGCGCGTGTCCTGGCGCGCCTTCTGGGCGGGCGTTGAAACCGGTTGCGGCAGGCTGATGCCGCTGCGCCGCGCGAGGATCTCCAGGGCCTCGCGGAAGTTCATCCGTTCGTACTGCATGATGAAGGACAAAACGTTGCCGCCGACCCCGCAGCCGAAGCAATGGAAGATCTGCTTTTCCAGGCTGACGATGAAGGACGGGGTCTTCTCCGGGTGGAACGGGCAGCGGGCCTTGTAGCTGCGGCCTACCCGCTTCAGGGGGACGTAGGAGCCGATCACCTCGACGATATTGCTGCGTTCCACGACGTCCGTGATGACGGCGTCCGGATAAAGGTGCGCCATAGCGTTGTTTTTAAGTTGACTATCTGTGCCGCTTGATCCGGTAGAATCCCGAAAACGCGGAGGTGACGATCTTGGAAGTCTCCTCGAGCTTGTCCAACAGGAGGTTCATGCCCAGCGTGTCGGAGGCGACATGCCCCGCGATGATGACGTTGATGTGTTTGCCTTGAAATTTCTTGTAGTGCTCCTCGCTCAGGTGCATCCCTACGAGCGTCCCGATCCCTGCCGTGACAAGGTAATCGGCGATGTCCTTGGGACCCTCCGTGCCCCCTGTCATGTCGACGAATATTTTTCCCGCGCGCTGTTGAGGATTGCCCATCAGGATCGTCGGCGGCACGTGACGGCGGCTGGCGGTGTGGTACTCCTCGATAGACAGAAGGATATCGAGGATCGACCCGAGCGTCTGCGGCCCCTTGTCTTCAAAGAGGTCCCGCAGGAACGTCGCCGCGTGGTTGTCGGCGGGCGTGTGCATGCAGATGAACGGGATGTCCAGGAGCCGCGCCGCATCGGCCGCCCGGTAGTGGTTCGCCGCGTGCAGGCGTCGGCCGATCTCCTTCTTGCGGTCCGTCACCAGCCCCTCGGCGACCGTCAAGGGGACGCCGATGCCGTTGAGGATGTCGGTCTGCATGTCCATCACCTCGTAGAGCTGGGCGAAGCCCGGGCCCGACGGGTGGTGCGCAATGGCCAGGTCGATCTTCGTCGAGCCCTTGGCGTTCAATCTGTCAATGAGCAGGAGTTCACTCGTATCGATATCGATGCCGACCATGGCGTGCGTGACGTTGCGGTCCGGATCGCCATAGACGATGCGGGAGTCGTCATACGGGTGCTCCAGCATCTGTCGGTCGAACATCTCTTTCCTGTCGGCCGGCGCCTCGTCAAAGGCCTTCCTGCGCCGGGCGAGCATGTCGTCGATCTGTTGCGCGGAACGCGGGTCGGCCGCGCGCCCCTCGGCGACGATAAATGAGGTGATATCCTTCAATTTCATTAGATGAGGACGTTAGCGGTCAAGGGCCCGATCAACCTCTTCGTTGGGCTCACCGTAGGGCAGGATCCTGTTTATGAAACCGCTGACACTGTCTTTATAAATCGTCGGGGCCATCCGGAGGATCTTATGGCCCCAGAGCGACGACTTGGCGCTCATCTCGAGGTAGGAGACCGTCGAGATCGTCATGATGTACAGGGCGATGCTGGCGATCCAGAAGCCGCGCAGGCAGCCGATAAAGAGGCCCACCCACTTATCTATGACGTTCTTTGCCTCGATCTTGATGAGCAGAAAAAAAGACTCCCGGAGGATGCGGAACAGCAGCGTGAGGACGGTCAAGAGGCAGCAAAAGACAAAGACGTCCCCCGCATTGAGAGGGAGTGCCGGAACCTTCGTATTCAGGTAATCTGACAGCGGCGTGGTGTAGATGTGGAACGCGACGACGGTGACGCACCAGAGGTTGAGCAGCTTGAAGAGCTCAATTCCCGTGCCAGTTCGGATGCCGATGAAGCACATCCGCAGGATAATGCCGATAACGAGAAAGTCCGCCCAGTTGATCCCGACCAGGTATTTGGTTAGCATGCGCCTCTATAAAATTTTTGAAAGTATAACATATGATTGGTCTTGCGTCAAGGAGAGGGTCCTATCTTGACTTTGGGGTCCGGATATGCTACATTTTCTCTTAAATGAAGGAAGCGCTTTCCCAAAACCCCATCGGGCAGGAAGACCTGCTCGCGCAGCTGGCCAAGGCGCGTCAGGAGCTCTCTACGCTCTTTGAGATCTCCAACGCCATGCACAAGACGCTGGCGTTGGATGAGATCCTCTACATCATCCTGACCGGCGTCACGTCGCATTCCGGGCTCGGTTTCAACCGGGCGGTCCTCCTCTTGGCGGATGCCCCGGCCCAGTATCTGGAGGGGGTCATGGGGATAGGCCCTGACAACGGCGAAGAGGCCCGGCGTATCTGGGGGATGATCGACGGCCGCCGGATGGACCTCGACGACCTCGTCAACGCCTACGGCCACTCCCGCCAGGCCTTGAACCGCTCCGCCTTTTACAATCTGGTCAGGAGCCTGCGCGTCCCCATCAAGGACCCCGAGGGCGGGATCCTCGCCAAGGCCTTTGCCGAGGCCATGCCCTTTCACATCCGTAAGGAGAACCGCAGCCAGTTCCCGGACGATCCCCTCCTGAAGATATTCGACTCCGAGGAGTTTGTCGTGGTGCCGCTCAAGGCCCGCGACGCGTGCATCGGCCTGATCGTCGCCGACAACATCTTCACCCGCCGCTCCATCACGCGCGACGAGATCCGCGTCCTCACGGTCTTCGCCAACCAGGCCGGCATGGCCATCGAGAACTCCAAGCTCTACGAGCGCACCCTGGTGCGCGCCCACAAGGACGCCCTTACCTGCCTGTGGAACCATGGGTATTTCCAGCGCGTCCTGGAAGACGAGCTGCACGTGGCCAAAGAGCAGGGCGCGTACCTGAGCATCATCATGCTGGATATCGATGACTTCAAGAATTACAACGACACCTGGGGCCACCAGAAGGGCGACGAGATCCTGGTGCGGCTCTCCAGCGTCTTCACCGAGTCTTCCCGCAAGATCGACTGGGTCTGCCGCTACGGCGGCGAGGAGTTCACGTTTATCCTGCCCAGGGCCTCCCGCCGCGACGCCTACGTCATCGCCGAGCGGGTGCGCGCGAACGTCGAGAAGACCCAGCTCTCCGGCGAGCCCGACCACCCCATCCAGCGCCTGACCGTGAGCGTCGGCGTGGCTTCCTTCCCCGATGACGGCAACACCAACTCCGAGCTGATCAAGGCCGCTGACGAGGCCCTCTACGAGGCCAAGCGTCAGGGCAAGAACCGCGTCGTCTCCTCCGGCCCCCCCCTTCCATAAGCAGCCAGGTAATATCTCATTCCCCTCTCACGTTCAAGCGTTGCCTACGGGTTTACTCTTCTATTATGTATAGGTATGCAGGGTAGTAAGATGTTGTCTGCCTGCATACGTGCCGTCGGCGGGGACCGAGGCGGAGCGGGATAAAGCGGGGGATGTGACCTTCTCCCTCGCGGGGCATGTGGACGGCCGAAAGCGGCCACGGTCCGCTGCCCCTGGATATCCCGCGAGAGCGAAGGCCGGACACACTGAGCGAAGTCCGGCCTCGGTGGGGACGGACGAGCATACCCGCGAGGGAGAAGGTCGCGTCCCCCCGCACGGGAATGCTTCGGACAGGACCCGCCGCTAGACGGATTCGGAGGAGAGCTCTTTGGAGTCTTTGGTGGTTTTGGATGGGGTGGGTTGGGGTGTTTCGTGGAGCTTGACCGAGACGATCTTGGATATCCCGGAGCGCTCCATGGTGATGCCGTACATGACGTTGGCGCGCGCGATGGTCCTCTTGTTGTGCGTGATGGTGATGAACTGGGAGGTCTTGGCGAACTCCGCGAGCATCCGGCTGAAGCGTTCGATGTTCGACTCGTCCAGCGCCGCGTCGATCTCATCCAGCACGCAGAAGGGCGACGGTTTTGTCTTGAAGATGGCAAAGATGAGCGCGATCGCCGCAAGGGACTTCTCGCCGCCGGACAACAGCGTGATGTTCTGGAGCTTCTTGCCGGGGGGCCGGCAGATGATCTCGATGCCGGATTCAAGCACGTCTTCCTCATCGAGCAGGAAGAGCTTGGCCTCTCCCCCGCCGAAGAGCATGCGGAAGTAGTTCTTGAACTCCTCGGCCACGGTCTGGAAGGTCTCTAAGAACATCTTACGGGTGTTGCGGTTGATCTTCTGGATGGCCTTCTGGAGCGCGTCCTTGGCCATGATGAGGTCGTTGTGCTGTTGCGTCAGGAAGTCGTAGCGGTTCTTGAGCTCTTCGAGCTCCTCGATGGCCACGAGGTTCACCGTTCCGAAGGACGCGACCTTATCGCGCAGGGCCGCGATGTCGTTCGTGAGCGCCTCGATGTTGGTGTCGGCGAGCGCCTCTTCCGAGAGGGGCGTCTCTTCCAGGTCCACCCCGTAACTCTGAAGGATGCGGCTCTTGGTCTGCGTGGCGCGGAAGGCGAGCTCCTGCTCCTGCATCTGGTAGCGATGGTGTTCTTCTTTAGCCTTGTCGATCTTTTCTTCCAGGTCGATGATCGCACCCTGCAGGAAGTCGAGGCCATTGACCTCTTCGATACGTGCCTGGCTGAGGTTCTGGTGTTCGCGGGTCTGCCGGTTTACCTCTTGCTGGTTATTTTCGATCTCCGACGTGAGCGCCGCGACCTCCTGCTGGAGCTCCCCGATCTTGGCCCGGTCCTCCTGGGCCCCTTTTTCGTTGAGGTTCCAGGTTTGGGTGTCCTGTGCCAGGGAGTCCTTATAAAAGGTAAGGTTGTTGACGAGCGTCTCCTCCTTGGCCTTGTGGTTGGCGAGGACCGAACGCAGTTGGGTGATCTCGACCAGAAGACTCTCGCGCCGCGCGGTGCACGCATCGGTCTTTGCGCTGTTCGCGGCGATCGTGCCTTCATGGGTCGTTTCCTCGTTCTGGACGGTCTGGAGTTCCTGCTGGGAGCGTGTCTCATCCTGTTCGGCCCGCTCAAGCTGCCGGTTGACATCGTCGAGCTCCACCGTCACGATGCCCAACTCTTCCGTGATACGGCGCGCGTTGTCGGAGACGTTGGCCGCTACCGCCTCCCTGTTATTGAGATCGTAGCGTTCCTGCTGGAGGGTCTGGGTCGCGCCCTCGACCTGTTCAACGACCCCTAGGAGTTCTTTTTCACTTTCCCGCATCCGGCGCACGCGGTCCTCGATCATCCTGCCGGTCTCTTTGATCTTTGCCTCCAGTGTCTGCCAGTCGAACGGGATGAACTTGATCTCGCACCGGATCCGGTATACCTGGGTCGCCTCGTCGAAGCGGACCTCACGGGCGTGGGCGATGAGGCCGGAGATGTCGTCCTGCGGTCTTTTCCTGACTTCGATGACCGCCTCCTCGGCCTCCGGCATGCCGTCATATTTGAGTTTGAGTTCTTTAAGGAATTCGATCTGGGACTGGAGGCCGAGTTTTTCCTTTTCGAGTTCGCGGACAGAGGCGTCGAGCTCTTTGAGGGAGACTTCGAGCGTCGTCTTTTTCTGATTCTGCGCCTCGAGCGTCCCTTCTTGTTGGGTGATGATGTTCTTGCGCCCGGCGATCTCGGCGAGGATCCCCTGGAGCTGTTGCGTCAGCTCACGATTTTCTTCTTCCGTCTTGATCTTCTCCGTCTGGAGCCGGCGCTGGCGCGCCCGCAGGGTATGCAGGGAGGCGGTGGCCTGTGTCAGGGCGTTGCGGGTCCTCGTCTCCTGGACACTGAGGTCGAAGATGCGGGTCTTGAGTTCCTTGTTCTCCTTGAGGCTGGCCTCGATCGTGGCACCGATCGTGGCCAGCTCCTCCTCGTCTTTTTTCAGGTCTTCTTCCTGGCCGGCATACGAGGCACGGTGGCGCTCGATCTGCGTCGAGAGGTCCGCGATGTTTTTCTCATGGGCGTCCATGCGCGCCTTCAGGGGCGTGCGCTGCGCATCGATGGCTTCGATGCGCCGCTCGAGGTCAAGGACCCGTTCCCGGTTCAGGCGGATGTGCTGTTCGTTGCGGATGTTGGCGTTTTCACAGGCCGTCATCCCTTCCTTGAGCTTGGCCAGGAGGTTGTCGAGGTCCTGGAGCTGGTTCTTCTGGGCGAGGACCCGGCCGTCGAGCCCCTGGAGTTCCTGCTGCCAGGCGTTCTCTTCTTCCCGGGCCTTGGTGAGCATCTGCCTGACCAGGGTCTCCTCGGCTTCGCCCTTCTTGAGCTCGATGCCGGCGACCTTGAGCTCGGCGTCCTTGAGCCTTTCGTAGACTTCCTTGTAGCGGCGGGCCTTGCCTGCCTGGCGCTCTAGAGAGTTGATCTGGCGGCGGACCTCGGCGACGATGTCGTTGACGCGCAGGAGGTTGTTGTCCGTCTCCTCGAGTCTGCGCATCGCCTCTTTCTTCTTGACCTTGTACCTGCTGACGCCGGTCGCCTCGTCGAAGACCAGGCGCCGGTCCTCGGGCTTGGAGCTGATGACGAGGTCGATCTTTCCCTGTTCTACGAGCGAGTAGGACTCGGCGCCGATCCCCGTGCCCATCAAGATGTCGTTGATGTCGCGCAGGCGCACCGTGTTGTTGTTGATGAGGTATTCGCTCTCGCCGCTGCGGAAGAGCCGCCGCGTGATCGTCACCTCGTCGTATTCGATGGGCAGGATCTTGGCCTCATTGGAGAGCGTCAGGGAGACCTGTGCCATGTTGTTGGCCTCGACGGTCTCCGTGCCGTTGAAGATGACGTCTTCGCTCTTGGACCCGCGCAGGGCCTTGATGGACTGCTCGCCCAGGCACCAGCGGATCGAGTCGAAGATATTGCTGTTGTGAACGATCATGTCATTGGCAAGAAAATTATGATGATTTTTTACGGCAAGATCGTACACCCATTCTTCGCAGGTCGTCTTCTTCAGCGAAACGACCTCATCCCAATAGATATCCGAATCGGCGACCTTCTTCAAATGTCCCGAGAGCACACGAGCGAGACCGTCGCCTTCCGAGTGTTCCGCCACGACACTTAACGCTTCCTTCATGCCCTGGCGGGTCGGCAGACATCCGTTTTCGTAATAAGACGCGAGCCGTGGTGAGATCTTGCGGAGCTTTTTCACGCTCAGTCCCGACAGCCTGACGAGAGACTTGAATGCTTCGTTGACCTCCGGGAGGACGTCGAGATTAGGATTCGATTTTAGAGAGACGTTTTTCATGTGAGCGAGTTTTTCGGATTTTTTACCGACAAAGCGCAAATGCGTTGCAAGTCTCTTGACGGGCTCCTGCCCATAGACAAAAACAGACCAATACGGCCGTTTTGTTCTCTGTCTCGTGTTTGACGCGGCTTTTCGATGTTTTCGGACGACCGAGAGAACGCCTAGGCGCAAAAGGAGCCCGCGCACCCCCAGCGCCAATTCCCGGGAAGCCGAGGAGTATTCAAAAAAGGTTGCGCTTCCCTTTCTTCCGAAGGAAAGATAGGCGTCGCCCTCGAAGAGCGCAGACAGAAAAGTTGCGATGATTTCAGGCGAGGCAGAAAATACCTGTGGGGGAACGCGTTTCTCGGCCGAACCACTCTCGACGGTGAGACCAAACGCCTTTTCAAGAAACTGACACAGCGCATGAGAAAAGATCAAAACGTCATGCGCCGCCCTTTTATAGGCGAAGACGCGGGCTTCGACGTCGAAGGCGTCCCTCGCCGCGGCAATAAAATCGTTTACGACGGCGTCATCTTGATTGACGAACCAGACCTGATTGTTAGTCGTGGTCCTCCCTTCGGAGATGATATATCCGAGGAAACGCGCTACGGCGTGGTCAAAATATTGCGGCAGGCGGATTTCACCGCTGCTACGGGATTTAAGCCGTGTGATGCATCCAGGAATCTCATGGATCTCGAGCTTTTCAAGGAGGCTCATAAAATACGCAAGACCCATGGCCTGTCCGTCCATGAGCGACTTCAGGGGAAGAGGGGAGATTTTGCATCTCTCTGCCATGCGCGTCCTTCCGGAAAAACATACGGATTTTTCACGGATGAATTCCACCAGATCCCGAGAATAGGGGATATACATCGAATTGTCGGCGTTGAATTTTTTGAGGATGTCAAGAAGGGACAGGCGTGATGTGTTCGTTGCGCGAGGCAGAATCCGCGGAACGGCAATTCGGACGCCGACTTCGAGTTCCTCGGCCCTTAAGGCATAGACGCTGGAATTTCTGATACTGAATAAGGGATGATAGGTCGTGGTCGTGATCTCGCGGCCGGATCTCGTCGTTATTTTCAGAAGATATCCGGGAGAGCGCCGCTTGACGAACGCGTATACCGGTTGGGGTTCAATCTTGAGCGTATCAGGGTTCAGGGAAAGGACGCAAGGTTCTCTTGAGCCGGCATAGGCCACAAGACCGTCATCGAGCGTTTCGATGTTTTCGTTGCGGGCAAGGGCCGCTTCGACCAATTCCCGTATGGTGATCTGTGCCCCATCGGCAAGGGTTACGCGCGTCAAGCCGCTGACGCACTTCCCGCAGCCGTTGGGGCCCACGATCGCGGTGATGCCGGGCTCGAAGTGCAGGACCGTGCGTTCGGCGAAAGACTTGAAACCGGCGATATCGAGCTTTTTAAAATACATGGGTCAGTGGTTGAGTTTCTCTTTGAGTTTTTTGGTCAGCATCGGCACGACCTCGAAGAGGTCGCCGACGATGCCCAGCGACGCGATCTGAAAGATCGGGGCGTACGGGTCGCTGTTGATGGCGATGATGGTCTTCGATGACTGCATGCCGACCAGATGCTGGATCTGTCCCGAGATCCCGCAGGCGATGTAGAGCTTCGGGCAGACGGTTTTTCCGGTCTGGCCGACCTGGTGCGAGTAGGGCATCCAGCCGCTGTCCACGGCCGCGCGGGAGGCGCCCACGGCGCCGTTCAGGGCCTGGGCCAGCTCTTCGATGATCTTGAAGTTTTCAGGACCTTTCATGCCGCGCCCGCCGGAGACGATGATGTCCGCCTCGGCGATGTTGAGGGTCGCCGAGACCTCCTCGATGATGTCCAGGAGGCGCGTGCGCGAGGCATACACCCCTTCTTCGAAGATCTCCTTGATGACCTCCCCCCTGCGATTCGGATCCGGCTCGGCCTCTTTCATGACCTTGTGGCGGACGGTCGCCATCTGCGGCCGGTGGTGGGGGGTGATGATCGTCGCCATGATGTTGCCGCCGAAGGCCGGACGCGTCTGCAGGAGGATATCTTTTTCGGCGTCTATGTCCAGGCCCGTGCAGTCCGCGGTCAGCCCCGTGCCGACCTTGACGGCCACGCGTGAGATGAGCGAACGGCCGATGGAGGTCGCGCCGCACAGGACGATCTCCGGATGGTGCTTCCTGATGAGGCGCACCAGCACCGCGGTGTAGGGCTCATCGAGAAAGTTCCTGAGCTGCGGGTGGTCGACGCAATAGACCGTGTCGGCCCCGCGCGCGATGATGTCTTTCGCCTTCTTTTCGATGTCATGGCCCAGCAGGATGCCGCAGAGTTTGGTCTTGCGCTTGTCGGCGAGCGCGCGCCCCTTCGTCAAAAGCTCGTAGCTCACGGACTGGATGAGACCGCGCTTTTGTTCGCAAAAGACCCACACGCCGGTCGCCTCGGCGTTCCGGACGGGGAGCACCTTTTCTTTCTTGATGGTGATCGCGTCGAACTTGCAGGGCTCGATGCAGGCGCCGCAGAGGGTGCAGAGTTCCATCTTGACGCGGGCCTTCTTGTCGACCATCACCAGGGCGCCGAAGGGACAGGCCTTCACGCACAGGGTGCAGCCGACGCACTTGTCTTCGTGGATGATCAGCGACATAGTTTTATACGATGGGCCGGATGGAGATTACTTCCGTGGCAGACGAAGTTTTTCGTCGTCCGCTACGGTTTGCGACGCGCTGCTCGGCGACATAAAACTTCGCCTGCGCACGTGTCGCAAATCCTTGCCGACATTTGCCGAAAAACTTCTGATTGTCTGCCACGGAAGTAATCTCCGTCCGGCCAAGTGTCATTAAACGAGGACCTCTTTTAAGAATGCGACCAGTTTGTCCGTTACCTCTTCTTTATCGCCGTGCAGGACCTCGCCCCCCTTGCGCCGCTCGGGCGAGAAGATCTTGATGACCTGCGTGGGCGAGCCTTTCAGGCCCAGGCGCGCCTCTTCGCAGTCCAGGTTTTGCGCGGTGAACAGCCGGATCTTGGCGCTCTTGGCGCGCATCTTGCCCTTGAGGGACGGCAGCCTTGGTTCGTTGATCTCCTTGACGACGGTCAAAAGGCAGGGCAA
The DNA here is from genome assembly GCA_964622605.1 of uncultured Planctomycetia bacterium. Taxonomy (GTDB): domain Bacteria; phylum Omnitrophota; class Gorgyraeia; order Velamenicoccales; family Velamenicoccaceae; genus CAZCSY01. Next base: position 34,966 of record CAZUQR010000012.1, read on the forward strand.
CGGCGTCTCGAGGACCTCAAAGCCTTCCTCCGTCATGCGCTGGACGCGTGCGACGCCGTCCCCGAAGGACTCGATCTTCTTGACGTAGGTGACCTGGGGGATCTCCAGGTGCGTCGAGATGCCCGGCCCCACCTGGGCGGTGTCGCCGTCGGAGGCCTGCTTGCCGCAGAGGATGAGGGAAAAGGGGCCGCACTTTCTGATGGCGCGCGCGAGCGTGTAGCTCGTCGCCAGCGTGTCGGACCCTGCGAAGGCGCGGTCGCTGACGAGGACCGCTTCGTCGATGCCCATGGCGATGGCCTCGCGCAGGGCGCTCTCGGCCTGAGGCGGGCCCATCGTCAGGACGCTCGTCACACCGCCGTGCTGCTCCTTAAGGCGCACGGCCTCCTCGATCGCGTACATGTCGAAGGGGTTGATGATGGACTGGACCCCTTCGCGCACGAGCGTGTTGGTCTCGGGGTTGATCTTGACGTCCGTCGTTTCCGGGACCTGCTTGATGCAGACGAGGATGTGGTGAGCCGCGGGGGATGCGTTGTTGCCCATGTTACTTCGCCATCTCCTTGATCAGCTGAAGGGCGATGATGTTGCGTTGGATCTGGTTCGTCCCTTCGTAGATCTGCGTGATCTTGGCGTCGCGCATCCGTTTTTCCGCCGGATACTCCTTGATGTAGCCGTAGCCGCCGAAGATCTGGACCGCGTCGGTCGTGACCTTCATCGCCACGTCCGAGGCATAGAGCTTGGCCATGGCCGACTCCTTGGAGACGTTTTTGGCGCCGGCGTCGATCATGCGGGCCGTCGCATAGATAAGGGCGCGGGCCGCCTCGACCTGTGTCGCCATGTCCGCCAGCATCCACTGGATCCCCTGGAAGCTCGATATCGGCTTGCCGAATTGGACGCGCTCGCGGGCGTATCTGACCGCCGACTCAAGCGCCCCGGCCGCGATCCCAAGGGCCTGGGAGGCGACGCCGGGACGCGAGACGTCGAATGTCTTCATGGTAAGGATGAAACCCATCCCTTCTCTTGCCAGGATGTTCTCTTTGGGGACGACGCAGTCCGTAAAGACCAACTCCCGGGTCGAGGAGCCACGGATCCCCATCTTGTCTTCTTTCTTGCCGAAGGTGAACCCCTCGGTCCCTTTTTCCACGATAAAGGCCGTGGCGCCGCGGGCGCCTTTCGTCTTGTCCGTCATGGCGATGACGATGTACACGTCCGCGTCCCCGCCGCCCGTGATGAAGTGCTTGAGGCCGTTGAGGACATAGTGGTCGCCCTTCTTCTTGGCCGTGGTCTGGATGGCGCTGGCATCCGAACCCGCCGCGGGTTCAGTGAGGGCAAAGGCGGCCAGCTTTTTTCCGGCGGCAAAATCCGGAAGATACTTCTTTTTTTGTTCGTCCGTGCCAAAGAGGAGGATGGGATCCAGTCCCAAATACGAAGCGGCAAAGCACAGGGTGATGCCGCCACAGGCCTTGGAGAGCTCTTCCGTGGCCAGGCACGTCTCGAGCAGCCCGCCGCCCAGCCCACCATACTCTTCGGGGATGGAGACGCCGAAGAGGTCGGACTGCGCCAGGATCTTGACGATCGGCCAGGGAAACTCCTCGGTCTTATCGTACTCCGCGGCCACGGGCGCGATCTTCTCCGTGGCGATCTGGCGGCAGAGGTCGCGGATCATGACCTGCTGTTCGTTCAAAAGGTAATCCATGCGTCGCTCCTTAGGTTCGCGGCCGGCTTACCATTTCCCTCGCGGGTATGCTCGTCCGGCCGGCGGGTCCTGTCCGAGGCGTTCGCCCCCATCCGCGCTCGCTCGTCATCCAAGCGTGGTGTGGCCGCTTCCGCGGCCCCGGCCCGCCTCACCTTCTCGGCGGGCGCGCTAAACGGTCGGACTTATTCGTCCGACCAGCGCCCCATCCCCCCGTGGGACCCCTTGCGCTCGCGCGTCTGGGCCGAGCCGCCTCGGCCACCCGCCGGTAGGATCCCGCTCGGGAAACGGTCGCGCTGGCCGCCATAGGAGATTCCCACGCCTAGTTTTCCTTCTTGCTCACTTTATTTTTTTCATCACGGCGATCTCGCCGCAGTCCGGGAACTTCGGGCAGTTGCAGCATTCGGCCCAGACCTTGTGCGGCAGCCGGGACTTGGGGATGATCCCGAAGCCGAAGCGTCGGAAAAATTTCGGTCTATAGGTCAAGGCGAAGACCGAGCCGACCTCGAGATCGGCGGCCTCCTTGAGGCACGTCTGGACCAGGAGGCTGCCGAGCCCTTTTTTCTGTTGACGGCGGGCCACGGCCAGCGATTTGAGCTCAGCCAGGTCGTTCCACCCGACGATGTGCAGCGCGGCGCAGCCGATGACGCCGCCCTTTTTATCACACCCCACCCAGAAGTCGCGCACCGTCTCGTAGATCTCATTCAGCGAGCGCGGCATCATCAGGTCCTTTTTGGCGAACCCGTTGATGAGCTTGTGGATGGTCTTGGCGTCCTGGATGCGGGCCTTGCGGATCATTGTCTTAATTGAAACGCGTAGATCGTGTTCTGCAGCCCTTCGCGTGCGATCATGATGGCGATGGCTGCCAGGAATATGTAGCTGATCTTGGAAAACGCCTTCATGCCGGGCCGGCCCAGCACCCGGGTGAGGTATCCCGAGGTGCGCAGGATCGTCCAGGTCAGGGCCATGTTTGCCATGAGTGCCGTCAGGGTCGCGATCCGGCCGAAGTTGTCGATCAGCATCATGGTCGTGACGATGACCGCCGGGCCCGTGATGAGCGGGGTCGCCAGAGGAAAGGTGCCCAGGTCCTCCGAGCGCATGTCCCCGAAGACCCCCCGTGACTTACCGGGCAGGATGAGATAGACCGAGATGATGAAAAGAAGTATCCCCCCGGCTATGCGGAAGTCGTCGATCGTGATACCCAGTCCCGTGAGGATGGCGCGTCCCAGAACGACAAAGAGGACGGCCAGGACAGACGCGACGACGATCGATTCGTTCAGGATGCGGTTCCTCTGCTTGTGTGTAAGCCCTTCGGTCAACCCCAGATACAGCGGGACCGTCCCGACCGCGTCGATCGCCAGGAATATCGGTATAAAGGTAACGAGATAGGGTTTAAGGGCCGCTAACAACATGGGCAATATTATACAAAAAGTGCGGGAAAATGCCAGGGGTTTTTACGTTTTGCCTGGGTCATGGACGGGGGTTTGCGGCGGCCGTCCGGATCTTCTCCTTGAGTCGGGTGCTGGTGCCGTCGTAGCGCAACGCCTCTTCCCAGGCCTTGCGGGCCGCCAGCGCCTGGGCGTCCCGCACGAGCAGGTCACCGAGCAGCTCCCGGTATTTCGGATTTTTTTCACGCAGCGCGACGGCCTCCCCCGCCGCGTCCAGGGCCGCATCCAGGTCGGCGTCCCGGAGGATCAGCGCCTTCGCGTAAAAACCTTCGGCAAACTTCGGGTGTTTCGTCGTGATCGCCTCGATGACATCCAGGGCCTTCTTTTTCTCGCCCATCGCGTCATAGATGAGGGCCAGGCGCGTGCGCAGCGCCAGGTCTCCGGGATCAAGCACCAGACCGTTGCGGGCCCATTTGAAGGCCTCGAGATGATCTTTGGTGATGAAATATTCATAATCGGCGAGATAGCGCATGGCCTCGGCATTCTGCGGCGCGATGGACAGGGCTATCCGCGCTTCACGCGCCGATGCCGCATAGAGCTCGAGGTTGTTGAGGAGGCGCGCGCGGTTAAGGTACGGCCAGGGAAAGCGAAAGGCGAACCCCAATCTCATGTAGTCGGGCGCGGCCGGCGTCCACGCCTCGAGGTCGATCCCGTATCGGTCGATCAGGCCCGCGTTCTTCGGTGTGTCGCTTAACAGGATGATCGCCCGCTCGTCAAAATAGACGACGCGCCAGATGCCGCTCCTGAGCAGCGTGCGTAAGAGACCGATGTGCAGTTGGTTGGAAGGCGCCGTGAGGAAGAACCCCTCGATGCGGTCCTCGGCGATCAGGCGTTCGAGGGCCGCCCCTTCCCCTTCTCCGATGGCGACGTAGTTTTTGAAAAATTCCGCACCATAGAGCTCCGTCCGGCCGTCGATATAGACGCGGCGAAGCGGGTAGGCCCGGCCGACCAGATAGGCGCCGGCGTTGAAGTCGTTGAACATGCGCGCGGGAAAATTTTCTCTCAGAAGAAAATCCACGGCCTTCTCTGGATAGCGCCGCGTCGCCTGCCCCAGAAAAGAGGATTTGAGTTCGTAGGTATCGTAATCGAAGGTGGCGGCAAGGATCTGGCGTTGGGCGCCTTTTAAGGGGAAAAAGACCAGACCCGCGACGGCCGCAACGCTCAGGGCCGCTCGTACCCTTTTTCCGACGGCGGGTCGCGGCCAGGCCTTGCCGTCTTCAAAGGCCCTGTTGACGTTTTGGAAGGTGACATACGCCGCCACCACGCAGAAGTACGCGACGTTGCGCATCGCCGATAAGCCCAGGACAACAAAGACGAGCCAGAGGAGACCTTCCGTCACGTTGAAGCGCCGCGCATTGAACCGGAAGGAGAAGAGCGAGACGATGATGAGGACCTTGAGGGTGACCATGTGCCGCGGGTCGAAGACGTTCCTCGGCGTCAGCGGCACCACGAGCTCCTGGATGTGCTCGAAGATGATGTTGCCGCCCTCGGCCAAATGCCTGCCCACGCCGAGCGGATAGGCGGCGCCCAGGAGGCCCTGCGGATTGACGGCCGAGGCCAGGACAAGACACAAGAACGTAAGGGCAAGGCCCCTTACCTGTTTATCGTCGCAGCGGCCGCTGTCTTTCCAGGCCGCCGGCAGGGGTAGTGTCCGTTTGCCGAGTTCGCCTAAAAGAAAGATCAGGACGATGAGCGGCCCCAGGAAGAAGAAGCCGTGCATGTTCGTCCAGAGGACCTGCAGCAAGGGCAGCATCCAGAGGGCCCGCGCCTTATACGTGGACCACCCCCGGAGCAAGAAGAGATACAGGACGACAAAAAAGAGACTCAGGAGATCCGGCCGGATGGAGAAGCGGTAGGCCGTGCCCAGGAGCGTGAGGTAGAGGACGACGAAGACGAACAGGAAGTTTTCTCTGATGCCGTCGTTGCCGATAAAAAAGAGGAGGAGAAAGAGCCCGAGCAAGACGACGTTCTGCATGAGGATGAGGCCGTCCGGGCCCCCGGCCTGGTAACACAGGAAGGCCAGCACCTGGAAGAGCCACTCGTGGTTGATCCATGGCTTTCCGGCGACAGTGAAGGAGAAGATGTCGACGAGCGGGACGGACCGAAAGGTTACGATCGTCTCTCCGGCCTTGAGGTGGAGCCACAGGTCGAGGTCGACGATCTCCTTGGAGGCGTAAAGGACGAGGAGGGCAAAGAAGAAGACGATGAGGCCGCGGTGGAGGAGTGCGTGCAGGCTGGTGAGCAGGCGCTGTCTGTCAAACATGTGTCGAAAGCGACCTTCCTTGAGTCATGGCCTCAGTGCGCCGTCGATCAAGGCGCGCGTGACCGGGTGCCGGGGACGGGAAAGCACGTCCCGGGCCCTTCCTTCCTCGACTATTATACCAGAGCTCATGACACAAATTCTATCAGAAACATGACGGATGACATCCAGGTCATGCGAAATAAATATCAGGGCGAGTCCCCTTCTGTCTTTGAGCTCGGTGAGGTTGTTGAGGATCCCGGCCTGGACACAGAGGTCGAGCGCCGACGTGGGCTCGTCGCAGACGAGGAGCTTCGGTTCGCAGGCGAGGGCGCGGGCCAGGGCCGCGCGCTGCCGTTGTCCGCCGCTCAAGGCGTGCGGCCGGCGCGCGAGGATATCGGGGTCGAGGCGCACGTCGGCGAGCGCCTGACGCAGGCGCGCGTCGCGTTGGCTGCCCAGGTCATGGATGAGGAGCGGCTCCTCGAGCGACTGACCGAGGGAAAGCAACGGGTCGAAGGCGTCATAGGGGTTTTGAGAGATGAGCTGGATGTCGCGCCCGGGATTCACTATCGCCGGCCCATAGGCGATGCGGCCCGAGGTCGGGGTTATGATGTGGCACAACAGATGCGCCAGCGTCGTCTTGCCGCATCCGGAGGCGCCGACGATGCCGAGCGTCTCGCCTTCACGGATACCGAGGCAGACTTCTTTGACGGCCTCAAGACGGCGTGCCGGCTGCCAGAAGACCTCTCCCGGGACCCGGTAGACCTTTGTCAGGCGTTCTGCAGTAAGTAACATCGGACCCTTTGGCCGTTTGGTTGACAAAAAGTCTTTGGGATGTCTTTGTCGCATATCTCGAGGCGCCGCGCGCAGCGCGGATGGAACGCGCACCCGGACGGCAAGGCACGGAAGTTCGGGACCTCGCCGGGGATGCTCGGCAGCCGGCCGGTCGACTCTTTACCGGGCCGGCAGGCCAGGAGCGCCTGCGTGTAAGGGTGCAGGGGTCTTTTGAAGACGGCTTCGGCCCTCCCCTCTTCGACGATGCGGCCCGCGTACATCACCACCGCCCGGTCGGCGATCTCCTCGGCCAGGCCGACGTCGTGCGTGATCCAGAGCACGGCCCATCCTTCTTCCCGCGCGAGCTCCCGGATCAGGCCGGCGGTCTCACGGCGCAGGCCCTGGTCGAGTCCGGTCGTCGGTTCGTCGGCGATCAGGACGCGCGGCGCGCAGGCCAGGGCCAGCGCGACCAGGACGCGCTGGTTCATGCCGCCGCTGAGCTGGTGCGGGTAGAACCTTTCGAAGTCCTCGGCGGGCCTGAGCCCGACGCGTTCCAGCAGGCGTCTGGCCTCATCGCGCGCCGCCCTGGCTTCGAGCCCGCGGGTCCTTGTCAGGGTCTCGCGGACCTCGGCGCCGACGCAAAAGAGCGGGTCGAGGTGGGCCGTCGCCTCCTGAAAGATGTTCGCGATACCTCGACCGCGCCAGCGCGTACAGGCCCTTGCGTCCCGGGCCGGCTCACCGTCGAAGACCAGGCGGTCGAAAGAGACGTGGCTGTGTTCCGGCAGGAGTCCTGTCAGGGCCAGGGCCGTCGTGGTCTTGCCGCACCCGCTCTCACCGACGCAACACAGGATCTCGCCTTCGAAGAGCGAGAAGCTGACGTCGCGGGCGACGGCGAGCATGCCGTCTGCCAGCGGCAGCTGGACACAGAGGTTTTCAACGCGCAGGATCTCTTTCATCGTGGAGCCCCCTTTTCGCCAAGAGGGCGACGTCCTGAGCGACCGAAGGGAGTCGAAGGGTCATGTATCAGGGACGCGCGGGCAGACTCTCCCAGCGCGTTCAACGCGATCAGGATCGCGAAGATGGCCGTTCCAGGGAAAAGGCTCTGCCACCAGGCGACGCCGAGGGTCGATCTGGCGTCGGCGAGCATGTTCCCCCACGACGGGGTCGGCGGCTGGATGCCCAGCCCAAGGAAGCTTAATCCCGCCTCCGCGAGGATGGCCGCCGCGACGCCGAAGACGGCGGCTACGATCACCGGACCGGCCGCGTTGGGCACGAGGTGCCGGAGGATGATGCGGCCGTGGGATGCGCCGTAGGACCGGGCGAGGAGCACGAATTCCCTGTTTTTCAGCGACAGCACCTCGGCCCGCACCAGGCGCGCCTGCCCCATCCACCCCGTGAGGCCGAGGATCAGGATGATGTTCGTGACGGAGGGTTCCAGCACGGCGATGACCGACAAGATAAGAAAGGTGACGGGGAAACACAGGGCGACGTCCACGAAGCGCATCAATACGGCATCGAGCGCGCCGCCGAAATAGCCGGCCGTGGCGCCGATGAAGACCCCCACGGCGGTGGCGATGAGGACGACGACAAAGCCGATGACGAGCGAGATGCGCGCCCCGGCCATGAGGCGGCTCAGGACATCGCGGCCCAGCTGGTCCGTCCCCATCCAGTGGCCGCGGCTGGGCGGCGCCAGAAGATGGGCCTCGTCCACCGCATCCGGTTGCCAGGGGCACAGGTGCGGGCCGAGGAATCCGGCTGCCAGAAAAAGGCCGATCAGGATAAGCCCAAACCGGGTCTGTCTTTTTTTTAAAAAGTTACGCAGCATTTTTCGGATACCGTATGCGCGGATCCGCCAGGGCGTAGCCGACGTCCGCGAGAAAGTTGCCCAGAAGCGTCAAGACGGCCCCCAGGACGAGCAGGGCCATGATCACCGGATAGTCGCGGGCCATGACCGACGCGAAGAAGAGACGGCCCGTCCCCGGGATCGCAAAGATGGACTCGAAGATGACGCTGCCGCTGATCAGGCCCGGCAGGCTCAGGCCCACGATCGTGATGACGGGCAGGAGCGCGTTGCGCAGCGCATGGCGGTAGATGACGAGGTGTTCCGGCAGGGCGCGGCTGCGGCAGGCCAGGATGAAGGGTTGTTGTAGCGTCTGGACCATATTTTGATGGACGTATCGGGAGATGCCGGCAAGGCCCGCGACGGCGGAGACCGTCACCGGCAGGACCAGGTGGCGCGCCACGTCAAGGACCTTTTCAGGGCCACCAAGGTACGCGTGGTCGATGCTCTTGATGCCGAAGACGGGCAGGGCGCCGAGCTTGACGCCCACCCAGTCCATCAAGAGCAGGGCCAACCAGAACGTGGGGATGGCAAAGAACAGAAACAGGGTCGTGGAGACGGACCTGTCTATCCACGTCCCCTTCTTGACCGCGCACAACGCGCCCAACGGGATGCCTATGCCCAGGATGAGCGCTAAAGAGGCCAGGTTGATGAGCAGCGTGACAGGCAGCGTCTGGAGGATCTTTGCCAATACCGGCCGCCCGTCGGTAAAAGAGGAACCGAAGTCCAGGCGGACCATGCGCACGGACCAGTCGCGGAACTGCTGTCCCAGGGGCTTGTCGAGCCCGTAGATCTTCTCCAGCCGCTCGCGCACCTCAAGGGAGACCTTGGGGTTGAGCTCGGTCAGGGCGTCGGACGGACGGCCCGGCGCCAGGTGGATGACGAAGAAGCTGATCACGGTGATCCCCAGGAGCACCGGCACCATCTGCCCGATTTTCTTAGCCAGGAATACAATCATGGTCATGCGCTTGGCCGGAGGGGGACCCTCTACCGTCAGACAATAAGTTTTTTGGCAAGAGTCGGCAAGGTTTTATGGAGTGTGCGCAGGCGAAGCACTTTGTCGCCGGAGCACGCTCCGTAAACCGTAGCCGGCGGCGGAAAACTTCGTCTGACAGGAGACAGACACCTGCGGCCAACTCCGGTAGCTCATGGTTTCATCATGGCTCCATCGTGATGCGGTAGCGGCGCCGGTCCGCCGGGATCCACCACTTCGGCAGATTATGCCCGATGCCGGCCGGGGCGGGGTCTATCCCTTCGACCCGCCGCGCGACGGCCTCGAGGCTGTCAGCGGAATAAAGAAAGAGCACCGGCTGGTCCGCGTTGATGAGGACGTGGATGCGCCTGTAAAGGCGCCGGCGCTCCTGTCGGTCAAAGGTCTGACGGGCCTTGACGAGCAGGTCGTCGACCTCGTCGTTCTTGTAGGCGATGAAGTTGAATTCTCCCTCTTTCGTCTTGGACGAGTGCCAGATGTCATAGCCGTCCGGGTCGCGGCTCAGGGCCCAGCCTAGGAGGACCGCCTCAAAACGCCTCTTGTCGATGAATTCGGATAAGAGGGCGCTCCATTCGAGGACCTTGATCTTGGCCTGGACGCCGACGGCCTTGAAGTACTTCTGGAGCAATTGGGCCGCCTTGTGGCGCCGGTCATTGCCCTGGTTGGTCAGGATGGTGAAGACGAACGCCCTGCCGTCTTTGTCCACCCAACCGTCGCCATCCGTGTCGTGCCATCCGGCATCGGCGAGGAGGCGGCGGGCCGCCTCCGGGTCGAAACCGGCATCGCGCACCGCGTGATCATACGCCCAGGACTGCGGGGCAAAAGGACCGGTGACGATGCGGCCCATGCCTAAAAGGACGATGCGGATGATCTCCTCTTTGTCTACCGCCAGGTCCAAGGCCCGGCGGACGCCGAGGTCCTGAAAGCGCGGGTCTGTCAGGTTGTATCCGAGGTAGGTGTATCCGAAGCCGGGCGTCCGGAACTTCCGATAGCGTGAACGAAACAGGACGCCGTCGGTCTGGCGGGTGTATTGAAGAGGGGTCAGGGATGCGGCATCCACGTCCTGCGTCTGGAGGGCGAGAAAGACCGTCGTCTCATCGGGGATCACGCGCTCAAAGAGGTGCGTGATATACGCCTGTGTGTCGAAGTAGTCTTCAAAGGCTTTCAGGGTGACGTTCTCGTTGCGCCTCCACGTCCCGAGGCGCCAGGGGCCGGTGCCGACCGGCGCGTCGGAGAAGTCCGTCGTGTTGAGGTCGGCGCCGGCGAGGACGTGCTCCGGCAGGATACCCATACCCCAACTGGCGAGCGCCGGCGCGAAGGGCTCGCCATACGTGACCGTGACCGTGTGGGGGTCGGTTGCGCGGATGGAGGTGACGAGGAGAAAGTCGCCCGCGTACGGCGTGCGCACGTCCGGATCGATGAGTTTCTTGTAGGTGAAGATGACGTCGCCGGCGTCAAAAGGATGGCCGTCGTGCCAGACCACGTCGCGCCGAAGATGAAACGTGATGGTCAGGCCGTCCTCGCTGACCGTCCAGCCCTCGGCCAGGTCGCCTGTCAGCTCCAGGTCGCGGTCGTACTTCACGAGGCCGTTGAAGAGGAGGCCGCAGACCGAGGCGCTGGCGCTGTCCGAGGCGAGGATGGGCACGAGCGTGCGGGCGTCCGCCGCCGCCGCGAAGACGAGGGCCCCTCCCCTCTCCGGAACGGATGTTTCCCGTGCCGTTGGCTCGGCCGCGACAGGAAGCGCCGCTGCCAAACACAAAAAAAGAAAGCCAAGCATGCGGATGCCTTGGCTTTCCGGGATGGTCTTGTTGTGCGTCGTCTTCAAGAGCGCTTAGGTGTTTGCGTCCTGTGCTGCTCCGGGGATGCTGGGGTGCGATCCCTGCGCGTCATGGGCAGGCGTTGCGGCCGCCTCAGGCGTTCCGGCAGGCGCCGCCGGCGTTCCGGCCGCCGCCGGCGTTCCGGCTGTCTTCTCAGGCGTTCCGGCCGCCTCCGGCGTTGCGGCCGCCTCCGGCGTCCCGGCAGGCGCCTGCGCCGCCGGTTGCACCGCTTCGCTGGCCTGTGCCGGCGCGTCCGCGTCAGGGGCGGACGCGGGTGCGGCGGGGGCCGCAGGCTCTTGTGTCCCCGGCCGGTAACCCGTCTCGATAAGCGACTTGCCCTTTTGCAGCGACAGAAAGGCCAGCGTCAGGCACGCCAGAAAGAAAGCCGTAGCCAGGACCGACGTCGATTTGACGAGAAAGGTGTTGGTCTTGGTGCCGAAGATCGACTCAGCCGAAGAGAATGAATCGATGAGACCGCCGCCCCGTCCCTGTTGGATCAGGACGAACAGGATGAGGAGAAGACAGATGATCACGTGGACCACGATGATTAAAAGAAACATGGAATGAGGACGGCTCCTTTCAGTTTGTCCGTACTTACCTTCCCGCCGAAGGTCCCGTGACGCCCGTCTTAGCGCGGCACGGGACGAAGGAACCGCGCCCAAGGTTGGGCGGGATCCGTTTTAGGTCTCTTTCGATGCCGCGATGGTGACGATATCGGCGAAACGGCGCATGTCGAGGCTTGCGCCGCCGACGAGGGCGCCGTCGATATCCGGTTGCGCCAGGAGGTCTTTGGTGTTGTCCGGCTTGACGCTCCCGCCGTAGAGGATGATCATCGAGGCGGCCGTCTCTTTCGAGAAGAGCTCGGCCAGGAGTTCGCGGACGTAGGCGTGGACCTCCTGGGCCTGTTCGGGCGTGGCGGTCTTGCCCGTGCCGATGGCCCAGACAGGCTCGTAGGCGACGACGATCCGTGCCGCCTCTTGCCGGGAAAACCCGGCCAGCCCCTTTTTGACGTGGTCGTTGACCACGCCGAAGGTCAGGTCCCGCTCGCGCTCCGCAAGCGTCTCGCCCACGCAGACGATGGGCGTCAGGTCCGTCTTCAAGAGGGCGGCCGTCTTCTTGTTCACGGTGTCGTTGGACTCGTGAAAGAAGTGCCGCCGCTCGGAGTGGCCGACGATGCAATAGGTGCAGCCCAGGTCTTTGAGCATCGGTGCGGCCACCTCGCCGGTGAAGGCGCCGGAGGCCTCCCAGGAGACGTCCTGGGCGCCCAGCTTCAGATTGGATCCGGTGACGACCTCATTGACTGCGTCCAGGGCCGTGAATGGAGGACACAAGGCGATGTCCACGGTATCGATATCATAGAGTTCTCTCTTGAGGCCGTTGGCCAGCGCGATGGCCTCGGTGACGGTCTTGTTCATCTTCCAGTTGCCCGCTATGAAACGACGTCGTGACATGGGGTCTAGTTTACCTTTTTATCTTTTAAAGCCGCGATCCCCGGAAGGACCTTGCCTTCCATGAATTCCAGGGAGGCGCCGCCGCCGGTCGAGATGTGCGTCATCTTGTCCTGGAGGCCGAACTTGGCCACGGCGCTTGCGGTATCGCCGCCGCCGATGATCGTCTTGGCGCCGGTCTCAACGATGAACTGCGCGATCTCTTTCGTCCCCCGGGCATACCGGTCGTCTTCAAAGATGCCCAGAGGTCCGTTCCAGCAGACGGTCCGGGCGTCTTTCAGGGCGTCGATAAACGAGCGGATCGTCTGCGGGCCGATGTCCACGGCGATCATCCCGTCGGGGACGTTGGCGTCCGGGGTCGTCTGCGTGCGGGTGGGCGCCTCGATGTCGTCGACGATCAGGTGGTCCAGGGGCAGGAAGACCTGCACGCCGGCCTTTTTGGCCTCCTCCAGCGTCTCTTTGGCCAGGCCGATCTTGTCACTTTCAAGCTTGGAATTGCCTATCGAAAGACCCCGGCCCTTGAGAAAGGTGTAGGCCATGCCGCCGCCGATGATGAGACGGTCCGCCTTCTTGAGCAGGTTCTCGATGACGCCGATCTTGTCCGAGACCTTGGCCCCTCCGAGGATGACGGCGAAGGGCTTCCGGGGCGCCTCGAGCGCCGTGCCCAGATATTCGATCTCTTTATCGAGGAGCAGACCCGCGACCGCCGGCAGGAGGTGCGCGATACCCTCGGTGGAGGCGTGGGCGCGATGGGCCGTGCCGAAGGCATCGTTCACGTAGATCTCGGCGAGCCCTGCCAGCTCCCCGGCAAAAGAGGGGTCGTTCTTTTCCTCTCCGGCGTGAAACCGCAGGTTTTCAAGGAGCACGACCTTTTCGGCAGAGGCGTCGATCTCTTTCTTGACGGCCTCCCCGACGCAGTCGTTGAGCTTCTTCACCGGCGCCTTGATGAGCTCGGAGAGCCTCTCGGCCACCTTATCGAGGCGCAACTCCTCTTTGACCTGGCCGTCGGGGCGGCCCAGGTGGGTCATGAGGATGAGCTTTTTGGGTCCTTGCTTCAGGATGTACTCTATCGTGGGCAGGGCCGCACGGATGCGCGCGTCATCGGTGATGGTGCCGGACTTCTTGTCGCGCGGGACGTTAAAGTCCACGCGCATGATGACTTTCTTGCCTTTCACGTCGATGTCTTTGACGCTCATCTTGTTCATGGAACTCTCCCAAATGTCTGGTCATTATACCAAATTTTCCCTTCTTGTAAAGCCGAAAGTGGCCAGGCACAGGCCTGTCAGCACCCAGAAGATCAGGGCGCCGTGGGAAGTCTGGAGGCTTGATTCGAGGAAGCCGTGGATGAGATAGGCGATGAGCGCCATCGCGAGCCCCGTGCGCAACGCGGCATCTTTACCGTTGGCCGGGCCGTCTGCCTCCCGCCTCAAGAGCCGGCGCAGGATAAAGACGAGGAGACCAAGAAAGGCGGCCAGACCCAGGAGACCGGTCTCGCAGGCAAGGTGCATGTACATGTTATGGGCATAGGGTCCTCCCATCCCATAGAAGGGGTCGCCGGGCCCCGCGTGCGCGACGTAACTATGAGAAAAGGTGTTGAGGCCGTGGCCGAAGAGCGGCCGCTCCCGAAAGATCTGCCAGCCGATCTGGAGCATGCGACCGCGGTGGAGGATGTTTTCCGTCAAGAGGCGCATCAGATGAGCGCGCATCTCTGTGGGGATAGACAGAAATAGGAGCGGCACGCCGCCAAAGAGCACGTTCAGTCTTGGTCTTCGCAAGGCGATCGTGGCGATGAAAAAGACGGTCCCGAGGGCGAGCGGACTCGCCGAGGTGAAGGTCAGGATCAACGCACCCGTCAGGACGGCGGCCGCAGCCATCTCCCGGACCTTGGACCGCTGTAACGGCGCGAGCAGCGCGACGAAGAGACCGGCCAGGACACATTCGAGGTAGATGGCCAGCGTCGCGGCCTGCTGAAAAGGTCCTGTTATCCGGATGACCATCCCCTGCGGGTAGGTCATCAGCGGCCGCAGGGAGAAGAAGTCGCGGCCGGCGAAAAGCTGGTAATAGCCGTCCAGGGCCGCTGTCACCGCGGCGGCCGACACGAGGCCCAGACACCGTTTCATAGCTACCTGGTTTCTGAGGGCCAGGCGGCATCCGATGACGATGAAGAGGTACAAGAGGGCCTTGCGCAGACCGACGAGGCTTAGGGAAAGCGTCTGTGGGTTGGCGAGCGTCGCGATCAGGCACGCGCCGAAAAAAAGATATACCGGCCCGAGGTCCCGGCTGAGGAGTTGTCTGCGTCCGCGACCGAAGAGGGCTGCCAGGACTCCCAGGCCGGTGAGGCCGATGCCGAGGCCCGCCAGGCTGTTGTAGAACGGCAAAAAGACACACAGGAACGCCAGGCCGTAAAAAGGGAGCCGTTGAGACAGACGGGCCATCAACGGTTGGACCGTCATGGGGCGCGGCCCTCACCTAATTTTCTGATCGTGGCCAGCACAAGGCAGACGTAAACGATGATGGCAAGAAGATTCGCCAAGAGCAGGAGCCCGAGGGCGAGGGTCAGGCTGATCAGCGCGAGGCAGATGGCGGCTGCGAGGACGAGGTTCTTCGAGCGGGTCTTGTTGAGGCCCTCTGCCACAAGAGTGACGTGATTCAGCACTGCGTACACGCCCAGGACCCCGGGAAGGAAAGACGGGTCACGAGCCGTATTTGCGCGTTCCCGTTTCAAGCGGGCCAGATGGCCGGTAAGCACGCGCAGGACCTGGAGGAGGCCGAGGGTCAACAGGACGTATATCGCCCAAGAGGAAGGATGGAAGATAAAGAGGACCTTGAAGAGTCGGCCGACCATCTTCAGGAGCCAGAAATTGAAAAGGATAAAAAGACACGACCAGAAGTACGTCGCTGCGATATCCGTGGTTTTGAGTTTGGGCCAGATCCGGCCCAGCGCCAACCAGAGGAACACGAGGCCCAATGTGCCTCCCGCGAAGGCGGCCAGCGGCGCAAAGGAGGTCGAAGGCCGTGTCCGGCTGCTCGGCAGGGCGATGCTGCCCCATTCGCTGGAAGCGACGGAGTTGCACAGGCGCAGGGAGAACCGGATGGGGGGCTCGATCCCGATGCGCGTGCGGGCATCGTTGATCAGCGCCGCCGGGACGAAATAATAGAACTCCTTGATGTTTTTTCTTTGCCTGAAAAAGGAGTAGATGACCTCTTTGTTGTTGACAAGGACGCCCCGGGGCGCGTCATCCCCCCAAAGTTTCAGGATGTAGGGGTAGCCCCGCGGCAGATCGGCGAAGTGCGTTCCGGTGACGTCCAGGACCTTCTCGCTGACGCCCTCGAATCCCTGGATCGTAAAATACCGGTAGAAGTACCCGAAGGCCAGGCCGATCGCCAGGTGCGCGGCGAAGACGACCGCATAGGCGATCAGTAGGATCGGTTTAGGCCTTCGGAGGGTCGGGGACGCCTGCATAGAGTTCTCTGCGGGACTAAAGGGCCTTTTCGGCGAACCACCAGCCGTGGATGTTGCAGTTTTCCACCGCCTGCAGCGTGCCGGAGGACGTCTTCAGGTGCAGCGCCGCCGCCGGATGGCAGTGTTCGGGCGTCAGGTGGGTGCGTGCGATGAACTTCTTGTCGATGTAGAAGTCGATAAAGGTGATGTGGTGTTCGGGGAGGCTCGGGTGTTCCACCGCACCGACCTTGACGTGGACGTCGAGGCAGCCGACGGGGATGAGGCTGCAGGTCTTGACGAGCGTGATGGCCGGCACGTGCTTTTGTTCGATCTCCCCTCCCACCGTGCCGTCGCCTTCCTTTTTAAGGAGATCGTTTTTCTCCGAGAATTTCTCGCGGGGCGCGCCGCAGACCGGGCAGTGTTCCGGAGCGCCGTCAAAGGCGACGTGGCCGCAGACCTGACACAGAAAGATTTTCATGGTGACCTCCTTTTTTATGTGACGAGACGTTGGTATTGACTTAAGATCTCACGGATGACCAGATTGACCGGCATGTCCTGGATGTCTTCGAGCGCCTGCGGGATGACGAGCGTCCAGTTTCGGGCATCCACGGTCCCGGGGAAGTTGATGCGCGCCTCCCACGCGTCGAAGTCAAAGAAGGTATCGAGGGCGAGCCAGTCCTGTAGAAGAAGGCTGGAAAAGATCGAGGAGGCCGCGCTGACGCGCCCCAGGGCCTTCTTCATGAATATGTGGGGGTTGGCCAGGGCCGTGCCGGGCGGGCAGCCGAGGAACTTCAGGAACTGGCTGCGTTCGCGGATGGAACCCCGGAAGAGGTCCAGGACGCTCCAGGCCTCTTTCTCGTCTTTTCCGATGATCTGAAGAAACGATTCTTCGCTGATGTTGGACCGGCTCCAGCGCAGCCTGTTGTGCTGCGTCTGGGCCAGTTCGAAGAGTTGCGTGGCGATGGCGTCAAAGGAGATGCCGTGATCCTGACAGGCGCGCTCAAAGAGCCCCCTGTCAACGGTTCCGGCCTCGAACTGCCACCAGCCCAGAAGAGAGCTCATGTCGTGCGTCGCGAGCGTCGCCAGGGACACGGGTCGGTACGCCCCGGGCACCTTGAAGTCATAGGTCTTGCCCCAGTCGCGCGTCCAGCGTTGCACCTCGATGCCGGGGATGCCGTACTCGTCCAGCACGCGGAAGGTGCACGGCGGGATCGTCCCCAGGTCCTCGGCGCACGCGAGCATGCCGGTATTGTCCAGAAGCACGTCCAGGAGCCGGCGGCCGTTGGCCTCCCACTCTTTCTCATCCACGGGATCAAAGGCGCCGTTGACGCCGGCGGTCGCCTCGGGTTCGATGACCGGGATGGTCCAGATGCGAAACATGCCCACCACGTGGTCGATGCGGTACAGGTCATAAAAGTTCTCGGCGTACCTGAGTTTTTCGATCACGTAATCATAGCCGTGTGCCGCGATATGGGACCAGTTATAGGGCGGCATGCCCCACCGTTGCCCTTGGGAGTAGAGCATGTCCGGCGGCGCGCCCGAGGCGAAGTCCAGCTTGAAGTGATCCTGGTGCGCCCAGACGTCCGCGCTGTCGCGCGAGACGAGGAACGGCAGGTCGCCCATGAGGAGGACGCTGTTTTTGCCGGCATACGCCTTTGCCTCCCGGAGCTGTTCAAAGAGCTGCCACTGGAGCCACTTCTGAAAGAGGAGCGCCCGGCTGTTTGATGCGCGCACGGCCTCGCAGGCCGCGGGCCGGCGGTCTTTGAGCTCCAGAGGCCAGTCCCGCCAGTCACGCTCCTGTTGTTGTTCCTTGAGGACGCGAAAGAGAGCATAGTCCTCGATCCAGTAGGCGTTGCGCTTGACGAAGACAGCGAGCTCGGCGGGGATGTCGGCCGCGGACGTCTCGAAGACCCGTCCCAAAAGCTCGAGCTTTGCGGCCTTGATACGATAGTCCACGCGGCCGCTGCCCGTCGGGAACCTGTCTTTGAGTCGCCGGATATCGGCATTCCACGTGTTGGCCTGGACCCCCTTGAGACGAGGAAGGCTCAGGTACATGGGATCGAGCGCAAACATGCTTTGGGCATCATAGGGCCGGAAGTTGAAGCCCACGTCGTTGAGGGGCAAGAGCTGGATGATGGATATCCCGGTGTTGCGGCACCAGTCGACGAGGAGCTTGATATCCGGGAGTTCGCCTATCCCGCAGCTCGCTTCGGAGAAGACAGAAAAGAGCGGCGCGGCCACGCCGGAGCGGCGGTGCGCGCCGATGCGCCGCCACTGCCGGCAAGAGCGTCCGGATAACAGGCGTTGGGTGACGTCCTTGAGGAGCGTGGTGGTCTCGGACATGAAGAGGTGCCCTTGAGATATCTTCTATTATATGAGAGCGATGGTGTCGCTCGCGAGCCACCCGCTCTTGGCGTCCGGACGCTCTACCTTGAACCACCCTTGTTTCTTTTCCACGATCCTGACGGTCATCCCTTCGGAGAGCTCAAAGTGCGTCGTCGCCTTTTCGAACGGTGCGAAGCGCGCCTCGGCCCGCTGCCGGACCACGAGGGCCTCGCGTCCAAGGTTATTTATTTTAACATACATCAGGGATAATCCAATGACAAAAATGACGGCCAGGATCCGGGCCGGGGTCCTTAACCGTCTGCGCGCCGTCTTCTGAAGGGCCATGGCAGACAGCAGGATCATTAGAGACAGGTAGACCAGCAGGACGCCGAGAGTCCATTCGTCGAGACTGACCCACTGAAACGGCATATCGCCGATCCTTTTGAGGAGCTTCGTGCGGGGCGGCCGCACGTAGGCCAGCTGCGACCGGGCCAGGCGCATGTTGGTCTGGATGTCGGGATCGCGCGGCTGAAGGCGTCTGGCGCGTTCGTAACACAGCAGGGCGCGGCCGAGTTGATGCCGTCGGAAGTAGGCATTACCCAGATTGAAGTAGAGCGCCGCAGAGGTCCGGTGCTCTTGGAGGATGGATTCGTAGCCGGCGATCGCTTCCTTGAACTCCCCGTTTTCATAGTGGTTATTCGCTTTGGCAAAGGTCGCGTCCTGGGCGCGTCCCTCCGGGGCCGGCCCCAGGGTGAGCGCCGCGCCGCCGGTCACGACGAGGAACAAGAGAAGGAGTCTTTTAGGCATGGATTTTGGCTATTTGGTCTAACGCCTGCCGCAGCGCCGCCAGGTCTTCTTTCATCTCGTCCTGCGATGCCGACAGCGAGGCGTAACGGATGTCGTCGCATTTTGTTAACAGGGTCTCGATGGTTTTTATCCCCGCCTCACCCAGGCGGTCGCTGCCGGGCAGCGACGTCAGGGAGTCGGCGGCGATCGTCTGGGCTGACGCGTGGCACTTGTCGGCCAGGAACCCCCTGACGGTGCGTGAGACACCGGCATAAAATTCCTGGTGCCGGCCCGCGGCCATGTCCGCGGCTGCCTCCCGGTAGCCCCTCTGGGCCTTCGGATGCGCCCGCAGGCGCCGGGCGTAAGCGGTGTCTGTCGTCAGACGGTACTGGTGCGCACTCCACCGCCAGAGCCCCAGGAGGATAAAGAGGGGCGTCCCAAAAAGGACGGCCACAACGGGGTGACGGTACAGCCGTGCCTCCGGGCTTTGCCAGCGGCCGGGGTCTTCCTTGATATAGACGATGTCCGAGCCCAGTTCCTCGGGCGCCCGAGGCTGGGCCGCCGCCTCTTTCGAGGCGACCACCTTGGCGGAGCCGGCTGATTCAGCCGGCAAGACCTCTAAAGGAAAGGGGCCGGCCCGGGCCGTCTTATATTGACGCGTCTTCGGGTCAAAGTAGGCGAGTTGCACGGCAGGGACGTGCGTGAGGTCCGCATCCTTAGGAACGAGGATCTGTTCGAAGGCGATCTCACGTTCCGTCTCCTTGCGCTGCGGGTCATACGTCTTGAATCCTGCCGCATCGGTGAGCACCGGCGTCGAGACGGTCTTGAGGTTGCCGTCCCCTCTTACCTGCATCGTGAGCGTGACCGGGTCTCCGAAGGCGACCCGGTGGGGCGCGATCTGCGCGTCCAGGGAGAATTGGCCGACCGTCCCCCTGAAGTCAGCGGGCCTGTCTTCTTCCGGAAAAGGCAGGACGGTGATGGTGAGGGCATTGGATTTGAGCTCCAGCTTGTTCGTCTCATACGAACCGAAGAAGCTGGAGAAGAATTCGTCCGGGATGGAGTTTTGGTTGCGGGAGATTATCTGTGTGCATTGCACGAGCGCCGGGCCGAGGGCCAGGTCTCCCGTTCGCGTCGGAAACATCAAGAGATTGAACTTCAGCATGTTATAAAGCAGACCGTCTTGATTGACTTGAGATTGTTGGGGTTGGCCAATGCGTTCTATGGTGAAACCCGAGGTCTCGAAGACCGGGAAGTTCGCGTCGCGGATGGTGATCTGGTTCACGTAGAGCCTGACCGTCAGGAGCGCCTTCTCATTGAGGTAGAGGGTGTCTTTTTCCGTCTCGAGCGTCACGAAGATCCGGTCTGCGAGCTGGTCAGGGGTTGGTCCGCCTTCCGCCGTCGGCTCGGCCGAGGCCGGCGTGCCGGCAGCCAGCACCTCCAGGGTGATGGCCGGGGCCGTATAGGTGGTGCCGTGGATGGTGAAGTTAAAGGGGCCCACCCGGAAGGAACCGGCCCTCTGGGGGATGATGAGGTAGCGGTGGGTCACGGACGCGCTCGTCTTTCCATTGACGACGGACATGCGCGACGTGGGGCCGACATAGCGGATGGACAGGCCCTGCGGCATCGAGACGGACGGCGCCGGGATGTCCTGCGTGCCCTCGAAGGCGAGATGGAGTTGGGCGGCGTCGCCTACCGAGATCCTGTCCCTGTCCAGCGTCGCGCTCAGGCTTGGTTTCTGAGCGAAGACGCTCCCCGGGCCCGTCACCACGAACAACAACGTTAACCAGAAAAAGTGGTAACGCAGAGTTTTAGTCATGTCTTTTGAAAGTTCGTTAGTCCGGCATCCTCGCGGCGCCGGCTTGATCCGCTCGGCAGGCCAGGGTCCGGGGCGCCTTGCCCGGGACACGGTCGCGCCGGCCGCGACCCCGTTCACCAGTTCTTGAGAACCTTTGCGGCGCGGGCGTTCTGGTCTTTGTTGATGTCCTTGCGCGGACCCTCCTGTCCGTAGGTCTCGACGAGCATGAGGGCTTCCTCTTTAGAGAGATCTTCTTTGCGTGGGGCCTGGGTTGGAGCCTGGGGCCCCGTCTTCTCGGGCTGCTCGTCTGTTTCTTCAGGCTGGGACCGGCCGCCGGACGGCTCTTTTTGCTGTGGCTCCTCTAGTCCTTGAGCCCCATGCGGACGATGTTCGTGTCGTTGCCCTTCCTGTTCAACTTTTTCTTGTTCTTCCTGTTTACGTTGCTGTTCTTCCCGTTGCTGCTCTTCTTGTCGCTGCTCTTCTTGTTGTTGCTCTTTTTGTTGCTGCTTCTGCTTTTGCTGTTCACTTTCCTTTTCTTCTTCTTTGGAGCCGCCGCCCTGCGGCATGGACAACGGCGGCGGGATTTGCTTTTTGACGACCTCGATGACCTTATCCGTCAATTCATAATTATAGGACGCATCCTTGTCCGCATTATTTAATTCTATAGCGCGGCCGTAATAATTCAAGGCCTCTTTCAGCTGTTCAACGGCTCCTTCGGGGTCGGTCTCCCATAGCTCTTTGGCGTCCCGAAAGAGGCTGTTGCCGGCGTTATAATTCGCACGGGCCTCTTCTTTTTTGTCGGGCAGGGCCAGTGCCTTGACAAAGTGGCCCTTGGCCTTTTTGTAATCGC
>CAZUQR010000013.1:0-51857 GCA_964622605.1 uncultured Planctomycetia bacterium
TCTGATTGTCTGCGGGGACAGGGACCCCCCGTCATTTCTAATGATCAAGGATCCACAATACCGGACGAGGAGCGTGCGATGGAAAAGAGTTTCGGTGAGCTGAGGAAGATCGCCAAGAAGACGCGGGTGAAGTTTCCGCGCCTGCGCGCGACCGTGACCAAACAGGACGGTTACTGCTATCACCTTTACAAGGTCGGGGACCAGTTTGAGTTCGGGGATTTCACGCACCCACCGAAAGACTTTTGTCTGGGCGCCGTGCACGCGATGTTCCCGTGCATGTACGCCCTGAGCTTCGGCGCAGAGTTCCCCTTCATGGAGAACACCAAGTCGATCCGCACGACCTGTCCCGACGGCAAGAAGGTCGAGTTCCTTCTCGAGCTCATCGACGACGCGGGGCACCTCATCGAGAAGAAGCGTCAGGGTCCTGCGCCGGGGCCCAACCCCAAGACCATGGAGATCGAGGTCAAAGAGTGCACCGGCAGGTGTTTTTATAACTATAAGGTCGGCGACAAGGTGACGGTGGAGGGCCTGAAGCCCCCGGACGGGTTCTGCGGGGCGGCGTATCACATGCTTTTTCCGGTGCTCTTCGGCCTGAACTTCGGGGCGAGCTTCTCGTTCATGGCGGACCCGAATTCGCTGGATACGGCGGCGTGCCCGGACGGCGGCTACGTGGTCTTCAAGGTGACGCGCCGTTCTGTGCCGACGTCCAACGAGGCCAAGGTATGAGACGACGGGTCGTGATAACGGGTTTGGGTGTCATCTCGCCCAACGGCATCGGCAAGGAGGAGTGCTGGAAGGCGATGACCGGCGGTGTCTCGGCCATCCGGCTCGTCGACATGTTCGACGTGTCGATGTTCCGCACGCGTATTGCCGCCACCTCGAAGGAGTTCGATCCTTTCGCGCTGGGCTTAGACGAGGAAGAGGTCAAGCGCATGGACCGCTATGTCCAGTTCGCCGTCGTTGCCGGCGACATGGCGGTGAGGGACGCCGGGCTCGATTTCAATAAGACAGACCGTCAGCGCGTGGGGGTGAGCCTGGCCAACGCCATCTGCGGCACCAAGTACATGGAAGAGGAGTTTGCTCTGGTGACGGACAACGGCCGCCGGCCCATCGACCCGCGCCTGGTGCGGCCTTACCTTTATGACGCCTCGATGTTCAACACGCCCTCCGCGGAGCTCTCGGCCCGCTACGGGCTCAAAGGGGTCTGTAATACCATTTCCACGGGGTGCACCGCCGGCACGGACTCCATCGGTTTCTGTTATGAGTCGATCGCCGACGGCGACGCGGACGTCATGGTCGGTGGGGCGACCGAGGCGCCGCTGACGCCCATCACCTTCGGCGCGTTCGACGTCGTGAGCGTCCTGTCGGCCCGCAACGACGAACCCGAGAAGGCGTCGCGGCCGTTTGACAACAAGCGCGACGGCTTCGTCCTGTCCGAGGGTGCCGGCGTCCTTGTTTTTGAGGAGTTAAGCCACGCGCTCAAGCGCGGGGCGCCGATCTACTGCGAGATGATCGGTTACGGCACGTGCAACAATGCCTTCCACATGACCGATCTGCCGGCGGACGGCCTGGCGATGGCGACGTGCATCAGGCTGGCTCTCGACGACGCCCAGGTCGCGCCGCGTGCCATTGATTACGTCAACGCGCACGGCTCCTCCACGCGCATGAACGACGTCTTTGAGACGAACGCCTACAAGATCGCGCTGGGTGAAGACGCCTACCGCATCCCGATCAGCTCGCTCAAGTCCATGATCGGCCATCCCTTATCGGCGGCCAACGCCATCGAGATGGTCATCGTCTCGATGATGTTCAAGCGTCACCTCATCCCGCCGACCATCAACCAGGAGGTCCGGGATCCGCAGTGCGACCTCAACTATGTCCCCAACAAAGCCGTCGAAAAGAAGGTGGACACGGTCTTAAAGACGAGCAGCGGTTTCTCCGGGATCCACTCGAGTCTCGTCGTGAAGCGCTACGGGGAGGGCCGGTAATGGTGCGCATCGCGATCACGGGGTTCGGCATCGTCGCGCCTCCGGGCATCGATAAAAAGCCCTTTTGGGCCAACGTGAAGGCCGGCCGTTCGTCGGTCAGGAAGATCGAGCGTTATGACACGCACCTCTATCCGTCCCACATCGGCGGGATGGTGCACGATCTGGACGCCTATTCGCACGTCTCCTCGCGGCTCCTGCAGAAGATAGACCCCTTTTCCCACATGGCCTTGATCGCCTCGGAGATGGCGCTTAAGGACGCCGGCATCGACCTCGCCAAGGAGAACCTTAACCGTGTGGGCATCTTCATGGGCAATGCGCTGGGCGGGTGGCTCTACGGTGAGACAGAGCTGCGCGACCTGTATATCGAGGGTCGGTCGGGCGTGAGCCCGTATATGGCCTCGGCCTGGTTTCCGGCAGCGCCGCAGGGACAGGTCTCCATCTATTACGGGATCAAGGGATACTCCAAGACCGTCGTCTCGGACCGCGCCAGTTCCCTGATGGCGATAGGCCACGCCACGAAGATCCTTCAAAAGCAGAAGGCCGATCTTATCCTTGCCGGCGGCATGGAGGCGCCGCTGTCGCCGTACGGCCTTTTGTGTTGTAACACGAACGGCGAGCTCTCGACGAAGAATGAGACGCCCGAAGAGGCGTATAAACCTTTTGACAGGCGCCGTGACGGTTTTGTCGTCGGCGAAGGCTCAGGGATCATGATCTTGGAGGGTGAAGGACGCGCAGAAAAGAGGGCCGCGCACGTTCTGGCCTTCATCACAGGGTACGGCGCGACGTGCGACGGCGTTGACCGCATCAAGCCTAACCCCGACGGCAAGGAGTGCGCCCGCGCGATCCGCATGGCGCTGGATCAGGCGGGGGCGAAGCCCCAAGACATTGATTACATCTCCCTGGACGGCGCCGGGACACAGGAGGGCGATATCGGCGAGGCCGCAGCGATCCGCGAGGTCTTTGGCGAGGCGGCAAAAGAGGTTCCCGCCAGCGTTCCCAAGACGATGTTCGGCAACCTGCTGGGGGCCTCTGGCGCGGTGGACATGATCATGACGCTGCTCGTCATGGAGCACGGCCTGGTGCCGTCGACGCTGAACCTCGAGGAGCTTGATCCGCGGTGCGCGGGCCTGGACTATGTCACGGGCAAGGCGCGGCCGCACAACGTCAAGAAGGCGCTCGTCATCTCCCGCGGCCGCGGGGGCATCAACTCGGCCTTGGTCATGGAGAAGGCATAACATAAACAGCCAGGCTGGCAAGTCCCAGTCGGAGCGTAGGCAGTTCAGGGGGAGGGGCAATGGCGACAAAAGAGAAGGTCAGGGAGGTCATCGTCCATCTATTGAAGGTGAAGCCCGAAGAGATGAAGGACGGGCAGTCGTTGGAGCAGGCACTGGGCGTGGACTCGACCGAGATGGTCGAGGTCGTCATCGCCCTGCAGAAGGCGTTCGGCATCCAGCTCGCCGAAAAAGAGGTGGCCAAGCAACAGACCCTTGACGAGATCGCCCGGGTCATCGACAGCAAGAAGGTTTCCTAGCATGCGCTTTATCGATTTGAGCCTGCCCATAGACGATACCCTTGTCGAGACGCACGCCGCGCGTATCGAGCGCATCACGCACGCGGCCGGGGTGGAACACTTCAATGAGGTCGTCATGACCAAGCAGCCGGACGGCCGAGAGCGTTTTGCCAAGGGCGAGCGCGTGGCCAGGCCCGAGGAGATCCCGGACGCCGAGATGCTCTCTTTGGAGATCGTCCACGCCTCGGTGCACATGGGCACGCACGTGGACGCGCCCTTCCACTATGGGAGCACGTGCGAAGGCAAACCGGCCAAAAAGATCATGGACGTGCCGCTGGAGTGGTGTTACGGTCCCGGCGTCGTGTTGGATTTCACGCACCTGAAGTATCCGCAGAACATCACCAAAGACGAGGTCGTCAAGGCGCTCAAGAAGATCGATTATAAACTCAAGGCCGGCGACATCGTGCTCTTGTATACTGGCGGGGACAAGCTGTTGGGGACACCGGACTATGTCCATAAATACGTCGGCATGCTGCCGGAGGCGCTGACATACATCCTCGATCAGGGCGTCAGGATGCTGGGCATAGACACGATGGGACTCGACCGGCCGTGTTTTGAGATGTTCAAGGAATTTTTACAGACTAAGGACAAGGCCAGGATCTGGCCGTGCCACTTTCTGGGACGCAAGCGGGAGTACTGCCATATGGAACGGATGGGCAACCTGGGCGCCCTCCCGAAACCTTACGGGTTTACGGTCTCCTGTCTGCCCGTGAAGGTCAGAGATACCGGCGCGGGCTGGTGCCGCGCCGTGGCGATTTTAGAATAGGAGGACATGATGAATGGTGCGAATAAAGGCAAGAGCCCCTTTTATCCAGGACAACCGGTTCCTATCGAGTTTTTTATCGGAAGAATAAAAGAGATTCAGCGAATCGCCAGAGCCATAAGTCAAGTTGAATTAGGAAAGCAACAAGCCATTTTTCTGACCGGCGATTATGGCATTGGAAAAAGTTCCTTGGCCGGTTTTATGAAAAATTTCGCCGAAGAGAAAAACCATTTATTCGGTATTCATGTTTTGCTGGGAGGAACAGAGACCGTTGAAGATGTTGCCACGAAAACAGTGGAAGCGGTGATCAAGAGCCCGTCCTACGAAGCCCCTATTAAGGAGAAAATAGGAAATTTTTTAGCAAAATACATCGGGAAACAAGAGTTGTTCGGTTTTAGTATCAATCTAGACGCCTTGAGAAACGATGGGCCCAGCATTTCTCATGGATACCTCCCGTTTTTGCGGCAGCTTTTTGAAGGGTTGCAGGACAATGGGATAAAAGGGATTATGTTGATTTTGGATGAGATTAACGGTATTACCAGGAATCCCCGGTTTGCCCATTTTATTAAGTCTTTGATAGACGAGAATGCTTTAAGTCCTTCGCCGCTTCCTTTGATCCTGGTGCTTTGTGGGGTCGAAGAACGAAGGAAGGAGATGATTGGTCACCATCAGCCTGTCGAGAGGATATTTGATATTATTGAAATTAAGCCCATGAATGAAAGCGAAATGAAAGATTTCTTCAGCCGGACCTTTGGTAGCGTGAGGATTCGGGTTTCCGATGAAGCGTTGCCTCTGTTGTGTCGCTATTCGGCTGGTTTTCCCAAAATCATGCATGTGGTCGGAGACAATATTTTTTGGATCGATGAAGATGGAATTGTTGATAAGAGCGATGCCGTAAGAGGCATCGTTGATGCTGCAGGAGATATTGGCAGGAAGTTCGTTGATCAACAGGTCTATAACGCCTTGCGCAGCAAAGATTATCACTCTATTCTTGCCAAGATATCTAAAGAAAAGTTAGATTTAGCATTTCGGAAGTGCGATATTGAAAAAGGTCTTTCAGAAAACGAAAAGAAAAAACTAAACAATTTTCTTCAGCGCATGAAAAAGTTGAAGGTTTTGAGATCGGGCGAAGAGAAAGGAGAATGGGTCTTTCTTAGTCGCTTGGTCCGTCTCTACATCGGCTTTAAATCGTTGGAACGTTAACCATTGGGAGGCAAGATGGCTCATACGTGTAATTCCATCGTGATCAACGCGCCTTACGAGAAGGTCTTTGACATCTCCAATGACATCCCGCGCTGGACCGAGCTCTTCGGCACGGAGTACAAGGAGGCGACGGTCCTCAAGAAAGAGGCCAACAAGTTGACCTTCCGTCTGACCGATGACGAGGACCGCTCCTGGCAGTCCTTCCGGCTCCTTTTCAAGGAGAACTACTTCGCCTACGCCCAGAAGCTGCCGCCCGAGTTCCCCTTCGAGTACATGAAGATCATATGGCTCTACACGCCGACGCCGGAAGGCGTCAAGATGACGTGGATCCAGGACTTCAAGATGGACAAAAAGGCCAAGTTCACCGACGAGCAGGTGGAAGGGTTCATCAACAAGCACTCGCAGGAGAACCTGAAGATATTCAGGGACGTCATCGAGCGCGAAAGCAAAAATAATTAGTGTCGTTTCTGCTCAACCTTTTGGTAGACAATTAGATACGAATAAATTAGGCAATTATTCTCTGTAATGAGTAAGCTTTGATGCTATACCTGCTGTCCCCTAAGGGGGGCAGCAGAAAATGAATTTATCAGTAACTAATTGATATTATTGTAGTTATGCAGAAACGACACTATTTATTTGAGGGTGGGGTAGCTTATTAAGAAGACGGTCTTTTTTATCCTGTGCCTGCAGGGGTGCTGTATCGCGTTCAACGTGGGGTCGATCTCGGCCATCGTGCCGGCGATCGCGCGGGACTTCGGCATCTCGGATTTCGTGCTGGGGAGGATCAACTGGGCGTACATGCTGCCCTATGGTATCTGCGCGCTCTTCTATGGCCCGCTGACGCGGCTCTTTCACAACAAGCAGATCAACGTGGTAACGCTGTCGTTCTTTGCGGTCTTTTCGTTCCTGTCGGGCTGCGCCGTCGGGTACCGGGCGCTCTTCGTGTTGCGTTTCCTGGTCGGCGTCTTCGCCGCCGCGACGACCCCCCTCGTCTTGATCTACCTGGTGGACCAGACGGCACGGGAGAAACGCGGTAAGTTCGTTGGTTTTTTCTTCAGCGCGACCTTCATGGCGACGCTGCTGGGGCTCTTTTTGAGCGGGGTGGTCTCCTGGCGGTGGATGTTCTTTATCCCATCGGCCCTGGCGGCCCTGGCGGTGGTGCTGACGGCCCTGTTCTTTCCCAAGACCGAGACGCAGCGCGACGCGGCCCAGAGCCGGTATCTCGAGGCCCTGGCTCAACCGGCGATCTGGCGGGCCTTTGCCTATATCTTCCTGCTGAGCCTTTTTTATCACGGGGTCCGGCAGTGGCTGGGCGTGTACTTTGCGCGCGACCTGGGGTGGCAGCAGTTTTGGGTCTCGATGGCCCTGACCCTCGGCAGCCTGGCCGGGGTCTTCGGCGAGGCCCTGGGGGGTCTGTCCGCAGACAAGAAGGGTCGGCTGCCGACCCTGAAGTTCGGCGTCCTCCTGATGGCGGTAGCCATGGGATTGTTCATCTTTTTGAGGATGGCCTGGGCGATCCCCTTTCTCATGCTCGCGTGGGGCTTCGGCTGGACCATCAACCACGCCGGGATGTCGACGTTCTTGATGGACCTGGACAAGCCCTTCATGAAGGAGATATCGAGCCTGAACAGCTCGGTCCGGTTCGTGGCCGGAGGCCTGGGCGTCCTCGTCGGGGGGGCGCTCTTCCAACAGAGTTTTCGGCTCGGATTTTTCGTGTACATGATCTTTTTTGGACTGCTCTTTTTGGCGACGGACGCGATCTTGAAGACAAAGAAGACGGAGGCCGAGCATGTCAGAACTTAAAGGTAAGACCGCTATCATCACCGGCGCGAGCCGCGGCATCGGCCGGGCCGTGGCCGAGACGCTGGCCAAAGAGGGAATGGACCTGGTCCTGGCGGCCCGCGGGAAAGAGGCCCTGGAGGCGACCGCGCGGGAGATCGCAAAAAAATACGGCGTGCGCGTCGTGGGTGTCGCCGCCGACGTCTCCAAGCTCGAAGACTTGAAGAACCTGGCCGAGACCGCGATCAGGGAGCTCAAGAAGGTGGACGCCCTCATCAACAACGCGGGTGTCTCCAGCCAATACCCTTTTCACCAGCAGCCGCTCGAAGACATCGAAAGGCTCATGTACACGAACTTCTTCGGCTACGTGATGCTGGCGCGCCTCTTAATCAACCACTTCGTCGAAAACAAGGGGGGTGCGGTCATCAACATGGTCTCGGGCTCCACGATGGTCGACCCGCCGCCGAGGAACTTCATCGTCTACACCTCGTTGAAGTGGGCCCTGCGCAAGTGGGGCAAGGGGCTCTTCTGGGAGATGCGCGACCACGGCATCAAGGTGACGTCGTTGCTGCCCGGCGTGACGGACACGGAGTTGACAGGCAAGCTTAAAGATATCAGCCAGGATCGCGTACGGCTCATGGGCCCCCGGGCGATCTGCGACGCCGTGCTCTTCGCGCTGAAAGTGCCCGCGAACGTCTGTCCCATAGAGATATCGGTCATCAACCAGCAGACGCCGTGGACCAAGCCGGTCATCCCATTGAAACAGAACCATCCAGAAAAGTGAGATGAGAAAGGTCTTATTGTCTTGGTGTGTTTTTCTCATAGGCTGCGCCGTTTACGCGGTCCCGGCCTTCGCCTCCCCGTCCCTGTGCCTGGATGACTTCGAGGGCGTGCTGGAGGCGGGCCAGACGGTGGATGCCGGCGCCGGGAGCGGCTCAACGGTTGCGGTCAGCGCCGAGAAAGGGACCGTCCCCAGCGGCGGCCAGGCGCTCAAGATCGTTTACGACGCGGTGGCCGGCGGCTACATATGGGTCGCGCGCGGTTACGGGCTTGACGTCAGGGTACGCTGTATGTGGATGCACTGACGCTGGAGCCGTTGGAATAAGGACCAGAAAGTCCAAAAGAGGGGTTCGCCCATGATCATCGACGCCCATTGCCACTGGTTGCCCGAAGAGATCATCAACAACGCGCACTTCTTCTCCAAGTCCTGGGGGAACATCGAGGCGCAGGTCGAGGCGATGGAAAAGGCGGGCGTCACGAGGGCGGTGCTGACGTATCCCACGTCGGACGCGCACCGGCGCATGGGGTCCCAACGCAAGGTCGCGATGCTTTACAATGAGCGCGTGGCCGCCATCGTGAAGTTCCAGCCGGAGCGTTTCGTCGGCGCGGCGGTCCTGCCGGTCGATGACGCCAAGGCGATGGTCGAGGAGTTCAAGCGCGCCACCCAGGACCTGGGTTTCCGGGGCGTGTCGCTGGCCACGAGCTGCGACGGGGTCTTTCTCGACGACGAACGTTACTGGAAGCTCTATGAACAGGCCCAGAAGTACCGGGTCCCGATCTTCGTCCACCCGCAGATCATCAAGCCCATCGGGTCGGCCGAGGTCGATGACCCCCTGTTGACCCCGGTCATCGAGTACGTCTTTGAGACGACGATGTGCGTGGGCAAGCTCCTCATGGCCGAGATCTTCCAGCGCTTCCCGGACCTGACGTGGGTCTTCGCGTACTTCGGCGGCGTGACGCCTTTCATCGCCCATCGCTACGACGCGACGTACGGGATGCTGCGCAACATCAATTTCGTCAAGGACCTCGGCGACGTGCCGTCGAACTTTCTGCGTCGGATCTACGTCGATACGAGCGGGGACCGGACGCTGGCCAACTACCTCTCGTCGCTCGAGCTCTTCGGGGCCCAGCACATCCTGTGGGGCAGCGATTACCCGGCCAAGCGCGACATCGCGGCGTCGATCGGTTTTCTGGACGCCCTGTCGGTCAGTGAGACCGACAGGCAGAACATCCTCGGCGGCAACCTCGACAGGATATTGAAGCAGGTGAAATTGTGATGTCGGCCCCGGCTCGCGGGAAGGCGAGAGGCGGCGGGCCGGGGTGATCCCGCCTCCCTAAGGGATCATTTCGGCGGGATCCGCCGCAGGCGGGGTCTACGGGAATGTAAACGAGAGTAAATCGGAGGTTATGAGATGAAGATACTGTTTTTGCAGCCGCCGCTGGGCGCGTGGGCGACGTGGGGCACACACAAGGCGATCAACATCGGTCACGCGCAGCTCGCCGGTTATCTCAGGCAGTACAATCCTGGGCTCGTCATCGAGGCCCTGGATTGCCGCGCCTGGGGCCTGAACGAGGCCCAGATGCTCGAGCGCGTCGGTGCGAGCCGGCCGGACATCGTCTATGTGGGCGACATCCTGCACACGACCGGGGGCCTGGCCGTCGTCTTCATCTACAACGAGGCGGCCCGCAAGGTGAAGGAAAAGTTCCCGCACGTCAAGACGGTCGTCGGGGGCATCTTCTACGCCTCGGCCTCCGAGTTCACGATGCAGGAGAACCCAAAGCTCGATTTCTGCCTGGCGGGGGAGGCCGAGGAGACGCTCGGCGAGCTCGTCAAGGAGTTGGCCAAGCCCCAGCCGGACCTCGTCGGCGTCAAGGGCCTGTGCTGGCGCGATGACGGGAAGGTGACCCTGAATCCCTACCGGCCGCTCATCCAGGACCTCGACAGCCTGCCGATGCCGGCCTATGACCTGTTTCCGATGGACCAGTACGTCGGCCATACCTATTGGAAGAATTACAGCGAGACGTGGAATTCGCGCGGCTGCCCGGCGGCCTGCACCTTTTGTTACGAGTGGGGGCAGTTCGACCCGCGCGGCAACCAGGATTTGAAGCAGTACCGCTTCCGCTCGGCCCGCAAGGTCGTCGATGAGATGGAGCTCTTGTATGACAGGTTCGGCACGCGCACCATCGTGATGATGGACGATACCTATAACGTGTCGCGTAAGCGCATGGAAGAGACGATCGAGCAGGCCTTGAGCCGCGGCATCAAGATGAAGTGGATGCCGCTGGGCCGCGCCCCGTATTTCATCCGCGACATCGACCTCTTCGGCGGTCTGCGCCGGGCCGGTTGTTTCATGTGCCTGGTAGGCCTGGAGGTCGCCGACGACGACGAACTGCGCAAGCTCAAGAAGGGGATCACCGTCGAACAGGTCAAGGAGACGGTGGCCAAGCTCCGCGAGGCGGGGATCGCGACGGTCCTCACGTGGATGATCGGCTTCGAGGACGACGACGAGGAGAAGATCAAGATGCGCTTTGCGGCCGTCGATGAGATCGACCCGGACATCATCGCGCTGCAGTTCTTGACCCCCATCCCGGGGTCGCCCATCTGGGAGGCGCTCTCCCGCAAAGGGGTCATCTGCATCGAAGACCTGAACAAGAAGATCCGGCAGTGGGACTTCCATCAGCCCATTATGCCGACCAACCACCTGTCCATTCCCCAACTTGCCGACCTGGGGTCGTGGGCCTTCCGGGAGTTCTACTCCAGGCCCGGCCGCATCCAGCGCGCCATGCATAACCGGTCCTACGATCCGCTGGTGGGCGCATGCGTGCGGGATTTTATGAACAACGTCAGCCACTTCCAGAAGGAGTCCCACGGCGTCCAATCGTACGTCGGCAGCGAGTAGAACCGGACCCTTTCGGGCGGGAAATTCGAGTGATTTTTCATTGATTTTTCATTGAATTATGATAGGATAGCGTAAACTTCGTTTGCCAAAATCCTTACCTAGAAGTTTCTTGCGTCCCAATGGTTTATATTTCAGCCGGCAACCTCCGCAGACTCCTGGATATTCTTCAGGATGACTATGGTGTCTATATCCCCGTCAAGAAAGGGGAGCAGCGCTTTTACCGGCGTTACGATGGCGCCCTGGACGATTTCGTCATCGGCGAGGTCCGCGCCTTCGAGCCGCTGAAGGCCTTCTTCACCCGCGCCCGCGAAAAGGTGGCAGAGGGTTTCGGGCAGGACGTCCCCCACGCCCAGGACAAGCCCCTGGCCGTCGTCGGCGTCAAGGCCTGCGACCTGAAGGGCTTCAAGGTCCAGGACCACGTCTTTGCCGACCACGACTTCCAGGATCCTCTCTACATCAAGAACCGCCGAGAGAACCTTATCATCAGCGCGGACTGCACCTGCGTCCTCGACACCTGTTTCTGTTGTGCCCTCGGCGTCACCCCCTTTCCAACGGAAAATTACGATATCAACCTCTCCGCGGTCCGCGGCGGCTACCTCGTCGACGCGGCCTCCGAAAAGGGGCGCGCCCTCATCGCCAAGCACAAGAGCCTCTTCCAAGAGGCCAAGAGAGAGCAAGAAGGCGACCGGGACCGGCAGCGGGCCCGGGTGAAGGCCCAGGTCGAAGAGAACATCAAGAGGGAGGGCGTCCCCGTGCAGGACCGCTTCGGCGGCATCATCGAACGCAACCTTGAATCCAAGATGTGGGAGGAAGAGGCCAAGGCCTGCGTCGAGTGCGGGGCCTGCACCATCATCTGTCCCACCTGCCACTGCTTCCTGCTTTATGATCAGAAGGACGAGGAGCGCATGGCGCGGCTGCGCGTGTGGGACTCGTGCATGTTCAAGGGCTACGCCCGTGTGGCCGGCGGGGCGAACCCGCGGCCCAAACTCTGGA
The DNA here is from genome assembly GCA_964622605.1 of uncultured Planctomycetia bacterium. Classification (GTDB taxonomy): domain Bacteria; phylum Omnitrophota; class Gorgyraeia; order Velamenicoccales; family Velamenicoccaceae; genus CAZCSY01. Next base: position 11,977 of record CAZUQR010000013.1, read on the forward strand.
TGCGCCTGCGTAACAGATTCGACAAGAAGTTCAACTTTTTCCCCAAGGTCGCCGACTTCTATGCCTGCACCGGTTGCGGCCGCTGCATCTCGGCGTGTCCGGCCAAGATCGACATCCGAAAAGTCTTGAAGAGGTTGGTCAACAATGTCTGAAGCGAACCCGTATCGTCCGATCAAGACAGAGGTCCTCGACGTCATCACCGAGACGCCGACGATCAAGACCCTGCGCCTGCAGCCCGGGGAGCCCATTTTTTTCCAGACGGGCCAGTTCATCGAACTGACCGTGCCCGGCGTGGGGGAGGCCCCGTTCACGCCCTCCTCGCGGCCTTCCCGGAAGGACGTCCTGGAAGTGACGATCATGCGGGTGGGCAAGGTCACCGAGAAGATCCACCAGCTCAAAAAAGGCGATACCGTCGGCCTGCGCGGGCCCTTCGGCAACGGGTACCCGCTGGAAGAGTTCAAGGGCAGGGAGGTTTTGGTCGTCGGCGGCGGGTGCGGCTTCGCGCCGCTGCGCAGCCTCATGTACTCTCTTTTTGAGATCAGCGGTGAGCTCAAGAAGCTCTCTTTCCGGGGCGGCTGCAAGAACCCCGAGGAGTTCCTCTACCGTGGAGAGATAGCAGAGTGGTCGAAGAGGAAGGACCTGGATATCGAGCTCACCGTAGACAAGGGCGACAAGAACTGGAAGGGTAAGGTGGGTCTCGTCACCGTCATCATCGACAGCGTGGACATGGATTATAAGACGGGCATCGGCATCGTCTGCGGGCCGCCCATCATGATGAAGTTCGCGACCAGGAAGCTCATGGAGATGGGATTTCGCGACAAAAACATCTATCTCTCCATGGAAAAGAACATGTCCTGCGGCATCGGCAAGTGCGGCCACTGCCGCATCGGCAATTACTATGCGTGCAAGGACGGGCCGGTCTTCAGCTACGACAAGATCAAGGACTTCCACGAGATCTGGGATTGACCTTGAAGGCCGCGGCCGGCGACTGCAGGGCGGGATGCGGCGGGGGACGTGACCCCTTCCCTCGCGGGGCATGTGGACGGCCGAAAGCGGCCACGGTTCGCTGCCCCTGGATATCCCGCGAGAGCGAAGGCCGGACACACTGAGCGAAGTCCGGCCTCGGTGGGGACGGACGAGCATACCCGCGGGGGAAGGGGTCGCGTCTCCCGCAAGGGTGGAGCGAGCACGGATGGGGCGACCGCCGAGGACAGGACCCGCCGTTGGATGAGCGAACGCCGAGGACAGGGGCGCGGGAGGCCAGAACGGCCCCAGACGCCGAGCGGTAACATCATGAAGATCAAGACGAGCGCCGAACAGCTCCACCAGGGCACGCTGGACCTCGCCCCCCAAAAGGGCAAGGAGAAGAGGCTCTTCATTGACTTGGACATCTGCGCGTCGGGGCAGTGCGAGAAGTGCGTCATCCGGTGCAGCTACTTTTACCATCCCGGCAACAACGGCATCGTCTCCGTGGCGGAGCTGGCGACCTACGCCCTTGTCTGCCGGCGGTGCGAGACGCCCCATTGCGTGTTGTCGTGTCCGGTGGAGGCGCTGGAGCAGCAGAAGGAAAAGAATAACCTCTTGATCCGGCACAACATGCGCTGCATCAGCTGCAGGTCCTGTTCGCACGCGTGTCCCTATGGGACGATCTATCCGGAACTCGTGCCGCTCTTGATCCATAACTGCGATTTTTGCTTCGACAGGCGGCAGGCGACCGAGGAGCCGCTGTGCGTCACGTCCTGCCCGTACGGCGCCCTGAGTCTGAGAGACGCGGACGTCCGGGAGGATGAAAATATGTTCCTCGTCGGTGATAACATCGTCGTCCACTCGACCCACTGGCAGCAGGAGAAGGCCTAATGGCCCTTTTTGTCCTTTTCTTTTACGGTTTTGTGGTGACGGCGGCGATCGGCCTCGTGGCGAGCTGGATCGACCGCAAGGTCACGGCACGCGTCCAGTATCGCGTAGGGCCGCCGTTCCTGCAGCCCGTGGTGGATATCGTCAAGCTCCTGGGCAAAGAGACGCTGGTGCCGGCGGGCGTCTCCAAGGCCGTCTTTTTGCTGCCACCGGTCGTCGGGCTTTCGAGCGTCATCGCGGTCTCGGCGCTCCTGTGGGTGAACAATCTGAATCCGGCCGAGAGCTTCCTGGGGGACCTCATCGTGGTCGTCTACCTCTTGACCCTCCCGGCCCTCGCGATCATGATGGGCGGTTTTGCCTCCCGCAATCCCCTGGCCAGCGTCGGGGCATCGCGGGAGATGAAACTGTTGTTGAGCTACGAGCTTCCTTTTGTGCTGGCGATCCTCGTGCCGGTGATCAAATCCGGTTTCGATATCCGCTTGGGCGCGATCCTGAGTGTCCAGGCGGACAACGGCGTTTTTGCGGGCAGCCTCTCGGGATTTCTGGCGCTGGTCGTGGCGATCCTGTGCATGCAGGCGAAGCTGGGGCTGGTGCCCTTTGACATCGCCGAGGCGGAGACCGAGATCGTCGGCGGCCCCCTGATCGAATACTCCGGTTCGGGCCTGGCCGTCTACCGGCTCATGAAGAACATGCTGTTGTTCACGCTGCCGTTCTTTTTGATGATCCTCTTCATGGGGGGCCTGAGGCTCGACGGCATGCATCTCGTATACGGGATACTGAAATACGTGGGGTTGGTGGCCCTGGCGACGGTGATCCGCAATACCAATCCGCGCGTGCGCATCGACCAGGCCGTGCGGTTCTTCTGGGGGCGGATGACGTTGCTGGCCTTCGTGGCGGTCCTGCTGGCCCTGAGAGGATACTAAGGATGTCCATCAAGCTGAATGCGCTTCTCAAATCTCCGTGGGTCTTTCACCTCTCGACGGGAAGCTGTAATAACTGCGACATAGAGGTCCTGGACTGCCTGACCCCGCGGTTCGATATCGAACGGTTCGGCATGCTTCTGGTCGGCAGCATCAAGCACGCGGACGTGCTCCTCGTGACGGGCTCGGCCAACAGGAAGAGCGTTGTGAGGCTCAAGCGGCTCTACGAGCAGATACCCAAGCCGTGCCTCGTGGTGGCGATCGGCGAATGTGCCCTGTCGCGCGGCATGTTCATCCACAGCTACAACTGCCCCGTGCCGCTGGACAAGATCATCCCCGTCGACATCTACATCCCGGGATGTCCGCCCAAGCCCGAGGCGATCATCGCCGGCGTCGTCAAGCTGATCAACCGCGTGCGCGAAAAGGCCGCGGTGAAAAAATAAAAGCCCCATGGACAGGAACGCCGTCATAGAAGACATCAAAAAGAGATTCGAGGCCGACGTCACCGACGTCTTCGATAAGTCGCCCAAGAGGGTCTATATCGGGATCAGGCCGGAATCCATCCGCCGCGTCGCGCAGTACGTCCTGCGGGACCTGGGGGCCCGTTTCAATATCGCCTCCGGCGTGGACGCGCGCGGGCACATGGAGATCCTCTATCACTTCACGCTGGAAGATATCAATCTGCTCGTCTCCTTCCGGGTCATCTTGCCGAAGGAAAAGCTGGAAATCGATTCATTGGCGCCCCTGTTTGAGGGGGCCAACTGGATCGAGAGGGAGATGAACGAGCTTTTGGGCATCACCTTCAAGGGCCACCCGGACATGCGCCGGCTCCTCTTGCCGGCCGAGTGGCCCGAAGGCGTCTACCCGCTGCGCTGTGACTACCGGGAGTGGGATAAAGACGCGATTCGAGACCGAGGCGTGTGATGGCAAGGACCATCGTCCCCATAGGACCCTACCACCCTTTACAGGAAGAGCCGGAGTTCTTCACGCTCACCGTCGACGGGGAGACGGTCGTGGCCATCGACGTCCAGGTGGGCTACAACCACCGGGGCATCGAGAAGCTCTCGGAGACCAAGACCTTCGACCAGTCGACCTTCGTCATCGAGCGGATCTGCGGCATCTGTTCGACGAGCCACCCCTTTGCCTACACGCGGGCGGTGGAGGACATCATCCCCGTCGAGGTGCCCGAGCGCGCCAAGTTCATCCGCACGATCATCGCCGAGGGCGAACGTCTCCACTCGCACCTCTTATGGCTGGGGCTGGCCGGTCACTTCCTGGGTTACAACACCATCTACATGTGGGCCTGGAAGTTGCGCGAAGAGGTCCTTGACGTCTTGGAGATCCTCTCGGGCAACAGGAACAACTACGCCATGTTCAAACCCGGCGGCGTGCGCCGGGACATCAAGGCTGAGGATATCCCCGGCGTGATCAAGAAGCTCGATTCCATCGTGCCCACGCTCACGATGCTGAAGAACGCCGTCGTGGACGATCCCGTCCTGCACGCGCGCACCAAGGGGATCGGCATCCTCACCAAGGAAGAGGCCGTTGATTTCTGCGCGCTGGGCCCCACGTCGCGGGCCTCGGGCGTGGCGCGGGACGCAAGGAAAGATTCCCCTTATGGCGCCTACGATAAGGTGGATTGGGAGATGATCGTCACGCACAACGGCGACGTCTTTGACAAGGTGGTGCTGCGGATCCTGGAGATGCTCGAGTCCGTCAAGATCATGAAGGCGTGCCTGACCCGGCTGCCCAAGGGCGATATTGACCTCAACATCAAGGATATCCCACCCGGCGAGGGGATCGGCCATATCGAGGCCCCGCGGGGAGAGACCTTCCATTACGTGCGCAGCGACGGGACGAACCGGCCCGCGCGCCACAAGGTTCGCGCCCCCACGTTCATGAACCTGCCGACCTATAAAGCGACGGTCGTGGGCGAGACCATTTCGGACGCCACCATTATCCTGGCGGCCATCGACCCGTGTTATTGCTGCACGGAGAGGATGGCGGTGCGCAGCACCAAGGGTAATCTCCTGGGCCGCGGCGAGGACCTCATCCGGCTCTCGCAGGAGAAGACCGAGAAGATGAGAAGGAAGATGGGAAGATGATGCCCCTGGGCACCTTTTTTAAAGCGGATCCGCTCTCGTGTTTTGTCGCGCTCTTCGTGGGCTTCTTCTCCCTCTTGACCGTCATCTATTCTTTCGGGTACATGAAGGGCCGGCCGGGGCAGCGGCGCTATTACCTATATATTCTCCTGACGTTCCTGGCGTCGCTGGCCGCCGTCTTTGCCAACAACCTTATCGTCTTCATCGTCTTCTGGGGTTTCCTGGGGATGCTCCTGTATCTTTTGATCGGCTTCGGGGACAAGGAGCGCACCCCTGCGACGGCCAAGAAGGCCTTTATCCTCATCGGCGGCACGGACGCCTTCATGATCCTGGGGGTGGCCCTCGTCTGGTTTTTGACCGGTTCTTTTGATATCGACAAGACGGGCATCGCGCTGGACAACAGGCTGGCGGTCGTGGCCTACCTGTGTCTGGCAGGTGGGGCCTTTGCCAAGGCCGGGGTCATGCCTTTTCACACGTGGGTCCCGGATACGGCCGAAGACGCGCCGGCGTCGGTCACCGCCTTTCTTCCGGCATCGCTCGATAAGTTGCTGGGCATCTACTTTTTGGCGCGGCTTTCACTCGATATCTTCCGCATGGACGCCGGGATGAACACCTTTCTCATGGCGGTGGGCAGCGTCACCATCATCGCGGCGGTCATGATGGCGCTCATCCAGCATGATTTTAAGAGGCTTCTGGGTTATCACGCCGTCAGCCAGGTGGGCTACATGGTCTTAGGGATCGGGACGGGCAATCCGATCGGCATCGCCGGCGGGCTCTTTCACATGCTCAACCACGCGATCTACAAGTCGTGCCTCTTTTTTTCGGGCGGCGCGGTGGAGAAAGAGGCCGGCACGACGGACCTCGACCGGCTGGGGGGTCTTGCCGGGGCGATGCCCGTGACGTTCATCGCGTTTCTCATCGCATCGTTTTCGATATCGGGGGTCCCGCCCTTTAACGGGTTCGCCTCCAAGTGGATGGTATATCAGGGTGTCATCGAGACGGCCCACGCCGGCGGCCGCCTGTGGGTTCTCTGGATCCTGGCGGCGATAGTCGGCAGCGCCCTGACGCTGGCCAGCTTCATGAAGCTGATCCACGCCGTCTTTTTGGGGCAGCCGTCCCCGGAGCGAAAGAAGGCGACCGGCACGAAAGAGGCACCGGTCTCCATGCTGATCCCCGGTGTGGTGCTGGCGACCCTGTGTGTCGTCTTCGGCGTCTGGGCGTACCAGCTGCCTTTGAAGATGTGGGTCCTGCCGAGCCTGAGGGGCGAGGTGGTCTACGCGGGGTGGTGGCAGGCGGACCTGGCGACCCTGTGGCTTCTCGTTGGGCTCCTGGCGGGCCTTGTCCTTTATCTCTTGGGCACCGCCTTCAAGACGCGGGAGACCGGGATCTTCGTAGGAGGAGAAGATCCGGACGCCTATCCGGAGATGCGGGTCTCGGGGACGGCCTTTTACAACACGATCCAGGAGCTCGGGATCTTGAGGCTTATCTACCGGTGGGCCGAAAATAAGGTCTTCGACGTGTACGAGGTGGGCAGCCGCATGACCTTCGGTTTCAACAAGGTCCTGAGCGCCATCCATAACGGCGTCTTGTCCACGTACCTGGCGTGGTGCCTTTTGGGGATGCTGGTCCTTTTTTATATTTTTTTCAGATAGGCGTATCTTATGCTTGAACTTTATATCCTTCTCGTCTTTATGATCGTCGGCGCGATCATCGCGATCGAGGTCAAGGACCTGCTTTCTTCCGTGGTGGCCGTCGGCGCCGTGGGCCTGGCGCTCTCTATGGCCTTTTTGATCCTCAAGGCGCCGGACGTGGCCATCACGCAGCTGGTCGTCGAGCTTTTGGCCCTCATCATCCTCATCCGGGCGACGCTCAAGAGGGACCTGCCTTTTTCGACCTCCGGCCGGTGGTTCTTCAACACCTTCGTGACGGTCGCCTTCATCGCCGTCTTTCTCATGGCGGCGGTCAGGTGTTTTGGGGACCTGCCGGCCTTCGGCCACCCGATCATGCGGGTAGGGAGCACCTATCTCCAGGAAGGGCTCAGGAGGACCGGCGCGACGAACATCGTGGCGGCCGTCATCCTGGACTTCCGCGCCTTCGATACGCTGGGCGAGGCGACGGTGCTCTTTACCGCCGTCATCGGCGTCCTGGCCGTGGTGCGGCGTACGGGCAGAAAGTCCGAAGGCCAGGTCATCGAGGAAGACTAAATGAGTAAAGAACGCGAACAAGGGATGTCCGTCATCGTCAAGACCATCACCCGCCTGACCGTGGGGCTGATCCTCCTGTACGGCATCTATATCGTCTTGCACGGCCACGTCTCGCCGGGCGGCGGATTTGCGGGCGGGGTCATCATCGCGCTCTCCTTCGTGCACCTGATGTTGGCTTACGGCAAGGACGTGGCGCTCCGCAAGCTCCCGAAGTCGGCGATATCTTTCTTCGAAGGCATGGGGGCGCTTCTCTTTTTAGGCCTGGCGCTTTTGGGGTTCACCGGCGGGTACTTTTTCCTGAACGTCCTGGGCAAGGGGGAGCCGTTCCGGCTCTTCAGCGCGGGCATCATTCCTTTGGCCAACATCGCCATCAGCCTGAAGGTCGGTGCGGGCCTCTTTGCGATATTCGTGGCGCTTGTCTTGTTGAAGCCGGACGCGGAGGAGAAACGATGATCCTTTACATCTTGTGCCTGGTCCTCTTTTGCGTCGGGCTCTACTGTATCCTGCGCAAGCGCAACATCATCAAGATCATCGTCGGCATCATCATTGCGGAATACGCCGTGAACCTCTTTTTTGTCCTCGTGGGGTACCGCATGGAGGGCCGTTCGCCCATCTACGCCTCCGACGCCGATATCCTGAACATGGTCGATGCCCTGCCGCAGGCGGTCGTGCTGACGTCTATCGTCATAGGCCTGGCCACCACGGCGCTCTTGGTGGCGCTTGCCATGCGCATCTATGGAAAGTACGGCACCTTCGACATCACGAAGATCAGGGAGTTGAGAGGATGACCCCGGAAGCCCAGATAATCCCCTTTTTCGTCATCATCCCCCTCGCCGGGGCGTTCGTGACGGCCCTCGTCGGCAAGCGTCTCAAGGCGTTACCCGACATCCTGGGGGTCATGAGCACGGTGGGTCTGCTGGCGCTCTCTCTCGTGTCGGTGCAGCTCGTGCGCCTCTCCGGCGTCCTCGTGTACAGCGTCGGCGCGTGGAGGCCGCCGGTCGGGATCGGGATGGTCTTAGACGGCCTGGCGTCGTTCATGCTCGTGACGGTCAACGTCGTGGCCGCCATTGTCGTCTTGTTTTCCGTGGACTATATGAAGCGGTTCACCTCGAAGTGGCAGTTTTATTCGCTTTTTCTTCTGATGCTCGCCGGGATGAACGGCGTCGTCGTGACCGGCGACCTCTTCAACCTTTTCGTGTTTCTGGAGATCGCCTCCGTGGCGAGTTACGCGCTCGTGGCCTTCGGGACCGAGAAACAGGAGCTGGAGGCGGCCTTCAAGTACGCGGTCATGGGCACGGTGGCCTCGCTCTTTGTGCTCCTGGGCATCGTCTTCTTGTACAGCTTCACCTCGACCTTGAACATGGCGGACATGGCCCTGGTGTTGGCGGCCAAGGGCCCCTCGCACATCGTGCTCCTCGTGAGCGTCCTGTTCCTGATGGGCTTCGGCCTCAAGGCCGCCCTCGTTCCTTTTCACGCATGGCTGCCCGACGCGCACCCGTCGGCACCGGCGCCTATCTCCGCGATGCTCTCCGGCGTGTTGATCAAGTCGTTGGGCGTCTATGCGCTGTGCCGGATATTCTATAACGTGATCGGCATGACGCCGGCCGTCTCTTCGCTCTTTCTCTTTTTGGGCGCGCTCTCGATGGTGATCGGGGTCTTTTTGGCCATCGGCCAGTGGGACCTGAAGCGCCTGTTGGCGTATCACTCCATCAGCCAGATCGGGTATGTCGTGCTGGGCCTGGGTCTGGCGACGCCGCTGGGCATCCTGGGCGGGTTGTTCCATCTTTTCAACCATTCGGTCTTCAAGTCGCTGCTCTTCTTGAATTCGGGCTCCCTGGAGCATGCGACGGGGACACGCGATCTGCGGAAGATGGGTGGGTTGATGCAGCGGATGCCCGTCACCGGCACGACGAGCCTCGTGGCGTCCATGTCCATCGCCGGCATCCCGCCGTTTAACGGTTTCTGGAGCAAGTTGATCATCATCATCGCTGCCGTCGAGGCCCGCCGTTTCGGGTATGCGTTCTGGGCGGTGCTGGCCAGCCTCCTGACGCTGGCCTCCTTCACGAAGGTGATGAAGTACGCCTTCCTCGGCGCGCTGCGCGATAAGGGGCGCGCCCTCGCGGAGGCGCCCGTCTTCATGCGTTGCGCCATGATCCTTTTGGCGTTGATCTGTATCGGCGGCGGGGCCCTGCTCGCCCCCGGCATCCGCGACGTCTTTTTGACCCGCGCGGCCGATGTCGTCCTGCAAGGGCTGCGTTACGGCACAGAGGTCTTCAAGAGGGTGGGGTAAGATGAAAAAGAGGATCGTCCTGTTTTTGACGGCGTATATCGTCTGGGCCCTCCTGAACTGGGTGCCTGACGGACAGCACCTCGCCGTCGGCGTCTTTGTGGCGGCCCTCGTGGCGTATCTGACGGGAGACCTCTTTATCCAGCGGCCGTATCTTCTGAAGCATCCGCATCGTTACGCGGTCTTCTTTTTCCAGTACCTGCCTGTTTTTTTCTGGGAGGTCGTTAAGGCCAATATCGACGTCGCCTACCGCGTCATCCATCCGCGCCTGCCGATCGCGCCCGGCATCGTCAAGGTCAAGACATCCCTGCGGTCTGATACGGCCCTGACGTTTTTGGCGAACTCCATCACGCTGACCCCGGGGACGATGAGCGTTGACGTGGACCGGGCGAGCGGCTTCCTTTACATCCACTGGATCGACGTAAAGGCGAAGGATGTCGAGGCGGCGACACGGATTATCGTTGAGCGTTTTGAGAAGATACTGGGCAAGATTTTTGATTAGGCGATGAGGGGGATGGACACAGACGAGATGAGCACAGACGACAGGCCGAAGATGGTGAAGTGGGTTTTGGGCGCGGTGTTCCTCGGGGCTGCCGTGATGCTTGTCGTCGTGCGGCCGCTGCCTTTTCTCTTTTTCCGGGAACTGCCGCACCTCGCGTTCCTCGGCCGGGCCCTGTACATCATCATCCTGGCGTGCGTCCTGTGCCTGTATCGCATCGGACGGGGGCCGACGGGCGCGGACCGCATCGTCGCCGTGGACATCCTGGGGATCATGATCGTCGGCCTCTGCGCCGTGTTGACGATCGTCACGGGTCGCCCGTGGTATATCGATATCGGGATCGCCTGGGCGCTGGAGAGCTTCATCAGCACGCTCGCGCTTTCAAAGTATCTCGAGGGCAAGGGGTTCGATGAATAGCATGGCCGGTCTTATCTTCGTGGCGGTGGGGTTGTGTTTCGATTTCCTCGGATGCCTGGGGTTGGTGCGGCTGCCCGACGTCTACAACCGTCTCCAGGCGGCCACCAAGTGCGTTACCATGGGCACGTGCAGCATCCTGTTCGGGACGTTTCTCATTGTCGGCTGGAGTGCGCCCGGCATCAAGGCACTCTTGTGCATCGTTTTTCTTTTGTTGACGGCGCCGGTGGCCGCGCACGCGATCGCCCGCGGGGCGCATCGGGCCGGGGTCAAGCTCTGGGAGGGCAGCGTCATCGACCGCTACGCCCAGGACCAAGAGGGCGAGGCCTGATCCTTTTTTAACACGCGTCGCAAGACCATGCGTTATCCAAAACTCAGAGAACTCCTCGAAGCCATCAAGGCCCTGATCCGGGGTCCGTACACCTCGTCGTTCCCGAAGGAGCCCCATGTGCCTCACCCGAACTTCAGGGGGAAACCTAAGTTCAATCAAGAGAAGTGCGTCGGGTGCCTGGCCTGCGAAGAGGTCTGTCCGGTGGGGGCCATCGCGCATCGGGACACGACGCAGGGCGATCCGGCCAAGCGGACCATGATCTATTATGGGGACACGTGCATCTTCTGCGGTCAATGCGAAGCGGCCTGTATCGCCGACCACGAGGGGATCAAGCTCTCCGGCGAATGGGAGCTCTCCTTTTTTGACAGAAAAAAGGACGCCCAGGAGACGATCGACAAGGAATTGCTCCTTTGCGAGATATGCGGCACGCCCGTCGCGTGCCGGGACCACTTGCGGTGGATCTGTGAACGCCTGGGAGAACTGACCTTTTCAAGCCCCACCCTCTATTTGTCCCGCCTGGAGAGCCTCGGTATTATTGATGAGAATCTTTTGTCCGTGATCCGGGACCAGGGACGCTCGGACCGGGTCAAGATCCTGTGCGCGCGCTGCAGGAGAGAGACGACCCAGACGACGAAGTAACACGAGGCTCCTGCCGAAGAGAACCCCTTTTTGCCATCCCGACTTCGCAAAATCGCTCCGGCGGGATGTCGCTGGATGGGCAAGCCCTGCGTCCTACGTAAGGGTTGAGGTGCTCCGGACTTGCCCCATGGGTGCTCCATGAAAGACCGATTGACGTCTCTCTTGAAGGGCAAGGTCGTCCTTGTCGGCATCGGCCATTCTCTGCGCGGGGACGACGGCCTGGGGCCCGCCTTGATCGGCCGCCTGAAAGACCACGTGGGCGCCGTGTGCCTCGATGCCGGAAGCAGTCCGGAGAACTATGCCGGCGCGGTCATCCGGGAGGCGCCGGACACGGTCCTGCTTATCGACGCCGTGCACTTAAAGAGGCCTGCCGGCACCTGGGAGATTCTGGAGGAGGAAGAGATCGCCCGGTCGGGCCTTTCGACGCATGACCTCTCGCCGAAGATGTTCATCGAGTATCTGAAGGTCCGGACGCGGGCCCGTATTTATCTCCTGGGGGTCCAGCCCGGGAACCTGACGTTCGGCGACCCCATCTCCGCGAGCGTCCAGAAGACATTAGAGACGATCGAATATAACATCAAGGAGGTCCTGCCGTGCACGAAACTCACCTGATCGAACCTGTCATCAAAGGCGTGTCCGAGCACGCGGCCAAAGAGGGGGCGCGGTCCGTCTCGAAGCTGCGTCTTAAGCTGGGCGCGCTCCTGGGCGTGAAAGAAGAGTCTTTCCGGGAGACCTTTGCCGTCTTGTCCAAGGGGACGCTCCTGGAGGGCGCCGAGCTTGAGATGAACTTTTTTCCAGGAACGAGGATCGAAGTGGTATCCTTCGATATCGAATAGCGATGGAGACGATCGTCCTGGCCGCCGGGGCCGATACCAAGAACAGCTTTTTGATCGCGCGGGGCCACCGCCTCGTTGCCGGTCCGCGACTCGGGGACCTGGCCGAGATCGGTTCTTACCTGAAATATAAGGCGGGGATCCTTTCGTGCCTCGGCCGGCGCCGGCCTTCGGTTGTCGTCTGCGACCTTCATCCCGGTTATTTTTCGACGCGCTTCGCGCAGGAGGCGTGGGGGATCAGAGGCCGTGGGCCCAAGGGCCGTGGGCCTCAAGGCCGTGCGCCCCGCCTGGTCGGCGTCCAGCATCACCATGCCCACATCGCGAGCGTCATCCAGGAGCACCATCTTATCCCGCCGGTGCTGGGCGTCTGCTTTGACGGCACGGGCTATGGCGTGGACGGTCGGCTGTGGGGAGGAGAGTTCCTCCTCATCGGCCGGCGGGGTTTTCGGCGCCTGGCGCACCTGAAGTACATGAGGATGCCGGGCGCCGAGCGCGTGGTGCGCGAGCCGTGGCGGATGGTCCTGAGTATTTTGGGCGATGCGGCCCTGCCTTTCCTGAAAGGCATAAAAAGGGCGGACCGGGATGCGGTGCGCGTGATGTTGAGCCGCGATATTCCCATGCCGTTGACATCGAGCGCGGGCCGGCTCTTTGATGCGGCGGCCGCGCTCCTGGGATTGTGCCCGTGCGCCGCTTATGAAGCCCAGGGCCCCATGGAACTGGAACGGCTCTGCCGTAGGGGCGTTGTCCGGAGTTACGCGCATAGAAGCAGCCGGCAGGAGGGCGTTCTTGTTATCGACCCGCGGCCGCTCTTCACCGGGATGGCCGCCGATATAAAAAAGAGGGTGCCGACGGACACGATCGCTGCCCGGTTTCACAACGCGATGACAGACATCATCGTTGCCACGGTGCGGCGCCTGTCGCGCGGGCGCGGCCTGCGAAAGGTCGCACTCAGCGGCGGGGTCTTTGCGAACCGTATCCTGGCGTCACGCGCGCGAGAGCGGCTTAGTGATCTGGGATTTCGCGTCTTCACCAACGAACGCCTGCCCGTGAATGATTGGAACATCGCCTGGGGGCAATACTATGTGTCTGGCCGTTCCCGCAAGGATTGAAAAGATCGGCAAGGGGGAGGCGCTCGTTGATTTCGGCGGCGTGAAGAAAAAGATATCCCTCGGGCTCCTGGCCCATGCCGGGGTCGGCGATTACGTGCTCGTCCATGCGGGCTTTGCCATCGGGAAGGTGACGAGGCAGGAGGCCGAAGAGACACAGCGTGCGATCGAGGAGTTACACAAGGCCTTGCGTTCATGAAACGTGACCCTATCCGGCTGATGGAGGTCTGCGGCACGCACACCATGGCGATCGCCCAGGCGGGCATCAAGAAGGTCCTGCCGGTCGGGATCACGCTTTTGTCGGGACCCGGGTGCCCGGTGTGCGTGACGGCCGCACGGGACATCGACCGCGCCCTCGCGATCGGCCGCCAGCGAGATGTCATCATGACGACGTTCGGCGACATGATGCGCGTGCCGGGCTCTGGAGGGACTTTTCAGGATCTCAAAAAAGAAGGATACGACATCCGCGTCGTCTACTCCTGCCTCGACGCGCTCGAGATCGCGCGCCGCCATCCCCGCAAGGAGGTCGTTTTCATGGGCGTGGGGTTCGAGACGACATCTCCCACCATCGCCGCCACCGTGCGCCGGGCCCGGAAAGAGGGCGTACGCAACTTTTCGGTCCTGTCCTGTTTCAAGCTGATCTTTCCGGCGCTGGAGGCGCTCCTCGTGTCGGACGCGGCCCGCATCGACGGCTTCATCTGCCCGGGCCACGTCAGCGTCATCACGGGCAGCCGGCCTTATGAATCGATCGTCAGGCGCTTTGGCAAGCCCTGTGTGATCACTGGTTTTGAACCCTCGGATATCCTCAAAGGTATCGGGACGTTGATCCGGGCCCACTGCGCACGTCGGCCCCGCGTTGTGATAGAATACAAGAGGGCCGTGCGGCCGGAGGGCAACAGGAGGGCCCGCGCACTCCTCGATACGGTCTTTGAGGCGACGACGGCTGAATGGCGCGGCCTGGGCGTCCTCAAAAAGAGCGGTCTGGCGTTCCGGCGCGCCTTCAGGGATTTCGACGCCGTCCGGCGTTGGCCGGTACGCGTGCCGGCGAGCAGGATGCCTGCCGGGTGTCTGTGCGGCCAGGTCCTGTGCGGGGTCAAGACGCCGACGGACTGCCGTCTCTTTGGAAAAAAATGCACCCCCGAGCATCCTGTCGGGCCCTGCATGGTCTCTTCGGAGGGGACCTGCGCGGCCTTTTACCGTTACGGACGATAAGGAAGGGTACGCGAAGGAAGGATACGCGAAGGAATGGTACGCGAAGGAAGGACACGCGGTGAACGCATAACGCTCGCGCACGGAAACGGCGGCCGGCTGATGCACGCGCTCGTGGACCGCCTGGCGGCGCATTTTACCAATCCTATCCTCGAAGAGAGGGCGGACGCCGCCGAGGTGCGTGTCGGCGGGGCGCGGCTGGCCTTTACCACGGATTCCTATGTCGTGGATCCTCTCTTTTTTCCGGGCGGTGACATCGGGTCCCTCGCGGTCTTCGGCACGGTCAACGACCTGGCGATGAAGGGCGCCCGTCCGCTTTTTCTCTCCCTCGGCCTGATCTGTGAAGAGGGACTTCCGATGTTGCTCCTGGACCGGGTGGCGCGTTCGATCAAGAAGGCGGCCCGCCGGGCGGGCGTGCGCATCGTCACCGGCGACATCAAGGTCGTGGAAAAAGGCGCGGCACAAAAACTTTTCATCAACACGTCGGGGATAGGCCCCATTACCTATGCCGGCCGCCTGGGCGTCCGTGCGCATCCAGGCGATGTCCTCCTGATCAACGGCGGTATCGCGGAGCACGGCATGGCCATTTTCCAGGCCCGGAACAAGATGGGGTTCCTGGCGGATATCAAAAGCGATTGCGCGCCCCTCGACGGCGCGGTCAGGCGGTGCCTGGCAAGGTCGAAGAGGATCCATTTTTTGAGGGACGTGACGCGCGGCGGCCTGGCCACGACCCTGAACGAGATCGTGCGGGTCTCGGCCGTGGGCGTCGAGATCCGTGAAAAAGATATTCCGGTCAGGCCCGCCGTGAAAAAGATGTGTGATGTGCTGGGGTTCGACCCGCTCTACCTGCCCAGCGAGGGCCGGTTCGTCTGCTGCGTCGATGGGAGGGACGGTGGGTCGGTCAAGGCGGCGATGGGGCCGCGGGCGCGGGTCATCGGCCGCGTCGTCGGCGGTCACCGGGGCGAGGTGCACCTATTGACCCGCGTGGGCGTCGGCCGGCTCCTGCCCATGTTGGAGCAGGACCAATTGCCGCGCATCTGCTGAGCTATGATCCCTTTTAAAAAAGCCCAGGCGATCGTCTTCAGGCACCGCGTCCTCAGGACCGTGGCGCGCGGCGGCCTTGCAGAAAGCCGTGATCGTATCCTGGCAGAGGATTTCCGCGCCGCCTCCGACGCGCCGGCCTTCGACCGGTCGCTCTTTGACGGTTATGCCGTGCGCGCCGCAGATGTCAGGAGGCCCGGCACGCCGCTGCGGATCATCGAAGAGGTCTTTGCCGGGCAGCGGCCGCGAAAGACCCTCCAAAAAGGCACGTGCGCCTGGATAGCGACGGGCGCGATGCTCCCGAAGGGCGCTGACGCGGTGGTGAAAAAAGAGGACGTGGGACTTTTGTCCGGCGACTGCGCCGTCGTGCAGACCGCAGTCAAGAAGGGCGCAAATTTTACGCGCAAGGGAAGTTATTTTAAAAAGGGCAGATGTCTTTTAAGAAGGGGGACGTTGTTGGATGCGGCCCCTATCGGCCTGCTGGCGTCCCAGGGCGTCAAGGGCGTCGGTACCTTTCGGCCGCCCCGCGTGGCCGTTCTTTCGACGGGCGATGAGATCGTCGAGGCCGGACGGCCCAGGCAGCGGACGCAGATATGGAATGCCTCCGCGCCCATGCTCCTGGCGGCGCTGAACCGCCTCGGGATCGAAGGCCGTTATCTGGGCTGCGTCAAAGACAGGCCGGGGGCCCTGAAGAAGAAGCTCGCCCAGGGGTTGCGCGATGACGTCCTGATCGTCACGGGCGCGGTCTCCGCGGGAAAGAAAGACGAGGTCCCCGCGATGCTCAAGAAGCTCGGCGTGCGCATCGTTTTTCACAGGGTGCGCATCCGGCCGGGCAAGCCGGTGTTGTTCGGTGTGCGCGGCCGGCGCCTGGTCTTCGGCCTGCCGGGCAATGTCGTCTCGAGCCTTGTGACCTTCGTTCTTTTCGTCAAGCCGGTCCTCGAGCGCTTCGTGGGCCGGCCGGACCGGACGTCCTTTGAGAAGGGCGTTCTCACGAAGGCAACGGGCAATGACAGCGGTCGTCTCTCTTTTCTGCCCGGCCGCCTGGAACGCCGCGGCGGCAGGGACCGGATCACCCCTTTGCGTTTTTGCGACAGCTCGGACCTGCGGGCCGCCGCCAACGCCGATGTCTTTTATGTCTTAAAGGAAAACCAGGAGCAGGTGGGCCGCGGGGTGAGCGTGCCCTTTTTGAGGATACCGTTATGAGCGCATCCCCCTGCACGTATCTGCGTATTTCCTTGACCGACCGCTGCGATTTTAATTGCTTTTACTGCGCGCCGTCCTCGCGGCCGCGCCTCCTGGATGAGCGCGCGATCCTGACACGCGAAGAGATCGTCTTTCTTTCGGCGGCCTTCTGCCGCCACGGCATCCGGCACATCCGCCTGACCGGCGGGGAGCCGCTCCTCAGGGAAGACATAAGTTTATTGCTCGACGAGCTCAAGGGGCTGGGTATGCTCGAGCGCCTCTCTGTGACTACCAACGGCGGAAAGCTCGCCCCGTGCGTTGCCGAGCTCGTCGGGAGGGGGTTGTCGCATATCAACATCAGCCTGGATAGCCTGCAGCCCCGGCGCTTCGCCAAGATAACCGGCCGCGCCGTCTTGTCCCGCGTCAAGAAGGGCATCATCGAGGCCGTGCGCTGTTGTCCCGGCCGCGTGAAGCTCAATGTCCTGTTGATCCGCGGTTTTAATGACGACGAGATCGTCGATTTCGTCGCCTGGGGGCTGCGCCACGGTCTCGTCGTTCGCTTCATCGAGTACTTTCCCACGTCCCGGCGCAGCCGCATCTTTCATGACCACTTCATCCCGACGGCGGTGGTGCGCAAGACCATCGAAGAGCACTTCGGTGTCCTCCAAGACGTGGGCCGCGACCCCTTGGGCGGACCGGCGGATTATGTCCGTTTAGAGGGGGCACCGACGCGTATCGGTTTTATCAGCTCCGTCACGGGCTCCCTGTGCGGCACGTGCAACCGCCTGCGCCTGTCGGCAGACGGGAAGCTCTACCCGTGTCTCCATTCGGACTATCATATCGACCTGGCGGGGCCGCTGCGTGCCGGCCGGACGGCCGACATTGACGCGCTCATCGCCGAAGCGGCCCGCCGCAAGAAAGATCTGAACAAGTTCGTCTGCGCCCGCGACTTTGACATGTCCGCCATCGGCGGCTGACTTTTCGTGCCGGCCGGACGGGGGACCCTCTACCGTCAAACGAAGTAATCCGGCGTCTGCTTCGGTTTGCCTTTTTGCCGTTACGCTCCATCAAACCGGGTCGCTACGGCAAAAAGGCAATTCCTCGCAGACCTTTGCCGGAAAACTTTCTTATTGTCTTCCGGTAGAGGGTCCCCCAGCCGGCCCGGAAACAGTCGCGCCGGCCGCACACAGATAGTAAAGCGAGGAGTCCATATGGCGATACGGATGATCGACATCACGGATAAGAAGAGGACGAAGAGGGAGGCGGTGGCGAGCGTCGAGGTTCGCGCGTCGCAGCGGACGCTCAGGAAGATCGGGCAAGGGACCCTCGCCAAGGGGGATTGTCTGACGGCGGCACAGGGCGCCGGCGTGCTGGCGGCCAAGGGCGTGGCAGGCCTCTTGCCCTTATGCCATCCGGTCCGCGTCACCCACGTCGACATCTCTTTTTCGTTGCGGCCCAAGGCGCTTGTGATCGGCGCGCGCGTCAAGGCACGGGACGCGACCGGCGTGGAGATGGAGGCGCTGGCGGCCTGCGCGGTCGCGGCCCTGACGGTCTATGACATGGCCAAGGCCGAGGAGCCGGGGATCGTCATCGGCGACCTGAGACTGCTGAAGAAGACCGGCGGCAAGAGCGCCTACCTGGCCGGCGCAAAAAAGCGGGACTAGACAGCCGGGTCCCTGTGTCTTTTTTCTAGAATTTATGATGACGGGAAGGGTCTTTTCCATCAACGTCAGCGTCGAGAAGGGCCAGCTGAAGCAGATGGTCGGCGGCGCGATGCTGCGCGCCGGCCACGGGGTCGAGGACGATGCCCACGCCGGGCCGGGCCGGCGGCAGGTGAGCCTCCTGGGCATCGAGACGATCGAGGCGGCGGAGCACCGGGCCGGCGGCGCGGACGTGGACTTTCGTCCCGGGATCTTTGCCGAGAACATCACGACCGAGGACGTGGACTTGCGGTCCGTGCGCGTCGGCGACACGATCCGGATCGGCGCGACGGCCCAGCTGTGCGTCAGCCAGATCGGCAAGGAGTGTCACGACGGCTGCGCGATCATGAAGAGGACCGGCGCGTGCGTCATGCCCAAGAGGGGCGTCTTCGCGGTCGTCCTCTCCGGCGGGCCGGTGCGCGTGCACGACCGCATCGAGATCAGGAGGGCCGGCAGAGGGTTCTTGTCGTGGCTGAAGAGATAAGGAATCTTACGCTCAAGGAGCTGGAGGCGCGCTTCGCGGAACTGGGCATCGAACGTTACCGCGCCGCCCAGGTCTTCGGGTGGCTTTACGTTAAGGGCGTCGATGATTTTTCCCTGATGACGAATCTCTCCGAGTCCCTGCGCGAGCGGATCCGGGCGTCCTTTGTCATCGGGGGGATGGATGTCGAGAAGGTCCAGACGGCGGCCGACGGGGTCCGCAAGTTCCTCTTCAGGTTGAAAGACGGCTCCCGCATCGAGTCGGTCGCGATCCCGCACGACGGGCGCTGGACGGCGTGTCTGTCGACGCAGGTGGGTTGCCGCTTCGGCTGCGCCTTCTGCGCCAGCGGGTCGGGGGGCTTCAAGAGGAATCTTGCACCTTCTGAGATCGTGGGCCAACTCCTCGCCGTGCGGCGTTGCCTTTCCGAAGACCACGTCAGCCACGTCGTCTTCATGGGCGTGGGCGAGCCGCTCGATAATTACGACAACCTGCTCAAGAGCGTGCGCCTCCTCAACGAGGAGAAGGGATTGCACCTGGGGATGCGCAAGATGACGGTCTCCACGTGCGGCCTCGCCGGCGGCATCAACCGTCTCGCCGGGGAGGCACTCGAGCTCGAGCTGTCCGTGTCGCTGCATGCCGCGACCGACAAGAAGCGCTCCGAGATACTGCCCGTCAACCGCATCGACCCGCTCAAGTGTCTTGTCTCAGCGGTGCGGACCTACATCGAGGAGACGGGGCGCAAGGTCACCTTCGAATATGTCCTCCTGGGTTCCTACAATACCTCTGTCGAGGATGCCCGGGCGCTGGTCAAATTGGTGCGCGGCATGAACGTCAAGATCAACCTGATCCCGTATAATGACGCCCAGGCCCGTGCCGCCTTCCGGGCGCCGACGAAGCTGGAGGCCTTGTTTTTCAAGAGCCATCTTTCCCGGCACGGGATAGACGTGACGCTGCGCCGGCCCCGCGGAGGGGATATCCGCGCCGCCTGCGGCCAGTTGCGTGCGCAGGCGATGACGTAAGCGGTCTGGCGACCAGGCCTTTCACCTGGCAGTCGCCTTGCCAAGGACTGGTCTCGAGCATAAGGAAGTCATCCAATTTGCAGGCGGACAAGAGGAGGCAAATTGAGGGCCCACACGAAGAAGGTCCACACGACGTCGATGAAGGTCCGCTACGCCGAGACGGACAATATGGGCATCGTCTATTACGCCAATTACCTCGTCTGGTTCGAGGTGGGACGCACCGAGTATCTCCTGGCCCAGGGGGTCGATTACCGTGACGTGGAGAAGGAAGGGCTCTTCATGGCGGTCGTCGAGGCGCACTGCGTCTACAAGGCGCCGGCCCGCTACGGCGAGACGGTGACCGTTGCGACGTGGCCCGAAGAGGTCAAAAATTCGAGCCTCACCTTCGGTTACCGCGTGACGCCGCAGGGACAAGAGAAGGTGCTGGTGGAGGGATGGACGGCGCACGTCCTCATTGACAAGGACCTGCGGCCCAGGAAGATTCCGGAGAAGATCAGGGCATTGCTGGTGTAGGCAGGGGGGACCCCAAGGCCTAGGAGCAGCCCCCGGATACAGTTTCCCGAATATGTTCGAAACTGTTTCGGAGGTGTTCGGGAAAGTGTAAGATGGTAAAAGTCATCGTTTTGTTAACGGGGATGGTCCTGCTGGCGGGGTGCGCGACGGTGTATAATCCGGCGACGCAGCGCGAGGAGGGAATCTTCATCGACAGCGCCCAGGAGGTCCAGGTCGGCCGCAGCATGGCCGAGAATATCATCACGAAAGAGGACCGCCTCCTGCAGGATCCCGTCCGGCAGCGTTATGTCAATACCATCGGCGGACGGGTCGCGCGCGTCTCGGACCGGCCCGAGCTCGTCTATCGCTTTTTTGTTTTGGACAACGAGGACCTGAACGCCTTTGCGCTGCCGGGCGGGTACGTCTATATTTACAGCGGCCTCCTGAAACGGCTGGATGACGACGCAACAGCCGCCATCCTGGCGCACGAGGTCGCGCACGTAGCGGCCAGGCATTCGGTGAAGAGGATGCAGTCGGCGCTCGGCTACAACACGCTCCTGGCCGTGGCGGTCGCGGGGCTGGGCGGCAAGGACCCGGCCTTCGCGGAGAAACTCGTCGGGGTCTCGGACGTCGTCTACGACCTCTTGTCCCGCGGTTACAGCCGTCAGGACGAGCTCCTGGCGGACAGGCTCGCCGTGAAATATCTGAAGGCGGCGGGTTACGATCCGCACGGTCTTATCCGCGTCCTTGAGCTCCTGGAGGCGCAAAAGGGGCCCGGCGGCCGCGTCTTTGAGGTCCTGAGCACGCACCCGCGCCTACAGGAGAGGATCCGTCAGGTCCAAGAGGAGATCGCGCGGCCCGGAGGGGCGGGGCCTGCGGCCGAGGAACCGTTCTTCTAGCGAGATGAACCTTTTTAAGGATGGAGGGCAGCAGGGAGGGAGCCAACGGTTCGGCTATCGCTTGTTTTTCTTTCTTCTCGCTATCAATAGGGAAACATCATAGCCGTCTTTTTTGCGTTCGGATTTCTTCTTGTTTTTTATCAGTTCATCAAGTCCTATAAAGAATGTTTTTTGTTTTCCATAAATACCGACAGCCCTGTTTTTCCATACTTCCCTGAAGCCGCAGCCCTCCAGAGAGGTCATTAAATCGACTCTCACAGGTTCGTAACCAAGCTGAATAATTTTTCCTTTTTGCGTGAAATCTTTTTCTTCAAGGCCCCGGATTTTAAATCCGAATTCGGCAAGTGATTTTATGATTCTGCGCGCATTTTCCTTATTCGGCTCGACCAGGATATCCAAATCTTTCGTATATCTTGGCTTAGCGTAGAAGGCAACAGCGTAAGCGCCGATAATACAATAGGTTACGTTATTTTTATTGAATTATTTTAATAACTCTTCGAAGTCTTTTTCCGTTTTCATTTCTCGGCGCCTTTAATTTGTAATAGTTCTCTCGTAACAGCTGCATCGTGCTTATTCTTTCTGCTTTCGACATCTTCATATAGTAGGCAGCATCAAACTCTTCCGCCTCCTTGAACGAATTCGTTTTATGGAGCCATATTTTTTTCATGGTTAAATTATACTCTCTCGACGCGCTTTTCTCAATGGCTATTCGGCGGTCCGTTTCTTTTTCCCGTGAGGCCGGGAGTGTGGTATAATTAACAAAAAAGAGAGGTGAGCCATGAAATCCATCCTGCTTGTTGATGACGAGAAAGACATCCTGGAGTCACTGGGCGCTTCGTTGCGGCGCAGCGGCTATCGCGTCTTTACCGCCCCGACAGGGCAGGAGGCCCTCGATCTGGCGAAGAAGGAACACCCTCAGATCATCGTCCTTGATCTGATCTTGCCGGACGTGGACGGCAGCGAGGTGGCGGCCCGGCTCCTGCGGGATCCGGAGACGCGCGATATCCCCGTGATCTTCCTGACCTCCATCATGAGAAAAGAGGAGCAGAAGACCGAGGGGACGCAGATCGGCAGCCGCTGTGTGGTCGCCAAGCCCTGCCGGCCGGAAGAGATCCTCGCCCTCGTCAAGGACCATATCGGGCCGTCCGACTCCTGATCCTTTATGCGCCTGCAGGTCTTTCTCTCCCGAAGTGGCGCGTGTTCCCGTAGAAAGGCCCTTGTCGTCGTCTTTGACGGCCGCGTCTCGGTCAACGGCCGCGTCGTCGGCGAACCCTCCTTTCCCGTCAACCCCGAAGAAGACCGTGTCCTTCTCGACGGCCGGCCCGTCGGCCCCGGCGATAAGGCCTACGTCCTCTTCCACAAGCCCAAAGGGGTCGTGACCACGAAGCGCGACCGCTTCGCCGATAAAACGGTTCTGGATTTTTTCCCCACCGACCTCAAACACCTCAATCCCGTCGGCCGGCTGGACAAGGACACGACGGGTCTCTTATTCTTGACCAATGACGGCGACCTCGCCCACCGCCTGATGCACCCGTCTTTTGACGTCGACAAGGTCTATCGCGTCCGTTGCGACAGGGCCTTGGGGCCCGCCGACAAGAGGAAGCTGGAGAAGGGGGTCGTCCTCGACGGCAAGAGGACCCTGCCTTGCCGGATAGCGGGGCGGGGGGCGGCGGATATCGAGGTGACGATCCACGAAGGCCGCAAGCGCCAGGTCCGGCGCATGTTTGCTCTTCTTGGCTATTGCGTCCAGGAGCTCCAGAGGATCCGGCACGGTCCTTTGGCGTTGGGAGATCTCAAGCCCGGTTCCTGGCGGAGGCTCGCCCCGCATGAAATTCAGGGTCTCAAGGCCGCCGTATATGATATAATTTGACTATGAAACCAGGGACTTGTCTTGCAACGGGTTTTCCCCTAAGGGTTTTGCGGCCCAAGGGTTTTACGCTTGTCGAGGTCGTTGTTATCGTGCTCGTCGTCGCCATTCTGGCGGGCATCGCCGTTGTCTCCTATCAGCGCATCATCGGGGATGCTGAGGATAGCGAGGCCGTCGTCCAGTTAGGGGCCATCCGGCAGGCCGAGTTTGCCGAGCGGGCCCAGGCCGGGACCTTTGTCAACGCCAGCACCACCGAAGACGTCGGCGTCAAGCTCGATATCCTCGAGCTCCAGGACAAGATCTTCCGCTACAAGGTCGTCAACGCGACCCTCGACGATTTCCTCGCCCTGGCCGAGCGCATCATGGAGGACCCGACCGGCAAGAAGTCGGCCATGATCGCCCTGAGCGCCGACGGCACCCTCAGCAAAAGCACTGCGTACTACGGCATGGGGTATGGGGGACAAGGGGGTGCGGCCGGCGGCGGAGGCGGCGGTGGCGCTTCCCTTGGCGGCGGAAGCGGTTCCGGAGCGGGCGGCGGCGGCGGAGGAGGCGACGGAGGAGGCGACGGAGGAGGCGGTTCCGGAGACAGCGGTTCCGGAGACGGCGAAGAGGGATCTCCCGAACCCTCTTCTTCCTCGGCTCAGGCCGAGTGGGGGACTCCGCAGGCCACGGGCAACGACGGTTTTATCCAGCTGGGGTGGGATTTTTCTTCGGGTTTTCCAGCGACCTCTTTCCGCATCAGCCGCGCGACGTCGCAGGAAGGACCCTTCAAACTTTTCGTAGACGGATGGCCCGTCTGGTATACCAACTTTGTCGATTTTGTGGCCAACGACCAGCTGTATTTTTACAAGATCGAAGCCGTCGCCGACGACGGAACATTTATCGTATGCCCTTCCACTCTTTGGGCCATGGCATCGGCGACATCCACCTATGCGGTGGCGGTCCAGGCGGCTTTTGAGATATTGGACGTCTCGGTCGCAGGGGCACAGATCGCCGACAGGGTCGATCTTTATGGCGCCTCCATCGGTTTCGGGTCGGGCGTGGAGGGCGCGGCGGCGTGGTATGAGCCGTTCTTTAACACCATCACCATTAATATAAGTGAGTTTTCGAGCAGTGTCAACGTGCACGCGGCCCTGTTGGGCCACGAGGGGACGCATGCCTGGTGGTACCACGACACGACGCAGGGTCAGCCCCTGCGGGCCGGCGACCCCGATGACCCGGACAGACTTGATGACAACTCCATCGATCAGGAGTATCATGCCTTTACCAACGGCGCCAACGTCTGGGATGAGGTCAAGGATCCCGCCGAAACAGATTTCAACCAGGATTCTTGGGCGGCGGTCATGGCCCTGGGCGAGGCGCAGGCGAAAGAAGTCATCCGTCTGTATTATCCCGGCTTGCAGGAATACTAATACGACGTAACCATGAGGGACGCATGAAGACGAAGAAGGCATTGATCGTCGGGGTGGTGGCGGCGTTGGCCGCGGGGTTGATTCTTTTCTTTGCGCGCGAGGTCGATATGAATATGCCGTTGGAGCGATATGAAGGCGACGCGTTTTCTTTTCAATACCCCAAAGACTGGACGCTGAGGGAGTCCGTCGGCTCGACGGAAAAGTACTTCCAGGTCCATGTCTTCGGCGCGATCGACAAAGGCGTCGGCTTCGGGGCCTCCGTGACGCTGACCGTCTACCCGAAGAAGGCGGCCGGCGGGGCGCATGATTCGGCCCGGGAGCTGGCCGCGGCACACGAAGCGCGCGCTGAAAAGCTGCCCGGCTATAAGCTCCAGGAGAAGAAAGACAGGCGTCTGCCGTGCGGCGTCCTCGCCGAAGAATTCCGCGCGGTCTATATCTTTCGGCTGCCTCTTTATCATCCCGAGGCCAAGGATACCCCCGTCAGAGAGCATTCCCTGTTTTTCGAACACAAGGATAGCCTTTATGTCTTGAGCTATAAGAACCTCGTGGACGATTATTGGGCCGCCGCGCCGGTCTTCGACCGGATCATCAAAAGCCTCCGCCTTAAGATACGTTGATCCCATAACGAAAATCCACCTCGCGCCTGTTCCCTTTCCTGTTGAAGTGAAAGGGGTTTTGTGCTAAACTATAACCACAATGGAAGGTTCCTATGTCGATAGGAATTCTTTCCTGGGAAGACGGTCGGGGGGCTCCGTTGGGGTGCCCCTTTTTTTATCTTGAAGACGGACGCATGTCATGATGGAACCCGATAACCTCTGGCACCTGGGCCGCAAACTCGGGGAGCCGGACCTTCCGCTCGCCTACCAGATCCTCTATCAGCTCATCGACGAGAAGTACCGCGTCCTCCTCGATGCGTCGAGCGATTTCATGTGCATCGCGGACCGGGAGGGTAAGTTCATCTACGTCAACAAGCACCTCGCGGACTCCCTGGGGTACACCAAGAAAGAGCTGATCGGCATGCGCCTGCGGGATATCATCGCCCCGGAGATGCGCGCCGATTTCCTCGACCGGAGCCGGACGTTCCTTAAAAAGGGCAAGATCAAGATCGATGACTTCGTCCTGTTGACCAAGTACGGCGGCAAGATCACGGGCGAGATGAACGCGATGGCCTTCTTCGACAACACCGGCAAGTACTGCGGCGTCCGGTCGGTCTTCAAGGACCACACGCGGTTCGTGGAGATGGAGCGCCTGGAGAAAAAGTACGAGTCGATGCTCGAGGACGGCATAGACTCCCTCGATCAGGTCATCCTGATCCTGGACGCCGACGCTAAGGTCCGGTGGGCGAGCAGCAGCGCCCAGAGGTACCTCGGCATGGACAAGGGCGGCATCATCGGCAAGGACGTGCGACAGATCTTCCAGGCGCGGCTTTCTCCTTTATTCCAGGATAAAGAGGAGTTCTTCGCCGAGCTCTTCACGGCCTTCGAGACCCAGCAGCCGATGAGCTGTCTGGAGTGCGCGCTGTGCCCGATAGGCTCCGACGTCCCCTTCACGGTCGAACACTGGAGCTATCCGATCGTCCAGGGCGCGCTGCAGGGCGGGCGCATCGAGATCCTGCGGGATATCAGCGCCCGCAAGAAGGCCGAGGAGAGTCTGGAGTATTATCATAAGAAGATCCACGCGATCATGGAGCACGCCGTCGAGGGCATCGCGGAGGTGCGCCCCGACAACACGATCGAGTTCATCAACCGCAGCTTCCTGCATATGCTGGGCTACGCCGAGACGGACGTGCTCAACCGTCCCCTGACCGACTTCATCATGCCGGACCAGCGCATTTACCTGGCCTCGATCAAGCTCATCCGCCGGGCGCGCGAGATCACGTTTATTCGCCGGGACACGACGCCCTTGTACACGCTGGCCTCGAGCATCCCGCTCGTCTTCGGATCGCAGCCGCCGCACTCCCTGTGTTTTATCACCAATATCAGCGAGACGAAGCTCGTCTCCTTAAAGCTGCGGGACGCCAACCTGACGCTGCGGGCGCTCAACGAGTCCCTGAACAGCCTGTCGCTGCGCGACGGCCGCACGGGCGTCTATAACGCGCGCTACCTGAATGAGCGCCTCACCGGGGAGATCAAGCGGTCCCAGCGCTACGAAAGGTCTTTCTCGCTGATCCTGCTCGACATCGATTTCTTCAAGACGATCAACGACACCTACGGCCATGTCTTCGGGGACTGCATCTTGGAGGAGTTGGTGTGTCTCCTGAAAGACGCGGTCCGTTCGACCGACGTCATCGTGCGTTACGGCGGGGACGAATTCGTGCTCTTCCTGCCCGATACGCGCCTCGAGGGTGCCGTGGCCGCGGCGCGCAAGATCGTCCGGAGGATCAAGGCGACGCCCCTGGGCGACGCCTCGCGCCGGATGCCGGTGTCGGTGAGCGTCGGGGTCGTTTCTTTTCCGGAGGCCGGCAAGAACGACGTGCATTCGCTTTTGGACGCGGCGGACCAGGCCATGTATCGCAGCAAGGCGCGCGGCCACAACCGTATCACCGTCTATAAGAAAAAAGGCGTTGGGACCAAGGGGGCGCGGGACCCACGGTCGGCGCGGCCGGACGCCTTCCGGAAGTTTCAGGGGCGGCTGCACGATATCAACGTGCACCACGAAGAGGCCGTCATCGAATCGTTCAAACCCATGGTCCGGCAGGTGGCCCAGCGTCTTGGGTATCAGAACGGTTTCATGGAGCGTGTCGTCAAGGACGTCGAGGCGCTGGGGATGAGCCTCAAGTTGCCCGCGGAGGATATCCGGCGGGCCGCTCAGGCCGCGTACCTGTCCTATCTGGGTTTCCTGCGCACGCCGCTCCACATCCTGACGAAGACCCAGCCGTTGACGGACGAGGATCGTTCCCGCATCCGGGAGCATCCGTTGCAGAGCGCCCGGATGATCCGGGAGATCTCCTTTTTGGAACCCCTGTGTCGTATCATCCTGTGTCATCACGAACGCTACGACGGAGAAGGGTATCCGCGCGGCCTTAAGGCGGAGGATATTCCGCTGGCCGCGCGCATGATCCTGCTCTCGGAGACCTATGAGGCCCTGATCACGCCGCGGCCGTACCGGCCCGAACCCCTCACGGAAGATAGGGCCCTTGACGTCATCCGCAGTGAATCCGGCCGGCAGTTCGATCCCATCCTGGTCGAGCACTTCCTGAGGCTGGCCTTTTAGCCGCTCCTCTCTTTCCGGGGCCTGCGGGTCCCTGTTTTCCTTCCTCCCGATTTTTCCAGCACGGCGTTGACTTTTGGGGCGATTGTGCTATATATGGATAAAACGAATTTTTAAAAGCGCAAAGCAAGCGGTAGCCGTCTGGGGACCAGACCGTTGTTGTAGCGTCAAGGAGGCCTTATGGTAAAGATCTTTTTAGTGCTGGTGTTGGGGATCGCATTCCTCCAGGGCTGCGCCACGACCTCTCCTTCTTCGTCGAGCGCGATGGTGCTGGAGAACCGCGTGCAGGCGCTGGAGAACCGCCTGGCCGTGGTGGAGGCGGACTTGAACGTGGCGGGCACGCCGTCGAGTGCCGCATCTTTCGATGCGATGCTCGCCGGGGAGAAGCCTGCGGCCGTGGGCTCTGCCTCGGGGATGACCAATAAGGATGTCCAGCGGGCCCTGAAGAATGCGGGGTATTACGCCGGGCCCATCGACGGAAAGATCGGACCCAAGACGCGGGCCGCCATCCGGGAATTGCAGGATGACATGGGCTTGAAGGTGGACGGCATCGCCGGCCGCAACACGAAAGAAAAGCTCTTTAAATATCTGTGATCCTCTTTTGAGATCTGCCATCTCGCCTCAGCAGAGGAGTTCGGCTTGCCCCGGGATGAAGGAATAGTTCCGGCGGGAGGCCACCGGATGGGCAAGCCCCAAAGGGATTTCCATGAAGCTTTTTTGGATGGGCCTGTGCGTGACGGCAGCCGTGATGGCCGGGTGCGGGCCGACGCCCGTGACACGCAACCGCCAGGAGGCCAACGCCGAGCGCTTTGATCTCGTTGCCGCGGACCGGCTCTTGGCCCGCGAGGCCGAGGCGGTCCCCGACGGACAGGACGCTCCGACGCCTGAGAACGATCTGGTGGTGAACGAGGAGGTGCGCCTTCTTTCGGAAGGCGCGGCCGTTCCCAAAGAGCCGCTCCCTGAATCCGAGCCGGCACCCGACGTCCCGGACGAGAAGGCCATCCAGAGGGCCCTCAAGAACCTCGGGCTCTACGGCGGGGCCATCGACGGCAAGATCGGCCCCAAGACCCTCGCCGCCGTCAGGAGGTTCCAGAAAGACAACGACCTCGAGGTCGACGGCAAGGTCGGCCCCAAGACGTGGGCCGCGTTGAAGGAAGCGTATAGCAAGGAGAGATAATGACAGGGCAACGTTCTGTTAACACCGGACGCGTGAGGCACGCGAGGCTGAAAAAATGGGTCGTCCAGATGGCGGCCCTGTGTCAGCCGGACCGCGTCGTCTGGCTCGACGGCTCGCCGGAAGAGAAGAAGCGTCTCGAGGACGAGGCGGTATCGACGGGCGAGATGATCCGTCTGAATCAAGCCAAGCTG
Source organism: uncultured Planctomycetia bacterium (assembly GCA_964622605.1). Classification (GTDB taxonomy): domain Bacteria; phylum Omnitrophota; class Gorgyraeia; order Velamenicoccales; family Velamenicoccaceae; genus CAZCSY01. The sequence continues at coordinate 41,046 of CAZUQR010000013.1, forward strand.
CCCGGTTGCCTCTACCACCGCACGGCTGTCAACGACGTGGCGCGCACGGAAAACCTGACCTTTATCTGTTCGCGCCGCAAGGAGGACGCGGGCCCGACGAACAACTGGATGGCCCCCAGAGAGGCGTATCACAAGGCCGGCGAATATTTTCGCGGGGCCATGCGCGGCCGCACGATGTTCGTCATACCCTTTTCCATGGGGCCCGTCGGTTCGCCGTTCAGCAAGGTCGGGGTGGAGCTGACCGATAGTATCTACGTCGTCCTGAACATGCGCATCATGACGCACATCGGCGCCAGGGTCCTCGAACAGCTCGGGACCACGGGTGAGTTCACGAAGTGCCTGCACTCAAAGGCGGATCTTGATATTAAGAGGCGCCTCATCCTGCATTTTCCCGAAGACAACACGATCTGGAGCGTCGGCTCCGGGTACGGCGGCAACGTCCTGTTGGGTAAGAAGTGCCTGTCCCTGCGCATCGCCAGCCACCTGGCGCGGCGCGAAGGGTGGATGGCCGAACACATGCTCCTCATGGGCATAGAGGAGCCCAACGGCCACATCGAGTATATCGCCGCGGCCTTTCCCAGCGCCTGCGGCAAGACGAACCTCGCCATGCTCGTCCCGCCGGAAGGGTTGAAGGTCAAGGGTTACAAGATCTGGACCGTGGGCGACGACATCGCCTGGATGCGCGTGGACTCCGATGGTGCCTTATGGGCGATCAACCCGGAGGCCGGGTTCTTTGGCGTGGTGCCGGGGACGAATACCAAGACCAACCCCAACGCCATGGAGACCATGAAGAAGAACACCATCTTCACGAACGTGTTGCTGAAAAAAGATTTTACCGTCTGGTGGGAAGACGGCGATGAGGCGCCGCCCAGGGAGGGTATCGACTGGAAGGGGCAGCCCTGGAGGCCCGGGCAAAAGGACGAGAAGGGGAACATCATCAAGGGCGCCCATCCGAACAGCCGCTTCACGGCGCCGGCGTCCCAGTGTCCGTCCATCTCATTCCGTTTGGAGCACCACCACGGCGTGCCGATCTCGGCGATCGTCTTCGGCGGCCGGCGCACGCACGTGGCCCCTCTCGTCTATGAGAGCTTCAGCTGGGAGCACGGCGTGTATGTCGGGGCGACGATGGCCTCCGAGCGCACGGCCGCGCAGTTTGGCAAGCTCGGCGAGGTGCGGCGCGACCCGATGGCGATGCTGCCTTTCTGCGGTTACCACATGGGTGATTACTTCGGTCACTGGTTGATGATGGGCAGAAAGATGGAAAAGCCGCCCAAGATCTTCCACGTGAACTGGTTTCGGGTGGATGAGGACGGTAAGTTCCTGTGGCCGGGCTACGGTGAGAACCTGCGGGTGCTGGAATGGATCCTTGACCGGTGCAACGACAAGGTCCAGGCCCGGCGCACGCCCATCGGCTTCGTGCCGACGGCCGACGGCCTGGATCTGACGGGTCTCGATCTTAGTGCGCAGGACGTCAATAAGCTGCTGGATATTGACCGCTTCGAGTGGCTCCAGGAGATGGAAGGCCAGAAAGAGTTCCTGAACAAGTTTGGCGACCGCCTCCCAACAGAGATCTGGCGTGCGTGGGAAGAGCAGAACAAGCGCCTGCAGGAGTAGCGATGGCGAAGGATCGCGTGGTGAGGAAGACGGAATTGCCGGGCGTGCCGCTGCTGCGGCGGGGCAAGGTGCGGGACGTCTATGACCTGGGCGATGAGCTGCTCGTGGTCGCGACGGACCGGATCTCGTGCTTTGACGTGGTGCTCGGCTGCGGCATCCCGGAAAAAGGGAGGGTCCTGACGGCCATCTCGCTCTTCTGGTTCGATTTTCTGCGCGACGTCACGGAAAGCCACTTTTTGACTGCGGATGTCGATAAGTACCCGCCTGAGTTGGCGCGCCATAAGGATATCCTGTGGGACCGTTCGATGCTCGTGAAGAAGGCCCAGCCCCTCGCGGTCGAGTGCATCGTGCGCGGTTATCTGTCGGGCTCCGGCTGGAAGGAGTACAGGGCCAAGCAGTCGGTGTGCGGGATCCGGCTGCCGGCCGGCCTCAAGGAGTCCGAGAGACTCCCCGCACCTGTCTTCACGCCGTCCACGAAGGCCGACGCCGGCCATGACATCAACATCGACGAGAAGGCCACGCGCGCGCTCGTCGGGGACGAGGCCTTCGAGACGATCAAGAAGAAGAGCATCGCCCTCTACGCGAAGGCGGCCGATTACGCGGCCACCAAGGGGGTCATCATCGCGGACACGAAGTTTGAATTCGGCCGCTTCAGCGACCGCCTGATCCTCATCGACGAGGTCTTGACGCCGGACTCTTCGCGCTTCTGGCCTCAGGAGGGATATCTGCCAGGCAGGTCCCAGCCCAGCTTTGACAAGCAGTTCATGCGCGATTACCTCGAGGGGCTCTCTTGGGACAAGACGCCGCCGGCGCCCGACGTCCCCGCGGACATCATCGCCAAGACGACTCAAAAGTATCTGCGTGCCCTCGAGATCCTGACGCAATAGCCCCCCCTCATGGAGTTCATTCTCCAGGGCCCCTTCATCGAGCTCGATAACCTGCTCAAGCACATCGGGTGGGCGCCGCACGGCGCTGCCGCCAAGGAGTTGATCCGGCAGGGCGCCGTCCAGGTCAACGGCCGGCCCGAATCGCGCGTCCGGCGCAAGCTGAAGGCGGGCGACACCGTCACCTTCCAGGACCACTCCCTTGTCCTCGTTTAGTTGCAAATAACGTTCCTGCCCGGCAATTTCTCTATTTTTTTCTTGTGTTGCTCCATCTTTGATATAAAATGTTGATAAGGAGAAAGATACGATAGTTTGCGGCGGTCTTTCGAGGGAGATTGCGCATTCTGTAAGAGGGTTTTATGTCTCTGCAGGTCAAAATAGAAGAGCGCGAGCCGGGTGTCTACGTCGTGGCGCCGGCGGGAGAGGTCAATACCGACACCTACCTGGAGCTGGAGAACAAGGTGAACGGGATCCTCCCGACGGCCAAGGCCGTCATCTTTGAGCTCAAGGACATGACGTACATCAGCAGCATGGGTCTGAGCGTCCTTTTCCGCGTGAAGCAGAAGTTGGCCGGGCAGGAGGCCAAGTTCCTTTGGGTGCATCCGCAACCGCAGGTCCAGAAGGTCTTCGACGTCATGAAGGTGCTGTCGGATGCGATGGTGGCCAGCCTCGAGGAGGCCGATGAGTATCTGGATTCATTTCTCGACGGCGTTCAAAAAGGAAAGATCGAGCCCAGGACCCCGCATGACGAAGGAGCCTAAACGCATGTTGCTCGAACGGCGTCTGCCGAACCGCCTCGAACACGTCAACGCGTTCATCAAAGAGGCGCTCGGCCAGTTCGGCACGTTGTCCCTGCCCCAAAGCGATATCTTTCATCTCAAGCTTGCGCTCGAAGAGGCCCTCACCAACGCCATGCGCCACGGCAACCGCTTGGATCCGGACCTTTTTGTGGACGTCTGCGTAGAGCTCGAGGGGAAAAAGCTTGTCATGAAGGTCAAGGACGAAGGAGGGGGTTTTGATTTTTCCAAGATCCCCGATCCGACGCATCAGGACAACAAGGAGAAACCGAACGGCCGCGGCGTTTTTCTGATCAAGCAGCTGATGAACGACGTCGAATTCTTCGACGGAGGCAGCGGCATCAAGATGATAAAGTTTTTGGACCGGACACCTGATTGAGACAAGGCCTCAAACAGGAAAATCGGAGGGGACCATGAAAAGGGCAATCGCGTGGTGTGTTCTTTTGTGTGCGGTGATCCTGGTGATGGTAACGGGCGCGGCCGCGGCGACGATCGTCGGCCTCTCGGGGGACGTGAAGGTCAGGGCGCGGGAGACGGCGTCGTGGGAGGCGGCCGTCAAGGGCCAGGAGGTCCCGAAAGAGGCCGGGATCCAGTGCGGACCGGCCGCCCGCTGCACCGTGGCCCTCGATGAGACGCTGCAGAATACCGTCACGGTAAAAGAGAACACCACCGTCACGGTCGAAGAGTTGGAGCCCGGCCGCATCTTTTTGAAAGAGGGCCGGGTCTTTTCCATCATCAAGGGCGTGGCGACGCAGGGGTCCTTTCAGGTGCGCACCCCGACCTCGGTCTCGGGGGCGCGCGGCACGGCCTGGCTGACGCACTTTGGGACCGGCCGCACGGAGGTCTCGGTCTTTGAAGACAATGTCTTTGTGAGCGGCATCGACGCGGCCGGCAACGTGACGGATGAGATCGATGTGGCGACGGGCCAGGGCGTGAGCGTTGCCGCCGACGGCCTGCTGGGCGAGATCTTCGTCGTGTCCGTCGAGGAGATCAACGAGTGGCGCGAGGAGAAACAGGAGCTGCAGGCGTTACGCAAAGAGCTCGGCACCCCTGCGCCGCCCGAGAGAAAAGAAGGAAAAAAGGAGGCGAAGCCGCCTGCGCCGCCGCTTCCTTCGGGAGAACAGGACACATCGGGCCTTAAGGCGAAAGAAGAGCCGGTGTCGGGGGAGCCCCTGCCGGGGACGCAGCCGGATACGACGCCTGAGACCGGCATGGAGTCTGATGAGCTCGACGGGATGACAGACCCCATGCTGGATGATTCCGGCATGACGGATCCGATGATGGAGGATCCCTTCATGGAGGATCCCTTCATGGAGGATTCCATGCTTGATCCGGATCTGGGTCAAGAGATCATCGATGAGAGGCATGACTCGGAGATGGCGGATTCGACGAATGACTCTTCTGATGGCTCTGTGGGAACGACGACGTAAAATCGGCCGCAAAGGAGTGGTTGTTGTTTTTCCAGACGCATAAGCGAGCAGTCCTTTTAGCCCGCCTTCGCAGAATATCCCGGCCTTGCCCCGGGGGGTTTCCATGAGGCGCCTCTCTTGGGGGAAGCAGGCGGTCATCGCGTGCCTGATCCTTTTCGGGGCCTTGTGGACTCCTCCCCGCGCCACCTGGGCGGACGAACAGGATGAGATAGAGGCGAAGGATCTCCACGTCAAGAAGTCCCTGGATGAGATAGAGTCGAAGCGGCGTCCTCGCCGCAAGAAGGCGCGGGCGCGCCTGGGCGTCTTTCACGCTTACGAGACGAACGCCAAGCTCAGCGCGCACCGCAAGGGCGATTTTGTTGAGGGCGTGTCGTTCGCGGTCGATTACCCCAGGGAGGTCTCTTCCGGCCTGATCCTGAACTGGAAGTACGACCTCTTTGCCTCCAACTATCAGGAGGTAACGGACAACCGGTATATCCTGAATCAGGTCGGGGGGCGCCTCGAGAAGAAGATCGGCCGTTTTCGCCTGAGCGGCGGCGCCAGCACCTTCCTCCTGGTCTACCCCGTCAACCGGGACGGCGACTTCTGGAGCCCGAAAGGTTTTCTCGAGCTGCGTCATTATTTTGCGAAAAGACTCTACCACCAGCTCGTCTGTGATTTTTCGGTCAAGGATTATATACACGCCAAGGCCCTGGGGGATGCCTCGGGATCGCAACAGGAAAAAGAGAGGCACGATAAGCAGTACACCGCCGCGTATCAGGTCGGCGGAGGACTGGGGTCGCGTTTCGCCTGGCGCCTGGGCACGAAGCTGACGGTCAACGACTCCAACGCGCGGTATATCGACTACTACGATTACAGGTCGTTCCGGCACTCCCTGAACCTGGCGTATAAGATCTCGCAGAAGGACGCCTTCTTCTCGAGCCTCTCGTTCACGCGCAAGGAATACGATACGCGCACGATCACCTCCGGAGATCCGCGTCAGATCAACAACCTCTATACGGTCACCTGCGGTCTGCGCCGCCGTTTCGACAGACACAAGTCGTTGGCGCTCTATTATACGTATCGCGAGAACGTCTCGAACGACGCGCTGGCCGAGTACTCGGACAGCGTCGCGACGTTGAGCTGGCAGTATCACTTTTAGACATGAAGAGTCCCCGCGGCCCCACAATGCGAATGAGCCTGACGGTTACAGCCGTCGTCCTCATCGCCTGCGCCTCTTTTTTTTCATGGTTTGGGCACCAGGAGAATTTCTTTTACGACCTGCGGTTCCGCCTGCGGCCCCCCGAGCCCGTCTCTTCCGATATCGTCATCATCGAGATCTCCGACGACACGCTCGCCAATCTGGGCCACTGGCCTCTGCCGCGGGACTTTCACGCGAGCCTGATCGATGTCTTGCGGACGCTGGGGGCCCGCGCCATCGTCTTCGATCTGCTCTTGAGCGAGCCGGCCCCGCAGGATACGGTCCTGGCGCAGGCGATGAGAGACAGCGGCAACGTCTATCTTCCCAAGGCGTTCTATCTCGGTGAAGAGGCGCCGCAGCCGGGCGCCTTTCCGGAGAGCCGGGTGGTCCTGGGGGGTATCGTTGGGGTCCTACAGAAGGCCCTCAAGGGTTTCGGGCATATCAACGTGGTCGTCGATGCCGACGGCAAGGTCCGGCGCGTGCCTCTGTTTATCCTGACCGCCGACACCAGGGTGCCGAACCTCGGGCTTAAGGTCGCTGCCGACGCCCTGGGGGCGACGTCTCTGGACGTTTTACCGTCGGGCGACTCGATCATTTTCGGCGGCCGGTCCCCCTCCGGTGCTTTCGTGCGCGTGCCGCTGGAGAAAGGCGGCGTCGTGCTCGTCAATTATCCCGGCCCGTGGCACAAGACCTTCCGGCACGTTTCTTATTTCGATCTCTTGAGGTCTTTCATGGTGGCGGCCGAAGGTGGGGCGCCGAAGCTCGACCTCTCGCAGTTCCGGGACAAGATTTGCTTCGTCGGCCTGACCGCAACGGGCACCTCGGACCTGCGGGCGAATCCGCTCGAGAACGTCTATCCGATGGTCGGGCTGCAGGCGAGCGTCGCCAACAGCGTCCTGACGGGCCGGTTCCTGAGCGCCGCCGTGCCCTGGGTGAATGGGGCGGTCGCTTTAACGGTTTTTCTGTTGAGCCTCTTGATCTGTCGCGCCTTTCTGCCGTTGGCGGCCTTTGGCCTGAATCTGTTGCTGGCGGGGGCGGTCTTCTGGGCGGGGCAGCTCTTTTTTGACCGCGCCGGGACGTATCTGGACGTCTTCCTGCCGTTGCTGGTCATCGTCGTCACCTACGGGGTGTGTCTCTTTGAGCGGTTTTTGGCGGAGTCCCGGCGGCGCCAATTGATGGAAAAGGAGCTTGAGATCGCCCGCAAGATCCAGGCCCACTTTTTGCCGCGCGGGACCGTCTCCTGCGCCGGCCTCGATGTGCAGGCGCTGATGCAGCCGGCGAAGTACGTGGCCGGCGACCTCTACGATATCGTGCGCCTGGGCGAGAACCGGCTGGGGGTCTTCGTCGGCGATGTCTCCGGCAAAGGGGTTCCGGCCGCCCTGATCATGGCCCAGACGGTATCTGTCTTCCGCGTCTTTGCGCGGACCTTTGAGGCGCCCCATGACGTCTTCAAGGCGCTCAACGGGGAGCTGGCCGAGATCCTCGACGGGCGTTTCGTGACGGGGATCTATCTGGTCATCGACGCGGCGTCGCGTTCGGTGCGGGTGGCGTGTGCGGGGCACCCGCCCATGCTCCTCGTGCACGCGGACCGCGGGGTCGAGGAGCGCGTCACCGTGGCCGGGCCGCCCCTGGGGATCATGAAGGAGAGCGTCTATGAACAGGCCTTGCAGACGCTCCAGGCGAAAGACCGCGTCCTTCTTTATACCGACGGTATCACAGAGGCCCGCAACGGTGCCGGCGAGGAGTACGGTCTCCAACGGCTGCAGGCGGCGTTGGCAGAGCTCGCGGGAAGGCCGCCGGACGCCGTGTTACAAGAGCTGGCGGTCCGCGTCGGCCGTTTTCAGGGAAAGGGAAATCAGTTTGACGACATCACGGCCGTTGTCGTGGATTTCAAATAGCCGTTTACGGGAAGGTAAGGGCAGGTAAAGGAGGAGATATGGCTTTAGCGATCAAGGTTTATGAGAGGGAAGAGGGCGTCTTCGTGGTGGCGCTGACGGGTTCACTCGATTCTGCGACGTATGGCGAACTGGAGGACAAGGTAACCCCCTTTCTGATGGAGACGACCCGGGCGCTCATCTTTGACCTGAAGCACCTTGAGTACATCAGCAGCATGGGCGTCTCCGTCGTCCTCAAGGCGAAGAAGGCCATCGAGAGCTTCGGCAACAGCTTTTTGATGATCAACATGCAGCCGCAGATCAAGACCGTCTTTGAGATCGTCAAGGCCTTGCCCTCCATCGCGCTCTTCGAGAGTCTCGAGGAGGCGGACGCGTACCTGACCGAGATGCAGCGCCGCGCCAGGGAAAAGGCCCGCGGCGAAGGCCAACTTTGACAGACCGGCACAAAGGCAATTTTTTGGGGGGTGGCGGTGAGCCGCCGGGAGCCCTAAGCCAGGAGGCGGGATGATGAGTGTTTTTGTTCTGGAGTTTGTGGCGCTGAGCATCTATGTGGTTTTTATGGGGTTCTGTTTCTGTGACGGGTTCGGGCTTTCTCCGGCGCGAAAGATCATCTGGTTCGTCTTTTTCACCGCCGTGAGCCTCTTCGTCTTCAGGCACCTGGGCCGGTTTTATCTGCCCCTGATCCTGCCTTTTCCGACCCTCATGGCGGCGATCCTGGGGGCCTTCCAGAAGAGACAGAGGAGGGCGCCGTGAAGCCAGGACCGCCGCACAAAGAGCGCCGACGGTTCAAGCGGGCCTGCCTGAACGTCGAGCTGTTCTATAAGGTGATCCGTTTGCCCGGCGGGAGCTCGCAGACAGCGGACAAGCAAAACACGACCTATCTCGTCAATATCGGCGAGGGGGGCCTGGCGTTCGTGTCCGGTTCACAGCTGTCTGTCGGCGCCGACCTGGAGGTGACCTTTAATTTTGTCCTCGACGGCCACCGGGACATCAAGATAGGGGCCGTCGGCCAGGTGCGCTATTGCATCCTCATGGGGGATTACAAGAGGTATCAGGTGGGCTTCGAGTTCACCAAGATCGACGAAGCCGACAGGAAGCTCATCGCCGACTTCGTGGCATTCACGCTCGCCGCCGAGAAGGAGGGCTAGAGACGGACGTGGCCCTTCACGGACATCCACCCGTCATAACGGCAACATGATGAGTCCATCAAGGGGTCTTGGAGCCCTGGCCGCGGTATTCCTTATTCTGGCCGTCACATCGGCGGCCTTTTTGCCGTCGCTGGAAAACGGGTTCGTGAATTGGGACGATCACCTGTACGTGTCCCAGAACCCCGCGATCCGGTCTTTGGCACCCGCCCGCATCGGGGAGATGTTCTCTTCTTTTTCCGTCGGCAATTACCAGCCCCTGACCATCCTTTCTTACGCGCTGGATTATCATTTTTCCGGATCCGATCCCTTCGGGTATCACGCGACCCAACTGGTCCTTCATCTTGTCAACTGTCTTTTTGTCTTCTGGCTCGTTTTTTTGATCGGCGGCAGGGTCCCGGTCGCCTGCCTGACGGCCCTCTTGTTCGGCGTCCATCCGCTGCACGTGGAGTCGGTGGCGTGGGTGAGCGCGAGAAAAGACGTCCTCTACGCCCTTTTCTTCCTGGGCGCGCTGATCTGTTATTGTTATTACCTGAGGGGGCCCCGCGCGCGCCGGTTCTATTATGGCGCCCTGGTCCTTTTCCTTTTTTCTCTCTTGTCAAAGGCGATGGCGATCACCCTGCCCCTGGTTCTCCTTCTCTTTGATTCGTATCTCGGCAGGAAAGACAGGAAATTGCTTTTTGCGGACAAGGTGCCGTTCTTCGTTTTGTCGGTCCTCTTCGGGGGCATCGGGTTCTTTGCTCAATACGCGGCCGGCGCCGTGCGCCAGCAGGAGCTGTTCAGCTTCGCGGACAAGATCCTGGTCGCTCCCTTTGCCGTCGCCTTTTATCTCTTCAAGACCGCATGGCCCCTCGGGTTGAGCGCCCTGTATCCTTACTTTGTCATGCCCGGCGACCCTTCCGTGCTCCTGCCGCTCGTGGCCCTGTGCGTCGCGGCGCTCGGGGTCGCGGTGTTTGTATTGAGACGGCCCTCGCGGGTCGTCGTCTTCAGCAGCCTCTTTTTCCTGCTGACGCTTCTGCCCGTCCTTCAACTCGTCCCGCTGGGCCACATCATCGTCGCCGAGCGTTACATGTATATCCCTTGCCTGGGGATATTCTACGGCCTCAGCGAGGGGTTCCGCCGGCTTGACGCAAAAAGATCCGGACGCGCCGGCAAGGTAGGCAAGGCCGTCCTGGCGTTGTTCCTGGCGGGCGTCGTCGGTGCGCTGGGGATCTTGACGTGGACAAGATGCAGGGTGTGGAGGGACAGCGGGACGTTGTGGGAGGATGTCCTTGTCCGTTATCCGCGGTCATCGGTCGCCCTTAACAATCTGGGCGCGTTTTACGCGGGAAGCGGTCGACACGAAGAGGCCATCGTCTTGTTCAGGAGGTCCTTGGAGATCGATCCCCGTTATGCGGGGGCCGAGGACAACCTCGCGGAGTCTTATGTCCGGCTCGGTATCCTGTATCACGGAGCAGGCAGGAACGAAGAGGCGGCGCGGTCGTTTGAGAGGGCCATCGAGGCCGACCCCCGGCGCGCCGTGGCGTATAACAACCTCGGTTCATTGGCCGCGATGGCGGGCCGCCGGGAGGAGGCGATCGCCTTGTTCAGGAAGGCCCTGGCAATCGATCCGGCTTACGCCGAGGCTCACCGCAACCTCGCGCTCGCCCTTGCCCTGCGCGGGCAGGAGTGAGATCAGATCCCACGGGAGATCAAGGTGTCGAAGGAGGGAACCCCGCTCGCTTCGCTCGGAGACTTCCCTGAAATAAAAAGTGCCGAAGGTGGGAGTCGAACCCACACGGGCGTGAACCTTCGGCGGGTGCGTTTCATTTTAAAATGCCGGGGGAGGGACTCGAACCCTCATGGCCGTAAGGCCACCGGTTTTTGA
>CAZUQR010000014.1:0-26219 GCA_964622605.1 uncultured Planctomycetia bacterium
GCTGAATTAGTCCCACTCTCCGGGACCAAATGAGCCTGGCTGAATTAGTTCCACTCTCCGGGACCAAATGAGCCTGGCTGAATTAGTTCCACTTTCACGTCCGAATAAAAAATATGCCTGGTAGGTTAAAGAAGCTATTTACCCATCCGGTCTTGCTGGCGACGGCGAGCGCCGTCCTGCTGCGCCTGGCGTATCCGACCTTCGATGTCTGGGTGTGCGCGTGGTTCGCGCTCGTGCCCCTCTTTGCGGCCGTGGACGGACAAAAGGAGCGCGGGGCGTTTCTGGCTGCGTTCCTCGCCGGCTCTCTCTTTTTCGGGCTGACGCTCTATTGGGTCGTCCACGTCACCATCCCCGGCACCGTCATCCTGTCGCTGTATTGCGGCCTTTACTTCGGCCTCTTCGGGATGGCGTTGCGTTTCGCACGGGCGCGTTTCGGCTGGGCGGGCCGGTGCGTGGGAGCGGCGGCGTTCTGGGTCTGCCTCGAATATCTGCGCGCCCACATCATGACCGGTTTTCCGTGGGCGCTTTTGGCGTACACGCAGACCTCCAATCTATGGGCGATCCAGATCGCCGACACCATCGGCGCCTACGGCGTCTCGTTCCTGCTCGTCTTCGTGAACGCGGCGATCTTTGAGACGCTGACGGCACGCGGCTGCCCCCGGGCGCTTCGCCTGCGCCGCGCCGGCGTGGCCGTCGCGGTCGTTGCGGCGTGGCTGGGTTATGGTGCCTGGCGCCTTGCCCAGGATCCGCGCCTCTCATCGCCCCTCAAGGTGTCTGTCGTCCAGGCGAACATCGCCCAGGAGATCAAGTGGGTCTCCCGCTTCTCGGAGAACATCTTCGACAAGTACGTCCTGTTGACCGAGATCGTCGAGCTCCGGGACGACCCCGACGTGATCATATGGCCCGAGACGTCGTTTCCGGATTACCTCGAGGCAGGCGTCAACGATGTCCCGCTTTCGTATCTGGCCCGGGATATCGGGCGGCCCCTGTTCGTCGGGGCCATCCGGCTGGAAGGGTCCGATTACTTCAACAGCGCGCTCCTGTATGTTCCCTCTGGAAGGTTGGCCGGCCTTTATGATAAACTGCACCTGGTGCCCTTTGGAGAGTATCTGCCCGGCCGCCGGCAGCTGCCGTTTTTAGCGGCCCTCGTCCCGATCGAGGACTTTACCCGGGGCAGGGCGTACACGATCTTTCCCTTGCGGGGAGAGCGTTGTCCCCAGATAAAGGCGGCCGTCCTCATCTGTTTTGAGGACATCTTTCCGGAGCTGGCGCCGGCCTTCGTGCGGCGGGGGGCGGATTTCCTGATCAACATGACCAACGACGGCTGGTTCAAGGATACGGCGAGCCCCTATCAGCACTTTCAGGCGTCTGTCTTGCGGGCGGTCGAAAACCGCGTCTACGTGGTGCGGGCCGCCAATACCGGGATCTCCTGCATCATCGACGACGCCGGCCGGCTGGTCGCGCGCGTCGAGGACGCTTCGGGCAAGCCGACGTTCGTGACGGAGACGGCGGGGGGCGTGGTGTACAAGACGGGCCGGAAGGGGCTCTACACGTATTTCGGCGAGCTTTTCATGGGGTGTGTCCTTTTGGTGAACCTGGCGGGGTTGCTGTGGGGTATTCGTCGCAAGAGAAAGGGTGCGGGATGAAGAGGCGGCTTCGGATGGGGCTGGCGGTCCTCGTGTGCGCCGCCTTTCTGGGGCAGGCGCCGGTGCGCGCCGCGGTGGGCGAGGAACGGCGTGCCCTGAGCCTGCACTACTACCGCGGCGCCGTGTACTTTGAGGCGGGCCGCTACGAGAAGGCCCTGACGGAGTTTCGCACCGTCGCGGAGATCGACCCGCAATATAAGTTTATCCAGCGGTATCTCGACAAGACGATGAGGATATTGCAGGCGCACCGGGCCGAGGTCCTGGGCATCGGCGAGAGAGAAGTGAAGGATGCGGACACGGACCTGTATTTCGTGGGCAAGTCCTTCTTCGAGAAGGGGGACTACCGGCGCGCGGCCGAGGCCTTCAAGGCGGTCCTGGCCAAAAATCCCGGGGACAGGTTCGCCACGTATTATGTCCGGCTCTGCGAGGAGGCCCTGGGCGAGAGGATCGAGACGTCCATCGAGACGGCCGGGGAGCCCTACACGATCGATGAGGCCGCGGTCCTCGAGCGCTCCGTCGCCTACATGAAAGACGACATCGAAGAGCAGAAGGAACGGATGTCTTTTTACGAGACGAAGGCCGAGCGGCGCCTGCAGCGCGACGAGATGATCCGCAAGAAAGAGAAGGAGCTCGATCGCCAGGAGGCGCTCCTGGAAGAAGAGAAAGAAGATTATCTGGTCGAGCTGCAGTTGTCCAAGAAGGCCGAGCGCATCAGCAAGGAGACAGAAAAGTGGCGCTCGATGCGGGAGCGCCTGGAGTCCAAGGAGGCCGGGATGCCGGCGGACCTGACGGAGTATCCCGTCTTCATCAACCGGGCCGAGCAGTATTATGCACGGATGGAGGAGTCGTTGCGGGCCAGCCGCTGGCATTCGGCGGGCCTCAATGCCATCAGTACCACCCTTACGTATTGCGATGCCGTCCTTATTTATCATCACGGCGTCAAGAGCACATATCCGGCCCGTGGCAATCTCACGCGCCTGTTGAGAGAGAAGGTCCGGCGTGCCGATACGGCGGAGCACCTGGAGTACCTGCGGGGTATCTTGAGCATCCAGATTCTCGTGCAGGACGAGGGACGGCCGATCACCCGCTCCGAGGCGCTCTTCCTGGCCGATAAGGCCAAAAAAGTCGTGATGTGGTGCCGGACGATTCTGCCTTAGCGGCCGGCCTATTTATCGAAAGAGACGAGGAGTCAGACATGAAGATGCTATGCGTAGGGTTGGTCCTGTGTTTGTTTTGTGCCACGCCGGGAGTGGTCCGGGCGGCGGACCCCGTGGCCGTCGAGGTCCACTACCAGAGCGGGGTGAAGTACTTTAAGCGCGGGCTCTATGAGAAGGCGATCCAGGAGTTCGAGAAGACGCTGGCGATGGACCCGCAGCACGGGGAGGCCCACGAGTACCTGGTCCAGGTGCGTGCGCTGCAGAAGGCCTACCGGCCGGCGGAGGCGCGGGCGAGCGAGAAGGCCGAGATCAAGAAGCTCTACGAAGAGGGCCGGCGCCTGTACCGGGCGCGGGCGTATGAGGAGGCCATCGAGGTCTTCAATAAGATCCTTTCTCTGAAACCCATCGATGACTTTGCTTCCTATTATCGGGAGAAGAGCGAGATCCTGCTCGCCCGAAAGATAGCACGGGAAAAGAAACGGGTGGAGCGTCAGGCGCGCCTTGAGGAAAAGAAGGTGCACCAGGCCGCCCGCCGCAGGAAGAAGGCGGTTCCGGCGTCCACGCCCGTGAAAAAAGAGGTGACCTTGGCCGTCACGGCGGCGCTGGACGATGTCGAGAGCCCTGTCTCGGCGCGCGAAAGAAGGCGCCAGGAAAAGCTACAGCTCACAGAGGAGCGGCGCCAGGAAAAATTGCGCGTAAAGGAAGAGAAGCGGGCCGAGGTCCAGCGGCGCCGCGAGGCGAGTCTGCGCGCAAAAGAAGAGCGACGCCAGGAAAAGCTGCGCATCAAAGAAGAGAAGCGGGCCGAGGTCCAGCGGCGCCGCGAGGCGAAAGAGAACGCCAAAGAGGCCAAGCGCCGGGAAAAGCGGGCCCGGCGCGAGAGCAGACAACGAGGGCGGCAGGAGGCCGTTGTCTCCGCCGAAGAGCGGCGCGAGCAGGCCGAGGCGAGCATCCGCGATAAGCGCGAGGAGCGCCAGAAACTGCGCGAAGACCGCCGCCAGATCAAAGAGCGCTTCCTGGAAGGCGTCAAGGCGTACGGCCGCAAGGAGTATAAAGCGGCGATCGCCGCTTTCAAGGACGTTCTCAAGGCCGAAAAGAAGTCGGGCGCCCTCTACACGCGTTCGGCCACGCGCCTGCTCGGTAAGGCGCGAAAAAGACTTGAAGGGATAGGTAAAGACATTACCATCTAGCGGTGCGTTGAGGTGCGCGATGGAATACAAGATCACGATCGTCAGGGTCGAGAAGCCAGAAAATATCAATATCGTCATCGGTCAGGCGCACTTCATCAAGACCGTCGAGGACCTCTACGAGGCGTGCGTGACGTCGGTCCCCGGCATCAAGTGCGGCATCGCCTTTTGCGAGGCGTCGGGCGCCTGCAAGGTGCGCCGTGAGGGGACGGATGAAGGGTTGAAGAAGCTGGCGGCAGACCAGGCGCTGGCCGTCGGTGCCGGCCACACCTTCTATATTGCGCTGGACGGCGCCTTTCCGGTCAACATCCTCAATGCGGTCAAGAGCGTCCCTGAGGTCTGCCGCATCTTTTGTGCGACCTCCAATCCCTTAGAGGTCGTCGTCGCCGAGACGTCCTCGGGCCGTGGGATCCTCGGCGTCATCGACGGCGCGAGCCCCAAGGGCGTCGAGGAGGCCGCGGACATCCAGTGGCGCAGAGATCTGCTGCGCAAGATCGGATACAAACGCTGACCCCATGAGGAAGAAGGATCTCGTTCGTAAGCTGAGCTACGGCGCGGGGCGTTTCGCCATAGGTCTGTGTGACGCGGCGGCCCGCATCGTGCCGTTGTCTTTTTTATACGGTTTCGCGCACACCCTGGCCTTTTTCGGTTACCGGCTGGCGCACCGCCACCGGGACATCGCGCTGCAGAGTCTCACCATGGCCTTTGGCGAGGAGAAGACACCCGGCGAGATACGCGCCATCGCCAAGGAGTGCTTTTATTCCATGGCCGGCACGGCCGTCGAGTTCTTCATGTTCATGAAGCACCCGGAGCGCATCCGGAAGTTCGTGTCGGTCCAGGGCCTGGAGAATCTGGATAAGGCCCTGGCGGCCGGCCGCGGGGTCGTGGCCGTGAGCGCACACTTCGGCAGCTTTCCTCTTCTTCTCTCGCGGTTGGCGCAGGAGGGCTACCGGGTCCACACGATCCTGCGGCGCATGCGCGATGAGAACCTGGACAGGGTCTTTGAAGACAAGCGCCGCCAGATGAACGTCGGCTCCGTGTACACCCAGCCGCGCCAGGAGTGCGTGAGCGGGTGCCTGCGGGTCCTGCGTCGGAACGAGATCCTCTTCGTCCAGCTGGACCAGAACTTCGGCACGGGCGGCATCTTCGTCGACTTTTTCGGGGTCAAGGCCGCCACCGCGACGGGACCGATCGTCTTTTCCCTGCGCACGGGCGCACCGTTGGTGCCGATGTTCATCCGTCGCGTCAAAGGGCCCCGGCACCATATCGAGATCCTGGCGCCCAGGGAGATAGACCAGAAGCGAAGCAGGGACGAGGCGGTCTATGACGTCGTCCAGGAATTGACGAGTACCATCGAGGGATATATCCGCAAGTATCCCCACGAGTGGGGATGGATCCACAAGCGCTGGAAGGCCCGGCCGAAAGAGGATGGGCGGGTCGCGGCTGCCGGTGCGTAATCGGGAGGGTTTATGGCCGCTGGCAAAAAGACGAAATCGGTTCTCAAGATGCTGATCGGGTTGGGCGTGGTCGTCCTGGGGATCATGAGCAGTATCGTGTTTCTCCCGGAGCTCAAGGAGGTCTTTCTGGGGTGTCTGGGGCCGGCGCTGATCCTGATCGGCCTTGTCATGGTCGCTGTCGCTAAGGAATAGGGTGCATGTTACCCCCGGCCCGCGGGAAGGCAAGGCGGACAGGGGTCATTTACAGGAAGGTAAGTCAAGGACAAACGAGGAGGGAAAGGCATGACATCGTTTTCTCAAGCGTTCGTCGTGACGCCGGAGGCGTCGCTGGCGAAAAAGCTCATCGCGGTCACCGGTTTTTCGGTGCTGCTGGTCCTGGCGTCACTCGTGAAGGTCCCGCTCTTCTTCACGCCCGTGCCGGTGACGCTCCAGACGCTCGTGGTGCTCCTGGCCGGCGCCTGTCTCGGGCCTGTCTACGGGACCTTGAGCGTGGGGTTGTATCTGGCCTATGGATTCCTGGGTATACCGCTCTTTTCCGGCAACACGGCCGGCATCGCGTATCTGGCCGGTCCGACGGGCGGGTATCTTTTGGGATTTCTCCCCGCCGCGGGGAGCGTGGGGGTCTTGCGTCGTGCCGTGCCGCGTCCGGCCTTCTGGTTGAATTATCTCATCATGCTCGTCGGTATCGGCGTCATCTACGCCTGCGGGGGCCTGTGGCTTTCCCTGGGTTACGGGTGGAGCTTCAAGCAGATCGTGTTGTTGGGGGTTTGGCCGTTTGCGGGCCTTGATGCCGTCAAGGCGTTCCTCGCGGCCGTCGTGAGCCGGTAGGCTCAAAGGGGGGTGCGATGAAGATCGGCGAATTGATGACCAAAGATGTCCACACGCTGGCACCTGAGATGCCGGCCCTGGAGGCCGTGCGTCTGCTGCTGGAGAACAAGATCAGCGGTCTGCCCGTGGTCGACGCCTCGCATAGACTCGTCGGGATATTCACGGAGAAGGACGTCCTCAAGGGCATCCTGCCCAGCTACGTCTCGAAAGTCGGCCGCTTCGTCTATGAGAACAGCCCGCAGACCATCAAGAACAAGGTAGCGAAACTCGCCCAGCACAAGGTAGGAGACGTCATGTGCCGCGACGTCATCAAGGTCAGCTCCGGTACCTCGGTCAGCGAGGTCGCGCACATCATGCTGACGCAGAACGTGCGCCGCATCCCGGTCGTCGACGCGGACAACAAGGTCGTGGGGATCGCGGCCCGCTCGGACGTCCTGGGGCATTTCGTGGGCACGTAGGACGGCATCACACGACCGCATCAGAGGACGGGACTATTGAGAAAGATCTTTTTCAAGATGGCGACGCTGGTGCTGGGGGCGTTGACCGCGGGCTTTGCCGCCCGGAACGGCGGCCTGAACTTCCACCAGGCCCTGTCGGTCGGCATCTTCTCGGCCTCGATCATGGGCACGCTCTTTTTCTGGGAGTTCCGCCTGAGCTTCGCTTTTTTGGGCAGCTCCCTGCTCTTGATGACGAAGGCGATTGACCTGGATAATTTCTTGAGGCTGACGACGCTCGAGGTCGTGCTTTTTTTGGCGGGGATGATGATCGTCGTGGAGCTCCTGAAGGACTCCGGGTTTTTCGCCTGGATCGTCGCCCGGATCCTGCGCGTGCGCCGGCTGACCGGTCGAAAGTTCACCCTGCTCATCATCGTCCTCTCGGCGGTCCTGGCGTGCGTCGTCGACGAGGTCACGTCCATCATCTTCATGGTGGCGGCGATCCTGGAGATCTGCGATTACTACGAGGTGGACCCGGTCCCCTTCGTGATCATCTCGATCATGGCGACGAACGTCGGCTCGGCCGCGACGGTCCTGGGCAATCCCATCGGGATCCTCATCGCGACCAAGGCGGGCCTGAGCTTCGAAGATTTTATATTGAAGGCCTTGCCGCTCGCCGCCGTGTGTCTGGCGGCGGTGGCGGGGATCATGTCCTGGTGGTTCCGCCGCCCGATACGCGAGATGAGCCGGCGCCTCAACGAGCTGCAGGCGGATGAGATCCTCTTGCGGTTGATCACCGTGCCGATGGACCGGCAGCTGCGCATCGGCATGGGCATCTTCGGCCTCATGATCGTCGGGATCGCCCTTCACCACCGCCTGGAGATACTGATGGGCCTGGAGCGCAACACCTTGCTGTTGATCATGCCGCTGATCACGGCCGGCGTCATCATGATGTGGAAACACCACAAGGCCCGCGCGTACGTGGAGCACGGGATCGAGTGGTGGACGCTCTTGTTCTTCATGCTCCTCTTTGCCCAGGCCGGCACGCTCAAGTACACCGGCGCCACGGACATCATCGCGGCCAGGTTTTTGGATATCGCGCGCCATAACCCACATCTGTTGACGGGCATAGTCCTGTGGACCAGCAGCATCGGCTCGAGTTTGTTGGATAACGTGATCGTCGTGGTGACGGCCATCCCCGTCATCAGCAGCTTCTTTGAGTTCGGCGTGGGCACCCAGACGCTCTGGTGGAGTCTGCTCCTGGGCGGGTGTCTGGGCGGGAACATCACGTTGATCGGTTCGACCGCGAACATCGTCGCGATCGGCATCCTTGAGAAGGAGAAGCACGTGCGCATCCGCTTCAGCCAGTGGATAGGCGTGGGGCTCATCGTCGGGCTCTCGACGACGGCGATCGCCTGGGCCCTGTTGACGACCCTGCCCTATTATCGCGGCCCTTGACGGTGGTAAGAAAAGGGGAGCTCGAGACGAAAAGAGATGAAGGGGTTTATCGCCAAGTTATTCATGATCTTCGTCCTGGCAGCGTCCAGCGGCCTGCTGGGAGCCCGGGGTGGCCTGGACAGGCATCAGGCGGTGGCGCTCGCCATCTTTATCGCGTCGATCAGCGGGACGCTCTTCTTTTGGGAGTTCCGCCTGAGCTTCGCCTTTCTGGGCACGTGCGTCCTCATCCTCACGAACACGATCTCCCTGGAGCGTTTGATCGCGCACGCCTCGTTGGACGTGATCCTCTTTCTGGCGGGGATGATGATCGTCGTCGGCCTGCTGAAATACGCGGGGTTCTTCGCGTGGATCGTCGAGCTCATCCTGCGGATGCGGCGCCTGACCGCCCGGCGCTTTGTCGTCGTGATCTCGTTCGTCTCGGCCGCCCTTTCGGCCACGACCGGCGAGGTCGTCTCGATCATCTTCATGGTCGCGGCGGTCCTGGAGATCAGCGAGTATTTCGAGATCGACCCCTTGCCCTACATCCTGATATCGGTCTTTGCCACCAACATCGGCTCGGCGGCGAGTGTCCTGGGCAATCCCGTCGGGATCCTGATCGCCTCCAAGTCCGGCCTGACATCGGAGGACTTTCTCCTCAGGGCCCTGCCGTTGTCCGTCCTTTGCCTCGGCGTGATGCTGGGCGTTGTCGTGTTGTGGTATCGCAGGGCCTTGGATGTCTTTGACAAGAAGATCAAGGAGTTGGGCGCCAATGAGATCCTCATCCGGTTGATTTCGGTGCCTATCGCCCGGGAGCTCAAGCTGGGCCTGTGGTTGATGGGGGCCACGATGCTGCTCATCACGCTCAGCCACCGCCTGGAGGTTCTCCTGGGCCTGGAGAATAACGCCGTGCTGATGACCGTCCCGCTCGCCATGGCGGCCTTCGTCATGATCTGGAAGCGGGAGCGGGCCCGCGACTTTGTCGAGAAGGACGTGGAGTGGTGGTCCCTCTTGTTCTTCATGATGCTTTTCGCGCAGGCCGGGGCGCTCCAGGAAACCGGCGCCACGGACGTCTTTGCCAAAGGGCTGCTCGCCTGGGCGCGCGGCAGCAATCTGGCCCTGATGGGCGTCGTCCTGTGGATCAGCTCCATCGGGTCGAGCGTCATGGACAACGTCGTGATCGTCGTGGCGTTTATTCCTATCATCAAGAGTTTTCACGCCCTGGGCGGGGCGATGGAGATTTTCTGGTGGGCCCTTCTCTTCGGGGGGTGTCTGGGCGGCAACATCACGCTCGTCGGTTCGACGGCCAACATCGTGGCGGTCGGCGTGCTCGAGAAAGAGCGGGGGATCCGCATGAATTTTTTCAAGTGGCTCGGGATCGGCTCCGTCGTGGGGGTCGCCACGACCGCGATCGCGTGGGGGGCATTGTGGCTGGCACGTTATTGACCGGCGCAGCACAAGAGGGGGGAGGCAGGGTATGAGTCGCGAAAAAAGGAAGGGACACTATTTTTTGACCGGACTGTTCATCGTGGTGCCGCTGCTCGTCTCGGTCGCGCTGTTTGTATCGTTATTCACCTTCCTGGATAACATCCTGGGCCGCTACCTCAACGACTGGGCGGTGGCGTACTTCGGCTTCCGCGTGCCGGGCCTGGGGATCCTGCTTTTTGTCGTCGTCATCTTCGGGACGGGGTTCTTCGCGACGAACTTCATCGGCCGCCGTCTCGTGGTCTACTTCGAGCGCCTCTGGAGGCGGTTTCCGGTGGCCGGCCGGATCTACACGGCGGCCCAGCAGGTGACCCGCTTTCTCTTCGGTTCCTCGATGACCGCCGGTGAGCCGCGCAAGGTCGTCCTGGTCGAGTATCCCAGAAAAGGTGTCTACACTCTCGGGTTTGCGACAAAAGAGGCCGATCCCCACATGTGCGAGAAGTCCGGCCGCGAGCTCATCAACGTCCTGGTTCCCTCGGTCCCCAGTCCCCTGACGGGTTTTCTCGTGCTGGTGCCGCGCGAGGAGATCATCTTCCTCGATATCGGCGTCGACGAGGCGATGAAGATCATCATCTCCGGCGGCGTCCTGGACGCCAAGGATACCCTGAAACAGACCCCTGCCTTTTTACAGGATTAACGACGCGGACGTCTTCGGCGTTCGTGGTGGCTGAGCGGTTTGAGGCAAATGCCCTGAATGATCTTCAGGACGAGAAGGACGGTGAGCGTCGTCGGGATGCCGCAGGAGGGGATGAGCAGGAGCGGCGTCACGAAGACCCCCAGACACGCGCCCGCCAGGTCGAGGCCATAGAGCTGTCCGGCCAGCACCGCATCCGGAAGGCCCGGTCCGCCGAAGCGGCGGCGGTACACGTCGTGGACGAGCGGCAGTTCCACCCCCACCAGATATCCCGTCAAGAAACCCGTCAAGACAAAGAGCCCGCGTCCCCACACGCCGGCATCGGCGTGGGATGAAAAGATCCCGATGATGAAGAAGGCGGTCACCGTCACGAGGGCGGGCGCCAGGAGCTCGATGCCTATCAATGTCCCGACGGATAAAAGGCGGCGGGTCAACTTTTTCTGTGAGACGGCGCCTATCGCGGCGCCGGCCATGAAGACGGCGGTCAGGAGCCCCAGCCAGGTATAGAGGATGCCCAGGAAGCTCTGGAAGATCAGAAGCACCGTCATATACGCCGACATCGAGTAGAAGCCCGATGTGAAAATGGTCATTTTCAGGACGCTGGCCTGCCGGTGACGCCGCCGGGCGAGCGATCGGCCGACGAAAAGATAGGCGATGAGGAGGATCGTCAAGTAGCCGGTCTTGATGCGGCGAAAGCCGCTGAATATCAGCGGCAGCCTTTTGGAGTACTGGGCATAGGTGAGCGCCAGGGCGTCGTAGAGGCCGGACGGCCGCAGGTCCGTATTGGGCGCCGGGCCCCTGAAGGTGTCGCTTATCGAAGCCTCGAACCACTGCCGGTCCTCTTTGTTGAGCCGCAGCTCGAGATACGCCGGGTTGATGAGGGTGGTCGGGATCGCCAGGCGTTTTTGGGCGCCGCTCATCATCCGGGCGTCGAGGACGAGGGGGTCCTGGGAGGCCAGAAAGATCGTGGAGGCGTCGCCGGGGATGGCCGCGACGTGGGCGAAGACGCTCTTTAGCGTCGTCATGAGATCGGCGTTGACGCGCCGCAGCGGTTCGCTCAGGAAGGTGAGCGACCCCCAGGTCGTGACCGCGAGGATGCCGTGGGGCTCCAGGTGTTCGTCGATGCGCGCGAAGAAGTCCACCGTGTGCGTGCGGTTGGCCGCGAGCGACGTGGGCAGCCCCGTGTGGACGAAGGCCGCGTCAAAGCGGCCGGCCATGAGGGCGAGGGCCCGGCGGGGGTCGGCGGCGAGATTGGTGACGCGCGGGTCGCGTAACGCCTTCTGGACGTCAGGAAGGGGCAGATGGTACAGGATAGGAACGAGCAGGGGATCGGGTTCGATGGTGACGATCTCTTGAAGCGGGTACTTCAGGAGTTCGTTCAGGAATCCGGCGGCCGCGTGGCCGACAAAGAGGACCCGCTTGCTCGACGGTTTGGTCAGCAGCGTCAGGTGGATGAGGTCCTCGACCGTCGCCGTCTCCGGCTGCGGCAAAGAGAGGATCGGCAGGCCGTCGTAGAAGACGTTGAACTGTCCGGCCCTTTGGGTGACGGTGATGTTGCCGTAGAGGGAGTTCTCCGAGACGATGACCTTGCCCTGGGGCCACTGCCTTGAGGCGCTCCAGCGTTGCAGATGAGGAGCGAAGGTCAGGCCCGTGAGGGCGGCGGCGCACAAGAGGATGGCCGTCAGGCGGAGGAGCCGGCGGCGCTGCGTCCACGCCAGGAACGCAAAGGCGATCGTATCGACCAGGCAGACGATGAGGGCGATGGTCGTTGAGGAGAAGAAGCGCAGCAGGACGAAGGTGAAGAGGATGCCCCCGGTGAGGGCCCCCAGACATTCGAAAAAGTAGGTCGAGCTCACCGAGCCGATGCCCCGGTAGGCGAGCGCGAACATCGCGCCGTCGGCAAGCGCCAGGACAAAGAGGACGACGAGGCACAGGAGCGCGATGTGACCGAGCGACAGGACCTCGCCGAAGCCCAGCCCCAGAAACGGCCGGGCCAGGCGCGTCAGGAGGAGGGCCGTCGGCAGCCAGAGGATGAAAAGAAAGAGGCACAGGGTGTAGGCGCGCTTGGTCGACCGCATCCGGTCGAAGAGGCGCACGAAGAAGATGCTGCCGGTCGCGCTCGACAAAAGCCAGAGGCACAGCATCAGGCTGACCGTCAGCTCGTTGCCGCCGAAGACGACCAACAGCTCCCGGAAGAGGAGCGTCTGCGCGATGACCGCGCTCAACCCTTTGATAAAGACCGTGGCCCGGAACGCTCTCGTGATCAATTTGCCCTCACTCACCTTTCTTTATCGTGTATCATAACACCCCGCCGCCTCTGCGTCAAAATGAGACTCAATAGGCCCGGCCCACGAATGAGACTCATAGGCCAGGCCCATGAGTGAGACTCAATAGGCCCGGCCCATGAGTCTCACTTGTCTGTTCGGATGGAGTCGTATAATATAGTGGAATAAGATTCCCGGTTGACAAAAGATCGAGCGGGAGTAAAATAGGGGTCGCACAAAGAAAGGTGAAACAGAAGAGAAAGGTGAAACAGAAATTGTTTCACCCCGTATCGCGGGAAGGCGAAAGACAGCGCTACGGGGTGGTTCCCAAAACGGAAAAGAGAGGCCAGACATGGGTAAGGGTAGACGGCAGAGATTAGGCAAGCTCCGGTGGCGTTCCAAGAAGGCCAACCACGGCTCCAAGCCCTGCAAGGGGTAACTTCTCACCGACGAGGCGCCCGTGTCGTGTCGACGGGTGTTCCCGCAAAAAACAAAATATAGTATTCCGCAGCACACAAAATAACAATATATGGTATTTTTTTGTTGACAAAGCCCGCGGGGCGAGGTATGCTTTTAGCGCATCCGGGGCGAGAGGGTGTTTTTAAGACGGTCTCATCGAATTAAATTTTTGTTGGAAGATACTTCTCTCGCATAGGACCTCCCGCCCGCGCAGAAAGGAGCCGCACCATGGGGTTGAGACTCTCCGATAACTCTCTCAGGGTCCTCGAAAAACGCTACCTCAAGAAAGATCCCTCCGGAAAGGTGACCGAGACGCCGCAGGAGCTCTTCAGCCGCGTGGCCAAGACCATCGCCGGCGCCGACAGGCTCTTCGAGAAGTCCGAGACGGACGTCCTGGCGCTCGAAAAGAGGTTCTACGACATGATGGCGGCCCTGGAGTTCATGCCCAACTCCCCGACCCTGATGAACGCGGGCCGCGACCTCTCGCAGCTCTCGGCCTGTTTCGTCCTGCCGATCGACGATTCGATGGAGAGCATCTTCGACTCCATCAAACACACGGCCCTCATCCACAAGTCCGGCGGCGGCACGGGGTTCTCTTTCTCGCGCCTGCGGCCGCGCTCCTCGACCGTGCGCTCGACCGGCGGCATCGCCTCCGGCCCCATCTCCTTCATGAAGGTCTTTGACTCCGCGACCCAGGCCGTCAAGCAGGGCGGCACGCGCCGCGGGGCGAACATGGGGATCCTGCGCGTGGACCATCCCGACATCATGGATTTCATCGTCTGCAAGGAGAACGACAAGGAGATCAATAATTTCAACATCTCGGTCGCCGTCACCGAAGACTTCATGCGCAAGGTCACGAAGGACGAGGAGTACGACCTCATCGACCCGCACACCAACCAGGTCGTCAAAAAGCTCAACGCCCGTAAGGTCTTTGACCGGATGGTCAAGATGGCCCACAAGAACGGCGAGCCCGGCATCGTCTTCATCGACCGCGTCAACAACGACAACCCGACCCCATTATTAGGTAAGGTGGAGAGCACCAACCCCTGCGGCGAACAGCCTCTTTTGCCCTACGAGAGCTGCAACCTGGGCTCGATCAACCTCTACGCCTTTCTCAAGGCAGACGCCGAGACCTTCGTCATCGATTGGGACCGCCTGAGAGAGGTCGTGCACCTGTCCGTCCGCTTCCTCGACAACGTCATCGAGGTCAACAAGTTCCCGCTGCCCGAGATCGCGGAGATGACGAAGAAGACCCGCAAGATAGGCCTGGGCGTCATGGGGTGGGCCAGCGCCCTGGCGAAGATGATGATCCCGTATGACTCCGAGGAGGCGGTCGCGCTCGGAGAGACGCTCATGTCTTTCATCCTGACCGAGGCGCGCAAGAAGTCGGTGGCCCTGGCCAAGGAGCGCGGCGTCTTTCCGGCGTTCAAGGGCAGCATCTATGATAGAGAAGGCGGCGTCCACCAGCGCAACGCGACCCTGACGACCATCGCGCCGACCGGCACCATCAGCATCATCGCCGGGCCGTGTTCTTCGGGCATCGAGCCGATCTTCGCGGTCTCCTATTACCGCGCCAACGTCCTGGACAACGACAAGATGATCGAGGTCGAGCCGGCGTTCCGGGAGGTCATGGAGAGGCGCGGCCTCATGACGCGCAAGATCATGGAGGATATCGCCGAGGCCGGCACGATCCAGGACATCAAGGAGATCCCCGAGGACATCCGCCGCGTCTTCGTGACGGCGCACGATATCGGCCCCGAGTGGCACATCAGGATGCAGGCGGTCTTCCAGAAGTACACGGACAACGCCGTCTCCAAGACCGTCAACTTCCATCAGCAGGCGACGATCGACGAGGTGCGCGGGGCCTACATGCTCGCCTACGAACTGGGCTGCAAGGGGGTCACGATCTACCGCGACAAGAGCCGCGAGGAGCAGGTCCTGAACATCGGTTCCAAGGACAAGGCCAAGCCCGGCCAGACCATTATCCCCGAGGGCACCAAGATCGGCCCGCGGCCGCGGCCCGAGGTCGTCACCGGCACGACCACGAAGGTCGCCACCGGTTGCGGCAACCTCTATGTCACGATCAACACCGACGAGACGGGAACGCCCTTCGAGGTCTTCACGCAGATGGGCAAGGCCGGCGGCTGCGCGGCCTCCCAGCTGGAGGCCATCGGCCGCCTGGTGTCGCTGGCGTTCCGCTCCGGCGTGGACGTGAAGGTCATCATCGAGCAGCTGCGCTCTATCCGCTGCCCGTCGCCGTCGTGGGAGCGCGGCTCCCGGATCTTCTCCTGCGCGGACGCGATCGCGCGCGTGGTCGAGCGGCGCCTCATCAACGACAAGATCGAGGCCAAGGTGGCCGCCGCGGCGGCGGTCGAGGGGGCGGGCGCCCAGGCCGAGCCCGAGATGTACAGCCAGATGTCCAAGAGCGAGGAGCAGCTCGAGCGCCAGATCGCCGGCAGCATCGTCGGCGTGTGCCCCGACTGCGGCAGCGTCGTGCGCCACGAAGAGGGCTGCGTCAAGTGCTCCGCCTGCGGCTACTCGAAGTGCTGACCGTTTCCCTATAGCCGATCCAAAAAGCCCCGCCCGGTAATAGGCGGGGTTTTTTGTGGATCAACTTTTATCATGGCCCAAAAAGTCCTTTTTGCCTGGAGCGGCGGTAAAGACAGCGCGATGGCCTTTTATGAGACACGCAGGGACTCCCGCTATGAGGTCGTGGCGCTGTTGACCACCGTGACACAGGACTACGGCAGGATCAGCATGCACGGAGTCCGCAAGGCGCTCCTGAAGCGTCAGGCGGCGTCTCTTGGATTGGCCTTAGAAGAGGTCCGCATTTCGAAGGATGCCTCGAACGAAACGTATGAGGCGCGCATGGGGGATGTATTGAGCCGCCACAAACGCAAAGGGGTCTGCGGCGTCGTCTTCGGGGATATCTTTTTGGACGAGGTAAAGAAGTACCGGCAGGAGAAGCTGGCAGGGGCGCAGATGAAGGCGTTTTTTCCCATCTGGAAGCGGGAGACGCGCGCGCTCGCCCTGTCTTTTATCGAGGCGGGCTTCAGGGCGGTCACGACGTGCATCGACACGAACGTCCTCGATGAGAGCTTTGTCGGCAGGGAGTTCGACGGGGCCTTTGTGTCCGGACTTCCCGCGGAGGTCGACCCGTGCGGCGAGAACGGAGAATTCCACACGTTCGTCTATGACGGCCCGATATTCCGGGAGAAGATCGCCTTTGAAAGAGGAGAGGGCGTCCTGAGAGACGGCAGGTTTTGGTATTGCGATCTCTTGCCGGTCGGGGACCTGGCCTGCGACCGGGTGCCGGCGACCCCGTAGCAGAAACCCCAGGGATATCATCCCTGGCTTGAAAAAGGCGCGGGGACACTGCAGGTCGGGGCCTGCTATCGGGCCTACAAGGTCTGCTATCGGGCCTACAAGGTCTGCTATCGGGTCTGCGCACAGCCTTTCAAGATAAAAGATGCCCGTCTTTTGACTTTGTGATATACTACCGAAAATGTATTTCCTGCTAGAGGGACACCGACGTCCCGCCGCATCCCTGATGGCTGCATCATCAACAACGATGATTGTTTCCCCGCTCGCGCACCTCACTTTATACCCCCGCTCCTATTCTTACAGGAGGCCCCATGCCTAGACGCAACGACATCCACAAGGTCCTCATCATCGGCTCCGGCCCGATCATCATCGGCCAGGCCTGCGAGTTCGACTACTCCGGCACGCAGGCGTGCAAGGCCCTCAGGAAAGAGGGTTACGAGATCGTCCTCGTCAACTCCAACCCGGCGACCATCATGACCGATCCCGGCATGGCCGATAAGACCTACATCGAGCCCCTGACGGTCGCGAGCGTCGAGAAGATCATCGCCCGGGAGAGGCCGGACAGCCTCTTACCTAACCTCGGGGGGCAGACGGGATTGAACCTCGCCTCGAGCTTATCCAAGGCCGGCACCCTTGCCAAGTACAACGTCAAGATCATCGGCGTGAAGGCCGACGCCATCGAGCGCGGGGAGGACCGGGAGGTCTTCAAGGCGACGATGCGCGAGCTCGGCATCCCGGTGCCGCGCTCGGAGATCGCCCGCACCGTCGAGCAGGCCGAGGAGATCGCCCAGCGCATCGGCATGCCCGTCGTGGTCCGGCCCGCCTACACGCTCGGCGGCACGGGCGGCGGGATCGCCTATAACGGCGAAGAGCTCAAGGTGATCGCCGCGCGCGGCTTGTCGATGAGCATCGTCAACCAGGTGCTGATCGAAGAGGCGGTCATCGGCTGGGAGGAACTGGAGCTGGAGGTCGTGCGCGACGACAAGAACCAGAAGATCACGGTGTGCTTCATCGAGAACGTGGACGCGATGGGCGTGCACACGGGCGACAGCTTCTGCGTGGCGCCGATGCTGACGGTCCCGGTGAAGCTGCAGCAGAAGATGCAGGAGCTCTCCTACAAGATCGTCGAGGCGATCGGCGTGGTGGGCGGCACCAACATCCAGTTCGCCCACAACAAGACCAACGGCCGTCTCGTCGTCATCGAGATCAACCCGCGCACCTCGCGTTCCTCGGCCCTGGCCTCCAAGGCGACGGGTTTCCCCATCGCCATGGTCTCTACCAGGCTCGCCGCCGGGATCACGATGGACGAGATCCCCTACTGGAAGGAGGGGACCCTCGAGAAGTACGCGCCCAGCGGCGATTATGTCGTGGTGAAGTTCGCGCGCTGGGCCTTCGAGAAGTTCACCCAGGCGACGGACGTCCTGGGCACGCAGATGAAGGCCGTGGGCGAGGTGATGAGCATCGCCAAGACCTTCAACGAGGGCCTGCAGAAGTCCATCCGGTCCCTGGAGATCGGCCGCGCCGGGCTGGGGTTTGCCAAGGACTTTGCCCACCTGTCGCTCGAGGAGATCAGGACGCGTCTGGCCATGCCGTCGAGCGAGCGGGTCTTTCTGATGTACGAGGCCCTGCGCCGGGGCATGACGCCGGATGAGCTTTATAAGATGACGTATATCGGAACGTGGTTCATCGAACAGATGAAGGAGCTCGTTGACTTTGAAGAGCGCATCCGCAAGGTGGAGTGGAACAAGCTTGCCGATAAGGATGTCATCAAGGCCAAGGAGTTGGGGTTTGCCGACAAGTACCTCGCCAGGCTCTTTGGGGTCAAAGAAGACCAGGTCCGCAAGAGACGTCTGGCCCTGGGCAAGCGGGCCCGCTACGAGGCCGTGCCGGTCAGCGGCGTCGAGAACGCCGCCTATTATTACTCAACGTACAGTCCCGGCGAGGATGCCGTGCCGGTCTCACAGAACAAGAAGGTCATGATCCTGGGCGCAGGGCCCAACCGCATCGGCCAGGGCATCGAGTTCGATTACACCTGCGTCCACGCGGCGTTCGCCCTGCGCGACGAGGGGTATGAGTCGATCATGGTCAACTGCAACCCCGAGACGGTCTCCACCGACTACGACACCTCCGACAAGCTTTATTTCGAGCCCGTGACCGTCGAGGACGTCCTGTCGATCTATGAAAAAGAGAGGCCGATCGGCGTCATCACGCAGTTCGGCGGCCAGACGCCGCTCAATATCGCCGCCGAGCTCAAGGCCTGCGGCGTCAACATCCTCGGGACGAGCCCCGAGAGCATCGCCCTCGCGGAGGACCGGGAGCTCTTCCGGCGCAAGATGATCGACCTGGGTATCCCCCAGCCCGAGAGCCAGACCGCGCGCTCATTGGAGGGGGCTGTTGAGATAGCCAGGAAGATCGGCTATCCCCTGATGGTCCGGCCGTCGTTCGTGCTGGGCGGCCGGGGCATGCTGATCATCTATGACGAGGCGACGCTGGTCAAGTATGCCCAGGAGGCGATCAACGTGAGCCCCGAATATCCCATGTTGATCGACCGGTTCCTGGAGCAGGCGATCGAGGCGGAGGTGGATGCGTTGTGCGACGGCAAGGAGACCTTCGTCGCGGCGATCATGGAGCACATCGAGGAGGCCGGTATCCACTCCGGCGACTCGGCGTGCGTCATCCCGCCGCGCTCGATCAAGTCCAGGCACATCACGACGATCATGGAGCACACCGACGCCATCGCCAGGGAGCTTGGCGTCGTGGGGCTCATCAACATCCAGTTTGCCGTCTGCGACGACAAGGTCTATGTCCTGGAGGCCAACCCGCGCGCCTCGCGCACGGTCCCCCTCGTCTCCAAGGTGACGGGCATCCTCATTGCCCGCATCGCGACCCAGCTGATGCTCGGTAAGACGATCCGGGATTTCCCCGAGTTGAAGAAGAAGCTCAAGATGCCGATGGTGGGCGTCAAGGAGGCGGTCTTCCCGTTCAACATGTTCCCGGAGGTCGACCCGGTGCTCGGCCCCGAGATGAGGGCCACGGGCGAGGTGATGGGCGCGGCAGACACCTTTGAGGCGGCGTTTTTCAAGGCCGAGGATGCCGTCGGTGCGCCGTTGCCTTTAAAAGGCACGGTCCTCGTCACGATCCGGGACACCGACAAGAAGGTGGCGGCCGGCGTGGCGGGCCAGCTGGCCGGGATGGGCTTTTCGATCCTTGCTACCGAGAACACGAGCCGGTATCTGACCGACAAGGGCGTGGCCAACAAGATGATCATGAAGATCAGCCAGGGCCGGCCCAACATAGCGGATGCCATCATCAATAAAGAGGTCCACCTCATCATCAACACGCCGGCGGGCAAGTCCGGTAAGGAAGACGACAGTTACATCCGCAAGATGGCCATCCAGTACAAGCTTCCCTACATCACGACGATGGCCGCGGCCAAGGCGAGCGTCGCCGCCATCGAGGCGATGCGCAACAAGGAGATCACCCCCAAGTCGTTGCAGGAGTATCACCAGGCGGTGCGTCAAGAGACAGGAGGCGAACATGGCGATAAAAGAGATTCCGGTGAGCCAGTTGAACCCGAAGCAGTTCGTTGACGAGAAGGTCGGGGAGATCCGTTCGGCGGTCCCGGAGGGCCTGGCGGTCAACGCCCTCTCCGGCGGGGTCGATTCTTCGACGGTGACGCTCCTGGGCCACAAGGCCCTGGAGGGGCGGCTCAAGACGTACTTCATCGACAACGGCATCATGCGCCGGGGCGAGCCCGAAGAGATCGTGTCGCTCTTCAAGAAGCTGGGCGTGACGGTGGAGGTGGTCGACGCCAAGGAGAAGTTTTTCAAGGCCCTCAAGGGTCTCAGTGACCCGGAGGAGAAGCGCGAGGCGATCACGCAGACCTTTTATAAAGACGTCTTCGGAAAGCTCGTCAAGGACAGCGGCGCCCGGCACCTCCTGCAGGGCACGATCCTGACGGACGTCGATGAGACCGTTGCCGGCATCAAGAGACAGCATAACGTCTTCGAACAGCTGGGCATCGACCCGGAGGAGACCTTCGGCTACAAGATCCTCGAGCCGCTGGTCCAGCTGCGCAAGGACGGCGTGCGCAAGGTGGGTGCGGCGCTGGGGTTGTCTGAGGCCAGCTTCAACCGGATGCCCTTCCCGGGACCGGCCCTGTCGGCCCGCGTCATCGGCGAGGTGACGCCCGGGAAGATCACCCTTGTTCGCCAGGCCACGGCCATCACCGAGGAGGTCCTCGCCGGCGTGCCGGCCTTCCAGTACATGGCGATCCTGCACAACGACCGCGTCCCCGGGATGCGCGACAACAAGAGGGACTACGGCCTGCAGATAGAGATCCGCTGCTGGGACAGCGTGGACGCCCGCCAGGCCACGCCGACGAAGCTGCCTTACGAGACGCTCATGATCTTGTCGCGCCGCATGACCACCGAGGTTCCCGGCGTCGTCAGCGTCACCTACAACATCGCCACCAAGCCGCCCTCCACCATGGAGGCGGTGTAGCACGGTGAGACAAACAGGCCAGACCTTTGAGTCTCAAAAAATGAGACTCAAAGGTCTGGCCTGTTTGTCTCAATCTTTTGCGCACGGACGCCAGACGTGAAGGCAGGATCTTTATGGCCCATATTCATCTTGTCTTGCGCTTGCCCAGGTATTAGAATGTGTTAGGATTTACCCTAGCCGGGAGGTGCCCTCTATGGGACGCATGTCGCGTTGTTTTTTATCCGTCTGCCTGGTATTGGCGTTTTGTGCGCCGGCCCGCTCGGCCCAGATGTACATCAAGGGCACGCCCATCCTGATCTCCTCCAAGAAGACCATAAAGAGCCACTCCCGGATCCTTGAGCGTTTTACCGAGGTCCTGCGCCGGCGCAAAGAGCCGGAGGCCGTCGTCAAGGACGGGCTGGGGGTCATGCTTCAGACGGCGTACCGGTATTATTGGGAAGGCGAGAGCGTGGATTTCTTTTTGAGGTTCTTTGCGCACGATCCGGACAAGATAAAGGGCCTGAGCCTCCTGGGGTCTTTTTTCATCGAGGTCGAAGATCTGAAAAACGGCAAGGTCGAGGTGGGGCAGTACCATATCGATGACGAGTTCCGCGAGGAGTTGGTCGGCCGGGGCAGCGAGGTGGTGGGGTTGGGGCCCGCGACGTCGGACAACCACGAGGTGCTCGCCGTCTTCAACCTTGAGGACTTCGCCTTTGTCAGGCTGGCCGAAGGGGTCTATCGCGTCACCATCGAATACCTCGACAACTCCCGTCCGCAGCAGGCGTGGCACGGGCGCATCAAGTCAAATCCGGTGATCGTCGAGGTCATCGGAGGTCTGGCAAGCAGCGAGCGCATCCTCGAGATCCGCAAGAAGGGGATCCTCGACTGGCTGCCTTGAGGCGCCGTCCCCGGGGAAGGCGCCGTCCGCAGAGAAGATGCCGCGTGCTTTAAAAGTGGAACAAGGGAGCCAGGCTCCCTTGTTCCACTTTTTCAGATATGAACAGACAAATACTCTTTTTTGCAGCGTTTTTTTCTCTTGTTATTTCGGCTGCGCCGTCCTTTGCCGAGGTGCACGGTGAGGAGAGAGGGCTCTTTTGGCTCGACGTGCCCGAGGGGTGGTTCTGGAGACAGGAGAAGGGGCGGGTGACGGTCTCGGAGCTCGACGGCAGCGACAAGATCCTGATCCGCTTCGAAGAGGTCGAGGGTCTCGAGGGCTCCGGCCGCGATCTGGTCTTTGAGGCCCGGGACGACCGGCGCCGCGAGGTGGCCGGCCGCCGCGGCAAGTCCGTGATGAGGGCGGAGCGCCGTATCGACGGCGTCTTCGCGCTCCAGACCGGGTTTTTGATCTTAAGCTCCGGGGGGATGCGGCAGGCCACGTCGCTCGTCTTCTTCCACAAGGGGTACCTGTTCGACGTCTACCTTGAGGCGCCGCGCGAGGTCTTCCGCATCGAGATGGAGAGGATCGTCGACACCTGGCGTTTCGAGAAACCCGAGGAGCCCGAGGAAGAAGGTTCCTCGAGTTCCACGAGCAAGGGGTGAGACAGCCAGGCACCTGCGTCTCGCTTTCGTGAGACAGGGGAGTCCGGCCCGTTTTTCTTGCCTTTAGATGGTTTGTTATTCCGTTATGGCCAAACCCAAACGCACGGCGTCCGCGCCATCCCGCATCCCGCCCCGGCAGGCGGTCCTCATCCTGGGCCTTTTGGCCGTCCTCGTCTTTGTCGTTTACAGCCCCTCGCTCAAAGGGCCGTTCCTCTGGGACGACGAGCACCTGATCGTCGACAACAGTTTTCTGAGGAGCTGGGCCCATGTTCCGGGGATCCTCGCGACCGACATCGGCAACGGCGCCGGCCGCGCATACGACTTCTGGCGGCCCCTCCAGATCCTCTCCTACCTTTTTGATTTTACCGTCTGGAAGCTTCATCCGCTCGGCTTTCATCTGGGCAACGTCCTCCTGCACTTTTTGTGCGCGGCCGCCCTCTTCTGGCTGGCGTGGCTCGTCTTTGCGGACCGGCGCCTGGCGGCGCTCGCCGCGCTCCTCTTCGCGGTCCATCCGGCGCATACCGAGGCGGTCAGCTTCATCTCGGGGCGCGCGGACCCGCTTTCGCTCCTGTTCCTCCTGTTGTCGTTCGGTCTTCTCCTGAAAGACGCGGCCCGGCCGCGCCTGAGGTTTTTCCTCTTGAGCCTCGGCGCCTACGCGCTCGCCCTCATGTCGCGCGAGAGCGCCTTGTTATTGCCGGTGCTGGTCGTCGTGTATCGCCTGACGCTCAGGAAGCCCGTCTCGCGGCGCGCCTTCGGGGGCCTGATCGTCATCTCGGCGCTCTACGCCTTCCTGCGCCTGACGGCGTTGCGCTCCGTTTGGCCGGCGGAGCCGCTGTCCGGTTTCACCTTGACGCAGAGACTGCCGGGCGCCTTTGCGGCGTTGGCGGGTTATGGGCGCGTGCTGGCTGTGCCCTTCGGGCTCCATATGGAGTACGGCAGTCGTCTCTTTGCGTGGAGTGATCCGCGCGTCGGACTGGGGATGCTCGCCCTCGTTTGCTGCCTGGTGGCGACGGGACACCGCCGCGCCCCTGCCGTCGTCCGGTTTGGCTGCGCGTGGTTTTTTGTGGCGCTCCTGCCGTTTTTGAACGTGCTCTCGCCTCTGAACGCGTATATGGCCGAGCACTGGCTGTATCTGCCGTCCGTCGGACTCTTTATCCTTGCCGGGGCGGGCCTCGGCCGCTGGTATCAGCGCGCGCCCCGCGCCTCCGGCGTCGTCACGGTCCTGGTGATCCTCTTGTGGGGCGTCTCGTCTTTTTATCACAACCGTTTCTGGGCCGACCCCGTCAGGCTCTTCGAGCGGACGGTGGCGCTCGCGCCCGAGAGCACCCGCGCGCGCGTGAGCCTGGCGTTGGCCTATTTCGATCAGGGGAGGCTGGATGAGGCCGAGGTGTTGCTCCTGGAGGCCCTGAAGAAGGACCCCGGCGATTACGTGGCCTACAACGTCTTGGGGTCCGTGTATTATCAGATGAACCGCAAGAACGACGCCGAGGCGGCGTGGCGCAACGGCATGGCCGTGGAGGGCCGCTTTGCCGAGTTCTACGGCAACCTCGGGGTGATCGAGGCGCAGAAGGGGGACCTGGAGGAGGCGCTTTTCTTCTTCAGGGAGGCGATCAAGCGCAATCCGGTGAACCCCGATCCCTACAAGAACGCGGCGGTCGCTTGTTACAACGCGGGCCAATACCGCGACGCCCTGGCCTATTGGGAGAAGGCCAGGGGCCTGGGGCTGCGTGAGGATCCCGTCTTCTCCGAGACGATAGAGAAGGTCCGGCGCCAGCTTGCCGTGACGGATATTTAGTGGACAAAACAATCCTGATGCGCTATGGTGGATGCGTTGAGGAGATAAGCGGGAAGGGTCCGGTCAAGTCAAAACTTCAGGTGTCCGGAGCGTGGGAGGGGTCATGCGGAAGAATGTACCTATTGTCATAGTTGGTGTTGTGTTGCTCGTCGGGGTTATCGTGTTCGCCTCCAGGACTGCACGCAGAAGACAGGGGGATGCTGGCCGGCCGGGCACGAGCGTCTCGGCCTCCCGGAGACCGGCTCTCGCCAGGGAGCAGGCCAAGCAGCAAAAGACCCTTAGGGCCGCCATTGACGAGGCCCAGAAGCTTTATGACGCCAAGGATTACAAGGGTGCCCTTGAGAAGGCGCAAGAGATCCTCGCGAATATCGACAGCACCTCCCAGATGGCCAAGAACATCAAGCAGATGGCCCGACGCCGCATGATCGAGCAGAGGCGGGCGGGCACCACCCCATAAAACCGAGCCGACGACACCGGTCCTCATGTCTTGCCGCATCCTCGTCATCTATTACTCGCTTGACGGCAACACCCGCCTGATCGCCGAGGCGATCGCCAAAGAGGTCGGCGCAGACCTCCTGGAGCTCAAGACCGACAAGGAGCCGCCTTCCCGCGGATTCATGAAGTATCTCTGGGGCGGCCGCCAGGTCTTCATGAAACAGGTGCCCTCGCTCCTGCCGTTTGCCTACCATCCCTTAGATTACGATTTTCTCTTTATCGGAACGCCCGTATGGGCGTTTTCTTATACGCCGGCCGTGGCGGCGTTCTTCGACCGTTTTCCAGTCACCGGCAAGAAGATAGCATTGTTCTGTTGTTCGGGGGGCATGTGCGGCAAGACGCTCGTGAAGATGCGCCGGCGTCTGCGGGGTAACGAGATCCTGGCAGACAAGCACTTTGTCGAGCCTCTGCGCCTGTCCCCTGAAAAGGCGGCCGGCGAGGCCCGGCGGTGGGCGAGGGCCCTCGTCGGCTGACAGACGAGACCTCTGTCGCGTTCATCGTCCTTGTCCGGGTGGGCTATCGAAGACTCGCGAAGTGAGATGGTGTCTTGAGGGGATCATCTTAACGGGGCCTCTGCACGACGTCGGGCAGAGGCCCTGTGTGTCAATAGGGGCCCCATGGAAAAGATCGATACGGTCATCCGTTTTTTAAAAAACGCGAAGAGCGTCCTCTTCATCACCGGTGCCGGCGTCTCGGCGGATTCGGGGCTGCCGACCTACCGCGGGGTGAGCGGCCTTTACAACGACAAGGTGACGGCCGAAGGCATCCCCATCGAGTCGGCCCTGGCCGGGGAGATGCTCCACCGGCGGCCCGAGGTGACGTGGAAGTATCTGGCCGAGATCGAGAGGCGCTGCCGCAGGGCCAGGCCCAATCGCGCGCACGAGGTGATCGCGGCGTTTGAGAACGAGTTCCAGCGCGTCTGGGTCCTCACGCAGAACATCGACGGCTTTCACCACGCGGCCGGCTCCCACTGCGTCATCGACATCCACGGCGACTTCCACAACATCGCGTGCATGCGCTGTTCCTGGCGCCATCGGGTCAATAATTACGCGGGCCTCAAGATCCCGCCGCGCTGCCCCGCGTGTCAGGCGGTGGTCCGGCCCGAGGTGGTCTTCTTCGGCGAGATGCTGCCCGAAAAAAAGGTCGCGGTCCTCTACCGGGAACTGCGCCGCGGCTTTGACGTGGTCTTTTCCATCGGCACGACGAGCGTCTTTCCTTATATCCAGCAGCCGGTCTTCCTGGCGAAGCAGGCCGGCTGGCGGACGGTCGAGATCAACCCCTCCGGGACCGAGGTCTCCGGCATCGTCGACGTGGCCTGGCGCGCAGGCGCGGCCGTGGCCCTGGACGCCCTCTGGAAGAAGTGGCAGCAGCAAAAATGAAACACAGAGGTCACCCCTCAGCACCTCACAAAATGACCCGTTTCACAAAAATGACCAGACCTTTTAGTCTTACTTTGGCGTTGGTTCTTTTCCTTGGCGCAGGGGTGGGCCGCGGACAGGAGGAGGCGACCACGGTGCGCGAGGAGGCGACCACGTTGCGTGAGGGGGCGGTCCCGTTGCGTGAGGGGGCGGTCCCGTTGCGTGAGGGGCCGCCCACGGTGCG
>CAZUQR010000014.1:26319-49298 GCA_964622605.1 uncultured Planctomycetia bacterium
TGCGTGAGGGGCCGCCCACGGTGCGCGAGGGGGCGACCACGCTGCGCACGGTGGAGCACGCCGGCCGGACGCGTTCGTATCTCCTCCACGTGCCGCCGCAGCTCGACGATGGCCCCGTCGCCCTCGTCGTGGCCCTGCACTGGGAGGGCGCCCAGGCCCGGATGATGGAGGAGCTGACGGGGTTCTCCAAACTTGCCGACCGCAAGGGTTTTATCGTCGCGTATCCCTATGGCACCGGCATGCTCCCGGACAGATACCTGACGTGGAACGCGGGTACCTGCTGCGGCTTTGCCTGGGAGAACGATATCGACGACGAGGGGTTCATCAGGAAGCTCATCGAGACGCTCGGCGCCGAATACCCTGTCGACCCGGGCCGAGTCTATCTTACCGGCATCTCGAGCGGCGGGATGCTCGCCTACCGGGTGGCGTGTGCGTGGTCAGAGCGGATAGCGGCGATCGGCGTGGTTGCGGCCGTCCTCAACCACAGCCCGTGCCTGCCGCGCGCGCCCGTCTCCGTCATCGCCTTCCACGGCACCGCAGACCGCTATGTCCTCTACGAGGGCGGCCGGCCCGAGGTCTATTACGACGCGTATGAGCGGGAGGATGTCTCTGTCGCTTCCTCGCTGGAGGTCTGGGTGGGCCGTAACGCCTGCCCGGCAAAGCCCTGGCGTTCCCAGAACAGCCGCTTTGCCCGCGACGTCTGGGGGCCGTGCTTAGCCGGGACAGAAGTCGTCCTCTACACGCTCAAGGGCGGCGGCCACGGCTGGCCCGGCGGCAAACCCGTGCGCTACTTCCTGGATGACCCGCGCACCGACATCCTCGCGACCCCCCTTATTTGGGAGTTCTTCGACCACCACCCCAAAAGTGAGACAAAGTAGCCTGGTTCCTTTGTCTCAGTTTTGTGAGCCAACGCAGCCGGGCGTGAGCCAACGCAGCCGGGCGTGAGACAACGCAGCCGGGCGTGAGACAACGCAGCCGGGCGTGAGACAACGCAGCCAGACTGCGATGTCCCACTTTTGGCAGAGTGGAAGCTGCAGGGAGTCCCGGATAAGCCCTGGGCCAAAATTTGCTTGTCGGGGTGGGGGTTCGGTGCTAAAATACGCCTTTCTGTGGATGGATTAAAAATACGCATTTTGGGAGGCGCGTAAATGAAGAAGATACTTTATGTTGTGTTAGATGGCCTTGGGGATACCCCCATTAAGGCCCTCGGGAACAAGACCCCCCTGGGGGCGGCCTTTACCCCGAATATGGACAAGCTCGCCCAGGCCGGCAAGAGCGGCGTGATGTACACGGTCGCCAAAGGGATAGCCCCGGAGTCCGACATCGCGGTGATCAGCCTGCTGGGCTATGACGCCCACAAGTATTACACCGGCCGGGGGCCGCTGGAGTCCTTTGCCGAGGGGCTCAAGGTCGAAGACGGCAACGTGGCGCTTCGCGTTAACTTCGCGACGGCGTCGGACGACGGCAAGACCATCCAGGACCGCCGCGTGGGACGCAACCTGACGACCGAAGAGGCGACCGCCCTTGCCAAGGAACTCAACAGCAAGGTGACGCTCACCAACGCGACCTTTGAGTTCAAGAATACCATCGGCCACCGCGGCATCCTGGTCATCCGCGGCATGCACCAGAGGCTGTCGGCGTGGATCACCAATACCGACCCCGCCTACGACCGCGAAGGCGTCTTCGGCGTGGCGAAGGAGAAGTTCGACCTCACCGTCGCCGATGCCGTGCCCATGCCGGGCTATGAGAAGGACGGATCGGCCCTCGAGGCCGCGGCCCTCGTGAACGAATTCACGCAAAAGTCCCACAAGGTCCTGCAGCAGGCCGCGGTCAACAAGAAGCGGATCGCGGACGGCAAGGTGTCGGCCAACGTCATCCTGTCGCGCGACGCGGGCGACCACCTGCCTCAATTCCCGCCGATGCGCCAGCAATACGGGCTGGCGTTCGGCTCTTTTGTCGAGATGCCGGTCGAGAAGGGGATCGCGCTCCTGACGGGTATCGATGTCGTCGAGGTGCCGCCGCCGAGCGGCCACTGGGACGTCGATTACGCGGTTTGGGCCAAGATCGCCCTGCAGAAGATCGCCGACTTCGACGGCCTGTACATCCACATCAAGGGGCCGGACGAGCCGGGCCACGATGGTGACTTCAAGCGCAAGAAGGATTCGGTGGAGGCGATCGACAAGCACTTCTTCGGCAACCTCCTGCCGCACATCAAGCTCAAGGACACCATCATCGTCGTCACGGCCGACCACTCGACGCCGTGCGCGCTCAAGGCCCACTCCGCCGATCCCGTGCCGCTCCTCATCGCCGGCGGCAGCGTCACCTCCGACGGGACGATGAGCTTCTCGGAGCGCGCGGCCGCCGAGGGGTCGCTCGGCGAGATCATCGGCAAGGACCTGATGGGCCTCATCATCGAGACGGCCAAGGGTTGAAAGAGGGCCGTTGGAGGCGCCGTTAGCCACGACACGTCACGGGACAGACCGTATAACGGTCTGTCCTTTTTCCCTTCGGCCGGGATCGAGTCTCGACCGAAGGTCGGCAGGCTCCCGCTTGGTCGAGATTCCGTCTCGGTCCGCGGGCGTTCCGCGAGGCGGCATATGGAGATGTATGACTGTTTGATCGTCGGGGCCGGGCATGCGGGCATCGAGGCGGCGCTGGCGGCCGCGCGCATGGGTTGCCGGACGCTCTTGGTCACGCTGCGCCGGGATACGATAGGTGCCTTGTCCTGCAATCCGGCGATCGGCGGCATCGGCAAGGGGCAGCTCGTCAGGGAAATTGACGCCCTGGGCGGGGCGATGGCCCTGGCCGCGGACGCCTGTGGCATCCAGTTCCGGCGCCTGAACGCCTCAAAGGGGCCGGCGGTCCACTCGTCGCGCGCCCAGGTGGACATGTTGCGCTACAAGGAATACATGCGCGCACTCGTCGAGCGCCAGGAGGACCTGGAGGTCCTGGAGGCGCAGGCGGCCGATGTGCTCGTCGAGGCCGGGGGCGCGACGGGCATCCGCACGGCAGAGGCAGAGAGTCTCCGTTCCAGGACCGTTGTCCTGGCACCCGGGACGTTTTTAAGAGGGCTCCTTCATATCGGCCTGACGCATTTTCCGGGCGGCCGGCTCGGCGAGCCGCCTGCCGTGCACCTGAGCGACAGCCTCAAGGCCCTGGGCTTCGGGATGGGCCGTTTCAAGACGGGCACGTGTCCGCGCATCGATGTGCGGACGATCGATTTTGACAAGCTCAAGCGCCAGGACGGCGACGAGCCGCCGCAGCCCTTTTCCTTCCGGACACAGGGGCTCTCGTTGGAACAGATCCCCTGCCATATGACCTATACGAATACGGCGACCCATGAGATCATCCGGCAGAACCTCGACCGTTCGCCGCTTTACACGGGCAAGATCAAGTCGACGGGCGTGCGCTATTGTCCGTCGATCGAAGACAAGGTCGTGCGTTTCGACGAGCGGCCGCGCCACCAGGTCTTTCTCGAGCCGGAGGGACGCGCGACCCTCGAGGTCTATCCCAACGGCGTCTCGACAAGCCTGCCCTTTGATGTCCAGCTCAAGATGCTGCGGTCCATGGAAGGGCTCGAACGGGCGCGCATCCTGCGGCCGGGTTACGGCATCGAGCACGACTTCCTCGATCCGACGCAACTTTCACCGACCCTGGAGACCAAGCGGGTCCGCAACCTTTTTTTCGCCGGCCAGATCAACGGCACGACGGGCTATGAAGAGGCTGCCGCGCAGGGGTTGATGGCCGGCATCAACGCCGCCTTGAGGGTGCAGGGTCGTTCCCCCTTCGTCCTGGGCCGCGACGAGGCCTACATCGGCGTCCTCATCGACGACCTGACGACGCGCGGGACCGATGAGCCGTATCGCATGTTCACCTCACGCGTGGAGTACCGTCTCCTGTTGCGGGAGGACAACGCCGACCTGCGCCTGACGCCTCACGGGCATCGCCTGGGGCTCCTGACCGATGAGCACTACCGCGCCCTCGAAGACAAGAGGCGCCGGATCGAGACGGGCTGCGATTTTTTGCGGCGCACGCGGTTGGAGATGAAACGCATGAATTCGTTTCTGGTCTCTCTGGGGCTGCCCGAGACGGCCCGGGCCGCGACGCTGGAAGAGCTCCTGCGCCGGCCCGGGGTCGACGTGGACCGCCTGAGCGAGACGGGTGCCCTGGACGGCCACCCGGACTTTCGTGAATTACCGCTGGCACGGCAAGTGGAGATCGAGGTAAAATATTCGGGATTTATCGCACGGCAGCGCGAAGAGGTCCGGCGCTTCCGCAAGATCGAAAGGATCGCGATCCCGCGCGACTTCGATTACAGGCGCGTGCGCGGCCTCTCGAACGAGATCGTCGAAAAGCTCAGCTCGCTGCGGCCCTTGTCGTTGGGCCAGGCGGCCCGCGTCTCCGGCGTCACCCCGGCGGCGGTCGCGCTGATGATGGTCTATCTAAGCAGGCAGCACAAGACAAGACATGGCCAGGAAGATACGGTTTAAGAAGCTGCGGCTGTGGTTCGTGTATCCGGTCTTCATCGTCTATCCGTTCGTGGCGCACTTCACGGACACGACGGTGTTGGCCGGTTCGCTCATCTTCGTCGTCGGGGCGGCGATACGGTTATGGGCGGCAGCCTACTTGATCAAGTCACACCACCTGACGACGTGCGGGCCGTATGCCTATACCCGCAACCCTTTGTACGTGGGCAATTTTCTTATCGGCCTCGGGGTGATGGCGATGTCGGATAATGCCTTTCTGATGTTTTATTATGTCGTCGCCTTCTATTATCTGTATGCCGGCACCGTGCGGGAGGAAGAAAAGGACCTGCGTCGGAAGTACGGCAAGGCCTTTGACGATTATGCGGTCTCGGTCCCGCTTTTTGTCCCGACGCCTTTTTCCTACCCCCGTCGGGAGAGACGCTCTTTTTCCTGGGCGCACGTCTTTCGCAACGGCGAGTTCATCCGGCTGAGCGGTTTTGGGGTCCTGCTCACCTTTTTGCACCTGTGGTACGTAGCGGTCTCGGACCACCGTTGGAACGGACCCAGAGGGGTCGCCTCCACCATTGTTTTTGTGGCCTTTTTGGGTCTCCTGTGGTTAAATATCGTTATACGCCGCAAGACGGAGAGGGTCGGCGGTTCCTCGCGGGCCCGTCTGCGCGCGGTCCTGAACGGCAAGGAGCCGACGTGAACACGCGTCGCATGCGAAAAAAAGGTTTTACGCTCGTCGAGATCATGATCGTCGTGGCGGTCATCGTCCTGTTGGCCGCCATCGCGATCCCCAACCTCTTACGGGCGCGCCTCAACGCCAACGAGGCCTCGGCGATAGCGAGCATGCGGGCCATCGCCTCGGCCGCCATAACGTACCGAGCGGCCAACCCGGGCTTTCCCGGGGACCTGAGCGTGCTCTCGAACGCGGTCCCTTCCTACGTCGATGCCTTTCTGGGTTCGGGCACCAAACAGGGCTACACCTATAACGTGACCGGCACCACGAATTGGTTTAACGCCACCGCCGTGCCCGTAACGCAGAACGCGACGGGCGTCCGCAGTTTCTATGTCGACGTCACCGGCATCATCCGCTCTTCCTCGGACGGGACGGTGACCGCCGACAGCACCCCCATCGGTTAAGAGAGATCATGTTGCGGGCCGCCGGCAATTCTTTTTTTCTGAGGCGCTTGACGAGACGGTGGGGGGCCGATATCTTCGGGGTGGCCGATATCGTCGGGGTCCGGGATGACTTCGCGATCGCCCCGGAGGTCGCGGCGCGCTTTGATAAAGCGGTCGTTTTGGGCGTGCCCCTGTCGGCAGCGGTCCTGGAAGAGATCGTCGAGCGCCCCACCAAGCTTTACTTTCATCATTACCGCACGGTGAACGCGTTCTTGGACCAGTTGGCCCTGCGGACGGCCCGCTGGATAGAGCGGTCGGGCCGCTCGGCCCTGGCGGTCCCGGCGTCGCAGATCACCGACTGGCAGAACCAGAAGGCGCACCTGTCGCACAAAAAGATGGGGGAGCTGGCCGGCATCGGGTGGCTGGGCCGCAACAACCTGCTCGTCCACCCGCGCTTCGGCGCGCAGTTCCGGCTGGCGACGGTCCTGACGGACATGCCGTTACGGGCCGGACGGCCGCAGGGCGGCGGTTGCGGCGCGTGCCGCGCCTGCGGGACGGTCTGCCCGGCGGGTGCGATCCACGAGAGCGCCGCGGACTTCGACCACGCCGCGTGCTTCCAGACGCTCAAGGGCTTTCAGCAGAAGAACATCGTCGGACAATATATCTGCGGCGTGTGCGTCAAGGCCTGCCGCGGCACAAAAGGATGAGACAAAAAGACCAGGTCTGCGAGTCTCACCAGGTCTGCGAGTCTCGCCAGGTCTGTGAGTCACGCCAGATCTATGAGTCACGCCAGGTCTGTGAGTCACACCAGGTCTATGAGTCTCGCGAGGAGGAAGGGCATGGCACAGCGTAGCGCATCGGGTCTTGAGGCGCTCTCGAAGATCAGCAAGGCGATCTCTTCGGACCTGTATCTCGAAGACCTCCTGAAGCTGATCGTCGGCGTGACGGCGCAGGCGCTGGGCTCGAACCTGTGTTCGCTCATGCTCCTC
Source organism: uncultured Planctomycetia bacterium (assembly GCA_964622605.1). GTDB lineage: Bacteria > Omnitrophota > Gorgyraeia > Velamenicoccales > Velamenicoccaceae > CAZCSY01. Next base: position 32,900 of record CAZUQR010000014.1, read on the forward strand.
AATGATGAGGGCCGGTTGATCATCCGGGCGACGCAGAGCGTCTCCGAGAATTACACCAAGAAACCGCCCATCAAGCTGGGCGAGGGCATCAGCGGCAAGGTCGCCGCGCAAAACAGCCCCATCGCCGTCTATGATGTGCAGAAGGACAAGGATTATAAATACAAGGAAATCGCCAAGATCGAGGGGATCTCATCGTTCTTGTGCGTGCCGCTGAGCGTCAAGGGCAAGGTGATCGGGGTCCTGAACCTTTATACCTCCGAGCCGCACAAGTTCACGAAGAGCGAGACCGACGTCCTAAGCTCCGTGGCGGCCCAGGCCGCCCTCGTCATCGAGAACACGGAGCTCATGGTCAAGACCAAGGTCATCCAGGAGGAGCTCGAGACGCGCAAGCTCACCGAACGCGCCAAGGGCATCCTCATGCGCGAGCGCAAGCTCGACGAGGCTGAGGCCTACCGTCTCCTGCAGAAGTACAGCATGGACCACCGCAAGTCGATGCGTCAGGTCGCCGAGGCGCTCATCCTGACGCACGACATGAAGAAGATATAAGGGTCCCTTATGAAACGCGCGTCCCGCCAAAGTATCCGTATCGCCCTCGCCCAGATCAATCCGACGGTCGGCGACCTCCGCGGCAACGCCGACAAGGTCGTCGCCTGGATCGATAAGGCGCGGCGTCAGGCCGCGGACCTCGTCGTCTTTCCGGAGCTCTGCGTCACCGGCTATCCGCCGGAAGACCTTCTGTTGAAGCCCCGGTTCGTGGCGGACAACATCGCCGCGCTCAAGCGCATCGCCGTCGCGGCGCGTCCGACAGCCGTCGGCGCGGCGCGCGAGATAGTCGTTGGCGCGGCGCGTCCGACAGCCGCCGGCGCGGCGCGCGACACAGCCGCCGTCATCGGATTCGTCGATAAGAAGGCGGATCGCATCTTCAATGCCGCGGCCCTCGTGGCGGCCGGCCGCGTCAAAGGGATCTACCACAAGGCCTATCTTCCCAACTACGGCGTCTTTGACGAGGTGCGTTACTTTGCGGCCGGTGAGGCGTTTCCCGTCTACGGCATCGGCCGCACGGCCTTCGGGGTGAACATCTGCGAGGATATCTGGCACCTGGACGGTCCGGCCGGCATCCAGGCCTTTCGCGGGGCGCGCTTCATCGTCAACATCAACGCCTCGCCGTATCATATAGGTAAGGGGTTGTTGCGCGAGAAGATCCTGCGCCGGCAGGCGAGGGACAATAAGATACCGGTCGTCTACGTGAACTGCGTCGGCGGCCAGGATGAGCTGGTCTTTGACGGCCAGAGTTTTGTCGTGGATGAAAAAGGCCGCGTGATCGCCCGCGCCAAGGCCTTTGAGGAGGAACTGCTCATCGTCGACCTCGAGGTGGCGGCCTCCGCCAAGCGGCCCAAGACGACGCTTCAGGCGGCGCTGCAGGGGGCGCCGCAGGGGACATCGCAAGAGAAGGCCGGCCGCCGGAAGTCCTCGGTGGCCCCGCGCCTGGAAGAGGACGCCGAGGTCTACGCCGCGCTCGTGACAGGGCTGCGGGATTACCTGGCCAAGAACGGCTTCAAGAAGGTTGTGTTGGGCCTTTCCGGCGGCATCGACTCTTCGCTCGTCGCCGCCGTGGCGTCGGATGCCATCGGCGCCCAAAACGTCGTGGGCGTGGCCATGCCGTCGGTCTATTCGTCTCAGGGGTCGGCGGACGACGCCATGACGCTCGCCGTCAACCTGGGCATCGATTTTTTGACGATCCCCATCCAGGGCATCTTTGACCAGTACCTCAAGGACTTCAAAGAGGCCTTTGCCGGCAGACAAGCCGATGTGACCGAGGAGAACCTGCAGGCACGCATCCGCGGCAACATCCTCATGGCCCTGTCCAACAAATTCGGATACCTGGCGCTCAACACGGGCAACAAGTCCGAGGTCTCCTGCGGTTACTGCACGCTCTACGGCGACATGGCCGGCGGCTTCGGCGTGCTCAAGGACGTGCCCAAGACCCTCGTGTACCGGCTGTGCGGTTACAAGAACCGCCGGGACGGCCGGCTGACGGTCCCGAAGAGCGTCTTCGACAAGGCGCCGTCCGCCGAATTGCGGCCCGGTCAGAAGGACGCCGACACCCTGCCGCCGTATGAGTTCCTGGACCGCGTGCTCAAGCTCTACGTCGAACAGGACAAGAGCTTTGCCCAGATCACCGGCAAGGGGCTGGCGCCGGACGCGGTCCGCCGCGTCATCCGCATGGTGGACGCCAACGAGTACAAGCGCCGCCAGGCGCCGCCGGGCATCAAGATCACGCCCCGCGCCTTCGGCAAGGACCGGCGCATGCCGATCACGAACCGCTACCGTGTCTAAGTGAGACACAAAGGCCTGGCCTTTCTGTCTCAAAATGTGGGACTGGTGAGCCTGGCTCATTAGTCCCATATTTGCCTTGTCACCCCCCGTCCAGAGGTGCTAAAATTAGGCCTGACCTGATGTTGCCAAAACGAGAAGGAGGCCCGGGATGGACCCTATTCTTCAGCTGTTGCAGAAAGATGCGCGCCTGACCCTTCAGGAGATCGCCAAGTCGACCAGGTCCAAGGTGGACAAGGTCAAAAAGAAGATCGCCAAATACGAAAAAGACGGGGTGATCCTGGCTTACAAGACGGTCATCAACAAAGAGCTGGTCAAGGAGAAGAGCCGTTCGGTCCGGGCCCTGATCGAGGTCAACGTCGTGCCGCAGAAGGACCTGGGGTTTGACAAGGTGGCCGAGCGCATCTACCGTTTCCCGGAGGTGACGAGCTGTTACCTCTTGTCGGGCAGCTATGACCTTTTGATCGTCGTAGAGGGCAGGGACCTGCATACCGTTTCGCAATTCGTCGCCGAGAAGCTCTCGCCCATGGAGAACGTGCGCGGGACCGTGACGCACTTCCTCCTGAAGAAATACAAGGAGGACGGCATCCTGCTCAAGGGCAAAGATGCGGACAGGCGGCTGGCCATCACCTATTAAAATGCCTAAGAAGATCACTATCTCCAACGTCGTTAGCCAGATGCAGCCTTCGGGCATCCGGGCCTTCTTTGACCTGGTGCTCGGTATGAAGGACGTCATCTCCCTGGGGGTGGGCGAGCCGGACTTTGTCACGCCCTGGCACATCCGCGAGAGCGCCATCTTTTCCTTAGAGGAGGGCTACACCTCCTACACCTCCAACAAGGGGCTCGTCAAGCTGCGCACGTATCTGGCCCAGGACCTGAAGAGGCGCCACGGCCTGCGTTATGACATCGACGAACAGATCCTCGTCACCGTCGGGGTGAGCGAGGGGGTGGACCTGGCTTTGCGGGCGCTGCTCGAGTACGGCGAGGAGGTCTTGATCCCGTCGCCGAGCTACGTCTCTTATGGGCCGGTCACGCAGCTGGCAGGAGGCACACCCGTCCTGATCCCGCTCAAGGCCTCCAACGGCTTCAAGCTGACGCCCCGGGAGCTGGAGCGGCACATCACGCCCGACACCAAAGCGCTTTTATTGAACTACCCGTGTAATCCGACCGGCACCTCCTACACCAAGAAGGAGTTGCTGGCCCTCAACAAGGTGGTCCACCGGCACGGTCTGGTCGTCATCAGCGACGAGGTTTATGACGAGCTGACCTATGACTTCGACCACACGCCTTTTGCAACGCTGCCGGGCGCCAAGGATCGGACCGTCTATCTCAACGGCTTTTCCAAGAGTTGGGCGATGACGGGTTGGCGCGTGGGCTACGCCTGCGGTCCCAGGGAAGTGATCGCGGCGATGACCAAGATCCACCAGTACACGATCATGTGCGTGCCCATCACGTCGCAGATGGCGGCGTGCGAGGCGGTCGTCGGGCCGCGTGCGCTCTTGGACGAGATGACGCGTGAATACGCGCGCCGGCGCGCGTTCGTGATAGACCGCCTCAATAAGATGGGACTCTCCTGCCGCAGGCCCGAGGGCACCTTTTATGCCTTCGCTTCAGTGAAGAAGACGGGCCTGTCGTCGGTTGTCTTTGCCTCGCGCCTTTTGAAAGACCAAAGGGTGGCGGTGGTCCCGGGGACCGCCTTCGGTCCCGAGGGGGAAGGGTTCGTCCGCATGTCGTTTGCAAGCAGTATGGATAAGCTTAAAGAGGCCATGCAGCGCATCGAGGCCTTCGTGAAAAAATTGTGATATTTTTCCCCGGCTCCCGGGAAGGCAAGAGGCGGTGAGCCGGGGGAATTTACAAGATGGAAAGAGAGGGTAAATTCATGTCTATCCGGCAAGACGTCTTGAAGTCCATTGATTCGAAGGAGCTGACGCCGCCTAAGAGCATCAAGAAGGTGTCGTCTTATTTCGGCGAGAGCACCTTCAGCATCCCGACGATGAAAAAGTGCATCACGAAGAAGACCTTCGCGGCCTTCGAGGCGTGGCTGGAGAAGGGTGTGCAGATCACCCTCGAGCAGGCCAACGAGATCGCCGCCGCCATGAAGGACTGGGCGGTCAGCCGCGGGGTGACCTATTACACGCACTGGTTCCAGCCGATGACGGGCATGACGGCCGAGAAGCACGACAGCTTCATCATCTTCGCCGGCCCCGGCAAGGTCATCGAGAGGTTCTCCGGTTCCAAGCTCATCAAGGGCGAGCCCGATGCGTCGAGTTTCCCGTCGGGCGGCATCCGCACGACCTTTGAGGCGCGCGGCTACACCGCCTGGGACCCGTCGAGCCCGGCCTTCATCATCGAGAGCACGCTCGGCAAGACGCTGTGCATCCCCACGATCTTCGTCTCCTACCACGGTTATGCGCTCGACAAGAAGCTGCCGCTCCTGCGTTCCATCGAGGCGCTCAGCCGCTCCGCGGTCGCGTTCCTCAAGCTCTTCGGCGCCAAGGGCGTCACGAAGGTCTTCTCGACCTGCGGGCCGGAGCAGGAGTACTTTTTGATCGACAAGAACTTCTACAAGCTCCGGCAGGACCTCGTTCTGACCGGCCGCACGCTCGTCGGCGCGCCCTCGCCCAAGGACCAGCAGATGGAAGACCAGTACTTCGGCTCCATCAAGGAGCGGGTCGTCAACTTCATGTACGAGGTGGGCCAGGAGGCCTACAGGCTCGGTATCCCCCTCATGACCCGGCATAACGAGGTGGCGCCGCACCAGTACGAGTTCGCGCCCATCTTCGAGGAGTCGAACCTGGCCACCGACCACAACCAGTTGTTGATGGACGTGATGAAGAAGGTCGCGCTGCGCCACGACATGGTCTGTCTCCTGCACGAGAAGCCCTTCGCCGGCATCAACGGCAGCGGCAAACATCTCAACTGGTCGCTGGCCGACAACAAGGGCAACAACCTTCTTAATCCCGGCTCGACGCCGCAGGGCAACCTGCAGTTCCTGGCGATCCTCTCGAGCGTCCTGTTGGCGGTCTGTAAGTATGCGGACCTCCTGCGCGCCAGCGTCGCCTTTGCGGGCAACGAGCACCGCCTGGGTGCCAACGAGGCGCCGCCGGCGATCATCTCCGTCTTCCTGGGTGAGCAGCTTTCGGAGATCCTCGACACCATCGAGAAGGGCAAGACCACCCAGGTCAGCCACCAGGACATCATGAACCTCGGCGTGGCGACCCTGCCCGAGGTCAACAAGGACATGACGGACCGCAACCGCACCTCGCCCTTTGCCTTTACCGGCAACAAGTTCGAGTTCCGCACCGTGGGCTCTTCGCAGAACATCTCGACGCCGATCACGATGCTCAACGCCATCGTCGCCGACGCCCTGGACGAGGTGCGCGGCCGCATCGAGAAGGCTGCCAAGAACAGGGACTTCAACTCCGCCGTCCTGGGCGTCGTCGCCGGGATCGCGAAAGAGACGCGCAAGATCCGTTTCGAGGGCAACAACTACGCCGAAGAGTGGAAGCAGGAGGCGGCGCGCCGCGGCCTGCCCAACGAGCCTTCGACGGTGGGCGCCCTGAAGGCGCTGGTCAAAGAGGAGAACATCGCGCTCCTGAAGCGGCAGCATGTCTTCATGCCCGAAGAGATTAAGGCCCGCCACACGATCTGGCTCGAGATGTACCTCAAGCTCCTGGAGATCGAGGCAAGGACATTGAGTGAGGTCGTCAATTCCAGCGTCGTGCCCAATGCCTTTGACTATCAGGGGCTCTTGGCCGCCAACCTTCAGAACATGGTGGCGCTGCAGGAAAAGGCCGGCGTCTCCTTTGACCCCGAGGCGTTCGAGGACCAGAAGAAGCATCTCGCGGACGTGACGCAGATGATCTACTACGTGCGTAAGAACACGCAGGCGATGATGGCGTTCCTGGAAGAGACGAGGAAGCTGGAAGAAGAGGAGCGGGCCGGGAAGTACTATAGCGAGCTCAAGCCCTTGATGGAGCATATCCGCAAGCACTCGGACCTCCTGGAGGGCGTCATCAGCGATGAGCACTGGGACCTGCCCAAGTACCGCGAGATCCTATTCGTGAAATAAAGCCTAGAAACGGAGTTTCCAAACCCCGTTTCCAAACCCCGTTTCTAAACGGGGTTTCCAAACGGGGTTTCGGGGAGGACGATGAAGGGTTTTCGCTTCGATTTCAACAACATGATGGCCTTCAACGTCGGGCCGGGGCACGGCATCACACCGCAGGACCTGGCCTCGCTCAAGAAGGCGGCGGCCCGGGCGCACGCGCACCTGGCGTTCTTGAAGAAAGACCGCGCCAGCCGCATCAACAACAGCGTCGAGTGGCTGAGCCTGCCGTTCCAGGGCAAAGAGGCGTACGCCGCGCTCGAGAGGGTGGGCCGCGAGATAGCGGCCAAATACGAGAGCGTCATTTCACTGGGCATCGGCGGCTCGTATCTGGGCCTGAAGGCCGCCCAGCAGGCCCTGGCCGAGCCGTACTACAACGAGTTCACGTCGGGCCGGGGCAAGCGGGCGCGCATCTACTTCGAGGGCAATAACCTCGACCCGACCCCGCTGGCGACCCTCCTTAAAAACCTTAACCCCAAAAAGACCTTTGTGGTCGTGATCTCCAAATCGGGTGAGACGACGGAGACCAGGGCCGCCTTTGACGTGGTGGAGGCCTGGCTCAAAAAGGGCGTTGGGCCGCGTTACGGCCGTCAGATCTTTGCCATCACAGATCCCTCCTCGGGGACGCTGCGGCGCCGCGTCAGGGAGGAGCACAAGAAAGACCCGATGAGCTTTCGCAGCGCGCCGCTTTTGCCCGGCGTGGGCGGCCGTTATTCGGAGTTCAACATGGGCCTCCTGCACTTGGCCATGATCGGCGTGCCGGTCGGCGAGGTGCTGGAAGGGGCCCGGGCCATGGCCGCGGCTTGCGGCCGCGCCGAGCTCCTGAAGAACCCGGCCTACCTCTATGGGGCCCTGCAGTATCTGGCCTGCAAAAAGAAGGCCAAGCCTATCGGGATATTGATGCCTTTTACGGAGCTCTTGACCGCGACGGCCGAGTGGTACTCTCAGCTGTTGGCCGAGAGCACCGGCAAGAAGTTCGAGCGCCGGATCCACGTCCAGCCCGGCGGCGGGGAGTTGTGGCTGGCGAACACCGGCCGGCGCGTCAACGCCGGACGCACGCCCGTCGCCACCCGCGGCACGACAGACCTGCACTCCATCCAGCAGAACAACGTCGAGGGCGCCAACGACAAGACGGTGACGATGATCCGCATCAGGGGCTTCGTGCAGGACCTCAGGGTCCCGGCGGCCGGCGGCTTTCTGGCGGGCCGGCGCCTCTCGGAGCTCCTGGGCCTGGCCCAGGAGGCCACGGCCTGGGCGCTCGTCAACGCCCAGCGGCCCAACTGCACCATCACGCTTGATAAGCTGACGCCCGCGGCCTGGGGCGGCCTGCTCTTTTTCTTCGAGATGGCCACCGCCTTTGAGGGCGAGCTCTGGAACGTCCACGCCTTTGACCAGCCCGGCGTCGAAAGCTACAAGAAGTACATGTTCGTCAAGCTGAAGAAACCCGGCGTCCCGGCGGCCGTTGCCCGGGAGATCCGCGCCCATCGTATGAAGAGCGAGGCGCGGTTCGTGCTTTAATTCGGAATGTCTCCATGACCAAGCAGGTCCTGTGCATCATCTTAGGCGGCGGCCGCGGGACGCGGCTGTATCCGCTGACCCGCGACCGGGCCAAGCCCGCCGTGCCGCTCTTCGGCAAGTACCGCCTCATCGACATCCCCGTCAGCAACTGCATCAACTCCGGCTTCACCAAGATCGATATCCTCACGCAGTTCAACTCCGAGTCCCTCAACAAGCACATCGCGCGCACCTACAAGTTCGACCAGTTCACGCAGGGCTTCGTGGACGTCCTGGCGGCGGACCAGACCATGGAGGACACCGATTGGTTCCAGGGGCCGGCGGCCGCGGTGCGCCGGTCCCTGAAGCACTTCAACAACCCGCGTATCCGCGACGTCTGTATCCTTTCCGGCGACCAGCTCTACAAGATGGACATCTTCAAGATGTTCGAGTTCCATCGCGAGCGCAACGCCGAGATCACCATCGCCTGTAACCTCATCGCGCCCGAAGACGTCTCGCCCTTCGGCATCATGGGCACGTCAGCCGCCGCGCGCATCACCGGTTTCGTCGAGAAGCCCAGGGACAGCAGCCAGGTAAAGCATCTGGCCGTCACGCGCGGCGGCAACGAGCGTTACCTGTGCTCGATGGGCATCTATTTCTTCAAGAAGGACGTCCTGGTCGACGTCCTGAGGCAGAACAAGAAGCCCGACTTCGGCCGCGAGATCATCCCGGACTCGATTGCGACCCACCAGGTCTATGCCTACGAGTTCGACGGCTACTGGCGCGACATCGGGACGATCGAGTCCTTCTACAGGGAAAACATCGCCATGACCCAGCCCCGGCCGCCGCTGGACCTCTTTGACGAGAGCTGGCAGTTTTTCACGCGTTTCCGCGCCTTGCCGCCGGCCCTGTACATCAACGCTGGCATCGATTCCAGTATCGTCTCGGACGGCTCCATCATCGATTCGGCCACGGTCAAGGACTCGGTCATCGGCCTGCGCACGCGCATCGGCAAGGGCACCCGCATCAACGACTCCGTCATCATGGGCGCGGACTACTATGAGCCGGAGGCCGAGCGTCGGGCGCTGGAGGCCAAGGACAAGATCCCCGTCGGGATCGGTGAGCGGTGCACGATCAGCAGGGCCATCCTCGATAAGAACGTGCGCATCGGCCCGGGGTGCAGCATCACCAACGCCAAGGGGATCAAGGAGACCGAAGCGGACCGGTACGCGATCCGCGACGGGATCGTCGTTATCTATAAGAACGCCGTCATCCCTTCGGGAACGGTCATCTAAGGGGCCCCGGCTCGCAGGAAGGTAAGTGAAGGTAACCTAAGGAGGGAAGAATGGTTTTCTTGCTTGTCATTGCGGTCCTCGCGCTCCTGTTCATCTTCTGGTTCTTTTTGACCTATAACCGGCTGGTCACGATGCGGGTCCGGGTCCAGAACGCCTGGTCCCAGATCGACGTCCAGCTCAAGCGCCGCTATGACCTGATCCCCAATCTGGTCGAGACGGTCAAAGGGTACATGCAGCACGAGCGCCAGACGCTTGAAAACGTCATCAAGGCCCGCACCCAGGCCATCGACGCCAAGGGCCTCAAGGACAAGGCCCAGGCCGAGAACTTCCTGTCGCAGACCCTGCGTTCGCTCTTCGCGGTCGTCGAGCGGTATCCGGACCTGAAGGCCAACCAGAACGTCCTCAAGCTCCAGGAAGAGCTCACCTCGACGGAGAACAAGATCGGCTTCTCCCGTCAGTACTACAACGACGAGGTGGGCCGGTTCAACACCCTCATCCAGATGGTGCCTGTCAACATCGTCGCCGGCACGATGAACTTCACCAAGAAGGAGTTCTTCGAGGTCTCTGACAGCGCCCAGCGCGAAGCGCCGAAGGTGAAGTTCTGACCGCGGCGTGCTGACCGCGGCGCGGCTTTTTGACCCCGGCGTGCTGACCGCGGCGTGGCTTTCTGACCGCCGCGTGCTGACCGCGGCTTTCTGCGATGCCTTTTTCCTTCATCGACATAGAGGAGAAGAAGACCCGCCTGATCGGGTTTCTGCTCTTTTTTATCATCTCGTTCTACTTCGTCACCGCCTACCTGATTCTTCTGGTCCTCAAGAACAGCGTCCTGGCGTCTTTCTATGAGGGTCAGCGAGGCCTCGGGTGGCCGACCGGCAAGGAGACGCTGGCGGCCTTCGGGATCGCGCTCCTCATCGGCCTCATCCACTGGTCGTCTTCGACGAGCAACCTGATCCGTCGCATGTCCCTGGCCGTCGGCGCCCGGGGCGTCGATGAAAAGGATACCTACCACCAGATGTTCAAGAACGTCGTGGACGAGGTGAGTGTCGCCATCGGCGGCCGGCCCATCCGTTCCCTAGTGGTCCCGACGGTGGCCTGCAACGCCTTTGCCCTGGAGGACTTCGCCGGCCGCGCGGTCATCGGCGTGACAGAGGGCCTCTTGACGCGGCTGAACCGCGCGCAGCTGGAGGCCGTGGTGGGCCACGAGGCCGGCCACATCGTCAACGGCGACTGCCTGAGCACGACGGTGACGTGCTCGCTGGCCGAACTCTATGAGGAGGCCCTCAGCAAGGTCTCCAAGGGCTTCAGGCACTCGCGTGGCCGCGGCGGCATCGTGATCCTGATGCTCATGTTTGTCATGGGTACGATGAAGCTTTTGAGCGCGCTCCTGCGCTACTTCATCTCCCGCCAGAAGGAGTACCGCGCGGACGCGACGAGCGTGCGCCTGACCCGCGACCCGCTGAGCCTCGCCGAGGCCCTATACCTCATCTCGCGCAACTGGCGGGGCATGGGTGCCGAAGGGGAATATCTTGAGTCCATCTTCATCATGAGCCCGAGGCCCGGTTACTTCGACGAAAGACAGGGGGCTGCCGCGAACTGGTTCTCCACGCACCCGCCCATCCAGGAACGCATCCGCATCCTGGCCGACATGGGACACTGCGACCCTAAGACACTGGAGGAGAACCTGAAAAAGTTCCAGTGGGTCTCGCCGGTGGCAAAACCCATTGTCAGCGCGGAAGAGGACAAGACCGCCGAAAAGAAGTGGATGGTCTTCAACAAGGAGCAGAAGTGGGAGGGGCCTTTCGGCCTGGAGGAGTTGAGAAAGTTGACCTTCCTGACGCCAGACTCCTGGATCTGCCCGCACGGCGAGCAGAGCGTCCGCCACGCCTACGAGCACGAGGCGCTGATGCCGCTTTTTGGCGGAGAGGCCAAGGCCGAAGAGGGAGCCTACCCGTGCCCGCACTGCCATACGGGGCTTATGGAGGTCAACTACGAGGGCGCCCCGGCGATGCGCTGCTCCTATTGCGAAGGCATCTTCGTGGGCCACGAGGCCATCTCGCGTATCCTCATCCGCCGCGACATGACCTTCCCCGAAGAGGTCGTGCGCCTCGCCGAGGCCGCGACCAAGCAAAAAGATCTATTCCAGAAGGGGCGCACGCGCTACAAGCTCGAGAACCCGTTCATCCTGACCTGCCCCAGGTGTCACAACAAGATGCGCCGCCAGTTCTTCGTCTATTCATACCCCGTCGAGATAGACCGCTGCGTCTCTTGCAACGGCCTGTGGTTCGACAAGCAGGAGCTCGAGGTCCTGCAATACATCTACGAGCACAAGGACAAGTTCTTCGACGGCCAGGGATTCTAAAGGGGAAACCCCGTTTGGAAACGGGGTTTGGAAACGGGGTTTCGAAGGGTGCCGCAGGACAAGGAGTGCCCATGGATAACAAGACTTGTTCCACATGTAAGGGATACAAGAACTGCCGCGATTCGGCGGCGTCGTGGTTCTTTTTTATCATCGGCATCATCGCGACCGTGGCCATCCGGGCCGTGACCGTCCTGCTGCACCTCGCGCCCATCTACGCGAAGATATCCTGGTACGTGGGCGTCGTCGGCTTTTTCCTCTTTTTCATCTACAAGTTCCTGATCAGCCAGCGCCGGGCGCGCACCATCCACGAGAGGGGCCTGGTCGAGAAGATCCAAAAGAAAGAGGGCCTGACCGACGAAGACTACGAGTTCCTTGGCGACGTCTTCTGCAACCTCGCCTCCAAAAAGGAACGCATCAACTTCTTTTTGATCTTCGGCCTGTCGATCGTCGCGCTTCTCTTGGCCCTTTACATGGATTTTTTTGTCCGGTAGTCCGTTTCGAAGGAGGTGCCATGAAGAAAAAGATCATTTTTCTGCTTGCGGTCTTGAGCATCACGCCCATCGCCAGAAGCTGCGACATGACCCTCGGCTATCCTTTGCCGGCGGTGGTGGATATCTCCAGCTCGGACCCGCTCCTTGCCCTGAAGGACAACTTCCAGCCGATCCGCTCGACGGTCTTTGTGCTCATCAATCTGGCCGTTATGCTGTTTCTGGCAAGGCTCCTCTTGAAAAAGGTAAAATCCACCTTATGGCTTTATTCCTTCTGCGACGCGCTTCTGTTGAATGTGTTCGTGCACTGGTCCGGGTTTTTCCTGTGCTATGTTGACATGACAAAAAACCGGCTCGCCGACGCCATTCTGGACGCGTATTGGACATTTGTCGGGCTGATCGCGACGGAGGTCCCCGGCCGGGTCTCCAACGAGCTCCTCGCCGACTGGCTCAAACCCGACACGCGCGATAATATCGTCTTCAGGGTCTGGTTCGCCGTCGCCACGGCCCTCCTGACTCTGCTCTTCTTCGGCCTGCGAAAGCTCCGGACCCGCTGGTTGGCGTCCGCTCGTCCTACAATGTCTCCATTCCCATGACCGATATCAACGTCGCCATCATCCACGGCATAGGAAAGAACGATTCCCGCTTCGCCGACAAGCTGATCCGCGGGGTCCGGAAAGAGTTCAAGGCTCACATCCGGAAACTTGCGGGAGACGCCGCAGCCGGCGAGGCCGTCATCACATTCGAGCCCATCGTCTGGGATGACATCCTGGGCGAGAACCAGGCGAAGCTCAAGGCCCTGATCGAGAGGACCCAGCAGCAGAAGAAGCGCAAGACGTTCCTGGGCGTCCTGACCGGGATAGGGGTGGTGCCCCTGCTCGCCATGGCGGTGTTTTTCAGGATAGTCTTCCGGTATCCGCTCGCCTCCGGCGTCCTCGCCCTGGTATTCGCGTACCTCGTCTACCGCTTCGGCCCCAAGTTCTATAACCAGCTGCGTTCGGGCTTTGCCGCCGAATCCGTCGCCGACATCATCGGCTACCTGAACGAGGAGGCCAAAAAGAAGATCCAGGCCCACATCAAAGCGAAGGTCGTCCCTCTGGGGGCCGGAGGCCGGCCCGTCACCTTCATCGCCCACAGTCTGGGCACGGTCATCGCCTCGGATTTCATCTGGGACTGCCAGGAACACGGGCTGATCAAGCCCTTCGCCCTGGGCAACTTCTTCACCATGGGTTCGCCCCTGGCCCTCTTCGCCCTGCAATACGGCGCCGAGCTCTTCAACAAGCCCATCCGCGTCGAGGCGCCCGCCTGCTGGGTGAACATCCTCGACGCCGACGACCCCATCGCCTACCCTTTGAAGCCCCTCAACAAGGAGTACGCCAGCGCCGTCCTCGCCGACCAAGAGGTCAACGTCGGCCCCCTCGGTCTCGCCCACATCCGCTACTGGAACGCCCGCAGCGTCCACGCCCTCATCGCCCACAAACTCGCCTTGGACTGGCTGCGCGCCAACTCCCGCCTGGCCCAACACACCCTCGACGCCCTCAGCCGGCGCTACGCCGCCCGCCTCTCCTAGTCGTCTGTCTCTCCTAGCCGCCCGCCTCTCTTAGCCGTCAGCCTCTCCTAACCGTTCGCCTCTCCTAGTCGTCCGCCTCTCCTAGTCGCTCACCTCTCCTAACCGTCCCGCGTCCCCGCCGGCCTCTTTTTCCATTGCTCCTTTCTTCTTTCGGGTCTATAATATTTTTATGCCCGAGAGGGAAATTGTGCGTGAATTTTCAAAGCAAAGCCGCGTCTTTTGACCGGGGAGGGATCCCCGGTTTTTTCTTTAGGGGCCATGTCGGGTGCAAGCGCGTGATGGAAAGGAAGGAAACCGGACCCGGTCCGGAGGCTTCCGCGCGAAAACAGGAAAAGGAAGAGGTGTATGCCGGGCGATAAGTTGTTGAGGCTATCGTTGTGTTTGCTGATAGGGTGGTGCCTTATGCCCGTGTTCCCTGTTTGCGCCTGGCAGGATGCGGACGGCCATACGGCGACCAATGCCGCCGATACGCTCGGCGACACCGAAGGGCTCCAATATGACACGGGCGGCTCGTGCACCTGGAACGCCAACGGTCTCAATGTCGGCGTGGGGGCGGGTGTCCAGTCCGTCGACAATATCGGTACGAGTGGGACGGGCGTGTTGACCTTCGGGCTCGGCATCACGTGCGGCGTGGACGGCACCATCGGAGAGAGCGGCGCGACCCTCGGCACCATGAACATCTACGACGGGACCCTCACCCTCGGGGTCGCGGACGGCAATGAACATTTCATCGACCTGATCGCCTTTAAGGCCGACGGCGAATTGGAGGTGACGAACGACAACAATATCTGGGGCTACGTGACGACCTCGACCGACGGATACGGTACGCTGGATCTCAACGGAACGACCGCGGTCTCCGGCACCGTCGGCACGATCACCCGCGCACTAAAGAACATCGAGGCGGGCGACACGGGAGAGGTGGCTACCTTTAACGGCGACGTGTATGTCGACCTGCTCGAGGTCGTCGGTGACGGTGAGATAGATTTCATCGGCTCCCTCACTAACAGGGATAACTCTACCGACATCGATTTTACGGGTGACGCTACGCTGATCGTGGCGGGGGACTTTGCCGGCGACCAGATCGTCGTAGGGGCCAATGCCGCGACAATGACCTTCTCCAGCACCGCCGCCTTTGACGACTATACCACGGGTCCGGGCGCCAGCGTCGCCAGCTTCAACGGCGCCGTCACGGCCGATACGATAGCCTTATCCACAGGCGCGACGGTCAACCTGAACGGCGGTTTTACCCTGACGACCGGTATCATCAACGACGGAGACGGACGGGGGACCGTGAACATCAACGCGGCTGCGACCGTCGCCCAGGACATCGCCGCCGACGCCTCGAAGCTCGCGGCCCTGACGGTGTCCGGTTGTTCGTTGATAACGGGAAACAATATCTACGCCGACACGTTCACCATAACGGGCAACGGCGGCAGCCTGTTCCTCTTGGGCAACGTCCTGCTCAAGGGCGACACCCTCATCACCCTGAACGCCGGTGACACCGCGACCCTCGACGTCGGCCCCTACACCCTCACGTGCGATTCCGCGGCGTTCGCCTTGAACGCGTCCAACATGTTAAGCCTCGACCTCACGGGCCTGGGCACCAGCGGCAAGGTCGACATCACCAACGTCGCCGATGACGGCGCCTCGGTTTCGGCCGCCGCGGCCATCGACGTAAATACGAACGGCCAATATGTCCCCGACGGGCAGGTCTTTACCGTTATCGACGCGGACAATGCCCATGCCGGCGGCGCCGGGTACGCGGCGCCCGGCACGGTGACCGATAACAGCGCCCTGCTCGCCTTCACCTCCGGCACCGCCAACGGCGGCCAGGACATCATCATCACGGCGTCAAGGACGACGACCTACGACGCGATAGGGGGTAACCGCAATTCCAGGGCTGCGGGCGAGGCCCTGGAGGCCGCGGGGCAGAGCGGTCCTTCCGCGGACATGCAGGTCGTTTTAGGCGCCCTGGACGCCTTGGATAAGGCGATCGCCATAAGCCAGGCCCTGGACCAGGTGTATTCCTCGCCGGATGCGGCCGGCGTCGTTCAGGCCGACGCCGCGGTGAACGAAGCCTTGAACACGGTCCTTTCCCATCTCGGCAGCACCCGCAGCGCGGTGGGCATGGGGCAGGGCGATGCCGGCTATTTCGGGAAAAAGATAGGCATAGGACGAGGCGAATTCGACCTTTTCGACGAAAATCCTATCGAGGGCCTCGCCGTATGGGCCAAGGGCTTTGGGGCGTATGACCATCAGAAGGACCACGATGCGGTCAAGGGCTATGACTCTTACATGGGCGGCGTCTCCTTCGGCGTGGACGCCAAGAGGGAGGGCAACCTGCTCCTGGGCGCGGGCGCCGGTTTCGCGCAGACGCAGGTCGACGGCGATCATGCGTCCGGGACCGATACCGATATCCTTACTATCCTGGGCTCGCTCTATTGCGGTTATGACGGCACGCTGGACAGCATTGAGGGAGAGGGGCTGTATGCGGAGGCGGTCGGCACCATGGCATGAAACAAGTACGATTCCTCGCGGATGGTCCGTTTCGGCGCCCTGGACAGGACGGCCGTCGCCGACTACAGCGGACAAGAGTCTTGCGTATACGGGGAAGCCGGGTATGTGTTTTATCATGAGGGCTTTAACATAGTGCCCCTGGCGTCGTTACGGTATGCGCATATCAGTATTGGGGACTATGAAGAGACCGGCGCCGGCGCGCTCGATCTCAGGGTCGACGAACAGGAGTACGAT
>CAZUQR010000015.1:0-47877 GCA_964622605.1 uncultured Planctomycetia bacterium
TACGTCCGCGTCTGCGCCGGCCGCGCCTACCGCCACAGCACCAACTACCTCACCCACAGCCACGCCTTCTAAGGGGGTTGTCATCGTTACCCCATCTGTCTCCTCGCCGGCGGGGATTTCAGCTGCAGTCTTTTCAGGCTGGCCCCACAAGTCAGAGGGACAGAATTCGGGAGCAAGAGTACTTGCTTTAGTCGGCAGAATGGGCGCAGGCAAGACCGAAGTAAGAAACATACTGATTAAAGAAAAACAGGCATTCGTTATTGATTGCGATGAAATAACGCATGATATCGAACGCAGGAATGATGTGACCGAGAGAATCAACGCTGAATTTCACGAAAGCTTTCGGGGTCCGGACGGACATTTTAGCAAGGCTAATCTGTGGTCCAAGATTTTTACCGATCTCGGTAAGATTTTGCGATTATGGTACATCGTCAAGCCGTTGCTTGTCGAAGAAGTAAATAGAAGAGAAGAAGAAGCTATTCGGCAGGGCCACAACTTTATTGTTGTGGATGGTTTTGCCGTCGCAAGTACACAGATACATACCGATGCGATCTGGTTGGTTGAGGCCTCGGAAGAATTATGTGCCAAAAGAATTAAAGGTACTCGACCGTATACCGATCCAATAATACGCAGTGTCTTTGAGTTTGAGGGGCCAATGGTAGAGGAGGCCCGTGAGCGTTGTAACCTGGTCATAGACAATTCCGGCAACAAGAGAAATTTGTATCGACAAGTAATGAATGCATTAAAAAAGAGCGGCCATAGCGCGTCGTCACCGACGGCAGATGGGCGTTTCCCGAGTGAGACCAGCGATACACCTGGTCGTAAGGCAGCCGGCCGCGTAACAGGGACGCGGAATTTTTCATCTCCTGCTTTTCATGCGGTGACTATTATGTCGTATGAACAGAAAGCGGTCCGCTCCGGCAGCTTCGTTGCCACCGAGCAGGGCCGCAAGGCGGTCGGCTTCGGGAGCACGCAGGTGACTCGGGCTGTTCGCGCGGTGACCGGCAGCAGCCCGGCTGCCGGCCATCGCGACAACGGGCCCAACGTCCTGCCCGTCTTCCGCCAGTCTGTCCTATCAAGCATTGTATCTTGTAGCCCGTTGTCCGGTATCGCCTGCCCGCCTGCAGTTCACCGATCTGTCCTGGATTTGAACGCAGCCTTGTCGTCCCAGAGCAGAAGATCTGTTATGGTCGATGTCTCCAGTTCGCTGGCGGCAATAGGAACGTTTGACGAAAATCTAGTAAGGGCTGACAGCAGAGCGTCGGCCGTCAGTGCATATAATCCAACCCCCCCTGTTAAGGTCCCGGCCTCCCGTGGCGGGCTGACCGATACCGGCACTTCCCCTGCGAAGAGACCTTTCGCGGGGGCAGGGGTGGTTGGCGATAACTTCCAGGCAGCCCTGCCTGTGGAAATAGATTATCGGACCAGCCTCCGGCTGGCAGATACCGGAGAATTCAATCCGTGGAATCAGAATTTAATCTGTGTCATCAATGCCGCCCGAGGCAGCAAGGAGGATGTGTCATGGTCGCACCCCGCTTTAGCTTCTTCATCACCCAGCAGGACGGCAAGATATTGGGGTCAGCCGTCAACCCCGAGAACAACGAACCCCTCGCCTACGTCATCGCGCCCAGCGGCAGCGTCGCCGTGCGCATGGACGGCGGCTGGTATGACCTTCCGGCCAACGACGCCGCCTACGTCCGCGTCTGCGCCGGCCGCGCCTACCGCCACAGCACCAACTACCTCACACACGCCCGGGCGTTCTGAAAAAGCGGTCGCGAAAGAGGACCCTGTCAGTTCGCCGGTGTCCGGTCAGACGAGGAATCACGGGAACGGGGTGAGGCGGCGCGTGCGCGCCGGAGGCGGGATCGGCGCCGTCGTCGCCCAATACGGTGGAGTGATCCCGGCAGAAGATTACGAGAAACTCGGCGTTACTAAGAGGCAGGCGCAGGCTTTAAGGAGACACGGCGTCACGTTGGTGAAGGGGCCTCGCGAATTAGGCGTGGCGCCTTACAGTGAAGGCGGCAGGGCATTCATTCTTGTTCCGGAAGGCGCTTGGCCGGACTGGGTCAAGCGCAGGATCCACGAAATCCTCAGGGGTGACGGGGGGGTCAACCATGGTTTTGTCAGGGCCATGAGGACTCCCAAGGTCCCCAGGGTTGATGGGTCTTCCTTTGTCCGGGTGACGGGAAATGTCGACGTCAGGCTGTCTATTGAAAAGCACGGAATCATCTTGTGGCCGGACCATAAGTTGCGGCATCCCGACGGCAAGCCTGAAAAGTACCTGTTTAATCCCGGCGCCAAAAAGATCGACGGCATGTACTACCTGGTCGTGCGCTCCGTTACGGAAGATCTCGTCTCTCGGTTCTATCTTGCCAGAAGCCGGGACGGATACCAGTTTGAACGATACGGCGAACCTCTTTATCCTTGTCCCGTGGCAACGAAGGCCAGGTCGAATTGGGGGGCCGAAGACTGCCGGTTGGAGATCTTCAAGGAGTTCCCGGACTTGATCTTCATGTTCTTTACCTACCATGACGGCAGGATGGCGCAATTGGTCGAAGATGTCATCCCCATCGAAGATTTTGTCGCTAACAAGAAGAGCGGCTGGCGGGGTATGCACTACATGACCCCGGGCATCGAGGACAAGAACGGCGTCGCCATTCCAAAAATGATATCCGACCAGTATAAGGTTTTGGACCGGCCGGGCCGCCGGGACCGCCACGCCGCTGGAAGGAGTATCCGCATTTGTCATAATCACGATCCCAGGAAGGCATCGCCTTTGGTGGAGGACGGCATCGTCCTGTCGCCGAAAAGGGGACATTGGGTCGGGCCGGGCGTGGTCCGCGAGACGCAGATCGGATGGTTCCTGTATTACCACGATGCCTGTTGGATGGGCCCGGAGAGGAAAGACGGTCGGCCCAGGCCCAGGCGCTACGTCATGAAGTATGCCGTCCTCGATGAAAGCGCCGCAGAGGTCATCCATGCCGACGACAGCGTTATCTTGGAGGCGACCCCGGAAGATAGCATCTTGATCCGGAAGACTCTCGGCTATGAGTGTTGGATGGACGATGTGGTATTTGTCAACGGCGTTGTCCCGAAGAATGGCGAGGGCATTATTAAAGAAGGCCACCGGGACTACTTCTTCTTTGGCCTCGGCGATACGGTTATCGCTCTCGCGACGGGCACGTATGAAGGATTGAGGTTTCTCGGCGCCTCCTCGCCGGCGGTGGGACGCGCGTTTTCCGGCAACGGGGCGTCTGAGGCGCGGGTACTATCGTGGCTGAAGGCGGCTTCCGGCCAGGGCAGGATAGAACGTCTTGCCGATGACATCTTCCCCTGCGAAAGCATTCGGATTGCCGTTTTCCATGAGATGGCGCGGTTTGGCATCATGTGGGGCGGTCCGTTTTCTGTGTCGGTCGCCGATGATGACTTCGCCCTAGGCGGTGGATGCATCTTTTTTCAGGATAACGCGCTCACGTTGGTCGTTGAAAGGAGCCGGTTGCGCGATCTTGAGTTGATTCGTTTTCTGGCACGCGAGATGGCCGGCGTCCCGAACAATCCGAGATGGACACAACAAGCACAAGAGTATGCCGCCCAGGCTTACGGGAAATGGGAAGACATCGAAGCGAAATTGGCCCTTGCCGGCCGGGACGAGAAGGTGCTCACCCATCTGGCCCGGGCGTTGCTCTTGTTCCGGGAGATGAAGAAGAGCAAGAAATTTTTCGATGACATCGGTCATCCCCTTGCTGTTTTCCTCGCAGAGGCCTGTGCCGATAAGGAGGGACAGGGGGCGCGTCTCTTGCGTTTCGGCAGGGAGGCCGGCATCCCCGGCGACACCATCGAAGCCCTGGCAGCGTCTATAAAGATCCATGCCAGAATATCGGCCGATCTGGAGGACGTCAGGGGAGTTGTTGACGACAGACTGCAGAACACCGGCGCGCAGGGGGGACGGGACTCTGCGTCTGGCTTGCGGTCCGACTTTGAGGTGGCGGGCGGGAGATTGAGGGGATTGCACGAAGAGGCGCTTCGGGCGATAAGCGTCCTCAAAGGGCTGTCTCGTTGTGATGGGGAGGTATCGGAGCAGATGGCCGCCCTGGAGATTCTGGGCCGCCAGGTCGAAGACGAACATGCAAGATGGCAGGCCGTCGATGAGACCTCCGTTAGAACCTCCCAGGTGGATGAGGGGGGCCGTGTTTCTTCGCCGGTTCAGCTGTCCGTTGTCTGCCATCAGCCTGCCTTTGTCGGGCAAGGGGTCAGCCTAATTCCCCCTGCCGGCGCTTTTTATTATCCTGTCAAGAAAACGCTTTCTTTGCGTCAAGGAGATGTTGTCTTATTACTGTCTGCCTGCGGCCAGGAAGGTTTTGGCTTGAGGGGCAGGAGAGACACCCTGTTCCCTGTGCCGGATATTGCCTCCTCGCCGGCGAGTCGCGGCTCTGAGGACGTCCCGCAGAAGACCGTATCGGCTGACAGAACACACAAGCATTCGAACAGATGGGTAAAGAAGATATTTCCGATAGCGGCCACCGCCGCCGTCATCAGCGCTACCGTTGGAGCTACCTTTGTTTTTCAGCCCCTGGCTAACGATCAGACCTTTTTCAACGCTCACCCAGTTTTGGCCATCGTTATCGTCTTTTCGTTTATGAAGTTGATATGGGTTAGCGCGCGCATGTTCCTGTTTTGGCTTCCCCGTCGGTTGAAACAGATCGAGATGGAAGAGTCCTCCCTTCGCCCCGGGCAGAAGGAGGTTTCTGTCGTTGTCATGATGCCTTCCGTCTTTGATGGAGAACCCGCAGAGCCCTCTGAAAAGTCATCCATCGTGATTAACGGAGAGCCGGATTTTTCTGATTCCAGGAAGGAGACGCTCTCCTTGCCGCAGACGCGAGAGCCCGAGCTTCCGAAGGATGGGTCCTTGCAGCCCGTTTCTCTTAGCCAAGATCCTCGCGATGAACAGGATCCTATTTCGGGGGATGCTTCCTCTCCGGCCGTCGCCGGTTTCGGTCCCGCGGTCGCGGAAGGAAAGATCAATCGGCGTTCTGGTAGTCACGTCTTGCAGCTCATCGGATTTTGCGGCAACGCGACGGAGGAGGTCCGCCGGCTGTTCGCGGAAGCCTTTTTCGCCGGCGAGATCGAGCTGAAGCTGATTGAGAGCCTGAAGGGCATAAAGGCAAAGATATCCGATCGCCGCACGCGTCGGATACGGTCTGTCACTGCCGGTTTTTATCTCTTTGATTTTGATACCGTTTCCCCACACCTGCGCGAGAAGGGGCTGCAAGATGTGACTATTTTCGCTCTGCCCTTTGATGAGGAGGCGCCGGACACGATGCTTGTCTGTTTCTCCAGGGCGGCCTTGGCGCAGTTCGAGGAGCTCTTCCCCGACATCCCCGGGAATCAAGAAGCCCAGCAGGACCGCGTGATCGCGCAACACGTCATCGTGCGGCACGACGGGGGAGAATGGTTCGGGATGTCTCACGATGCGGCCGTTGCATGGCAGGCCGGCGTGCGTACCTACGGATACTCCTCTTACGAGCGCGTCAAGGAGCGCATAGAGCGCCTGCAGAATCAGGAAGCGCGCCTCCCAACGCTCTTCAGCAATGATGTCGAGGCGAGGGGGGTCAGAGGCGAGGGCGTGGTATGCCGCCGCCAGGGCGCTATCCGCGAAGTGGCGAAGACGGTCCTTGCTTTGAGAAATCTCGACGTCATCCTGGCCGGCGTGCGCCAGGCCAAAGAGAAAAAAGCCGTTTCCTTCTGGTCTGCGCGCAGGCCGAAAGCGGACGCGTGTATCCGTGTCCTGGATCAGCTCATGGCGAAGATGGACGAGGAGATCGCAAAGCAAAGGGGGCAGGCGGATCCAATGGAGATCCTCGAGCAGAGCCTCAACGAGCAGGACAGAAATATTTTGCGACGTCATGCTTTGTACAATGAGGGTCTCGTGCGGATTGAGAAGGGCGAAGCTTCTTTATTGGACATGATCCTGCGGCATTTTGACGCCAACGAGGCGCTTGGCAGGGTCCCGGAGGTGCCGGCGGCGGCATCTTTCTCTGAGCGGGAGTCCAGGAGGCTGGACACGACAGATGAACGGAGCCCGGTCGAGGCCGTAATTAAGGAATTCGAACGGACCTTCGTAAGGCTGCCCGGCCTTGAAGGGCGGGAGAGCCTTCATCGTAAGTGGATCGTCGACTCCATCAAGGTGACCCGCAAACGAAAAGGGGACGGTTTCTGGGCGGAAGAGATCGCGTTGAAAGC
This sequence comes from uncultured Planctomycetia bacterium, assembly GCA_964622605.1. Classification (GTDB taxonomy): domain Bacteria; phylum Omnitrophota; class Gorgyraeia; order Velamenicoccales; family Velamenicoccaceae; genus CAZCSY01. The sequence goes on from CAZUQR010000015.1 coordinate 6,241, forward strand.
GGCCGAAACGGTGGGGGACACTATCAGCGAGCTGGGTCAGACGGTCGAGGATTTGCTCTTGCAGCTGCGCGACGAGAACCTGGATCCGGAGAGGCGAAAGGAGATCGCGAAGGAACTTGGGGAGAAGGAAAAGCTCTTGTCCGGCTTTAAGGAGATGAGCGCCTTGATGGAGGGCGTGGTGGATGAGCTCCTCGTCAGCTATCCTTACCAGGGAGCGGGCGTGCGCAGCGTCGTCCTTCGCATCGTCCATAAGGGCCGCCTGGAGCAGATCTATTCCCATGTGCAGAAGATGGTCGGGGAGTTGACGACCGAGGCCATCTACGATTATAGCGTCGAGGAGCCGATCTTCATCAAGTTCTTGGATATCGTCAGGAAGTATCTCGTCTTCGTCGAGCGCGCCTTGAAAAAGATGGCCGGGGGGGAGCACGCGCACCTGAGCTTCCGGCGGTTGTTCTTCGAGGCGGCCCGGGACGTGCTGGAGCATCAGGTGGACCAGGCGGCGCTGGACGAACTTGCGGCGCTGTATCCGGCACGGGGCAAGCTCGCGGAGCTGTATAAGGGCGAGGCATGGGTCACCTGCGGCATCGTCCCCGAAAAGCTCGACGCTCCAGAAGGACGGCAAGCACTTAGAAATATTGCGCTGGAAGACCTGAAGAGAGCTTTTGCCGTCTTCAGCGATAACCTCATCTCTGACGCTGACTTCCATATCCGGTTCGACCTGCGCAAGGGGAGCGTGTGGCGATCCACTGTCCTTATCCTGGATTTTATCCCCACGCCCGTCGAGTTCGATAAGTTCGTTGAGGCCTTGGGCCCTAACCTCAAGGCGGTCCTTGCCACGACAGGCTCGCCCCAGGCGCACTTCGCCCTCGTCGCCAAGGCCTTGAAGATCCCCGTCGTCTTCATCGACCCGGTCGCCCTGTCTTATCTGGACGGGAGTCCGGATGTGTTGCTCTTGGGGGACGTGGTCGTCGCCCGGCCCAATAAGCAGACGGTCTCGGAGGCCCGACAGCAGGATAGAGAGTTGGAGAAGAGGGAGGCGCATTATGTCCGTGTGGCAGCCGACGCCACGATCCCCGTCGCCGCGAACGCGGACACCGCTCAAGCCGTACAAGTCGCCATCGCCGCTTTCGCCGCCGCCATCGGCCTTGTCCGGACAGAGGTGTGGTATAAGCGGTTCCTGCCGACGTCGCTCAGCGAACAGGTGAGGATTTCTGAAGCAGTCCTGAGGGCGGCGGGCAGCGCTGAGGTGACCTTCCGCGCTATCGACCCGGGCCTTGACAAGTGGCCGCCGGCCTGGACTTTTATACACTACACCGGGTCGCGGTGGTGGCTCGAGCATCCGTTCGGTCGCGCCCTCTGCAGGCAGCAGTTCCGCGCCTGGCTGCGGTTGTATAAAAAGGACCGCGCCCTCGCCAGAGAGCACTTCCGCGCCTGGCTCCGTCAGCATCCGCAAAACCGCGCCCTCTCTAAGAAGGAGCTTTGGAATCAGCTTCGGTCGCATCAGAGTAGGTGGATGAAAAAGTTCCGGGCGATGTTGCCGATGGTAAGCTCCCGGCGCGAGATGCAGGCCGGGCGGCTCTTCCTGCAAGAGGCCATGGAGAGCGAGCGCCTTTCGCCGCAGGCGAGGGTCTTTGACCTCGGTTCCATGGTCGAGACCGCCGAGGCCGCGACGGCCGCCGCAGAGATCATCGAGGAAGCGGATTTCTTTAGTATTGGGACGAACGACCTGACCCGGGCCAAGTACCCCGAGGCGAAGCGGACAGACCCCGAGAGTCATCGCCGCTACTTCGAAAGGCCGATGCCTCGGGTCATCCGGGCGATGTTCCGTGCCGCCATGGCCGCCCGCAAGGCCCATAAAGACGTCTCGGTCTGCGGGGACGCGGCCGCCACGCCTGACGTGTGGTCGATAAAGGCTATCGTGCACGCGATTGGCCTGCACGTGGCATTGAGTATGCCTTTTCCCTATATCGCGAAGTCCAAGGCCTGGCACGTGGTCATGCGGGACATGATGGAAAGTGGCCTTGTGGCGGATGTCAGGGCCGTCCTTGAGAAGATTATAGCAGCTGAGACGGATGAGGCCGCGGATGAATCTGAACGGCCGCTCCACGAGGCCCTCGATCGTCTCAACGCGGAGATTGAGCGTCGTCTCGAGGCCGGTGTTGAGGCGTCGTCTCCGGCTGCCCAGCGGCAATTTTTTGGCCCTGAAAAGAAAGCGCTTGTTTCCTTGCCCGCCACCCCCGGCCGAGCTGCCGTCTCGGCCAGGGGGGCGCGTCGTCCCTCTGTTGCGACAGCGGCGATGGCGGGAGGGGCGGCGCTCCTGGCGCTCTTGGCCGGACGTGCGGCCGCCGATGTCCATGTTGGTCCGCCGCCCGCGGGCGCTTCGTTGTATGCCCCGGGCACCCTGCCGGCGGACATGAACGGCGTGGACCTGTTGGATGTCCTGCGCCACGCCAACAAGGGGACGTCGGCGATCCCGTCCCTCGGTGAGCGTTATTTCTCTGTTAGGAGCGATGATTTCTGGGGCTGGGTGGCCTTCACCGCAGAAGGAAAGGACCTTGGCAAGGTTTGGGCCTACGCGGGTTTTGCGCTCATCGATGACGCGTCGGGCAAGATACTCGGCAGCGTCTGTGCGACGCACACGTCGCCGTACACCTATGTTTATGCGGCCGACGGCCGGGCCCTCCTGAGAGTCGATTCCGTCTGGGTCGGTTCCGTCTGGCGGAACCTGGGGAACGCGAAGGATGCCGAGCACCCCGCAGATGCGGCCGGGCGCTCCATGGAGCCGGTCACTCTTTGGGATGTCGGCGGCAGCAAGACGCTTGGTTACGTCAAGGACGGCGTTATCTACGATTTGAGGAAGAAGCCCGTGATGCATGCGCAACATGTTTTTTACAGCCACGTCGAAGGTGAGGAAGGCTTCCGGTTGACGGCGCTGTGCGGGGCATCTTCGTTGACCTCCCATTTCTTCGAGACAGCGCCTTGCACGCACCTCGTCACGGAGCTGGAAGGGGCCCTTAAGCGGTTCGAGCCTGAGTCGGCGAGGGGCAGGGTGTTCAAGGTCACCCTCTTGGCCCGTCTCTACGAGATGCAGCTGGCCCTTGGGCTGGGCGAGGAGCTGTCTTTCGAGGCGACCGCGCAGGACAGGGCCGGCGTTGAGACGTTCAGCCGCCTTGATCCCGTGTCCTTGTCATTCGAGGACGCCGCCACGAGGCGCCTGATATGGCAGGCCGTCTCCCGTTACAGCCCGTTGCACATGCTGTACTTCCGCGCGGCGCGGGAGCTCGGGTTCACCGAGGACGCTCAAGTGCTCGGCGAGGCCATAAAGGGCCTGAAGATGGATTGGCGCGGCATCTTTGGGTTTCACGAGAAGGAACTTTCCGACGATGCGGTCATTGACGGCCTTACGCACAAGGTGTTGGTCGGGATGGCGCGCTTCAACGGCCTTACCTCCCCGCAGGAGATCGCCGCCTTCATGGCTGGCCTGGGAGAGCATGGTATCAGCGTCCGTCCGGAGTACGATTATCTCTCGAGCATCGAGCCGGCGCCCATGGGTATGCTTAAGGTGTTGTTGCGCCGCAGCGCCACACCCGTGGACATGGCCTATTTGCAGGCGGTCGCCCTGGCGCGGCTGGGTTTTGAGGGCGAGCTCCTCTTCGGCATCGGCAAGGAGAAGCAGGCGTACAGCGTGGTCGTTCCGTGTCTCACAGGCGTCGTGGTCTTTAAGGATAAGGGAGAGGAGGGTGTCTGGTGGGCCCTTAAGAACGGCGACATGCAGATGAACGGGGCGGCGGCTGACGAAGACGGTGCCTATCGTTTTTCCTCCGGCACGGCGCAAGTCCTTGAGGGGATGGATTTGTGCCTCGTCGGCCGGTTAGGGCTGCGCGATTTGTCCTTAGCAGATTTCAGCCTGAAGTCCTACGCGGCAAGCGTTGAGGCCTGGCGGCACGAGATTCAGCAATACAGCCGCATCGCGCCCTTGACGAGCATCCCCAACGTGGAATTCCACAAGGCCTTGGCCGAGGAATACAAGGATCCTGTGCGGTTCAACGAGTTCGTCACCCGTTATGGGTTGACCGTCGTCTTCCCCGAGGACATCGATGCACAGACCGCCGAGGCCAAAAGGCAGATGCTTTTCTTGGTTTCGTACTTTCTGCCTGAGCGGCTGCTGACAGGCCTGCGTACCGTTGAGTTCAAAGAAGAGATCCCCGGTTCGTTCCGGGCCGCGCGCGTGCGTGACGGGAAGGTCGTCTATGAGACGGTAAAACGCGCCGAAGGTCTGTATGATGCGTCTAGCCGCAGCATAAGCATGGCGCTGGCCGGGACTTTCGACACTGCGGTCCACGAGCTCGGCCATCACTGGGACCTTGTCATTTCCGATGAACACCCTGACCCGCGGACGGGGGACCTGAGCCGCATCTTCTACCGGATATCCTGGAGGAACCCGAACATCATCGAACAGGTCTTTGGCCGCGCCTCCCTTCCCAAGGACGGCCGGCTGCGCCGCAGCAACGATCTCGCCGACTTCGCTTATGATTACGGGATGACTGACCGGCTCGAGGACTTCGCGACCATGGCGGAGCGCTACCTCACCCACGGCCCTGAGCTGAGGGAGCGTGTCCGCAGCCAGCTGGCCGAGGGGCGCTTCACCCTCGCCGCCAAATACCTCTTCATGAAGTACGTCTATTACAGGGAGAACGGCCGTTGCTTCGAGTATGGCGTGACCGCAAGGGACCCGGCGCTTTCGTTGGCTGAAGTCGGGCAGGCGGCCCGCGCGCACCAGCTCGGCCAGCCGGAGCGAGAGGCCATTGATGCCATAAAGGAGCTCGCCGCCGGCCACGAACCGGCTTCCTCGCCCGCAGAAAATCACGCAGGTGAGATTTTGTTCAACAACAAGGTTAAGATAGGCCTTGCGCAGGTGAGGGCCGGCCGTTCGGAAGCGCAGAGCATGGCGTTATTGTCGTCTTTGCGGAACCTTGCCATGGATTGGCGTCAGCCCACGTTTACAGATGACTCAGACCGCGCAAGGGCCGAAGAGGGCATCGCGGCACTCGTTGAGGCGCGTCTGAAACTGTTTGAGAGAGCCGGTGAAAAATCAATTTTTGTAGCCGGTAGGGGTGCGTGTGCTTTGGAGGACGGCCAGGCCAGGGAGGTCTTGATGCAACAGGTGCGCCAGACGCCTTTTGAGTTCGTTCTCGCGGAACTATTGAGGAATGCGCACGATACTGTTGTTAAAAGAATTCTGGGTTACTATACAGGCGGTCCTCAAGAGAATCGCGTCGGACACATAGCTCTCTCGCTGGTCAGAACTTCCAGATTTTTTGTCAGTCAGGTCAAGGAAAGCGGTTGTGGTCTTAAGGAGAACGGCAGGACGCGTCACCCTGTTTTCTATGAATCTGTGCCGGTTAGACCGCAAGACCGTGGGTTCCTTTTGGGCGTTCGGCACACAGGTCTCGCTTGGTGTAAGGCGTTGGTCGCCTATCACGCGGGCGATATCACGTGGGGTTCTCCGGCAGGCCTGAGAGGGAGCTCGGGCACGGTTGCCACGGTGAAGATACCTTCCTCCTTGGTCGTTTCGACGGCGGACACATCGCTGGGGGCCGATTCGCTCGTCAGCTCGCCCCTGACGGTTCGCGGCGGACCGTTCTTATCCATACGTGCATGGTATTCCTTGGCGAGGTATCGTGTCGGCCAAAGATGTGAGAGCCTGCAGTGGCGCATGAACATGAGCAGGGCGTCCCATAACAACGATGTTTTTGACTACACCGCTGGGTTGCTTTCCAACATGGCTCAACACCCGGAGACCTTTAAAGGCGCCGTGGGCTATAAGATCGCCGAAGGCTTCCTCCAGGGGGGCAGGCAAGAGGAAGTTTCGTCTCCTTCGGCTGTTTTTGTTTGTCCTGTCGAGAAAGCGCTTTCTTTTGGTCAAAACACACAGAACGCAGCCCCGGTATGGAATCGGTCTCTCCGTGGCGGGCCGACCGGTACCAATGCAAGGGCCGGGGCTGCGTCGTTTTTGACGGCCCGCACCGCCTCCTCGCCGGCCGCGGCGATGAGGGCGTTTCCTGAGAACGGCGCGCCCGAAGAAACTGCCATAGCGTGGTTTAAAAAGGCTGCCGAAGAAGGACAGACGGCACAGGTGACCAAGAGCTCCACGATGTATCCGGTGGTCGAAGAGACAGTTCTTTCGGAGATGGACCGTTTTGGTGCATCTGTTAAGGTGGATTTTGAGCTACACATCGTTGATGATGCCGCCCCTGTGGGCGGCGGCTGTCTCTTTTGTCAGGGCAGCCAGATTGACCTGGTTATTGAAAGGGCCCGCCTGGGCGATACGGACTTGATACGCTACGTGGTGCGAGAGATGGTCGGTGTCTTCGACAATCCGAGATGGAGCCCGGCTACGGAAATGAATTATAAGCAGGCTTTTGAAAGGTGGGAGCGCATTGAAAGACAATTGCATTTAGCGGCCCAGGGCCAACACGCGGCGACGCATCTGGGCCACGCGTTTTATTTGGCCGTCTTCCTGGAAGAGCCGTGGGAATATTTGTGTTCTGTGCATCATCCCTTCGGTCTCTTTTTGAAGAAGCGTTTTTTCGGAAATGGGAACGATTATTTGAAGCGGATTCGGACCCTGGCGGCAGAGAGCGGCCTCAAAGAGGACATGATCTATTGTATTGCCTATACCTTTGAGTTTATGGCGAGGGCCGCCGGCGTATTAGAAGAAGCCGAAAAAGTTATTGAAGAAAGAATACCGGGCATTGGCGGAGACGACGTGGCTGCCGAGCCGGCTTTTCAGAAGATTTCCCGCAAGTTGATAAAGATACTGGCCCAGGGAAACGGGCGCAAAGGCGCTTTGGAGATGTTCGGTTCTCATCCCGAGGTGGTGGTTCTGGTCAAGCATGTCAAGGAGCTCTGTGATAAGGCGCAAACATTACTCGATAGATGGCAGGGGGTAGCCGAGTGGTATCCGACCGATGATACAGAGGGCGATGAGGACGCCTCCTCGCCGGCCGTCCTGGCGTTAGGCATGGTGGGCTGGGTGAGCATCGTGCTCATTGCCGGCGCTTCGGTGTTCGTTGTCGGCGCGTTGATCTGGAAGCGGCGCAGCGGCGGAAGCGATGCCCCTCGGCAGGCGGACGCCGCGGGAAGACAAACGCCTGAGCAACGAACCCAAGAGACAATAGGGCGCTATGAAAGCACACAAAGGCGTTTGACAGAATCCGGACGATCCGGATCGGCTGCGGACGGTCAACAGAACCAACAGAATCCTCAATTGGCCCGCGAGGAACAGATTCGCGATCTGATGGCGGAGCTTCAGCGACGAGTAGAATCACTAAAAACGGAAGCCAACGAAACATTGCGCGACATGCTCGCGGTCGGCAAGTTCGATGAGGATTTATGGGATGATTATGTCGTGGCCTGCGATAACGCGAAGAAACGATTAGATTCTGCATCTGGCGAGTTAGGGAAGCTGGCGCCTGGAGCGGATATAAAGAGCATGCTTTCCGGCACGGCGAAGCTCCTTAACAACTGGAGGCCCGAGAAGATCGCCCCTCAAGTGAAACAGCGCCTTGAGCGCCTTGCATCAAACCAAAACGGGCCTTCGGGTCAAAGACCTCAAGGTAATCCTCCCGTCAGCTCGCCGGTCGAATCAAACGGGAGTTCTTTACCTGTCCATGCCCCTGCCACGGCGGATCAGAGTGAGGAAAGAGCCGAAACGACCCAAAAGGAGGCTCCGTGGCGTTTTGTCGGCCGCAACATCAAAGAGGAGTACCGCAGGGACATTGAGCGCTACTTCCAGGGGTATCACAGGACCGAGTTGATGCTGATGGCTGCTTTCGTTGTCATTCTCCCCCTGTCCCTCTTTTTGGCGTGTTGGGGATCGGAAAGCACGCCTTTCGTTCTCGGTGTCATCCTCGTGTCTGCGGGATTGGCCGGGGCGGCCTATCAGATGTGGGAAAACAGCCTGAAAAAGCGCATTATGCGCTTCCTGGATGTCCACAAACAAATCTCCTGGCTGGCATGGTCAAGAGCTGAGGAGGAAAAATTCGTCCATGAGCTGTTTCTGAGGGATTGGAAGTGGTATTCCCGGAAGAGGCGCCAGCGGCTGTATGACGACCTGCTCCTGACCCTTGACCTGGCCGGAAACCTCAAGATCATCCAGGAAGAACAAGTCGTGCCGTCCTTGACCAGCCTCGGCCTGGAAAGGCTCTTTATCTCCAAGGTCTTTCTCGTGCATGAGCCAGAGTCGCCTAAAGGCGTGAGATGGGCCCAGGATGCCCTCGCGGTGAATCTGCATTATTTCAAAGACGAAAGGGCGCGCCGTTCCTTTAACGCCCTTCGGGAGAATCTGATATATCGCATGCTGCTGAAACAGCAAACCGAGGACCCCCACGCGTTTTCCCGGCAGGAGGGGCCGCCAGGACAACATCTTGAAGATGACTATTTTGAGGGGGAGGCCTTTGATGATACAGCGCTGACAGACGCCGATAAGGCCAAATGTCCAAAGCGTTGCTCCAAGATGACGGCCCTGAAGGGGGCCCTCATGGCGGCCTACAATCGGACGGTCCGGGAGGCCGTGATACAAAGGAATATCGAGCGAGCCCTCATGAAGCTCAAAGGTGCCTCCTGGCAAGATGCCGTCTTTGAGGTCACCGAACTCTTTGCCGTTGCTGAAGTTACGGAATACTCTAAAGAAGACAGGAATCTGTTCGAGTTATTTAAGATCATCGAATCGGCCCCTTACGATTATTTCCTCGAACTTAGGGAGGCATGTAAAAACTATTTTCTGGCCATAAAACCCAAGAATGATGTCAGGGTCCAATTCATGACACAAGAGGAACTCGATGACCGGTTCCCTGCGGCAGGGGGGAGAGTCGATCATTATTTCTCCCGGTCCGGGGACTTTTCCATCGTAGATACCGGCAGCCCGGAGAAGAACGAGGCGTTGATAGCGCAAGGGCTCATGAGTAAGTTTTGTGATGATACGCGGCAGATCACACCCAAGATAGTCCATCGGGCCGCTGCCTGTTTCCGGTCTGATCCGCAGGTCCTGCCGGCCTTGAGGTGCCTGATGAGATATTTGGGGTCAAAATCTTTCAATAAGCGGGCCGAGGATATTCTTTCGGGCGATAACGGACGGTTTGACAACGTCGCGTTGCAGAAGTTCCCTGAGGCCCGTGGGTCCAAGACACCGGAAGAGATCTATGAGATGCTCCATGAGGTCGTTGAGTTCAAGACACCCCAGCAGATCTATGAGACGATCCAGGCCTTTATCGATCTTCATCCTCTTGACGAAAAGAAACATATAAGAGCCTTGCTTGCGAAACACCCGCCTACGCCGGAGCAGACCCGCAAGATAATTGAAGCCTTGATCGACTCTCTCTGCCCCTCTCCGGAGCAGATCCGCAAGGCGATCGACGCCTTGATAGCTTCTCTCCCTGATGACGCAAAGGTACATCTTCGAGTCTTGCGCGTGGACTACGCTCCCACGCCGGAACAGAGCCGCAAGGTGCTCGAGGCCTTCATAGATCCTCTCCCCGATGACGAAAAGGAAAACATGAGAGAATTGCTTGCGAATTACCGCCCGACGCCGGAGCAGATCCGTAGGGTGATCGAAGTTTTCACAGACTCTCTGTCCGATGACGGAAAGAAAAACATGAGGGAATCGCTTGCGAACTACGTCCCCAAGCCGGAGCAGGGCCGCAAGGTGATCGAGGCCTTCATAGACTCTCTCCCTGATGTTAAAAAGGAATATGCGCGCGTTTTCATCGCAAAATATGTCCCGGGCGGCCTGACGATGTTTGATATGTTCCCCGTTGATTCACCCAAGAACAACATAAAGTTTACCCAGCGTGGCCTGATCGTCAGACTCAAAGACGGAGGTATTGGTGTCATCGTTCAAGGGGCCGGCTGGGTGAGGGACCTTGTGCGTTTTATGAAACAGCACGGATGGGTCGAGTATGATCCCGAAAATGACAAAAACAATGATCTTGAAAAGGTCACCCTCAACGAACAAGGTTTGGTCTTAGAGAGATTCTTTATGGGAGGGCTTCCTGAAGACACTCCCGTGAACTTGCAGGCGAAGGATGCTAAAGGGAAGTCATTTATAGAAAGCAGGGCCCTGGCTGACGTGGCGCGTGCCCCCTTCTATCTGGACCACCTTAATCCCCTGAACCCCGATCCGGAGGTCGTTCCGTTTTCTCTCATCTTTGCCTTCGGCTTGGGTTTGTCACTCTACAATCGGTTCAAGTACCTCAAGGACAGGGGGATCGAACCCGAAGGAATAGAAAAAGAATTATTCATCTGTTGGGAGCGTCTCCAGAGCCTGCCGGTTATCCTTGAGCTTCTCCCGCTCCGGGGCGTTGAGGATGTGCGCAAGGTCAAGATCGTCACTGGCCGGAAAGAGGGCGACCCCAGCGAAGCAAAAGGCCCGGTCCCTGGCGAGGAGGGTTCCCTTGGCGATAGCGGCTCATCGTCTCCTGCTTCCGGAAAAGACGCTTCCAAGCCTCAAAAAAATATTCAAATATTGATGAACGCAACCCTTTATCAAGGAGGTCTGTCATGTATGCCATTGAAGATCTTGAAGTGGTCCGTGTCGTCCCGACCCCGAAAGGCCTCTATGTCTGTGCCAAGCTCGCCGATGGCACTTCGGAGTATAGCTTCTATATCAGCACCGAAGGGCGCATGGAGGGAAAGACGTCCGGCGGCCAGTGGCTGGAGCTCAGCAGGGCGGCGGGTCTTTGTCTGGAGGACAAGGTCCAGCATTCCCTTCTCAACGGCCGCGGCGCCGCAGAGAAGGGGGTCTTTTATTGTTTCCGGTAAGAAAGCGCTTTCTTTGAACGTCGTGGCCCACCGGCAGGGAGTGCCGGACAGCCGGGCCTCTTCGCCGACCACCAGTCGGGATACCTTGAGTCGGGAGGTGGTTGCGGCCGTGCCGGTTGAGCAGGATGCCGGATCGCCCTCCGATGTGAGAACGGCAAAGGTCTTTTTGGCCGACGGACGCGTCCGGCCGGACATCCTTGAGATCGGCCGTTTCAGCGTTCCGACATTGCGCCGCGCCGCCGAAGAGACGTATCGGCGCGACGCCTCGCCCTTTGATGAGTTTGAGGCGTCTCTGGCCGCCAAAGAGATACGGGCCCTGTTGCCGTATGTCCTGCGTATAGCGCAACACCTTATCGAGCAGTACCCCCAGCACACCTATCTGATCCTGGGCCGCGATGCGGAGGTCATCTATGATGTCTCGCGGATCGTATTGTCGCGTTACGGAAAGGAGAATCAAGTTCGGCTGTTCCCGGGGAGTCATGGTTTCTGGCTAAAGGTTGGCTTCAAGGAGATCTGCGTACAATTCCTTGAGACATTCGGTATTTCGCCGCATACCTTGAACGATGGACGCACGTGGTTGTTGTTAGACACAGGTTTCTTTGGCAGCATCTCTGCCCTGGTCCATGAGTGCATTGGTTATTACTTTGAAGAGGAGCTTCCGTTGATCAGGCAACAGCTTTTGCCCTTGCTCGTAGGGGCGGCTTATGAGGCTCCGTACGCGGAGCCGTTGAATTTGTTCACAGAGAACGCTGCATCCTTTCGCAGGAAATTTCCGCGAGCCGCACAAGTTATTCAGCCCGGAAAAAGAGACGATGTAAACCATCTATTGGCGCTCGCGATGCAGTTGATGCCTCGTTACCATTGTGCGTATGCCGAGATTGTTGATATCGACGGGAGGCTTACCGCCGTTCCCGCCGCCGAACCGATCTTTGTCCCGCAGATCGACCGCGTCTCAAACCACAATCCAAGCTTTGTCAATCCCTTCTTTGCCCTGCGGGCGCAGAAGATGGTTTATGATGCTTTCGTCTCTCCCTCCGACATCATTTATACCCCGCGGCCAATAAACCGCGCCCTTCAGGGCGTGGATACGCGTTGGCCGCTTGGGCATTCCGCCCAAGGAACCCCGGGCTTCAGCCCGGGTGGGCTCCATTCAGCTAAGGGCACGACTGACAGGGGACCGGGTCACTCTTCAAGCCCCGCCCATCCGGCCGGCGACCTGCCCTTCCGGAGGCCGAAAAACCCCAGGAACAGGCTTAGCGGTTTATTCGTTTCCTCTGCTTTGCCTTTGGCAAGGTTGCCGCCGGCGTGCGAGAGCATCGAAGATACTCTTGCGCACTGCCTGGAACTGGCCACCGGCCGGGACCTGGAAACGTGGCAAAGAACATTGGAAAGACGCAATGTGTGTTCCGAATTGAGGATCGAAACCCCGGACAAGACGACCCGCATCGGGAAGTTATACTGGCCCTTGAGGGGCGTCCTTGAGGTATTGCGGGAGAATGACTATGAAGTGCACTATATCGTTGATAAATACAGCCCGCACATCTATGCGATATGCCAAACAGGATATGTCACGTTTAGAAAAGGCGAAAAAGACCACTTCTGGGAAGTCGTTTACCAGGGCGTTGGCGATGAGTTCTGGGAGGAGACCCTCGCCTCCATCCGGGAGGCGGCGGAAGACCACGGCAAGAGCATCGATAGCATTCATTCCGAGGAGAAGGTCGGTCCTGTCCCCGAAGGCGAGAGCCTGCTGTTTGATCCTTCAACGATGCCGGTAGAGGTTTTGGACGGCATGGCGGATTGCCTGCTCGTGCTTACGAGCATGCCCCTGGAAACGGTCCTTTCCTGGTTGCCCGACTCAGACAACAAGATGGAGGCAACCATGCCGGAGGGCCATCTCGCGAGATTCAGGTTGTTGCGCGAGGACCTGTATGCCCTCCTTGACCTTCAGCCGCCGGCCCCTGCTCTTGAATTGTATGAATATCGTCCTAAAACAGGAGGGGTCCGGATCATCGTGCGCCATAAGCGCAACAAAGAAGATTTTTGTCTCTTTAGGGTCCAGCCGGACATGTCGGGGGAACGGTTAACCGTGCCCCTGAGACATGTTTGGGATACGATTGAAGAACATATAGCGCATTTTTCGTGGTGGCAGGCGAGGATGATGTTGTCCGTCGGCCGGCCGTACGCGGATGAGGATCTAAAGAGGATCGGCACGAGGGCGGACATCGACAGGATCGTTGGCGAGTTCGACCGGATCGGCAATATGCTGATCGATGATATCAAGGACGATTCTGTCTCCTCACCGGCCGGGTCCAGCTCGAAACAGTATAGAATCGCCCTTGATTTGTTTGAGGCAGGTGCATTCCGTGAAGCCATTGAAGCCTGTCGCGAGGGCATTAAACACGATCCAGTTGATACTGCTTGGCACAAACTTCAGGGAGATGCTTACTTCAAATTGGGGAAACATGAGGAAGCTGCTATAAAATACGAGTTCGCGATAAATTTCAACCCCCAAGATGCCGATGCTTATAACGATTTGGGCGTGTGTTGTGCGAGATTAGGACAAGTTGACGATGCTATCGCAAACTTCAAAGAAGCTTGTTTGCTCGAAGACTGCGCCTGTTCTCGTTGTAACCTGGGTGGTATGTATAGTAAAAAAGGGGAATTTGTCAAAGCTATCATCCACTCGGAAAGGGCGATAGAGATGGATCCACAATATGTCCGTTCCTACGAAGTCCTCGGAAGTGTTTACCTTAAGCTGGAGAAATTTGATCAAGCGATTGAGCAGTGCCGCACAGTTCTCACACTCGACCCTGATAATGTTATTGTGCTGGGCAACCTGGGCGTGGCATATTGCGGAAAGGGAGAATATGCCATGGCCGTAGTGTTTCTTGAGAGAGCCCTTGAGTTGGAGCCCGATGACGAAATGATACAGCAGATTTTGCAAATAGCGAAAGAAGGGTTATCGGCAGGCGAAGGGGAGTCAACGCCATCCTCCTCGCCGGCCGGGCCTTATCCCTCGGCTCCACATGGCAGCTCCCGCCGCGCCCAGAGGATGCCGGGCGACTCCGCGCCTCCCGCCTCCCGTCGCAAGCGGGTTGCGGCAAGAAAGACAGGGTTCTTCTTGAGCAAGGCGCCGGTCTTCAGCCCTTCGTTCCAGTTTGTCGCCTTCGGTCTGTCGCTGATCCCGGCCGATGCGGCCGCCGGAGCGTTGTTCCTGGCCAATGTCTCGGCGCACGGTCCGCCGGCGGAAGCAGTCCCTGCCGGCGCTTCGACCTTCGTAACGATCTTGGTTACCTTCCTTTCAACAGTATCCCTCCTTGTGCTTTCCCGTTTCTGCAAGAATGAGAGAATTCAGGGATTTGTCCCCATAGCGATTCTTCTGGCGACCTTGGCGGGTCTGATATCACAGGAGTGGTGGGTCTTGGGGGCCGTGACAGCCCCGGCGGTCGCGTTTTACCTGATCACAGGTTACTTGGAGGGCCGGGCGGCAACCAGGCGCACGCAAGAACAGGAAATATTTGATCGGTCGGCTATGTCCAGGCCTGTCAAGGCGGAGAGCGATCCTGAAGCGCGGCAGGGGAACGCCGAGGGAGGGACGCAGAGCTCCTCGCCGAGCGTATCGCCGGAAGGCACCAACAGGAAACAGGATACTATGGCGGCGAGAGCCTCCCTCTTTGCGGCAAGGACGGCCTCTTTATTCCTGTCACCGGAAGAAAAGGCCCAGGCGGTGGAGCGCTTTATCCATTATGTGCGCCTGCCGAGCCCCAGCGGGAGGGAAGAGGTGTTGCGCGGCGCGCTTCGGAACGAGTTGGCCGTTCTCGGCGGTCGAGAGATTGACGTTGTCGACCACGCCGGCGTACCAAAGAACCTCGTGGTCGAATTCCCGTCGGCCGGCAGCAAGAAAGGCCTGCCGGCCATTATCGTCACAGCGCATATGGACACCAAGCTTTTTGCGGAGTCGGCGGGCCTGATATTCGATGGGGCGAGAGGCGATTTCTTCCAGCCTGCCGGGGAGGGCTGTTTCGGCGCCGACGACAAGGCCGGGGTCAGCGTCATCATGGAGAGCCTGCGTTATCTCAGGTCCCGCCAGGTCGACCACAGGCGACTCCTGGTCATCCTGACGGCCGAGGAGGAGATTTTGCTGAGGGGGGCGAAGTATCTGGCCAAACACCACAGCTCTCTGTTCGATGACGTCGCCATCACCCTTTCGGTTGACCTGCCGTTGGACAGCTATTCCCGCTATCCCGAGACGTCTTATTCGTTGACCTTTTCCCGGTGGCTGCAAGATACCCCGCCCTACAGTCATGTCCTCGATGTATTGAGACGGCTGTGCGCCACAAAGGGATTGGCCTATGATATCCCATCGCCCGGGGCATTGACTTTGAGTACGGATAACAACGAGTTTCCCTCCTGTGCCCACAGGGATGTCTATTTATCGAGCCCTTACACCGGCTGGCCCCATGAAGACGAAAGGGTGAGGATCGCGGACTTCCTCAACCACATCGATTGGCTCATCGCCACGCTCCTGCACTTCGACGGCCAATTGGAGAGCTTCCTGCACACTACTGGGAAGATACGCAATGTCTCTTCGCCGGCAGCCACGCCGTCCGCAGAAGACGGCGGCCGGCTCTCGTTCCATGACGTTGCGGATGAACTGAAAAGATTATCGGGGATCGTCTTATATTCTTCAGAGATCATCGAGCAGATGGTGGATCTTGTCTGTCGGCTGCCTGTGTCTCAAGTAGTGCCGGCAGCCGAGTTTCTCATCGAAGCGGCCCGGGACGTGCGCTGGCAGTCCTGCGAGATCAATCATAATGCTACAGCCGCCTACGGTCGTGTCTACGCGCGCCTGCCGCGGGCGCGCGACGCCTTGATGGGCGTCATTGCGGACCGGCTGCGGCGGGGAGAGGCGAATCCGGCCCTGGCTCAGATCATGAACGGGATCGTGGGGATCTCCCTCACCGATGACATCTCAGCCATGAGCATCGTTGTCCACGGCCTCTGGAGACATCTGCAGGCGGATCCGGCATTCAGTCCTGAGAGGTTGATGGCCGCGCTGCGTCGTTGTCACTGTATCTTGAGCGATGTCATAGAGCCGGAGCAGTTCTGGTTCGAGAGTATGAACCCGTCCCTTAAGGATATCAGGCTCATGACGCACAAGGGCAAGAACATCATTCTCAAGCCCTGCGACAGGATCTGCTATTTCATCTTCATGGAGGGCCGGGACTTGCCTGTCGGATGGGCCCTGCTGTCTTACCGGTCTTTCTACAACTTGGTCCGGTTCTATGTCCATATCGAGGACCGCGGAGACTTTGAGCTCGGCATCGGCCGGGCAACGCTGGAGTATGCGGTGGGTCTTTTGAAGGATGATGGCGAGGTCGTCTTGTTTTATCCGGCCAGTCCGGCGCATCTGAACTTGTTCCTCGCCGGCAGAAAGACCGGTATTTTTGAGAGGGTGGAGTTCGTTGAGAGCAAAGAAGACAATGCAAAGGAAGTGCCAGGATGGGATCAGGTCAGGGCCTCCGAAGCGGAGCGAAAGGCGTCTGCCTGGCGGGAGATCAAGACCGCGAGCGCCCTCTCCCCCTGGCCGACAGAGGACCGATATGTATTTATCAAGGGAATAGTTGCGGCAAAAAGCTCCTCGCCGGCCGCCTTTGAGCGAGCTCCGATCTCGACCGCGACTACGCCTCGTAGCTCAGCCGCGACAGACGCCTCCAGTTCGCCGGCCGTAAGGGAAGCCCGCAGACCAGGGACCGCGATATTTGATTTTGGCCGTTTTGCCGAGCAGGGATATCAGGAGATCGTATTAGGAGACAAGAACTTCTTGTTTATATACCGGCTCTCTCCGATCTTTCCAAGCGGCAAGTTGTGGTGTGTTATTGATGCGCTTGATATGGAGAGAAGAACACCGGCTCCCCAGCTCCTCTGGGCAGGATTGGCGGCAGTATTACTAACACCAAAGACCAGATCGGCACGGATGGGGGACTATGTCTCGGTCGGGAACGAAGAGAGATTATACCTGATAGAGGATGCTTACCAATATGTCTTGCGTTCAGGCTTGGCAGCGCCGTTAGCAGAGATATTCTTCAACGAAAGTGCCGCCGCCGACAATAGCAGGAATAGAGATGATTGCGCGATAAAGGTCGCCCCGCCCAGGAGGGGCTTATATTTGGGCCATCTTTTATTGGCTAATGCCTTTTATCTGGCTGAGCGTTTTGGTGCGAAGGAATTTGTGATAGACAGCGTGACTTCGAAAGGCGAGGTCTCCCTTGATGGATTCTATGACAGGTTCATCAAGCAAGAAGTTCTTGATAAGGCAAAGACACGCTATACCCCACCGGACTGGAAAGATTTCGCGCAGTTCAAATACAGATTTGAACTCCCCGGGGATATTAACTCGCGGCCGTCCGAGCGCTTTGAGATTCGACAGAAAGACGATAGCAGGCAGTTCGTCGTGCATCCCCCGCAACAAGGACCGAAAGGGCCGCAAGCCCCATTGGGACGCCCGATGAGGGAACGTTCATCCTCCAACTCGCCGGCCAAGCCCTCACGCAAGAGAAGGTCAGATACCGTTCTTCGCTCGCCGGGCCGGCGGAAAGCCAAATTCGCGGCGCTCATCAGCTTCCTGAGGCAAGGCGTCTACAATGACCGCAAGAAACTCCCCTTCCCAGAGGAGAGCCTGACAGAGACCATAGACAAGCACCACAGCCTCTATTTGGGTCAGCCGATCAAGCTCTTTTTTTCTAAGCTCCCCGCCGGTCACACCGTCACCATCAGGAAGCACTTTGACGAGGAGCGCGGGAAGAAGGGCGAGTGGATCCTTATCCTTGAGACCAATGACTCCTATTACGGAGAGGTCCACTGTGGCTTCACGCCTGAGAGAGGGATACAGAAAATTTTTGCCCCAGGAGCAAGAGGGAAAGGTTTAAAGTATACTCGTTGGCCGAAATTACCCAACGGCCTGACATGGAAAGACTTCTTCCTCGCGGGCTGGCAAGAGAGCCGCGCCCGGTATGTCGCCAGTCACAAAGGGAAGGCAGCGAAACGGGCTGCCGCAGAAGCCTTTGATGCGGCATTTGCGGATATGTTTAATTTCCTGCGCCGGAGGTTTTTGGTGGTCTTTCGCCGCCACAAAGGTGCTTTGACCAAGACCAAGGTCAGACAGGCGGATCAGTTCCTTGCGCGCTTCGCGTCTTCTTTTCTTGGGGGAGGCTGGTTAGCTACCGCCGAGGCTATATTTAGGCAGTGTCCCTCGGGTCCAGGAGTCGTCGAGCGGCTTCCCAGGACACGGATCCCGAATCTGCCGCACCGCCGTATCCGTCTCAGGAACAACAGATTGAACAAGCTCCCTGACCCTGCCGTCTCCCGGCAAGCCGCCGCAGAACGGCTATATGGTATCATCGCCGGCGCAGGCCTGACCCCGAGAGAACTTTTGATCGTCGAATATTGCTGGTTGAGAGAGTGGCCCATGAAGCAGTGCATAGAGCAGCTATCCATCTGCAGGACGAGGATTTATCAAATACAGCAACAGACATTCCGCAAACTGCGCCGGAGCGCCAGGCAGATGGGGCTGACCGTTGACCCCTATCTTGTTTCGACAGGCGCCTTGAGTTTGCCTGCTGTCCCTGGTCGAGGCCTCGCCTCGACCAAGGAGGCGCGTCGCAAATCTGTCGCGACAGGCGCCGCGGTCGCGACAGGCGCCGGCTCAGCCAGGGTCGTAGGTCGTGGTTTGGTCGCAACGGGATCGGCGGTCACGACAGGCGCCGTCAGCTCGCCGGTCACGCTCAAGCCTAAACAAAAGGATGTTAAGGACACGGCCGCCTCTTCGCCCGCTAAGGATCGGACGCCGCGCGGAAGAAACACGCTCATGGCGTTGAGCGATCCGGAGATCCTCGAGCTGGAGAGCGCTCTGCCGGAGTGGCCGTGGCGCCACGCGGCGGTCGTCACTTGGAGAGAGATGGTGTGTAGCTTCAAAGACCAGCCGCGTCCCGTCACGCAGAACCAGAGAAATTACTTTGCCAATCAGGCGGATGTGCGCCGCCGCCTCCTGTATCTGACCCGGGATATCATGACGGGCGCGATGACGGCGCAACGGCCCTTCTATGATGAGATGCTCGAGGTGCACAGGGACCTCCTGCTGGACAGAGACAGGAATAGGCCGTATGTCTCAGAGCACTTCCTCGAGAACAAGACATGGCTGTGCTGGAAGGATCGGTTCCTTTCCGAAGACCCGCTTGACATCGCCCGGGAGGCCGCGGGGCTCGTCTCTAGTGAACCGGCGGCCAAGGCCCTATATGGTTACGTCTTTGGTGTGCTCAAAGCGGTGTTCGGGCCCGGCAGGAAATCCCGTAGCCGCGCCGCGTCCGTCAGGATAGCCGTTGGGCTGTATGATCTCCTGATCAACCAAGACAACGTCTTTATTTATGGCAACAACAGCTGGCAGGTGCATTTGTTGATCAAGGACCTACGCCTCTTCGGACTCGTAGGCATTGAGCACATATCCGTGGACGAAAACGTTAAGTGGGCGGGTATAGAGACCGATGTCCAGGATATCCTCCTGAACAGCATCAAGCTTGCCAACCCGGGCTTTGCCGCGGAGCTCGCCGTCAGCTCGCCGGCCCAGAGCGGAAGAAAGGGACACGCCTTCCCCAAATGCAACGCAGGCCAGATGACGATAAACGAAGAAGTAGATTCCTTGGTAGGGTTTTTGACAGATTCGGATCCAAGGGAACGCGCGCGTTCTGCCGGTCGGCTGCGTGATCTTGCGGCGGAGGTTGTCGGACGTTCCCCAGGGCGAGCGTTTCTGGCCATCACCGCCTTGGCAGAGCAGCTTGCCAGAGAGGATGACGAGCGGACCAAGCAGGCCCAGGTCGGAGCCCTCGGGAGGTTTGGCAGCCTGGTCCCATTAAGAGAGAATAATGAGAAGAGCCTGCTTCTTCTGCTCAATGACTTTGACATAAGCATGGCATTGAGGAAGGTCGTCGTGAAGGCGATAGGAGGGCTTAAGGGATCCCGCATCTCTCTAACGTTGAGGAGAGACGGCTTGGAGGGACTGCTCAGTAGCTTCGGCTTTGACGATGAGTTGGATCTTCTTGTTGTCAAAGCAGTTAGAAATTTCATCGTTCCCGGCAGGAGCCATCCCGAAGGGGATCGGCAGTCGCGCAATTATACGTGTTACCTGGTCTTTCTGGCTTTATTCGGACATCTTGTTCTATCTCTTCCACACGCAGACACAACCCGTCTTTACTTGATCGAAGTGAGTCCCTGTGTCCGACAGGAGGTCTTGAGACAACTCGGCGAGGTATTCAAGAGAGAGTTGGAGCACCTGAGATCACTGATGCGCTCGGCCGTCCGGAAAGACGAATACGAAAAGGTGTCCTATTTCCTCAAAGAGAGCCGCAAGACGCATGATTGTATTCATGACGTCATGTGGGTGGTCATTAAGAATCGGGAGATCACTTCCTCAGAGAGACAGACCGCCGATAGAGTCCGTCAAGAGACGCAACGTGAGTGGATAGCCTTTATTCAGTGGTTGAAGAAAGAGGCCGAGCTGAGGGCTTCCGAGATCAATTTGGACAGCTTGGTCAAGATCGTATTCGATACGGATAGCGTCCAGAGCCAAGCGGCGATCGAAAAGATTGCGAGGCAAGGCACGGTCCAAGACATGGCTTTCTTGAGGTCCCTCTTGGTAAGGGTGAGGCGGATGAAGATAACCCCTTCGCTGAAGGTGATGCTGGAAAAGTGCCTTGAGCCCGGTCAGGACGTCGCGGCATTAAAAAAGGCACTTCTCGTCTTGGCAGAACAGGCGCGAGAACATGCGCGGCGCGAGAAGAATCAAAAGCTTGCGGCGCCCCGAAACGCAAACGGCACCTCCTCGCCGGCCGGAGCGGGCAAGGCGGAGGAGGCAGATGTTGTTCCTCTGTCGGTTCGGACCCGCTTCCTGGCGAAGTTCGTCCGGTGGCGGGACAATATCGGGATGTGGTTCGCGGTCCGCCGCATCATCAGCGCGGCGCTGAAGGAAGATGTCGGCGGCGGGGACGTGACGTCGCGTTCGACCATACCCGCTAAGGCGCGCACCCAGGCCGTGATGCGCGCCCAGGAGGACGGCGTGCTCGCGGGAGTCGACGTGGCACGGCGCGTCTTCAGGATGGTGGACCGGCGGCTTGTCGTCGACGTGCGGGCGCAGGACGGCGCGCGGCTGAAGGCCGGAGAGGTCATCCTTACCGTTGAGGGTCCGACGCGCAGCATCCTTACCGCCGAGCGCGTGGCCCTGAATTTCGTCCAGCGCCTCTCAGGCATCACGACGCTCACCGCGCAGTTCGTGGAGAAAGTACAGGGCACGCGCGCGAAGGTTTTCGATACCCGCAAGACCCTGCCTGGAATGCGCCTCTTGGAAAAGTACGCCGTCCGCGTCGGCGGCGGGATGAACCACCGCCTCGGCCTCTACGACCAGATCCTCATCAAGGACAACCATATCAAGGCGGCGGGGAGTATCCGGAGGGCCGTGGAGCAGGCGCGGATGAAGTATCCGGGCAAGTTCATCGAGGTCGAAGTCAAGAACATAGACAAGGAGCTGCCGGAGGCGCTCGCTATGGGCGTCGATTGCATCCTGCTCGATAACATGACCCTTGAGGATATGCGCGAGGCTGTCCGGACCGTCCACGCGGGAGAACAGCGCAAGCTTCACGGCACGCCGCTCCTCGAGGCCTCCGGCCGGGTCAACCTCAATACCGTCGGACTTATCGCCCAGGCCGGCGTGGACCGCATATCCGCGGGTTGCCTGACACATTCCGCGCCGGCGCTCGACATCAACCTCAAGATCGGCACGACGGATGAAGAGACAGCGGCGCGGTACCAGTGGTATAGCTGGGCCTCGGTCGCCGACAAGGCACGCGTCCTGGAGGCCGGGATCAGGGAGGACGCCGGCACGATATTACAGGTGGGGCTGTGGGACGAAGCTATTACCGCTATCCTGGCGGAGAGGTTCCCGCGCGCGACGCTCATCGGCGTGGACAAGGACGAGCGCTACGTGGCCGCCGCCAGCCAGAAGTATCCGCAGCGGCTCTTCTTGGTGCGCGACATCCTCGATTGGCCGGACGCCGACGCCTATGCGGGCATGTTCGACGCGGTCGTCCTGGGTTCGGCGCTGCACTCCATCTATGGCAACGAGGGGCCGCAGCGGGCGGTCCGGGCACTCGGTGTCCTGCGCACGATGCTCAAGCCCGGAGGCCGCCTGATCGTCAGGGGCGGCCTGTGCCCCGCCGACGTGACCAGGACGGTCCGTTTCGAGAACGACGAAACGAGGAGGGCGTTCGTCCGTTTCGCGGCCGACTTCAAGGGACGCCGCGATCCGCAGACGCGCGGGATTCGGCTGGTCAGCGTCTTCGGGCCCCAGGGCGGGCAGGTCATTACAGATCTGGCGGATCATTTTGACCGGTCGGCCTCGCTGGACATCCGCGAGCGGGACCTTTACGAGTTCTTGATGAAATACCGTTATTTCGGCACCGATACCTGGAGCCATGAGATGCAAACGGGCGCCGGCGCCCTTTCGTTCGTGGAGTTCGCGAACCTGTTCAGCGGGCTTTTCGCCGTCGTGAAAGGGGAGATATACCAGCTCGACTATCTGAGGCGGCGCTGGTCCAAAGACGTGGCCCTGCTTGACGACGGCGGCTATCCGCCCAGCCACATCGCCCTCGTCCTTGAAAAGATGCAGACCCCTGATCGCCTGCAGACCTTCCTCGCTTCCTCGCCGGCCGAGGCGTCTCTTGTTCGAGGACCCCTTGTCCGGGGCCTCGCCTTGAACACCCTTGCCTCGAATATATCGGCCGCCTCATCGCCGATATCGGAGGAGTGGATCAAGGAGCGCAAGAGTTATTACCGTTCCTTTGTCCGGATGACCACGGCGGTCCGTTTCTATGCCGACTGTCATGGCAGGGCGCAATTCCTGAGAGATTTTATTAAGTTGCATCCGAAGGATTTCGCAGGGGTCCGGGCCGCCCCGAGAAACATCCCGGAAAGAGACGCAAACGGAACGCTCACCCACATTCATTATTACGTCGAAACAAGCAACGGCTTTGTTCTTGATCCGACTCTCAGGGGGAATAAGAAGCGCCGTCTCCTTCCGGCTCAAGAGGGGGCGTATTATATAGGAAATTATGCTGTGCAGGCGGTCTATGGTCCGGGTTTGGCGTTAGGTCACACAGCCCACGGAGTTGTCCAGCTGGGTTTCAAGAACGACGATGAGGAGGTTTCTTCCCCGGCGGCTGAAAACAACACGGTAGATCCTCAGCCGTTGATCCCCTGGTTCATGGGATTGCCTTGGGTCGAAAAGCAACGGCATGCCGAGCGCCTGTCTAACATGATGCAGGTGAAGGATACCTTAGCGCTGGCGGGCACAGAACTTGAGGCCCTCTTGAGGCGGCGTCAGGGTGAGGATCCGTACCTCTGGATGCTTCTTTGGAAGTGCGCGCAGTTCATGTACCATCCGGAGTACCGGGCGCAATGGGAGAGGAAAGACCGTTTCGTCCTCGTTGCGCAGGAGGCCGTCCGGATGGCCATCGGGCAAAAGACATGCTGGTTCGGTTTTGAGGGTCTTCTGCTCCAGGCCGCAGAGACCTTCTTCCGCGAGAACGGCTTTGATCTGTGTCTTTGGAAGGGCTTGAGGCGACAGTGGAACGACGCCCAGCAAGACTGTGTCCATTATTGTCCTTTTGCCAATAGAAAGGCGAAGGGGTGTCCTTTGGCCAAGGCGCGCAAGGAGATAAATAGGGCTATCAGTGGATTGAAAAGAAAAGGATATGTCCCCCTGAATCTTGCGCAACGAAAACAATCGGTCCCCAAGAGATTGATGGTCGACCTGCGGCAGCATGTCGTAGGAAGACACCATCGAGATGTCCAGGCGGTGATCGGGGCGATGAAGGACTTGAGGAACGGCTTTGACGCGGTGCTCATCAGGGCTCCGCTTCCGGGTGATGACGTGGGATGGAGAGAGGCTGATCAACAAGTGGCCGCTTTCAGAGACAGCACGCTGACCAGATTGTTAGCAGCGGGCATGTCCCGCGAAGCAGATGTCGCCCTCAGCTCTATCGTAACGGAGCTGGGCGTTAATATCTTCAAGCACGCCAGAGGCGAAACGGATAAGGAGCGGCTTTCGCCGGGCTTTTTTGGTGTCCTTGGCGCGCGGTTCATGCCGGAGAAATCCTCCCTGTTTGTGGAGATCTTCGCTTTGGATAACGGCGTGGGCTGTGACTTTGCCAGCCAGACAGCCAGGATAGATGCGCCTCAAGAGGGAGGCATTCCGTCGGGCCGGGGGATCTTTAAGAGCGGCCAGCTTGCGCTCAAGAATTTCAAAAAGGTGCGCTTCGATCTTTTCTCCGGCGGCCGCCGCCATGTCGTAGTCGGCGCCCGCTCGGGCGCGACCTTCCCGGACGGCGACATCAGCACCGGTTTCCTCGCGCAGATGCGCTTCGTGGCGCCCAAAGAGGCGGTGACGAGAACAGAGAGGCGTTCCGGAAATGCAGCTCTCCAGGTCGAAGTCGGCGCCTCCTCGCCGGCGGACGCCGTTGTCCAGGGAGAAAAGGCGATCATCCCCGTGACGGGCCGGACCGAGATTGATATGGACAAGGCGGCCAGGGCCCTGATACCGGCTTATGAGGCCTTAAGGGCCATTAATGTGTTGCTCCAGCATGAGAGAATAACGGACGTCGAACGCATCGAGGTGGCTGTTTCCGGGGAAGCATATCAGGCGCGGGTAGAAGACAAGACATTGCGGTTATTCTTGCCGGTCGCCCATGAGGCGAGGACGGTCGATATCCTGAGGGCCGTACAACATGATGTCGGCTGGGAGCTTAGGACGACATTGGGGCTTGTCCAGTATGTGGCGCCCCATCTTTTGTTTCTGCCTGATGACTTCGACGCCGTGAACATCATCCTGCATCAGAAGATGGCGGGGCTGGGGGATGTGGTCTTTGTTGCCAACGCAACCCAGGTGTTCACCGCGGCGTTCCCGGGTAAGAAGGTCCGTCTGATTTTTCATCAGGCAGAGGATCTCTTCCTGGCCGCCCAGACGAAGGTCCTCAAAAGACTCGACCCGACCCTGGTCCGTCAGGAGATCAGGGGGTTTGAGGTGATCAATGCCTCGGGAAGGGAGTGCCGCACTTATGAGGAAGCCAGTCGAGACGGCTGGTATGCCGGCAGCTCCTGGGTTGATATCCAGGATGGCATCATCGGCGAGGACGACGTCTCGGTCGTCTACGCCCTGGGCGCCACGGAGAAGGAGATATCGCACTCTGCCCTGAGGCGATATGGCGGCAAGGCCAGATCCCATGTCTATGTCTATGAGATGGGGTTCGAAAGCCTCACCCAGAGGCCTCTGGAACACGGCCAAGCCCACCTGGGCTTTGGCCCCGATCAGGTCGGCGCGCCCCCTGTCTCGGCTGTTTCAAAAGAGATGTATTCGAGGAAGTATCCCCGCAGCGATAAGCGTATCCGCCAGGAGAGGCGCCGGATCCTCCAGAAGTTCCCGAATTGGCAGATGCTGGACACTGTCTTGGGGCAGATGGAGCTAGAGAAGACGGTCGCATCCGAATGGGGTTTTCTGTATATCCATAGGGCGGCAAGCGCCAGGATGTATTTTGACATATTCGAGCGCGCCCGCGCCCAAGACGAGGCCTATCGCCGGAGAGAGACGACCTTCTTTATCGCGTGCGGCCGCCACGAGAAGAGCGTCTATGAAGAGATCGCGCGGTTGACGCAGGCCCACGACTATCATCTCTTTGCGTTCGGCAACCGTTCTTCTGTCCTGGAGCCTGTGCGCACGTCACGGGGCAATAATGTCACCATCATCCTGGATTACTCCGTCCCCCGCAAGCTCTTCAACGAACTCTTCCTTTACAGTGATGATCTGCCGACGGTGGTCAGCGGACAGGACAATCTCGCCAATATCCTTTACATGAACGTTTTGTCATCCGGCAGGCCCTTCTTCTGGGAGGTGTTGTCCTTTCAGGCGATGGCTTCTATTGCGATCCAGATTTTCCTTGATCATCAGATAGGAGAAGCGAAGCAGGGGCGCCTGAAAGAGCTTTGGAACCTATATAGCAAGTCAGAGGAACAGATGGAGATGTTCTTGGCCCCGCGGCGCTGCCGTACCTTTTTTAAAGAGGTCGCTTTGGCTTTGGAGGAGCACCCCCAATTCCTGCCGCAGATGTATTATGGCATCCTGCAACAGGTGCACCAGCGCGACGTGACGGTATCCCGGGACCGCGCCGAAGACCTGTCGGCACAGCTCGGGTCTCCGCAGGATCCCCCGGCCGTCTCCTCGCCGGTGGGCGGCCGCTATGAGGCTATCGTTCCCAGGACCGTGGCCACGGTGTCCCTGAAGGGAGAATCGGCCAAGTCGGCAAGAAGAAAGACGCTCCTCGAGCTGGACAAGGAGTTCGGTGAACCTAAAAGGCGTCTTGAGGATATCGCCAGGGAGATATCCCGACGACTGGAAGACGACATCGTGGGTTTCGATTGGACGGATAAGATTCTGGATCTCGACGTAGACCATTTTGCTTTCTTCGTTTTCACTGTTACCAAGGATCCCATTGCCAACAGGTCGGCGTTGCGGTTGATCGAGGAGGCAGTCAGGGAGCCGGTGAAATTCACGTCCGCGCTTCAATGGATAAAAGAACAGGGCGGCGTCTCCTTTGCCAACGAAAGTAAAGACTTTGAGACCGTCGGAGAGACACAGCTTTGGAATACGAGGGTAGCAACGTACTGGGGTCACCCCGCTGTCCCTTACCAAAAGAAGGTCCTTTTGGCTTTGAAAGCCATCTCTTCGTTGGTAGGCGTCGCGTTTGCCTCAGACCTGGTGACGTTCTCGCCCAATGACCGACGGCGTCTCTATCATTTGTTGGCAGAGGCGAACCTCCGGTACGCGAGGGCCGTGACCTGGTCCCTGATGCATTTTTTGCCGGAGGCGGCCTCGTTGATCGTCTACCACGGTTCGCCGGACAGGAGTTTCTTCAAGGGCAAAGATATCGAGCTGATAGAGCCGACGTATTTCGCTATCAAAAAGAAGTACGCCGCCGGTTACGCTGCCCCTGTCGGGGTCGTCGGAAAGGTCCAGGTTCCGCTGGAGGCCGTCATCGACTACTACCACTTGTCGAGGCAGAAGAACGCTGAGATCACGGTCAAAGAGGGTAAATACAGACTGATGTCGGTCATCGAAGACATCACAGATGACTTGCGCCGTGACGCCGCTTCTGCGGCAGACGGGTCTGTCTCCGGCGCCTCCTCGCCGGCGGATTCAGAGAATAGGCCGCCGGTGGTGTATATTCTGGGGTTGCCCGCGGCGGGCAAGGGGGTCCTCGGCAGTGGCCTTGCGGCGGAGACGGGCCTGCCGCACGTCTCTTTTGGGGAGCTTACAGTGGCCGAGTGCAAAAGAAATATAAATTTTGACTTATCTCAACTCAACGACCCGAATTTTGTGTTCTTGCAGTTCCTTCGCAAACGGCTCCCCTACGAGGCGCTCTCAAGAGGTTTCATCTTTGATTCTAATCCCCGACACCCCAACCCCATAGACCTCTTTCAGCAGTTTCTGGACGGGGCCGGCTTACAACTGAAGGCGGTCATTCATATCTACATGAGGAAAAGGATATCTCACGAAAGGATGATGCGAAGGGCACAGCAGGGGATCCGGCCCTGGGAGTCTGATCCCATCATCAGGGGAAAACGGATCTGGCGTTACTTCAAATATGTCAGGCCGTATATTCGGGGTAAGAGCATCAAGGACGTTCCCATTCTTCACGTCAACGGAGAGGCATCCCGGCAGCAGGTATTGCGGAGATCTTTGATATTCCTGCACCATATTGGCGTGGCGACGGGTTCCGTCTCCTCGCCGGCGCATTCTCCACGACATAAAAACCGTCGTCACGCCCGGCCGTTCGAAATCAAAAAGACTCCCAGGAAAAAACCAAAGGAGCAGGAACTTCAGACATACCCGTATTTTTTGCGCCGATGGGTCGGCAGCTCAAAAGGGTGGTGGCTTATTCCGCTGCACCTAATAGGGGTGGGAACAGTCGGCTATCTGGCCTTCAGTCATCTGTCCAACAATTGGCTCGCTTTTGGCGTAACGCTCGTCTTTTACCTCATCAGCCGCAAAGCGGTCGAAAGGTTTACCTTTGTGATAGACGTCGAGGCAAAGATACGGGCCATTAAGGCCGCCGAGGCGGAAAAGAAGGCAAAGCAGGCAGAGAGGGATCGGAGGCGCCGGCTCAGGAACTTTCGGCGCACTCTGAAAAATTTCGATCTGGCGCTTTATGAGGATGCTAAGGAAGCCCATTCGGTCATCAAGCTGCTGATCCCGCCTGGGCTGCCTTCTTCGGATCCCGATGTGAACAAGGTCATAAATGCCTTTTTAAATGCAGCGGAGTCCTTCTTCAAGCAGCGTCAGGCTGACCGTGTTGCCGGGGCCAGAGACGCGGCACGCGCTGCCGAACAAAGACTTCTAAAGGCCCAACTGGAAGGATTGAAGAAGCAGTTGCAGGATCTCGAAAAAGCGTTGCCTGGGATCGCAAGCGTGAAGATTTTCAAGAAGAGAGTCCGGCAGATAAAGGACAATCTGCCAACGAACCTGAAAAAGGCAACGAGGGGCATGCTGGCTGAATTTCAAGCGATGGGCGAACAGAAAATCTCAGACCGCTTAAGTGAGCTGAGTGCCCGCCAGCAACGCTTAGGGAGAGACGCGGCTGCCCAAAGGGAGGTCGTGGCGAGCCTGGAAGTCAGCCGGGCGCATATCAAACAGATAAGAGACGACATCACGCAGTTTTCCTCCGTTCAGGAATATCTTGCGGCCGTTGAAAGAGCGAAGCCCGTTATCCCACGCAAACGCCGCTCGATGGATGAGGTCGCGGCCTTCTATCAATGGGTACAAGAGCATGTTGCGGCATCCCGCTTGTATTTGGAAGAATATTTGGAACGCCGGCAGATCATTGAATTTCAGAAACAGCTGACCGCGGAGGCGGGGAGGCTCTTGGCGTTTTATTATGCTTATCAGGCTTTCGGCAAGCCGCTCGAGGAGCGATTGAACGCGGCAGACACTAAGTTTGAAAAAGATGAGGATGTGGATGTCCTGGAGGCGCTGTATGAGGAACTTAAGGCATTGTCGGCCCAGATAGACGCTTATCCGGCCGTGATCAGGGAGGCCTGCGCGATACGTTATCGGGCATCGCTGGAGCCTTATCGGAGCCGCTTGAAGGCGTTGAAAAGGAAGGAAAAGGCTCTCATCAAGGCTGTTGGCTTGACGATTTCTCAGACCCATTCTCTACTGAAAAAGAGAAAGAAACGAAAGGTATTCTTGGTTTCCGTATTGGAGCAGGACGATCCTGATGTCCGGCAGGAGCTGAGCCGCATCACCCAGTCGGCTGTTCGCAACAAGCTTTCTTCAGAGTGGGAGGCCATCCTTGCAAAGGCTAAAGAAGCCCTGCAACACCTTGAGGCAGAAGAGGTTGCGGACGAAGTCCAGGCCTTAGAGGCAAAGGTTGGTGCAGCGACAGACGAGGCTGCCCTTGTCGCATTACGGCCGTCCCAGGAATTGCGCCAAAGGGTCTGCGGCTTTCCGGATGAGGCGACGCGCAACCGTCTGACGGCTCAGCTGCACCGGATTGATGGGGCCATCAAAGCCCAGAGCGAGACTCTGCGCCGGCAGCAGAAGATCAAGGCTAAGCAAAAGCAGATTGACGTTTGGATGAAGCTTTTGGAAGACGCCAGCCCCACTAATGTGAAGATATGGCTGGCTTCGCCCAAGATGCAAGACCCTTTTACATTGATACCTTCGGTTTTGGAAGAATTAAAGCAGTTCTCTGAGATGTCCGCGTATGTTAAGGAGGTTGAGGCGATCTTCAGGAAGACCATTAAGGCAAAGACAGGCCGTGATATTCCGGGGTCATCCGGCGATGTCCGTTCCTCCGAGGATTCGGATGTCTCCTCGCCCGCCACCTCGCCCGTTACCGCGTCGTCCATTATGGCGCCGATCTTGCCCCTGGCAAAGATGGATGATTTGAGTTATTGGCATTGGAACGAAGATACGAGGAGCCTTGTCCTGCAGGCCTCCTGGGCTGGACGGTATTCCGGATTTAAGCCGGTAGTCGAAGAGCGCGATACCACGGCCTTCCTGAACATCCTCAGGCGTTACCGCAAGTCATTGGTTGTCGGCTCGATCCTTCGGCCCGCCCTGGATGAGTTCCGTCTGCTCTATTATTCTCATTTTGGTCTTCACGGTCTTTTCGAGTTTTTTGATTTCTTAGAGGATTTCAGAAAGATGCACCTTCGGGGGGCATCGGCAGGGGGGCGCCATTCTGAGAAAGGGCAATACGCCAAAGAGCAGAAACAGGCTTGGCAGGAGAGGCGTTTCAAGGCGTGGAGGTCCTGGGCCTCGTCGCTCTGTGATGCCTTCAGCGAGCTCGAATCACACCTGAAGGCGGATTTTCCTCTGCCCGGGCCGCGACAGACATGGTCCCAGGCGCTGCGGGCGCGCCTTGACAAGATCGGCCGTCTGTATCAAAGCATATTCTCTTGTCCGTATTTCAGCGAGTCAGAAGCAGAGGGCGTGGACCGTCTTCTGAAGGGTCTTGGTTTGAAAGTAAACAGCGTGTTTGGTCAGGGAGATCTCTTGCGGCTCTTCTCTGGCGCGGGAGCGGTCTTTGCCGGGCTTTCGGAGATCCAAAATATTGTCGTCGTCAAGGGCACCGACGGTCGGCCTGTATTATCTGTCCCCCAGGGCATCGCAGTTCCTTCCGGCGTCCCCCTGAAACCACTCTCTTCTGTTCCGTCCGTCTCCTCGCCCGCCAGCTCGCCGGCTGCGCCTCATACGGCAGCCGCGCCGACAGGCACCTCTGTTCGGGGCGGCCGCCTGCGTTCCTTCAGCGCGCAGCTCTTCTTCCGGGCCCTTAACTATAGGCAAGGGCTCCAGGCGTCGCGTGACTTTATCCTCTTCGGCAGCGACCTGTCCGTCATCGCCCAGTACCTCAAAGAGACGGACCGCATCCGCGGTCCCTCGCGCGGGTTCTGGAACCCCGTGACCTTTGACCTTGCTTTCGAAGAGCTCACAGAGAAAGAGATTCTCGAAGCGGCCAGGAAATTGAGAGGTTGGAAGTTGTTGCACAGCGATGAAGAAACGATCTCCGGGCACCTTAAGATGCACCGGCAGGCACGTCTCGAGGCAGAGGAGGATGAGGAAATCTACGAGAAACACGCCCGGTTATTCCTATCGTGCCCACGGATCATATCTCCTCTCATAACGACAGTCGACGATCTTGCCAATGACATTTTCGAGGCGCTCCGGGAAGGAGACATCGAGCCGCTTAAGCTGGATTGGAGACAAAGGAGGTTTGATTACCCGGCCTTTATAAAACACGCCAAAGCCAGCAACCTTGCTATCAAAAGATTATTGTCCTTCCTGGCACTCCAAAAAGGACAGAAGGTGAAAGGCCTGCCGCGTGTTGTTAAGGCTGCCGTCAATGTAAGACTGGAGATGATGGAACACTACATGGCGCCGATGGTCCGGGTCCCTGAATGGGGCAGCAGGACGGTCGCTGCGTTTGCGCGCGGCCGGCTGGCCGGGGAGCCCAAACAAGAAGACCTACTTGAGCTCCTCAAGAGGCTTTGTCTTCCTGAGGCCGGCTGGTTCAAGCGGCTTTGGACGAAGGCCCGGATCGCCAGGTTGAAAGAATGGTCGGAGGGGGAATTGTTCAGGGTCGTGCCCATGCGCGGCTGTCCCACGCAGTGCGACCACTGCGACGGCGCCACCTCTATCCAGGCAGAAGCCTGCCCGTTCCCCTGGCTGGAGGAGACCCGTGAGGTTGAAGAGACGGCGTCATTGCTTGTCACACATGGTGATGTCGTCAACCATTACTATGATTGGGTCTTTGACCGGGACGGCAGCGATGTCGTCGCGCTCTTCAAGGGGCATTTCGTGCCAGAGGACTCGAACCTTTTCATGTATGTCCCGCAGATAGGGTCTTTGGGTGAATACGCTCTCGAGAAGATGAGGGGGTTTTCGATTGATCTCGATTTCAGTGTCGTTTCCTCCGCACAGGCGCGGCGCGCTGGCCTCAGGAGGAATATCGAGGACATCTTAAGCGCCACCGCCCGGTTCGACGGGGAGTATTCCTGGTACCACGTCTATCGTCCGACCGACGCCAGGATAGCCCAAAGCATCATCTTCCGGGACCTGGATTTCTCTATGTCTGAGTATCGTGTAACACTTGCGCTGGAAGGTCGCATGCTACAGCTTGAGAGGAAGGGGGAGTTAAGCCGCGCTTCTTTAAGGAGGACCGGGGTGACAGGGTGGAATTTTCTTAATGAAGATGAGGGGTACCTCCATTTGTTCGCTGACGGCCGCGTGGTCGAAGGGATGGGGGAGAACGTCTACGGTTGCCGTTCTTACGTGGATGTCAGTGGGCTCAGTGCTGTCGGCAAGGACCACGTATCGTGTTCCTTCTGCAGGCTGGGATGCTCAGGGAAGCGGCACGAGGGGTGCGTGGGCCGGCCGGCCGTCTTCGCGGACTGGGGTCTTTCACCGACCGGCGGCTATCTGAGAGACCAGAACGACGCGGTCGAGTCCGACTGGTTCTGGGGCACCAAGACTATGCGCCCCTGGCAGGAGGGGGACCAGTTACCCAAGGGGCGATCGATCTCTTCGCCCGCCCTGCAGCCGTACGGCCGGACGGCTTGCTCGCCAGCGGGGTGGCAACACATAGGAGGTCGAGAAGTCTTTGCCGGCATGTACAGTCTATCGGGAAGGCAATTTCTCGGATCGTATACGTTTTCGTGGAGGCCCGATCTGCAGAGGTCGACCTATTGCCTGCAATTTTTTGAAACCATAAGGGGTGTACCCGATAAGAACGCGGGTTCGATGATATTGGGGATTTACGAAAAAACAGCTGCTCTGTATTTCTGCAGGGATTTCTCGAATCTTGCCGTATTCCGGGGAGGATACGGCACGACGCTTATGATGAGCGGGTTTTTGCATGCCGCGGCCCTGGCCCAGGGCGGCCCGAAGAGAGCCCTGCGCTGGGCCTTCATCTATCACTTTTCATTTCTTGAGGATAAGAATATCAGCGGTTTCATGGATTTTCTTGGCTTACGGGAAGAGCATTCTTTGGCAGCTCTCTCCTCTGACATTCAAAAGGATATGAGCAGCGAGATAAGGCCTCGTGAGGTCCGTTATGTCTGGCTCGCAGAAATAGAGGCGCTGCGTCTGCGGGCACAGGAGCTAAAGAAAGGGAAGACGTCCGTGTCTTCTTCGCCCATCGGCGGGGGGGGCTGGCAGGGGGATTCTTTCGTTATCCCGTCGTCGGTTTCGGTTGTGATTTTAGCGGGAGGATTTTTCGTCTGTTTTGTTTTGCCGTATTTATTGAAACAGAAGAAGCAACGTGCCTTGAAGAGGGAGCAGATTCAAGCCCTGGCAGAAAGAAGAGAAGAAAGGGTGGAACGGCCAGGACGAACGAACTTGGTCGGTCTCCGGGATCTTGGAAATTTCAAGGTAGTCCACAAGGCGCGGGCCAATTCTTTTGTCGCCAGGGCCGAGCATGCCGGGCAGAATTTCTACGTGAAGTTCAGCATGCGTCCCGAAGTCCTCGACAGGCAACAGAGGGTTTTGACGCAGCTCCTATCAAAGTCTTCCCCGGGATATTTTGTTCCTACCTTGGCTGGTAGCGGCCTGACAGATAGGGCAGACGGGCCGTTTTTAGCTTCCTGGCTCCCTCAGCATAGAGAGGTCTGGCAACCCATGAGGTATCTCATCCTGGGATCGCGAGGCGTTTCAGTCGAGGAGCGCCTGTGGCACCTGCGTTCCAGGAAGCGATCCATCGTGCTGGAGGGGGATGTGCTTGGCGATCTTCAGAAGATCAGCCGTGCCGTAGCCGGCTTGCACGCAGACAGCTGTTACCATCGCGACCTGAGACCGTCTCACGTTTTTCTGGACGATACGAAAGCCGGTTTTATTGACTTCGGCTTCGCCGTCATAGAAAGCGGGGATGCGGGAGTCAATTCCCTCAGCCTGGCGGCGCTGGGCGAGTCCAGGGCAGGCAATCTTTACAGCGGTTGGGGCGCCAACAGCGAGCGCCGGGACCTAAGGGCCTTCCTGAAGATCATGCGTCTCTACATCGGCGTCCTCAAGCCATTCTCTCCCTTACGCCGTCGCCTCAATCGGTTGTATTATCCGGCGTTGCTCTCCCGTCTCATCCCGCCTGCCCTGAAGATGAGCGTCAGCGTTGAAAAGATGATGCGTGGACTCAACGACCTGCGCGATGATTTTCCGGGTTGCACCCCCGATTCCTTCAGCACCGGCCGTGCTGAAGACCGCACCCCGACCGCATCCTCCTCGCCGGCCGTACCATCCATGATGCTCGAGGGTCTGAAGATTTCCGAGAGCCGGCAGGCTGTTTTTGCCCCCGCCGAAGAGGTCCAGGGTATCGTCGACATATTGACCGAGCTGTATCTGGCCGTCGATATCGCCCATCGCGACAAAGGCGCCGTTGACAGCAAGATCGTCAACAGGACGCTGGTCAAATATATCCTGTCACATTCATCAGAGCCGGGCCTGGTG
The DNA here is from genome assembly GCA_964622605.1 of uncultured Planctomycetia bacterium. Lineage (GTDB taxonomy): Bacteria > Omnitrophota > Gorgyraeia > Velamenicoccales > Velamenicoccaceae > CAZCSY01. Next base: position 40,655 of record CAZUQR010000015.1, read on the forward strand.
GATCATTTGGAGAGCATTCTGCCGGATTGGGCGATGGAGTGGGTCGCGCCTTTAACGGCTCATCTCGGCCTGTTTTGTTCTCGTCCCTCTTTATCGCTGACGGTTTGGAGGGATCCGGATTATTCCGAACTCCTTTTCACGCCGGCGGGTGACGGTGTTCTGATTTTGGGAGACTCGAAAACCGGCAAATCATCCCTGGCGGTCGAAGCCCAAAACCACGGCCTTTCCCTGGGCGGAGAATCGGACAGTCATTATGTCTTGGTGACGCTGCCCGGATATTTGTTGGCTGGACCCACGTGCTCTTTAGGACAGATACGCGCCAGGGCCTTCAAACAACATATCAAGGACCCCGACGCCCGCATGATGCCTGTCAAGCGCATGGCGGCCACGATGGGCATTGTGAAATATGTCATCGAACTCGACAGGAATAACCATCGCGGCGACACAATAAACATTCAGAGCGCCGCCTCGAGGAATATGAGCGACGTAAGAGGGCTGGGGATGACGGGAGGGTTGGCAAATCCTTTGGTCCGCCACAGGGTTTATCATGGTATGACGACGGAATTTGGTTACAAGAAGTTATTCCGTCTCCTTTCGCGGCAGGAGCCGGGGTTAATATGTGTGAGCTCGCCGGCTCAGACCGCCGGGGATCGACGCAACCAGGCGCCATGGCAAGAGAGCGGCGAGCCTCGCCAAAATCGTGGCGGCGCGGCGTCATCCCCCCTCAAGGCACACCGTTTTCATATCCCTTCGATGACGACAAGGATCACAAGAGGCCTGACGGCGCAGGGAGCGTCGTCGGCGCTTCTGCCGGCCGCCGGCATCCTGTTCTTTAAGAGAGACCTCTTTGCCTATATGGTTTCCATCGGCGCCAGCGGCGCCTTGCCCAGGGCGATCCCTGTAACTCTTTTCACCGCTTTGCGCTTGTCCCCCATCGCTTTGCGCTTGCCCCCCATCGCCTTCCGATCCCCTTCCAGGAGAATAAACCCCTTAAGAGCCAGATACTTCGTCTCGACAGTTTTCGAGGCCGGACCTGCCGGTTTTTTCTCTTTGTCCGTTCCTAGACCATGTCTGGCCGCCGAAGGGTTGGCGGCGGGGTCCACGGGCCAGGGGCGGCCCTTCGGACCTCCGGCGTCGGAGCGCGGCGCCTCCCCGACAGGGGACCTCGGTCTTCGGTCTCTTAGCGCCGCCAGCTCGCCCGCGGCCGCCGGTCCGAAAGTCCTCTCTGCCAGCGCCAGCTCGCCGGTCGACGGGCCGACGGCGCAGGGAGAGGTTCCGGTTGTCTGGTACGGTCCTGCAACGGATATATACAAAACATGGATCTCGCCTTCAGTGTATTATTTCTGTGAAAAAGAAAACTCCCAGCATAATATCAGCCGGCTTCTGCGTCTGCCCGAGATATGCAGCCGCATCAGAGATAACAGCCTGATGCTTAATCTGGGCAGCGGCGTCAACCCTCTTAATGATTTTTCGGTGGGGGTGAGGGTTCTCAACGTCGATTTCAGGAGTTCCAAACTCATCTTTGACCTGATGAGATATGCCGAGTCCTTTGGGACTTCTTTAGTTTTCCATGATTTGTCCAGGCCGGGGCTGGGCGAAAAAGCCAAAAAATATATGGGTTCAGAGGCGGTCATCCAGTTTTCTCTCTTTATGTCGGATATGGTCAGGTGGTTAGATCATTACAGCATTACCAAGGTTGATTATCAGCGGACGCCGGAGTCGCTGCGTCCTTTAGAGGGGACCAGAAAGTCGCTGCATCAAGCCTGGCAGGTGCTGGAGGCCGATGAGGCGTTTCTCTTGGCAACGGAGCCCGGTTGCCATAAGTTCCTTGAGCATATGGCTCTTTTCCGGGACGGGTTAAGCCAGATCATTGCTGTGGGGGACGAGCAGGCCGGTTTTGAGGCGGCGCGGGCGGTCATCTTTTGCAAGAGCCGTCAGACGGTCAGCTCCCCGGTGGGGTCGGGAGGCCGGCGGAGGGGAAGACGGGAGGGGGCGGGGGGAAGCGGCCGCGAAAGCCGCCCAGGACATCGGCTCAGGCTCGGCCTCGATGAAATGCCGGGATTCGAACTCCCCCAGAGGCCGCCGGAGCCTTGGCTCAAGATGAGGGACGTTTATGTCTTGACGTGCCTTGCCGTCGCCCTCGGCTATATCTTCTCCTGCATCTCCACGGTCCTCTTGCTGAAGTATCTGGAGGTGTTTGGCGGCGCTTTCTGTATCTATGGCGTTGCTGTTCTTGTCCGGGGATTCAGAAAGTTTTCTGCGGAGTTTGATAAAGCCCAGAAAGATAAATTGAATGATAGGGTCAGGGAGTTCATGGGCGGATTGGAGTTATACTGGGTCGTCAAGCCGGAGATAAAAAAGACTGAAGACGGAACGGCGTGGACGGCGGCGCAAAAACAAGATTTCTCGACGCCGCCGGCTAAAGAAGACGATGAGTGGACCCGCTTGGGCAAGACCCTCTTTAGGACGGCCGCTGACGAAATCAAGATAAAGAAGAAAATCAGGGACTTCCTGATCTGGACCTTTTTTGGAGCTGAGTTCACTTTTGAAATGGACGTCAGGCCCTGCCTCGCCCCTCTGATAGTCAGATATGTCGTCGCTCATCAGACCGACTTCTATTGCGCTATTAAGCCCTATCCGGCGAATTATTATGAAGGGGACGATATCAGGAGGCTTTACAGGATCATTCTCAAGGTTTGCGCTCTGCCTTGCGGGGAGAGCTCCGAAGAGCTCGAAAAGCAAAAGCGCAAGCTGTTGATGACCATGATGGGCAACATTTTTACGGGAGAGCTCAAGAAACATATGGCCAAGATGAAGGCGGCGCAAGACGGTTGGCCGCCGGTCGCCCCGTTGACCAGCACTGAGATCCGCAATCAGATAGCCCAACAGGCGATCGTAGGCGTCTTTACGGGAGAAGATATCGCCTCGACCATACTCCTGCTGGAGGCCTTATTGGAGATGATCACCGGCGGCGGGGAACTGGCGGACAATTTCTTCTTCCAGGGCGTCTTGCCGCTTTTGAGGCAGGCGGGAAGGACGACCGGCTTTATCGACAGCATCATCGGGACCCTGGTCCGGGCGGAGAGAGCCCTGGTCCCCGTTTACGAAGCCAGGCAAGGCAGGGAATATTTGTTTATCCGCCTCCAGGAGGTCATCCGGATATTGTCCGCGGAGGAAGGATTCCAGAAGAGATATTTCATTCAAAGACTCAATGAACTTTTGGACAAAGTAGAAAAAGAGCTCCATCTGATCGAATCGATCCTCTTTGATCTGGGGGACTGTCATATCACCGCCGCGGGGCCGCGAGAATATGAGCGGTTGGCCTTTTGGGCGGACGAGTCGAATTACCCGCAGGGCACGCGTTTGTTGAAGTATAAACGTTGCGCCGGGTTCATCAGGGACGCCTTGGATGGTTTTCACAAAAAAGGCCTTGTCCTGGCTCTCTCTCCCGACATGCCGGCCCTCGGCTTCCACGATGAAAATAATGATCTCAGGGTCTTGCAGGCTTGCCTCCTGGAGGACCCCAATCCCTTGATGCTGGCAGGTCTCTTGACCCACTTGACCCGCCATCAATCCGAAACGGGGACGTTTTTCAGGCAGTATGAAAACGAGATCAGGGCCATGACCGCGGAGACGAATTGCTATCGCCGTTGCCTTTGGAAGAGGGCCGCGCGGGAGACAAGAGGCCGGCAGGCCGGCAAGGCCCGGGAGATTCGGGACGGCGGCTTGGTCCTGGACCAGGAGATGGTGGAAGAGGTCGAGCAGTATCTGGAATGGCTTTCGCTTATTACCCGTCAGCGGATGGCTGTCCATGAGACCCGGCGGCTCATCGAGCAGGCCAAGCGGCCCCTAGCCGAAGTCCCGCCTGACGCCGGCATCCAAGAGGTATTAAATAATTATATCACCCATGCCCGTCGGTTCTCGTTCCCCCTGATGGAGCCGGCCTATGTCGGTTATGGGGTTGCGACGGCCGCAAGGATCCATAGGCAAGGAACGGGCGATGGAAATACGCCCTGGGTCTGCCTGGACGCCGGGGAGGACATTCTGGAGTTTATGCTCTTGACCGATGCCGGTGAGGCCTTCTTGGTCGACACGCAACCGCTGACCGTGGCTGCCTTAAGGGATGCTTTGCAGAGATGGGATGAGATCGGATTTGAGGAACAGCCGGACGACGCGCCCATGTCGAGGGCCGAACGCATCATGCAACAATTGAAGGCCATGAAGCTGAGCCCGTTCGAAATAGAGATTGGCGCTTACGGCGGCCATGATTTCTATCCTGAGATCCGTTTCAGGTGGGCCCATCCCCGCGCTTATGACCGAGGCCGATCGAAGCGCTACAGCCTGATCTTTGTCCAGGCGACGCCTTCCGTCTCCAGATACGAAGATTGGCCGACGCTATTAAAAAATGTCGTTGAAACAGGCCGTATCCATTATTATCAACGCCCCGGCAGCCGGCTGCCGGCCGCGTATGACCGTTTCATGCCCTATATCAACAGCGCCATCCCCGTTGGCGGATTCTGTCTTACCTATGATTATGTCGACGGCAGAAGCTTTAAAGAGCAGCTAAGGGAGGTCTTGACGAGGACAGGGGCCAGGTATGTCTGGCACAGGAGGTTTGCCTCCAATACGATGCGTAAATGGGGCAATGTCCTCGTCCGGTTGTATCCCGAAGGAGAGCAGGGCCGTTTTGTCCATGTCCGGCAAAAGGCCAGGGCCGGCACCGAAGAAATACTCGTCTCCTCGCCGGTCTCTGGTCGAGATGGCATCTCGGCCAGGGGGGCGCCGTTCACTTTTGCCAACAGAAGGGTGCTCATTGACGAAGTGCCGCCGGAATTGAAAGGAAAAAAGAAGCACCCGAATTTTGCGGTGATCATCGGGAATATCGGCAGGGCAGGCAGCTTGCCCCATCTTTTAGAGGAGAAAGTCGATTGGCTGCTGAACGGATCGGTCCTCAGAGATAAATTCCTGAGTTGTTCATACTCTTTGGCGGTAGATCAGGAGGGAAGAATATTTATAGGCGGTGGTGATGGCGTCATGGTCTTTGATCCGCAAGGAAGATATTTGGACTTATCGGATACATTCTATAATTCAAGTTTAGGCCCGTTCGCCTTCGATCATAACAAAGGGGTCATTTATATTCCAAATTACCGACGGGTGGACGTGCACGAGTTGAATAGGCCGGGCGCCCGGAAGATCGGCGAGCTGGGCAGGGACAAGATAAGCCCCGATGTTCCCACCGGCATCGCTGTTGATGAACGGACAGGAAGAGTTTATATAGCAGATTTCAAAGAGAGGCAAGGCCATGAACCATTGAAAAACTGGAAGCTGTTTGTCTTTGGCCCTGAAGGGAACCTTGAGCAGGAAAGATGTTTCCCGGGGAAGGGAACGCGGTTGGCTATCGTCGATAATAGATTATGGGCGGCCGTTACGAATAATCTCCAAGAGGCAAGCGATGCCAGTCTCATTTCCTTCAGGTTGGATGATCTCGAGATAGTGAATGAATACAAATTGCCTCATACCTATACGCCTGTTCTTAAGGGATGGGCATCCGGCAGCTACATCGCGGAAGATATTATAGGGTACCGAGGGTATATCGTGGCAGCCATCTGGGGTGCCTTAAGAGGCCTGATGGTGCTGGATTCAGAGACGGAAAGGATCTATGAGTATTCGCAACTCGGAAACACGGAGGCCATAGCCATAGCAAAGGATGGCAGATTATTGGTCCTCGAGGATGGTAAGCGGGTAGTCGCGTATGATATTTCGGCAGGTTCACCCGCCTCCTCGCCGGCGGCTGAGGAGGCGGCCGTCGTCGGCCATCGTTCTTCTGCCGTCTCCTCGTTCGTCTCTCCTTCGACGCCGCTCGCGTCAAGCTCGCCGGTACAAAAGAATGGCTCCGAATCGGAGGGGGCGGACGACGGCTCCGTTTCTTGGGAGCAGAAAGCGACACAGTGGAGGCAGGGGTTGGACTCCTGGCAGGAGAACAGGATGATCGAAGTCGCACGGCAGATGATGAAGTTGACCGAACCATCGGAGATTATGAAGGCGGCGAGAATAGTCCACGATAGCATCGCATATCAGGAGATATGGCCCACAAGCTTCTCGCAGGAGGATATCCGGCGCGTACTCCGTTTCGGCCGCGTCTTGGGGTCCGCCCTGATCCAGAGATATCGCGACATAACTCACGAAGCCCCCATGAGCCTGCAAGAGAAGGAAGCGCTGGCCGCAGAGATAGAAAAGGCCAAAGACCGCTTCGTTCAGATCATACGAGAATACAGAGATGCTGTTCCTCCCTATATGCTGCACTGGGGATTGGAATATTTGACGAAACAATATGTGGTCACGTCGCTCAGAAAGGTCGAAGGAGCGCTTGAAGAGGTACCCCATGTGGGGGGACTGAGGATACAAGAATTCCTTAAAGAGATCCGGGAGTTGATTGACCGGATCGAAGAAAAACGCGCCGAAATGGTAGGAATTGGCTGGATCGTCCCGTATTCGCTCGCTTCCCGCCTGCCATCCGCTTACAAATATACCTATTATGAAGTCATCGACAGACTCATCGCCGAGAAGGACAGGCCGTTCTCTCCTCTGGCAGAATGGTTGACCGCCAAGAAAGAGCTCTTGAGGGAGCACGCCAAAGAGGTTATAAACAGGGATTCCGTGTCGGTCGACCGGACACTGGCTGCCATTGAATTAATGATTCCCTATAAGATCGCGGTGCTTGAGGTGAATGACCGGTTGCCGGGGGGATGGAAACATCCGAAATTATTGGACTGGCAGCGAGAGAATCTATTGACAAAGATCAATTTCTTGGAGGGGTATGGAATTGATTGTTCGGGCTTGAATTTTGAGAGGAGTGTTCTGGGGGGATTGACGGTTAAGCAATATGACTGGCTGAAGGCCAAGCAGCAATACTTGCATCTGGCTTCCGAACCGCTGTTTTGGCAGGCATATGGGGGGCGTATCCGGATCCGCCGGGAGGTAGAAGATGCTCTTTCTCAGATCGAGGCACAGATCCCAGCGGCGGCCCACGTGCGCTATCTCAGGAGAGTGGAAGAGTCCAAGACACGGCGTCTGCAGAAGGCTTCTTTCGGGATTGTGAGCTCCTCGCCGGCGGGAGACGACGGGCTGACAAAAGAAAAGGCATTGGATGGATTCTTGAAGGTTCAGGAGGCCCTTGCCAACCTCGCCCAGGCCGGCCGGTGGGACTCGTATGCCGACGTCGT